>CAZLXW010000001.1:0-113845 GCA_964563505.1 uncultured Eubacteriales bacterium
TATCCGATTTATCATTCAAGGGTAAAAAACCATCATTTTTAATAAGCGCATCATATACTACGTGTTCATCCGCTTCCATTTGTGCAAAGCCATCTTCTTTTAGGCTCAAGACTAACTTTCCGTCACTATTTATTTTACTGATCTTGGCATGGAGTTCATCACCTAGTTCATAATGTTTCGTCACTTCTTTTTGCGGAAGTAATCCATGATATTTGTTCTCTACAGCGACAAATAGTCCGTAATCCTTATTCATACTAAAAACTGTCGCTTTAACGCGGTCACCTTCGTTAAATGGTGACTCTGCTAACAATAATTTTGACAGCTTCATTGTGGCACATAAACGATCTGATTTATCAATATATAGACCAACCAGGTATGACTCCCCTTCTTTAATTCGACCGATTTGCTCTTTGAATGGCAAAAAGAGGTCTTTTAATAATCCCCAGTCTAAAAAAGCTCCGATTTTCGTCAACTGAACAACACGTAACTTTTTGATTTCTCCCATAGAGATTTTCGGGGTATGGGTCGTACAAATTAATCGATCTTCGGAATCTTTATATACAAAAACGTCTAATTGGTCTCCTGTTTCAATATTTTCAGGTACTTCCTTATTGGGTAATAATATACCCTCTGAATCTTCCATTGAATCATCCGACAAATAGATTCCAAAATCCGTTCTTCGTACCATGGTTAATGTTTGAAATTCACCTAATTTTATCATTGTTCTCCTTCTTTTTCTAATAATTCCACAAGCAGTGATACCGTCTCTTCAATAGTTTGCTTCTTAATATCGACACGTATATCGGCATAGGTTTCATATAAGATAACACGTTCTTCATAGACATCTCGTAAACTCTGATTAGGGCCCATAACAATACCACGTGTATGAATGTTTTTCACTCTTTTTTGAATCTCATCAAAATCTACAGCAATATAAACAATTGAACCTAGCTCTTTAAGATGCTTCATGCCTTTGTCTGAATAAACAACACTTCCTCCGGTTGCAACAATTGTATTCAAGGGATTCATTTGACAAATGACATCTTCTTCGATGGCTTTAAATCGCTCAATTCCTTTTTCTCGAAGAATTTCTTGAAGTAGTTGGCCTTCTTGCTGTTGAATCAATACGTCTGTATCCATAAAATCGTAATTCAAAGCCTTTGCCAATAAAATACCTAGAGTTGATTTCCCTGCGCCGGACATTCCTATTAATATAATATTTTTCATATGCTTATTATCCCACAATTTTCATCAATTGACCACTGGTTTTTCAAATTTTAAACTGATATCTAGAGCATTAACCGAATGTGTCAAAGCCCCGACACTGATAATATCAACCCCTGTAGCCGCAACTTCCGGCAATCGTTCTAAGGTCATATTTCCACTCGCTTCTAAAGAAATTGCTTTTTTTGCATGCTCTTTAACAAAGCGTACCGCTCTTCTTAATTGCTCAGTTGTCATGTTATCCAACAAAATGATATCGACACCGGTATGTATGACTTCTCTTAATTCATTAAAAGTTTCAACTTCAACTTCAATCTTAGCTGTATGAGGAATACAGGCCTTTACCCGTCGTACCGCCTCTGTTATTGACCCTGCTCCTGCGATGTGATTATCTTTAATCATTACCGCATCGCTAAGACTATACCGATGATTTGTACATCCTCCAACGCGTACAGCATATTTTTCTAAGCTACGAAGTCCAGGTGTTGTTTTTCGTGTGTCCACAATCTTAGTATCATATTGTTTTACTGCTTCAGCATAGATTTGAGACTTGCTTGCAATCCCGCTTAATCGCTGCATAATATTCAGTCCTAATCGTTCCCCTTTTAAAATGCTGGCAATGGGACCTGATATTTCTCCAATAACATCACCTGCCTCTATTTTCATACCGTCACTTTTTTTCTTGTCTATTTTTACCTTTTTATCAATACATTCATAGATCATTTCAAAAATTTCAATTCCACATAAGACACCTGATTCTTTTGCGATTAAAGCTCCAGACCCTAAGATTGTTTCATCTAATATTGCATCTGTTGTTACATCACCAAAAGGCATGTCTTCTTCAAGCCATGCCAAGATATGTCTTTCTAATTCTATTCGATTAATAGCACCTTTCACGACAAAACCTCCATATATGCTTTTTCTTTATAATGACATCCGATGCTTTCTTGACGCATTGCATCTTCAATAATTGCCATGCTTACCTGACACATATTAAGCAACTCATAATACACCTGGCATCCAACAGACGTTTCTGTCAGACTTTCTAAAACGTCTTGCATGTCTCGATAGGCTTCTTCTAAATCTTTCTGCGTTCGTACAATTCCAACATGCTCTGACATAATCCTTTGAATGACTTCTTTCATTTTTACATCCATGTTTTTACACCTTTTATAATCAACACTCTTTTCCATGGATTTTTCAATGCTAATATATTGATCTTTCATTGCGTTCCCTTTTTGTTTCAACGTTTCATTGATATGAAGTGCCACTCGTTTTCCAAATACGATACATTCTAATAAAGAATTACTTGCGAGACGATTGGCTCCATGCACTCCGGTAGAAGATACTTCTCCACATGCATATATGCCTTGTACGTTGGTTTCGCCATTAAGATCCGCCATAATCCCACCAACAAAATAATGTGCCACCGGGGCGACAGGTATAAGATTTTTTTCCATATATATATTCTGCTTTGATAAAAATTGATATATCGAAGGAAAACGTTTCATAAGAAACGCTTTATCTTTATGTGTCATATCAAGCCATACATGTTTTTGATTGGACATTCGAATTTCTTTTTCAATACTTCGCGCAACGATATCACGAGGCGCTAAATCACCTCGTTCATCATACTTTACCATAAAGGCTTCCCGCAGTTGATTCCTCAAGATTCCCCCTTCACCTCTTAAGGCTTCTGAAATCAAAAAACGTTGTTGACCGGAAGGCGAATAATATGCTGTCGGATGGAACTGAATAAAACACATATTCACAAGGTCACACCCTACGTTAGCTGCTAATGCAATCCCATCTCCCGTCGAAAAGCTATGGTTTGTTGTATCTTGATAAAGAGCTCCGATCCCCCCTGTTGCTATGACAAGTATCGATGTTTGTATGAAAATCTTTTGATTGTTTTGTAATATAATTACGCCACAAACCTGTCCATTGGCTTGCATAACAATATGAATAGCCATTGACCCTTCAAAAATACCTATATTCTCTTTATGGATTGCCTGCAAGACAACGGTCTCCATAATAATCTTTCCGGTTGCATCACCATTTGCATGAAGAATTCGTCGGTGTGAATGTCCCCCTTCAAGGGTTGTTAATATCATTCCATTTTCATCTTTATCAAATTCAACCCCTAATTCAATCAGCTTATGAATCTCACTAGGTGCTTCTTTCACCAGTAATGAAACGGCATCAAAATCATTGACATTGGCGCCTGCCCTAAAGGTATCTTTCAAGTGCTCCAAATAGGAGTCCTCTGCATTCATACATGAAGCGATTCCACCTTGAGCTAAAAAAGAATTCGACTTTTCAACAGTTTCTTTAGAGACAACGGTAATATCATAGCACGAATCAATATGTAAGGCTGTATATAAGCCAGATAATCCGGATCCTAAAACAACAACATCTTTTTTTATTGTTTTCATCTATATCCCTTCTCAACTCATGGCTAACATACGGTCTAACGGTTTTTTTGCAAGTTCAATCGTTTGCTCATCTAATAAGATTTCATTCCTTTCTTCCAATAAACATCGATAAAGTCCTTGCAAGGAATTCTTCTTCATGTTCATGCAGACCAAGCGTGGTGAGGCCAATATAAATTTTTTATTCGGATTATCCTTAGATAAAGGGTGCATGATTCCGTCTTCAGTCGCAATAATAAATTCTTTATGTTGGCTATTTCTTGCATAATCCAGGATTCCTTTTGTCGAACCGATATAATCAGCCACTCCCAAAACACCTTGGTTACACTCCGGATGGGCAAGAACCTGTGCACTTGGATTAGCTTCCATAAGTTCTAGGACATCCTCACGACGCAAACGTTGATGGGTCAAGCAAAACCCCGGCCACAATTCTATGTCCTTTTCTGGCATTTGTGATTGAATATGTGTCCCTAAATTACGGTCCGGTAAAAACAAAAACCGCTTACCTTCAAGTTTTTCCATAATATTTAATGCATTCGATGAGGTTACACAAATATCTGTTAATGTCTTAACTTCTGCTGTCGTATTAACATATGATACAATCGTTCGATTTGGATTTGCTTGCTTGTATCTTTGCAAGTCTTTTGCATCCACCATGTCTGCCATTGGACAGCCCGCATCCAAGGATGGAACCAGTACTTTTTTATTCTTTGAAAGAATTTTAGCTGTTTCACCCATAAACCGAACACCACATAAAACAATTAAATCCCGAGCATCAGAAGCACCGATTTTTGCTAAGGCCAAAGAATCTCCTACAAAATCAGCAACATCTTGAATCTCAGGAATTTGATAATAATGCGCCAAAATTAAGGCGTTTTTTTCTTTTTTCAACTTAAGTATTTGCTCGATTAACTCCATGATTCCTCCATCTACAACATGTAAACTTATCTGTCTTGTCATTAGAGGGAGTATAGCATAATCTTTTAAAAAAAACAATAGTTTAGATAACTTTTATGGTGTCGCGTTCTTCTTTGATGGCGTCATAGAGAACATGATCAATCTTATTTACAAATATTTTCAAGGTATCATCCTCTGTATATGACGTAACAAAAATACTGACTGTCATCTGGATTTCTTTACCTTCCCAAAGTATAATTGTATCTTTCACATCATTACGTAAACGTTCAGCAAGTTTTTCTGCAATATTGACTTCGATTTCAGGAAACAGGAGTATAAACTCTTCTCCTCCCCATCTTGAACAGACATCAGCTTCGCGCGTTAATGATTTAAATACTTCCGATAGTGTATAAATCACATAGTCTCCACACTCATGTCCATACTGTCGATTAATTTTATGAATATGATCCACATCAACCATTAAAACCGCAAAGGTCATATGACGTTCGTAAAAAGCAAGTATAAATTCTTTGATCTTACGAAGGGCGTATTGGCGTGTATACAATCCGGTTGTGTTATCCTTTAAGGACAAATCGGATAACTCTTCTTTAATTGATCGGATAAGGTTTGTTCGAACGGTAGTCTTTTCTGTTCGAAGACTTGGTTGAATCATGACAATCAAATATTTTAAGACATGATTTGAGTCTTCTACTGAGGTAATCGTAATACTCGTCCATGTTCGTGTTCCGTCTTTTGCAACTAAACGATACTCCTTTCGAAAGGAAGCAATTTTTTGTTGAATAACGGATTGATACATCTTCAAAAAAGTGTGCTGATCCTCATCGTCAACGAGCATCTGAAAAGGTAAATTCTTTAACTCATACTCTTTATATTGAACACTTTCACTAAGATTCTTATTTGCCAAGATGCATGTACCATCTAATCGCATGAGAGCTATTCCAATCGGCGCGTCGCCAAATAGACGATAAAATTTTTCATCTTGTAGTCGAGTATCTAAATCTCTATTGGGTTGGTGGGTATGATTCATGACAACTCCGATAAGGTCTGTGACTCTGCCTTGTTCATCATATATTATATGTATTCGCTGATGAGTAAAGATACTCTGTCCATCATAAATTTTGATATGAAAGTAAAAATCCGCTTCTATATCATGTCGACCTATATGATAGTTATATTTTTCTTGCATTTCGTCAAACTCTTGGTTTGTAATCAATGCTTTGATTTCTTTTATAGATATCGCACTCGCGTACATTCTTCCCAAAATATTACAAAGTCCTTTTGAGACGCTAATACTCTCTTGTTTTTGATAATTCCACGTCCATGACCCTGTCTGAAGCATTGTTTCTTTAATTTCATCGATTTTCCTAGGATTCACTTCGTCCATAGGGCACCTCCTATTATTATACTCCCCCTTATCATAACATAGCCCTAAAAAAGAAAAAAGCATCATTTCTAGGTATTTATAACTAGAAATGATGCAAAAGTTATCACTAAATTATGCTAATAATTGTTCCATATCATCTTCAACGTTGTTGATTCCATTGATTCCAAATGTTTCAACAAGTACATTGGCAACGTTTGGAGATAAGAATGCCGGCAATGTTGGTCCTAATTTGATATTCTTAACCCCTAAGTATAATAAGGCAAGAAGAACAATAACCGCTTTTTGCTCATACCATGCAATGTTGTAGGCAATCGGCAATTCATTAATATCATTTAATTCGAAGACCTCTTTAAGCTTAAGTGCAATCACTGCTAATGAATAAGAATCATTACATTGGCCTGCATCAAGCACACGTGGAATCCCGCCAATATCTCCAAGAGGTAACTTATTATAACGATATTTTGCACAACCTGCTGTTAAGATTACTGTGTCAGCAGGTAATTTATCTGCAAACTCTGTGTAGTATTCTCTTGACTTCATACGTCCGTCACAACCGGCCATAACAAAGAATTTTTTTATGGCACCGGATTTAACTGCGTCCACAACTTTATCTGCTAATGCAAAAACTTGCTCATGTGCAAATCCACCAATGATTTCTCCGGTTTCAATTTCTGTCGGAGATGGTAAAGTCTTAGCCATTTCAATGACTTGTGAGAAATCTTTCCAGCCCTTTTCATCTGCTTCTATATGTGTAGATCCAGGATATCCTGCTGAACCCGATGTGAAAATACGTTTTTCAGATCCATCAGTAGGAGGTACAATACAGTTTGTTGTGAAAAGAATCGGTCCATTAAAGGTTGCGAACTCTTCTTTTTGTTTCCACCATGAATTTCCATAGTTTCCAACTAAGTTATCATACTCTTTGAATTTTGGATAGTAATTACCAGGTAACATTTCACTATGTGTATAAACGTCAACGCCTGTTCCTTTTGTTTGCTCAAGTAACATTTCAAGATCATTTAAATCATGTCCTGAAATAAGGATTGCAGGATTGTTTCTCACACCAATATTTACTTTTGTGAGCTCCGGATTACCATATGCTGTTGTATTTGCAGCGTCTAATAAGGCCATTGCTTTTACGCCATATTCCCCTGTTTTAAGTGTTAGTGCAACAAGGTCATCTGCAGATAATGTGTCATCTAATGTTGCTGCCATTCCTTCATATACAAAGGCATAAATGTCATTATCTTCTTTGCCAAGGTTATATGCATGATGTGTATATGCCGCTAAACCTTTCATTCCATATATAATTAATTCTCGAAGAGAACGTACGTCTTCATTTTCCGTTGAAAGTACACCACATGTTTCTGCTTTTGCTTCCATATCTTCATCAGTACTTACTGTAAATGTAGCTGCGTCATGGAGATTTGCTGTCACTTTTTGGGCTAACCCATCACGGATTTCGATGTTTTTACGAATTTGCTTTTTGATAGCTTCTGCATCAAAGTTGGCATTTGTAATCGTTTTAAATAAACTATCTAAGACAACTTCGTTGATATCACCTAAATCTTCCGGCTTCATACCACCCTTAACTACAATATCAGAAATTCCTTTTACTGTGTAGATAAGTAAATCTTGTAAGTTTGCTACTTCCGGAGTTTTACCACATACTCCTTTTATTTCACACCCTGTTCCTTTAGCTGCCTCTTGACATTGATAACAAAACATTAAAAATCACTACTCCTTTTCCTGTCCCTGAATTATATTCAGCAGACCTTCTCTTAATCGTTAGTTTCTATGTTGGTTTATGTGTTTTCTTCATGAACCACTAAACACATGATAACATAAAGCAAGACTTTTTCATGTAGCTATAGCTACATTTTTTTGCACATTTCAAAATTCTCCATGTTCTGCCAACACTTGTTCAACAAACACATTTACAATTTCAGAATCAAAGTGTGTTCCTGAACATTTCTTCAACTCTCTAATAGCCTCTTCCTTGCTCAACTCCTTTCGATAACTTTTTTTGCTAGTCATTGCATCATAAGCCTCTGCAACAGCTAATATTCTTGACTCAAGTTGAATTGCTTTTCCTTTAAGTCCATTTGGATACCCGCTTCCGTCCATTTTTTCATGATGATCAATAACTAACTGTGCTAATTCCGAAAATTCGTTTGTAGAACTCAACAGCCTCCAACCAATTTCAGAATGTCTCTCAATATCAATTCGTTCACTATTGGTTAAACTATCCGTCTTATTAAGTATTCTTTCATTTATTCCTATTTTACCGATATCATGAATAAGTCCGACAGCTCTCAACTTTTTAACTGTTTCCTCATCTAACTGCATTTTGGATGCAATAGCAAAGCAAATCTGACTAACTGTGTTTGAATGTTGCTTCTCTCCCTGGCTTTTGTCGAATAAACTGTTTAATATGAGCTCGATTGTTTTACTCCGTATACTAAGACGTTCATTCAACTTGTGTTTATACATTATATTTTCTGCATTTGCACAAACAGCTGAGATTAGTTGACTGCTCGTTTCTTTCGTATCACAACCATAAGAAATGGATAAAGCAATATTTGAAACAATTTCTTTCGATGTCATCTTTTTTATATGATTTGCAATTTTTTCACTTTCATGTAGGGATGTTTTCGGAAGTACAAGAACAAATTCATCGCCTCCAATTCTAGCAACAAGATCATTTTCCCGACACACTTTCTTAATTGTTTCTGCTGTCTTTTTAATAAGCACATCGCCTAAGTCATGACCAAATGAGTCGTTTACTAATTTTAAACCATTCACATCAAACATAATAACAGACAAAGGAAGATTCTCATTTCTATCGAGGCACTTTAGCTTTCGTTCATAATATCTTCGATTATGTATTCCTGTAAGATGGTCATGATTACTTAAATATAATAACTGTTCTTCATTCTGCTTGTGTTCAGAAATATCTTGCGCTGCGCCCCAAAGGGAAATAACCTTACCCTTCTGATTTTTTTGAGCCTCTCCTCGTACCCATATCCAGCCATTACTTCCATCACGTTTTAAGGTCTCCAATTCGAGTTCATATGACCGCCCAGTAGCCATAATCTCTTCTATAGCCGCAGATAATTTTTCCCAACTCTCCGGAACAAATAACTTCATGTGCTCTTCATAATCTGGCGGAGGATTTGTTGGATCAAAACCAAATATTTTATAAAGTTCTTCTGACCATACAATTTTACCTGTGATTACATTCATTCTCCATGTTCCCAAA
The DNA here is from genome assembly GCA_964563505.1 of uncultured Eubacteriales bacterium. Classification (GTDB taxonomy): domain Bacteria; phylum Bacillota; class Clostridia; order Lachnospirales; family Vallitaleaceae; genus UBA1351. The sequence goes on from CAZLXW010000001.1 coordinate 9,221, forward strand.
CGAGCAATTCGCTGTGATGCCAATAAATCTTTCATATTTTGCTGAAGTTGAGCTTCGACTTTTTTGCGTTTACTTATATCACTTAAAACCAATCGGCAAAAAGGGACCTGCCCTTCCATTTCAACAGTTGCTTTCAACTGCCCCCAAAATGTAGTACCATCCGTTTTTATCATTCTCAATTCGCATTCTTGGGATTTCATCGTTTTAAACATATGTTTTCTATGTCTATAATAAATGCCTCGATCTTCTTTGAAAATATATTGACTTAATCGCTTATTAATGATACTCTGCCTTGGATATTCAAGCATATTTGCTGCAGTCAAATTTGATTCCACGATAAAACCTTTTTCTGATAAAATTAGATAGCCCACAGGTGCCAAATCATAAATATCATAATATTTAGCTTTTATGTTCTCCAGTTCAATTTGGTTTTTTTGAAGTTCATAAACAATCAACTTTACTTCTTCAAAGGATAATTCTTCTAATTTTATATTCGTAAAATTCATGTCTTTTTTTTCTGTCACATCGCTGGGATGATTAGCCTGCGTACTCAATTCACTCTTTTTTCTCATGGCGCCCTCCCTTAACAATATGAATCAATATCTTTATTATTATTATATTCCTAAATTTTCAAATAATCAAATACTATAAAGAAGCAACAATAACCTAGATGGGTCATTGTTGCTTCTTATGAATAGATAACTTAAGTTTAAATCTTAACCCATAATACTTCATATGGTTTTATCTTTCTACTTCCGTCAAAGAACTTCTCCGTGATTAAATCTCTTCCTTGGTATTTGGATAATTTTTCACTGAGTATTTCACGCTTAGAAACGTTCACGATAACTAAGACAGGATTTTCTTCTCCTCGTATTATGGTAAATAACTCGGGCTCACTTTCAACAATCTTTTGAATAGACATGGGAGAAAATGCTGTTTGCTGTTTTCTAACTTCAAGTAAGCTTTTAAATTTTTTAAGAACCTGACTTCTTCGACTCAGAGTATTTAGTTGATCTTCGAGGTCATTCAATTGCAGCTTTTCTCGGTTAATCCTTCTGTTAATACCTGAAGATTCAAGACCTCGTTCATCATTGGATGAACCAAGCAAACTGTGAATGTAGATTCCCGGAACGCCTTGTAAAGCTAATAAAATACTTTGAGATGCTATAAATTTGTCAATATGTTGCCCCTCAGTCATTCCTTCCACCTTAAGAGCATCCATGTAGTTAATGTTTAATTCATAGGCCGATTTTGTTCCGTCCGGATTGTATTTATAACCGATTCTTCCACCATTACTTAATGCTTGATTGACCATAAGCTCTTTTTCTTCTTCTGACAAAACGCCTTCTGTGGGACGCATCCCAATCCCATCATGGGATGCTAAGAAATTAAAAAAGGTAGTTTGATTACTTGGTGGCTGAATACTTGCTAACCAACGCATCATTTTTGTTACATCTTCTCTTATAAAACTATAAAGCGTTAGAGGCGGTAATGGAAATTGATATACCATATGTGCTTCATCATAACCATTTCCAAAATAACTAATATTATCACTATGGGGTACATTTGTTTCTGTAATCAACTTCACATCACCAAAGCATAGATCAAATATCTGGCGGTACAACTTAATCAGATTATGGGTCTGCTTTAGGTGCATACAAGTTGTTCCAGAACGTTTACATGCAAAGCCAATAGCATCTAATCGTATATATTTTGCACCATGATCTCCATAGTTTAAGAGGACCTTTGCTATTTCAACAACAAGATCCACTGAAGCATAGTTAAGATCAATCTGATCTTCGCTAAAGGTTGTCCATAATTCTTTGGGACCATTGATAGTTTCATATGTATGAAACAATGGCAATGCACGTGGACGAATTACTTGTGATATATCAAAGTTATCTTCTTTTTCTGTAAAAAATTGAGTATAAGGCTCGATACCCTGCTGGTAATTTTTAAACCATTGACTTTCTTTTGATATGTGATTAATGACTGCATCTAGCATGAGGTCGAAGTCTTGACTAATGGCATCAATATCTTTCCAATCGCCTAATTTTTCATCAATCTTTAGATAATCAACCACTGAAAACCCATCATCGGATGTATATGGATAAATCGGCAACAAGTGTATGGCAGATATAAATCCTTTTAGGTAATTCTGTGCAAAATATTTCAATGTTTTTAACGGCTTTTCATGACCTGTATAGATAGAGTCTCCATAGGTTATTAAAATAACCTCATGCTCATCGTATGGTTTACTCAACTGCTTATTTTTTTTCAAATAAGGTCGAATAAGTTCAAATAACCGTTCTCCTAAATGTTCAAAATCATTCGGAAAACTTTCTTTAAGTAGCTCTTCACTAATATAATCTCGCCATCTGTTTGTCTGCATTATCCTTTTACCGCTCCTTCCATAATACCTTTTACAAAGTACCTTTGGGACCCGATAAAGATAACAAGTACCGGAAGAATCGATAAGACTGTTGCTGCAAGAATGAGCGTCCATTGATTAACATCCGTTGCATTCGCCATTTTCGCTTGCTTTAAGGGTAATGTAAACTTTTCATTCGAACGAAGCAAAACTAATGGCATTGTGAATGCATTCCAATTGCCTACAAAATTTATCAAAGCTACAGTCACTAGTGCTGGTGTTGATAATGGAACGATAACTTTTGGAATCAAACCAAACTCACCCACTCCATCAATTCTCGCTGCTTCAATAAGGTCATTGGGAATATCATCAATATATTGCTTCATAAAGAAAATAGTAAAAGCATTGGCTGCAAAGGGAAATATTATGGCGGATAATGTATCATATAATCCTAATTTAACAATCATAAAGTACAGGGGTAAGAGTAAAACAGCCGGTGGAACAATTAAAACACTAACAATAAGTGCTAAAATAATCTTGCCTCCCGGAATCTTTTTCTTTGAGAGGATAAATCCGGCCAATGTTCCTGTAATCATATTTAATACGGTTGTCGATATGGTTACAATCATAGAATTTTGAAAAGCTTTATTAAATCCTAATTGCGTCCATGCAGTACTATAATTGCCAAAAATGATTTCTTTCGGAAACATAGTTGGCGGCACAAGATTAAACTCAAAATTACTTTTGAAGCTTCCTGCCAATAACCAATAAAGCGGAATTAAGAATAAAGAAATCAAGCCAAACATAATGACATAATTTAGGATCATCTTGCTATTTTTTTTCATTCTACTTTCCCCTTTCTCATAATAATCTTATTCTGTATAAGGATAACAATGACGGCAATAACGAATAAAATATAACTCATTGCTGCTGCAGTTCCAAATCTTAAGTAACTAAAGGCTTCCTGATATATCAAAAAGGGTACTGTAACTGTGGAATTTCCGGGGCCTCCCCCTGTCATAACAAACACCTCTTGGAATATAGTTAATGCATCTCTTAAAAGTAAGACCATGATAACAATAGTAATTTTTGATAACAAAGGTATTGTAATATTTCTAAACTTATCCAGCCAATTGGCTCCATCAATTTGTGCTGCTTCATACAAGCTTTTAGGAATGTTTTGCAAGCCTGCCAAATACAAGAGCATAAAATAACCCACTCTACGCCATATACTCATTAAGGCAATAACCGGCATTGCTAAACGCTCATTACCTAACCAGCTTATTCCTTGAATACCGAAAAATTCTAACGTTGCATTGACAAAACCTGCCTCCGTATTAAACAGCGTCATAAATATAAGGCTTGAACTAATAACAGAAATGATGTAAGGCACGAATATTATGGTTCTAAAAAAATTCACACCTTTAAATTTCTGATTCACATAGATTGCCAATAACAAAGAAAACAATAATGTGAATGGAATAAAGATTATAGCAAAATATCCGGTATTAACAATTGATTTAAAGAACAAATCATTATCTAAAACTTTTTGATAATTTTCAATCCCAACAAATACTCCCGGAATCTCATATAATGCAGAATTTTTTATATCAATCGCCTTGGTCGTTTTAAAACTAACTAAAAACGACCATATAACCGGATAAAAATTAAACATCAGCATAACAATTAATGCCGGGAGAAGGATTATATACCCACTCACAATTGTTCTTACCTTCATCCTCATTTTCATTACATCCTCTCCTTCCCCCGTGGTTTAATCTTTAATCAAACGTCCTAAGAATAGGGTTACCGTTTTCTTCAATGGATTGGGCAGCTTCTTCCGGTGTTGTTGCTCCTGATGCTAATTTATTTAGCTCAACAGTAATGACTTCTGTGGCAAGTTGATTATATGCAGGCGTTGGAAATGAGTCAATAATATATTCCAAACCTTCAATAAAAACTAAGAATTCCGGGTTATCTTGGAAAAAGTCTGAATCCGCCATATCTGTTCGCATCGGAACACGGTAAGGATAATAAGCATCGGTAGCTTCATCATACTCTCCTTGCATAATAATTTCTTGGGCTTCCGGTGTTTGAAGATATCCAATTAAGGCCATTGCTGCATCAAATTTTACACCATCTAAATTAACAGGTATGGACAGACCATAGGGTCCACCATCTGCATAACGTCCATCAGGACCTGCCGGCATTAAACCTGTTCCTACTTCAAATAAATTACCGCTTTTCCATATATCGGTCACCCCCCATGGCCCTTGAAATTCCATGGCGATTTTACTGTTCCTAAAATCTTCCATAACATTTCCGCCATTTTTTTCAGCTGCACCTTCATATTTCAATGCAAAGTCTTGATATACTTGAAGGCCTTTGATTCCTTCTGGCGTATTAATGGCAACAACTTCTTTTCCGTCAACGATTTCTGTAAATTCTCCACCATAAGATTTGATAATCGGAGTACTCATCCATATGGCATCATTTCCTTGCTGTCCGGCCATGCCCAAACCAATTGCATCTGTATTTGCTTCTATTTGTTCGCTAAATTCCATAAGTTCATCCCAAGTTTTGGGTGGCTGTTCAGGATCTAATCCAGCTGCTTCGAATAAGTCTTTGTTATAAATAAGTTCAATGGTATGTCCTATCCAAGGAGCTCCATATAATTTTCCATCTGTCTTGAAAAAATCAACGAGTGTCGGATAGAAGATTTCTTTATATTCACCTTCCCTTGAACTTAAATCTAACAACAAACCTTCCGCTGCAATCGTTTTTACAGGTTTCACCGCTAATTGAATAACCTCCGGCGCTGCATCATTAAGCAAACTAGTAATCGTTTGTTGTTCATCTCCACCGGTGATCATAGTCACTGTAATATTTGGGTTCTGAAGCATAAACTCATCAATGGCAACCTGAATATTTTTTCCTCGACCGGATTCAATATCCCATGCAATTTGGAAATTAATATTGACCGCTTCCGTCACTTCGTCCACTTGCATTGGTTCATCCTCCGTTGACGAGGCATCACTTTGTGAATCCATATCTTGTGATTCTGTTGTTTCCGTGTCGTTACTACATCCTACCACGACTAAACTCATTACAAGTACCACCATAAGAACAATTTTCAACATGCTTTTCATACACTTTCCTCCTAATTATTATTAATATTTTGATGAATAAGGGACCTTAATTTTTCTTGCCGATAAGTTCATTCAGCAATTGGTACAATTTTTTATATGAAAACTCACGTAAACATATATCATAGTTTCTTTTTGTCATTGCTTCATATTCTTTAGACGATGTTAGTATTTCTAGTGCTTTTTCTGCAACATGGATACTGATGTCTTCTGTAACTATTGCCAGCTTCTGCTGATCAAGTTCATGATAATCTCCAAAAGAAATTGCTGATAAGCCAAAATGTTTCAAATAACTTTTATAAACAGGATATTCATAAATCAAGAATGGTTTATTCGCATATACTGCCTCAAGAAGTTGATTTCCAAATCCTTCAAGGAGACTTGGATACGATACAAGGTCGGCTAACTGATAAGCATCCCACAGGGAAAATATTTTTTCTCCGTAAATGCTTTTCCGCTCAAAATCAATGCGATGACTAACATCCAATATATCCACCTGCTCATTTAATGCTAGTGCCTTAAGCTTCTGATAATATTCCTCATCCTCATTTAATCCAACAGTCACAAGGACTATTCGTGATTCCGGTGTTATCTCTTCTCCATTATATAGTTTTTTTCCAATATAGTTGGGTAAACGTTCATTCATATAATGCATGCTACGAAGCGTTAATTCTATGCCCTTTCTGGCAACAATTCTTGTTCCTTGAAGTAAGATAATATCTGTTTTCTTTAAAGCTAGTTCTTGGCGTATCTTACTGTTATATCCATCTGCAAGCATCCAGTTTTGTTCAAAATCAAACACATTCGGAACGATAACTGCCTTAAGACCCTTTTTATCCATCATAGATTTTTGAGCCAAATTATTGATGACCACATGACTTACGTTGTCATTTTGGGGTGGAAAATAATTTTCAAGAACTTCTTCTACCCACCGGTACTTTGGCTGACTATACAAATCTCTCTCCCAATAAAAATCATGATGGTGGGCAATCACTTTAATCCCTGTTTTTTCGACCACCTCACTCATTGCTTTTCCTGCGGCAATATTCCAGCCAAGAGACAGAATATTGTTAGGAATAATCATGTCTAAATGATAATCATCAATAAGTTGATGTAATTCTTGTTCGATTTCCTGAGCATAATTCAGGTAAATTGTTTTAATATCGTCTTCTGAATATCCATCTTCTGCCTTTCTGTAAATATGGTTTACCAATAAAGTGTTTGTCGGATTTTGATAATGAAGCCCCTTCATATACAATACATCTTCAATCTCCCCGCTTCCGGCGATATACCATACAGTGTGTCCTAGTTTTTCAAGAATATATTTCCATTTTTCCATTTCAAGGGATACTCCGTCTGTTTCACCTACTCTAAAATGAATGAGTCCAATATTCATTGTTTCACCTCCACTTTTGTCTTACGTTGTCATTATGTGATAAATTTTTTTAGGTCGACTCCCTTTCCACAAGATTATAGGGAATCAATACACTGCCTTCTACATCTTCAACGCCTTCAATAATTTTTATAAGCATAGTGATAACTTGAGACGCAAAGATATCAATGGGTTGATTAATTGAAGATAAACTAGGATAAAGATACTGTCCATGTTGAATATTATCAATGCCAAGAACAGCTACATCTTCAGGAATTCGAAGCCCCTTTTCCTGCACCGCCCGATACACACCCAAGGCTCTTTCATCGCCGGATACAAAGTAGGCCGATGGCTGCGCATTGTTTTCAATGTCTTGCGCAACCCTCTCATATGCTTTTTTTGTTGAACTAATTCCATACTCTATTCTATAATCACTAATATCGGCTTCCTTCATAGCTTCCATAAAACCACGTGCTCTTTCTTGGCTTACTTTAAAACTACTGTCTCCCAATAAAAAGACTAAAGATCTATAGTTTTTATTAATTAAATATTCGCCTCCCATATATCCTGCATTGTAATTATTCAAATCAACCCAATGGGTTTTTGTATAATTACTGCAATTTCCAAGTACGACATGTGGAATATTGTTTTTAATTAAAAAGTCAATCCGTTGATCTTCAAGTATATTATCCATAAGTATTGCTCCATCAGCCAACCCACTCGTCAAGAAAGAAAATCCATCTGTCTGATCGGTCATATGATCACTGGCACTTGATGGTGAGATGAGAACCTTATAATCCATCTCTTTTGCAATTCGCATAAATGCCGTTATTATCATGGTATGCCAAATGCCCCAGTATTCTCCGTGATGACGATCAATGAAGATAATAATTGTACGTGTTTTTTGTTCTTTTAAACTTTTGGCAATAATATTGGGCCTGTAACCTTCTTTATGGACAACATCAAGGACTTTTTGTCGGGTTTCTTCTTTTACCTTATCACTGTTATTTAACACCCTTGAAACTGTTTTTAATGAAACACCACTTAGTTTTGCAATATCTTTCATGGATAACATGGTATTCACTCCCGTCTTTTTGTCTCTCGTTGTCATTATTGTACACCCATATTGACAAACCGTCAATACTTTTAGGATATATTTATTATTATTCATATTTTTCTAAGACGTCGTATATGTCTTTAAGTAAAACTTCAGCAAATCCAATAACTTCATCTGAAGCCCCGTAGTATATTTTCACCAAATCCTCTTCAAGCAAAATACCACATGTAAATACGACATTCCCAAAAAAGCCAACCTTTTCATAACTTGCTTCAGGTACCATTATGGGGTATTGGGTTTTAGCAATGATATGTCCGGGGTCGTCTATGTCTGTAAGTATGGCTCCAAGACAATAGCAATCATTTTTGTCCGCAGCATGATAGATATGTAACCATCCGTTTTCTGTTTTCACCGATGGTCCGCCACCACCTATTCGTCCATTTTCCCATCCGTTTTCTGATACACTTAATAAATGCTCATGATGACTCCAATTGATAAGGTCTTTTGATTTAGACACCCAAATATTCGCATTACCGATTTCTTTGGGTACCGGTCGATGGTAGGCATAATAATATCCATTAATTTTTTCAGGAAAGATGGAAACATCTTTATTTTCTGGAACGAAAATGATACCTAAACGCTCATAGTTCTTAAAATCGTTAGTTTTTATCATGGCTGTTGCGACACCATATTCAGATACTGCCGAATAGGTTATATAATAACTGTTATCAATTTTTGTTATTCGTGGATCTTCAATCCCCCATGTCTCATACTGATTTTCCGCCACAAGAAACGACCTATCCTCTATATGAAAATTTATGCCATCTTTACTTCGCGCAAGTCTAAAATGGCTAATAGACGTTAAATGCACGACTTTATGATCACTTTGTCGTCGTATCGTTCTCGAATCCGAAAAATCATATAATTCGCCGTCTTTTCTTTTGTCATAATATGCAACTTGAAGTTGATATTGTTCATCTTCTTTCACAAAAATAGGGACACCTACAATGTCTTCATCCTTCGTTATAACACTTTCTGCTACACGAATCAATAATATAATCTCATCATTAAATCGAGTCACACCTGCATTAAATACCCCATCCACTTTAAAATCACTCTGTGTTGGTTTTACCATATTGGGGGTAATAATTGGATTTGAAGAATGTCTTTGAACAATTGATTTCATATGAACTCCTTCCTAGTACGTTTTTGATAATACACAGCAACTTCTGCTATGAAGTTAGTATATCACAATCAAACAGACTAGAGCGAAGTTCCTACAAAATTTAATCACTTCGAGATAACAAACGTATTGAATGAATACCCATTTAATTCGATAAGACAGTTTTCGTTATTAATGTTTAATAATAACTCACGTGTATAATCCACATTATTGGCAACAACGACAACAATATCTTGATTCGGATTTTCAAATGCAACCGCCGAACCCGACCAAGCACCTTCGACTTCAATACGCTGTGCACCCGGATCAACGAAACTCGAAAAATGTTTCATTACATAAAACTCCGGATTATAAATGACCTCATTTGTTTTAGGGTCAATAGTAATAAGGGCATTTTGATTCCACCCCCATGTACTCGCTCCGCCTGGCTCTAAGGCCATATTCCAATACGTATAACTACATACGCCGTTACGAAGATAATGTCGCATAAGATTAAATACATACCTTGCATATTCCCATGTGTTTTTTCCATCGCCGCATTCATTTTCTGTTTGCATCAATTTTATATTTGGATAGGATTCTTTTGTTCTTTGAATAGCCTCACGGCCTGCCCACTGATAACCAATTCCTGATATGTATTTTAAGGCATTCGGATCAAACATTACGTGATCAACATATTCATCAAATAAGTCAATCAATATTTTTCCTGTCGGTAAAAATTTCATCTGCTCCGGACCGTTTAGTGTTCCCAACCAAATTTCAACATCTAAATCTTCTTGTTCAAATAAAGGACCTAAATATTTGCTGATAAACACGCGAAATTGTTCACCGGACCATAAACAAGAAGGAAATTTTTGATCAGCAAAAGGTTCGTTTTGTATATGAACTTGATGAATAGGTATTCCTTCACCTTTATATGCTTGTATAAATTTCAAGAAGTACAAAGCATATGCCTTCAGATATTCATCTTCCATAATTAACCGACCGTGATTATAAGCTTCCGGTGTTTTCATCCATGTTGGGGGACTCCATGGCGAAGCGAATAGTTTAAGGTCATGTTTATATTTTAAAGCGCTCTTAATATATGGAAGAAGATAGTCATAATCTCTTTCAATCGAAAAATGTTGCATCTCAAAATCATTGGCGTGTTCATTATGACTATACCACTTGGCAGCATAATCGCTTGCGCCAATAGGAACTCTACAAAAATTAAAATTGGCTCCTTCTTCACCATCAAAAAGGCTTTTTATGACCGCTTCTCTTTGATTTGCATCAATTTTATTTAATGCCATCCAGCCTAACTCATTAAAACATCCACCAAATCCTTCGATTGTCTGATCGCGTTTTTCTGTGAGTACAAGCCTGTAATTTAAATCTGTATTTTTACTTTCTATCTTTTTTATCTCAGCAGTATCCTTATCGATCCACTTCCCACTGCTTGTTGTTTCTTTCCATTTTATATTCATTTTTTTTATTATCCTTTCACGGCACCTGAAACAATGCCTTTTACGATATGCTTTTGGAAAAATAAATAAAATACAATTAAAGGGGCTGATGTCATTAATAATCCCGCAAGAATATTGGTCCAATCCGCTTCATATTTTCCGAAGAATTTATTTGCTGATAGTATTAATGTATAGTTCTTAGCATCAGTAATCATGAGTAAGGGTAACAAAAAATCATTCCATATCCATAGAGCATCAAGTATGGCAATGGTTGCAGTAATAGGTTTTAACAGTGGAAATATGACATATAAATATACTTTAAAGGGTCCGCAGCCATCAATAATCGCTGCTTCCTCTAAATCATAAGGTATTGTTCCCATAAAGCCAACATATAAAAATATAGCTAAGTTTACGCCTAATCCAATATAGATGGCAACTGTTCCTAATAACGTTCCTTTTGCATTAAAAAACATAGCCGTTCTTGTCAATGAAATCATAATCGAATGAAAAGGAATTAACATCGATGCAATAAATAAAACCTGAAAAAATCCAGCTAATTTCAACTTACTTCTAGCTATTTTATAACCTGCCATTGAAGATGTGATGATTATACCTATCACGGATAATACCGAGATGAATAATGTATTAAAGGTTGTTCGAAGAAAATCGAGTTTTTGAAAAGAGACGACGTAGTTATTAAACTGAAGTACTTCAGGTAGTGCCAATATTGATCTAGCCATTTCTCCATCTGTCTTTAATGAATTAATAATGGCAATATAGATTGGAAAAAACACAATCACAGCTGCTACTGTCAAAAAAATAATCTGGGTAATATTTAATATCTTAGCCTTCATTATGCTTTTACCTCCTTACTCCGTGTTAATCGCAGTTGAATCAATGTAATGACAAGGACAAACAAAAACAGGATAATTGCTTTTGCATTTGCATACCCATATCTGAAAAAGCTTGAAAATGCTTCTTCATATATATTTAATGACATAACTTGTGTTGTCCGGCCCGGTCCGCCTCCGGTAAGTCCATAAATTTGATCAAAAGCTTTAAATGAATTGTTCAGTGTCAAGAATAGATTAATGGATACCGCATGCATAATCATCGGTAGTGTAACTTTAAAAAATATTTGTATTTTATTTGCACCATCGACACGGGCCGCTTCCTTATACTCTATAGGAACGCCTTGAATTGCAGCAATATATATGACCATAATGTAACCAACACTTGTCCACAAGGACATCATCACAATTGCCCAGAAGGAAAAATTAGGATTTCCTAACCAAGGTTGCTCCAAAAATCCTAAAAATTTATTTTGCGCCAGTTCTGTCATTACCTTTCTAAAAATGAATTGCCATATGTATGCACCTATAATAAAACTAATCATATTAGGTAAAAAGAATGCTGTCCTGAAGAGATTACTGGTTTTTGTTCTAGCATCAATAAATATGGCAAGTAATAATCCTAAAATATTTGTTAATACAACCATAGCTAAAACATATTTTAATGTAAATTTGATTGATGCTAAAAAGTTTTTATCATCTGTTAATGCCTTTACAAAATTATCTAAACCAACAAATTCAAAATTCGGATTAACACCGTTCCAATTAGTAAAACTATAGGATAAACCGGTTATGACCGGTATTATCATAAATATGCTGTAAAAAATTAATGCCGGTAATAAAAACAGTAATAACAATCGTATTTCTTTTCTTTTCTTACTCTTTTCCATTTGAATCTCCTTCCTATGTTCAATAAAAAATGGGCCCTACGGCCCATTTGAATTATTGATTAACTTCATTGAATATCGTCCACGCTTCATCCAATGCCATAATCACATCATCAGCTGATGCTGTATCTGAATAATATCCTTGTAACGCTTTTCCTGATTCGTCTTTAACCGCTTGTGGAATGCTTGGGTCAAGATAAGATTTTCCCTCTTCCATATATGCAATGGCTTCAGCAATCCATGGATATGTATCAAACGTATGAATTTGAGAAATCGGATTAAATTGACATGCCGCGAAAAACTCTGTGGATGTTTGTGGATTTAGAAAGTATGCAACTAAAGCTTTTGCTACTTCTTTGTTTTCACTATATGAGCATACACCTAATGTTGTTGACACAGAAGCATTAATCATAGATGCTTGACTATCTTCATTCACCGGTAATGGAGCCACGCCTAAATTAAAGTCCGGATTTGCTTCTAATATAGTTGCCGAGAACCATGGTCCTTGTACCCACATACCATAATCACCGGATGCAAACTCAGCACAGCCATCTGTTCCACCAATTTCAAGTCCATTGGAATTGGCATTTGCGTGCACATAGTCAATCACATTAAACATTTCACTGATTTCTTCAAAGGAGCTTTCATTAGCATTCATCTTATCAATAAAATCAGGATGACTCGTATTCGCATAAGCTCCAACAGTTAATGGTAAAAACAACTGTGGAATCCACGCTTCGTTATAGGCTGCTAGGAATGGTGTTTTTCCTGCTGCTGTTATCTTCTCAGAATTTGATTTTAATTCACTAAGTGTTAACGCAGGTTCTAAACCTAATTCATTAAAGAGATCTTTGTTATATAGCATTCCCCAAGTAAGACTTTCAAGAGGCAAACCCACAACTTTCTCTTCATAGGTAACTGCTTGTTTTGCACTATCGTATAAATCAGCGACCCACGGTTCACTACTTAAGTCTTCTAAGTATCCCGCTTTGTAATATTGGGCTTTTTCATTGATTGCGTGAAACATAAATACATCTAAATCGTCCTTAGTCGATAATCTTGTTTTTAATATTTCCGGAGCATTATCTGCACTTGGCATCTCTAAACTGTATGTAACTTTGACGCCTGTTTCCTCTTCATATTCTGCTGCAAACTGATCAATATAGTTTTCATAAATTTCCCGAAATCTCGGTTGTGCAATAAATAACTTTAAATCAACTGTAGATCCCGCTTTGACTTCAGTATTTTCTGATATTGATGAAGAATTATCTGTTCCATCCTTTGCTTGACCACACCCCGCTAAAACCATTGTTAAAACTAATAGTATTGCAATTATCTTTTTCATTGACATCCTCCTTTTATTATCGAGTTAAGTGTATTCTTAACTTCTAAATAAATTATACATTTTGGAGTTAAGGAATGCATTAGATGATATTAATGCATTCTACTGTAAAATATTAATTCCCGTATTCACCCGGTGTACATCCATAATAGCGTTTAAAAACTTTATAAAAATATGTGACATCATTGTATCCTAGTTGATCAGAAATATCTTTATGGCTAGCACCTAAACTTAAAAGATAAGCTGCCTCTTCCATCTTTTTTTTAAGAATGTAATTACCTAAGGTCATCCCAAAATGGGATTTAAAGGTACTGCTTAAGTATTCTTTACTAATAAAAAATCGCTCTGCCACATCACTCAAGCTAATATCTTCCTTATATGCACTATCCACGTATTCTTTTGCTAGTTCAGCCACAGGTTTTTCAGATGTTCTAATTTGATTACACCGATAATCAATTCCTGTGACCATAAGTTTTTCAATTTTTTGAAAATACTCTTCAAGGATAAGGCCTCTCGTCACATCTACTCTTAATTGTTCAAAAAAAGTTTGGAACATCGTACTGTTTTTTATAGCATCCATCATTTCATCTCTGATAATAGGGACAAAATAATCATGAATCAACCGAACCAAAACACCTTGGTCTTGATGAATATTTCTGAATTTCTTTTTCAGTTTTGATAGGAGAGGCATTACTTTTAGTGAATCTGTTCCTCTTAATATACTTCGAAAGGATTTTGTAACGTCGATAATCTCTTCAATCACTTCTTGATCAAACAAGTCATGTAATGCTAATGTCGATATATTTTTAGTCAACGCGAGTTCTTTAATGCACTTTTCAAGTGCTTGATTTAATTCTTCCGCGTCAATGGGTTTAAGAATATATTCGACTGCTTGTGAATGAATCGCTTGCTTCATATATGCAAAATTATCGTGTCCACTAATGACAATAATCTTCGAATCAATTGACTTCTCCTTAATGGATTTCAAAAAAACAATACCATCCATATTTGACATTTCCATATCTGTGATCACAATATCCGGAGCCCATTTTTCAATTAAATTCAATCCTTCAAGGCCATCTTCTGCTTCTCCAACAATGTCGATTCCTAATTTATCCCATTGTCCGAAAGTGCGTATAATACTTCTTGCCCATTTTTCATCATCAACAATAATTGCTTTTAGCATCTTAAGCCTCCGATCTTTGCTTGGCTTTCATCAAAATTGTAATTCTTGTATATTTATCTTTTTCACTTTCCACCTTAAGTCCGTATGTTTTCCCGAAATGTATTTTTATTCGCGAATCAATATTTCTAAGTCCTAGATGATCGCTATTATAAAAATGGATTTGATTTTCATCAGATAAATTCTTGCGAATTTCAGATAAATGTTTTTTTGATATTCCGATACCATTATCTGAAACTTCAACAAATAGACATTCTGATTCCATCCATACTCTAATATGTATTTCCCAAACCATTTCTCTTTTAACGAATCCATATTTAAAGCAATTTTCAACAATCGGTTGAATCGATAATTTTGGAATTAACATGTCTGTTGTCAAAGGCTCTATCTGAATATCTATATTTAGCTGTTCACCAAAACGCATTTGTTGTATCTGAATATATTGTTGAACATTCTTTATTTCTTGGTCAACAGTTACAAGTTCTTCTGTCAGCTGCATATTATATCGCATCATTTTACTATAGGCACTAATAACCTGATAGATCTCAATAGCCTCTTTATCCACTGCCATAGCGCCAATCATTTGAAGGGTATTATACATGAAATGGGGATTAATCTGTGCTTGAAGAGCCATAAGCTGGGCCGATTGTGTCTCAATTCTTTGTTTATATTCTTTATCAATTAAATCTCTTATCTTATGAATCATAAATCGATAACTTTGTTCAAGTACTTTGATTTCATCATTGGTTTTTGTAATCATCACCGGTAGTTCTTCACCTTCCAAAATACCATCAATATTTTGCATGGATTTTGTTAACATTCGTATGGGTTTTGTTAACTGGGCACTAAAAAATAATATGATTCCAAAAATGATAAAACCAGTGACAAAAATAATCAGAAGCTGTGAAGAAAGTATTTCATTGTAAAATTCGGTAGCAATGCTTGTGGGCATTGTTTTTACAAGATAAAGACTTTCCGAAAGTTTTCGATAAAAAATATACTCATCATTATGAATAAAAAAATCGCCCTCTTCTGTTGTCTTAATTGACTGAAAAATATTCTTAAGCTGATTATTAGCATAACGCGACGCATTGCTTTGATAGATGATTCTACCCTCATTGTCAATAAAAAAAACACGACTGTCTTTTTCTGTAGTTAGTAACTGTGATGATGCTTCAAAAAGATTCCAATTCAATTTGACAACTAAAGCTCCGATAATTTTTTGATTATCAAATCGTCTATATATCTTTGTCAAATAGGGGCCATCAATGTTCTGCTCAATTTCATCCGTTTGAATATTGTAAAACAATCCACCTTCATTAGTAAATAACGGGTTTTGTTCCAATTCATCATCCGTAATATTTTCAATAACAAAATCTTTTTCAACGGACACGCTAAAAACTCTATTACTCTCAAAAGCATAATATTTGACAGTCATAAAGTCTCTATAATTTGCAAGCAAATATGATTTAATTTTTGTTCTAAAATATTGTATTCCCACCGTTTTCCAAGAATCATTTTCCTCAACCTTTGAAGAATAAAAAAGAATATTATTATCGAAGAAAAATGCCGTTAATGCTTCATCAATACGATCTACATTATTATAAAACTCACTATCGACCCACTCAATCTTAGATAGATTTTGTTTGATAATCTCTTGCCGCATTGCATCCTGCGAATTCTGTCTTGAGATAAATGTAGCTACAACTAAAGGAACAATTCCAACCAGCAAGGTTAACAGAAATAATTTCATACGCAAGCTTCTAAACATGGGTGTTATAATGTACTTTTTAAAAAAATATTTTATTTTCATGATGACACCTCATTTAATCGAGTCCTATTTAGGTTAAACATATTTAACGATAATGAAATCCCATGGTTGAATCACAACTTTATCTTCACATTTAATTATTTTGTTTTCAATAAGCTCTACACCGTCTGTATATGGCCAAGAAAATTCCTGTTCTTTCATTGAATAATTAAAGACAAATACAACTTTTTCATTATTTTTGTTAATGGATTTTCGAACAATAATTGGAAAGGTCGTTTCGCTTTCATAACAACTTAGTTGTATTTTTTTTAAAATCGTCTTTATAAAGTTATCCATTAGGCCATCACTTAATGTACACCCTATATAGGTTGCGCTACCTTGACCGCACTGATTATGCGTTATTGCTGCATACTCTCTCCAATAAGGGTGATCATAATTTGCTAAAACTTCCGTATTTTCCTGTGGAACTAAAAGTTCTATCCATCCTGACAAAACATTATCGCCATCACTGACATCAATATCCATACCTTTTAAACCAATGTTTTTTGAATCGACAAATTGATTATAGGTGACACCGCATACCTTTGAAATCATTCCGGGTTGTACACAATGTCTTACCTTTACATACTCATCACTAAATCCACTGCGTAAAGAATAAACAATATGACCGCCGTTTTTAACATAGGCATTTAATCTTTCAAGCACCTCGTCCGATGCCGCATACAAAGAAGGCACTATAATCATTTTATATTGGTCAAGTGCAGAAAAATCTTCTGTGATAAAATCACACCCGATATTATTATCATATAATACTTTATAAAAAGTTTTAACTTGGTCATTATAGTCCATATCTTGTCCAAAACGCTTAAATTCATGAATCGCCGTCAATGAAATATTACTATACATCATTGCAACATCATTGATGACCTTGAGTTCATCAAGATCTTTGCTTAATCGTTTAAACTGTGCACCAATTGTTTTCGCTTCTAAATAGGTTGGATTCGGCATAAAATCATGACTGAGTAATCCTTTCCAATAGGTCTCACATGCATTGTGAATGGAATGCCAATGCCAATATTCAACTAGTGTTGCACCTGACGCAATATGACTAAAAGCCTGTTGTCTCAATTGATTCGGATAAGGAACCCATCCTGCAAAACCTTGCGCCTGTGTTTCAAGAACGAGATAATTACCATTTTTCATAGATCGTGTTATATCACCACACATGGCTATCTCCAAGCCTGTTAAATCCTCCTGCGAAGGGTGATAGATATCACAACCTGCTATATCCATTGCTTTGGACGCATCAACATGATTGACATCCGGCTGAATGCCATAAGAATATCCACGCCACTCAAAATCAAAATTATGGGTCACAAACTGCCCTTCTTTTTTATATTCATTGACAATATCCACTTGCCAACTTAAAAAGTCCGTGACCAGATTTCTTCTGAATTTTTCAAATTCGCCTTTTAAACTTGGATTAATGGTTTCATCCACATTGGGAAAATCTTCCCAGGCATTGATTCGATTACTCCAATAGTCAAGACCAAAGCGAAAGTTGATTTCATCAAGAGAAATGAATTTGTCTTTCATGTATTTGACAAACTGTAGCTGCACCGCGTCTCCTGAAACTTGGTAGTGTTTGCTTTCATTATCCACTTGGTAGCCGATAATCCCCGGATGGTCATGTACATGCCCAAGTAATTTACGAATAACCCGTTCACTATAATACCGATATGCCGGATGTGTAATATTCATATTTTGCCTTGGCCCATACTTATTTTGACCTTTTGATGTCATGGCTAAAACATCCGGATATTCTTTTACAAGCCAAGTTGGAACCGCATATGTAGGGGTTCCAACGATAACTTTAATATTGTTTTCATACATGGCATCTAACACGCGATCAATATGGGTAAAATCAAACACACCTTTTTGAGGTTCTAAACTACTCCAAGTTGATTCTGCAATTCGTACCACATTTATGTTTGCCTCTTTCATCATTTTGATATCATCTTGAAGCCTCTCATAAGGCATATATTCATCATAATAAGCTACACCAAATAATAACATCTTGTTTCCTCCCAAGGTTATAATATATTATCAGTTAATCATACTCTATATAAGTATATACTTTTCAACTGAAAAAAACATCAACATAATTAATATGTTTAACTGTAATATATTAATACCTTGTAAAAGGGTTACAAATTAAAACGCTTAATAATTTTTTCAAAATCATCAATGATGCCTTCTATTTCAGCGCATGAAGCAGAAACTTCCTGAATCGATGCGGTTTGTTCTTCCACTGCTGCAGCAGCTTCTTCTGTACTTGCCGCATTCTCTTGGGCTAGCGCAGATAAATTACTTACGATATCCGTTATGGATACTTTGGAACTTTCCATCTGAATCCCAGATTCCTTTAATTCGATAATATAGTTTCTCATTGTTTCAATCGCTTGATCAATACCTTCAAACTTTTCTCTTGTCATCTCTACCTTATTACCTTGAGATTCACTGATTGCCTTGGACATCTCCATTTGTGTAACTGCTTCACTGGCTTTCAATTTTAGTTCTTGGATTGTTAATGCTATTTCATCCGAAAAATTCTTGGACTGTTCTGCTAGCTTTCTGATTTCATCCGCAACCACAGCAAATCCATTCCCTGCATCCCCTGCTCTAGCCGCTTCAATAGCCGCATTTAATGCTAACAGGCTGGTTTGTTTAGATATACTTTGAATCATATCACTTGCTCGTCCAATATTATCAGCACTTTCATTGGTTTCATTGACAATTTTTTGAACCGAATGCGTTGCTTCTTGATTTTTTTTCGTTTCTTCGACTAAATCATGGATAATATAGACACCTTCATTTTTAAGTTTTTCAACGTCATTTGATGCATCCAGCATTTTTTTAACATTAAATTGATCAGCTTCAATCAAGACTCCAAGTTCCATAATAACCTTGACTCCATTTTCTGTATCTTGAGCTTGTGAGGATGCTCCATTAGCAATTTCCTCAATTGTACTTGCAATTTCTTGAGACGCCGTCGATGTAGATTGAGAAATCATTGATAAGTTTTTGGATGTATTGAACATTAAATCGGAACTTTGGTCCATATTTAATACAATTTCTTTCAAACTTTTTTCAATACGGTAAACAGCTTTTGCCAATAGTCCAACCTCATCTTTTCGTTCCACAAAATCTTCGTTGATCTTGTTTGTCAAATCGTAATCTGCAAGACTTTGGAGGTTTTTTATAACTTCATGTATAGGGTTAGATATTGCAGCATTTAAAACAATGCCTAATAAGATACTAATAAACACCGCTAGTATGGTAATAATAACATTCAAACGATTGGCCTCCACCTCAATATTACCCAGATATTCATTTACGTTTGTTATAATACCTGCGGATATTCTTGAAGTCTCACTAGCGCTTTGACGCATATCCTCTCTTAAGATATTTTGCTCTTCAACCAAGGTCTTATATTCCAAAAAAGCATTTTCGTAACGCCCAATATCTTCAATAGCCCTATCAATCTCCCCTAATACTTCTTGATTCTCTACAACTCCTCTAGCATAATTAAACTCACCATAAATCAGTCCAATCTTATCCAAAAGCACCTCTGAATAGGTCTGATCTTCAGTGCTTACATACATTAATGAATCCATCCTAACTTCTGAAAAAACATCTAATATCGATTGTAATATAATCGACCGTTGAAGTGCACTATTTACTTCTTCTAATGTTGTCAATTCTGAAATGTAGTCGTTTTCGATATTTATAAGATTTTCTAACCGGCTCGACGCTGCGTCTCCGGCTTCATTTCTTAATACAGATTGAACTTCCTTTTGCCTATTTAATGCAACGAAGGCATTGAATTCTGTTCGATATTGTTCAATCCCTTCAATCATTTTTGATGTATTCAAACGATTTTCTTCTAATTCCATTGTATTCATGACATTGGCCATTAGTAAAGAGCTTTCATTAAGATACCGGTCGACTAAATCAACTGAAGCTTGAGTTTGATCTTTTTCAAAACGTACTTGTTCAATTCTCGCTAGAGCTAGGCGAATATCAGCGTCATTGGTTTGACTTAATATGTTGTTTTGTGTTGAGATGTCTGCGTAATTTTCTAATGTTGTCCATGTTAAACTGAGAATTAAAATGACAAGTATTGTAAATGCTACAAATAATTTCGAGCGGATTTTCATGTGGTTTAATATATATTTTTTTAGTGAAAAAGACACTTTCTTGTTTTTAATGGGTTGTTGAATAACATATTCCATAATTGCCTCCTGATTCGGGACTATATCCCTGTATATTTATTTAATATATAGTACTATAGTCCTATTATATGTCAAGAAAGCCATTATGTAAAGATAATTATTATCAACAGATATTAAGTTTTAATTACAACTTTGTTAAGGATTGTATCTACCCGTGGTTGAAACAATTTAATTAGATGTTTTTTTTTCATATCGTTCAGTGTAAGCGACTGATTCACTTTCCCATTCTTAAAATGCAAGATAAAATCACAGACTTTTAAAATCAACTCCAAATCATGGGTAATGATGAGAACTGTTTTCCCCATGCTTTTTAATTGTTCTAAATTTTCAGCTACTTGAATCATATGACGTAAATCTAAACCGCTTGTTGGTTCATCAAATATAATAATATCTCGTTCTGAAGCGATTGCACCCGCTATCGCAACTCGTTGTTTTTGTCCTCCTGATAATGACATCGGATGTTGTTCTTGCAAATCTAATAGATTTAATTGCTCTAGAATTCTTTTTGCTTTTTCTTCATTTTCTCCATTCATACTTAATATAACTTCATCCAGCACTGTTTCTGTGAATAGTTGATGATTCACATCCTGCATAACCATGTACGTTTTTTCCAAACACTGCTTATAACTACGACATCCACTATCCGTGTGAACTAAACCTTCAAATTTTTTATTAAGACCGCAAAGACATCGAGCAAACGTCGATTTTCCCGCTCCATTTTGACCAATAATTCCGATGATTTGATTCTTTGGAAATGTGAGTGCATCAATATCTAAAACCTTTTCTCCTCTTTTATACGAAAAACTAAACTCGGATAAAATAATTTCTTCTGTCGGTATGTTATGTTTTCGACTATCAAAATCTAATGCATTGAAATCCAAGGGTCTAAGTCCCAATGTAAATAATTGCTTGCTAGTCATTTGGCGCGCTTCATCCATTGAAATATTTTTCTCAATTCTACCTTCACGCATAAAAATTAAACGGTCTACAATAGTTCTCAAATAATGGAGTCGGTGTTCGGCAATAACGATTGTTTTACCTTCTTCTTTCCAAAGACTAATAATATCACCCAATATTTGGGTTGCCTTCGGGTCAAGGTTGGAAGATGGTTCATCCAGAACAATTATATCCGGCGATGTCGTATGTACCGAACCACAAGCTATTTTTTGTTTTTCTCCACCTGATAAATGAAAGATATTTCGATTCATCAATGATTGAATATTGAAATGCGAAGTCGTTGTATTTATTCGTTCTTGTATATCTTTTAGTGGCAGTCCTTGATTTTCGCACCCAAAAGCAAGTTCTGAATTTGTATCCATGCAATAAAACTGAGAACGTGGATTTTGAAAAACGCTTCCAACATGTTTTGCAAGCTCATGCAATGAGGTTTCCCTGACGCTTTGCCCATTGACGTGAATTTCCCCCACATAAGTTCCACTGTAATAATGTGGAATGAGGCCGTTAATCAATCGTGTCAACGTCGTTTTTCCACATCCCGATTCACCGCAAAGTAAAATCACTTCACCTTTTTTTATACTTAAGCTAATGTCGTAAACCCCATTTTTCCCCATCCCATTTTCATATTGAAAAAAAACATTTTTAATCTGAATCATTATTTTAAACTCCTTTTGATATGAACCACAGCACAAGTATAAACGTTGCCAAAATTCCATATAATAGATCTATGCGACTAAATCCGATATTACAAATATTGGTTCTTTTTTGGGGACTACCAAGTCCCCTAGTCAATGCTGAACAAGATAATTCTTCACCAATCTTAACGCATGAAATAAACAATGGTATGAGCCTATACTCCATTAAAGTAATAATACTTCCTTTTGTTTTCCCAAAACTTATCCCACGCATTCTCATCGCATCTTTTATCGATGAAGACTCTTCTTTTATTGTTGGAAAAAAACGAAACATGACCGAAAACGGAATAATAATTTGTTTTGGAATTCGCATTCTCTCCATTGCTGCAATAAATTCACTAACTGTTGTTGTACTTATCAAGTAATATCCCATTAAAAATCCCGGCCCCATTCGGTTTACAATCCCTGTCACCATTGCCGTCATAATACTAATAACATTTGTTGCCTCAATAAAAAAAACATAGAACACAAGTGATACTGTATAAACTAGAGAGAAACTCATAGCTAAACTTTTATTTTTTCTAATAGCGAACAAAGATACCGGAATTAATGCAGCTAAAGCCAATATGTACCAAACATTAATGGTGAATACCGAAATATTGATAATGAGCAAAATAAAAATTTTCGTACGTGGATCGATATTAATAGAATTTTGATTACTTTTTGATTGCAGATGAACCTTTTCCATATAAACATCCCTTCTCTTTAAGCAATACCAGCTTTCATGAAGTGTTTACTCAGCATTTTAAGTCCAAAAAAAGCACCGATTATTCCTCCTAAAAACGCAAGAAACGGAAAAGACCAGGCCACTTTGTCAAATAACTCAAGTACTGTTCTCGTATATTCGATTCCCATACTATCAAGCATTATTTTTTCGAATGCATCTTTCATAATCCAAAAAGGTACCAACATACCTAATAACCACATACTAAACACACCATATCCGATAATCGATAGTTTCTTACTTCGATATTTCCCGATCATAAAAATCAAATCTGCTAGCAGTCCAAAAACAAACCCAAAAATTAAAGGCATATATGTATGTCCGGTCAATACCATGAGTATTCCAATAAGTGATCCCATAATTGTAACCATCCCAAACTTATCTACTTTCGTTAAAAAAAGCATAAAAGGCACTCCACATATTATTGGAAGTACTAGCGGTATCAGCGCAAAAAGAATAGGAATATATCCAAGCATTCCCATTGCAAAAAATAAAACAAAATATATCGCCGTAAAAACACCTACTGTAATTAAATCTTTTGTTTGTAGTTTTTTCTTTTTCATTGTATTCTCCCTCTAAATAGTTTACAAAGTCCAACCGAAACTTTCTTGTTGTATTTTCCACATTTTTGCATATGTTCCATCTTTTTCAACAAGTTCATCATGTGTTCCGTCCTCTACAAGTTTCCCTTCTTTAAGAACAATAATTTTATCAGCTTTTGCGACGGTACGCATACGATGGGCAATAATGAGCACTGTTTTATCACGAACTAACTCAGATATTGCTGTTTGTATTTTAGTTTCATTCTCAACATCTAACGAGGCCGTCGCTTCATCAAGTAGGACTATTGGCGCATCTTTTAACAATGCTCTAGCGATGGAAATACGTTGACGTTCTCCACCTGATAGGGTTTCTCCATTTTCTCCGACAATAGTATCATATCCCATCGACATTTTCTCAATAAATTCATCGCATTGCGCTTGTTTTGCTACCCGAATAACCTCATCATCTGAAGCATCTCTTCTTCCGATACGAATATTATCCATAATCGATGTATTAAACAGTACAACATCTTGAAATACTACCGAATAGTTTTTCAAAAGTGTTTCCGGCTCTACATTCTTGATATCATGCCCCCCTAAAAGAATACGTCCCTGATTAACATCCCAAAATCGTGCTGCAAGTTTTGCCGCAGTACTTTTTCCGCCACCAGAAGGCCCAACTAAAGCGGTAATTTCTCCCTGTTTTGCCGTGAATGAAACTTGATGTAATACTTGCTTATCTTCTTCATAAGAAAAAGCCACATTTTCAAATACAATATCATAATGGGTTGGATTAAAATCATCCGTGCCTTCTTGAATAGGCAAAGCTTCCATTTCATTCATACGATTAATACGTACGTCCAAGAAAAATAATGCCGCCAAATTATTTAGAACTTCACTCATTGGTGCATAAATACGAGAAGCAACCATCAAGAAAATAAGATAAGTAAAAAGCTCAATATCATTTAAAATTATAAGATTAGCCCCTACGATAATGACGCTAACTAAACCTAACTTTAAAAAACTGTGAGATGCATTTACTAATCCACCTACAAGAAGTTCTCCTTTAATTAGTTGATGTTCATATTGATCCACAGCATCATTTAGGCCTTTCAAATAACTTTCTTCTTGATTATAAGCTTTTATTTCTTGAATCGTTTCCAAACCTTCTTGGATTTTTTCACTCATATTTCGTTTTATTTGATATCCTGCAAGGAATTCTTTATGTTGCATTTTTTTTGATATAAATAAAATCGCCGCTGCAAAAGGAACCACCCAGAACAAAGCAAGGGATAACTTCCAATTATACGAAAAAAGGCCAATTGCCATAAGCATAATTCCAATAACTGCTGCAAACACTTGTGGAACTGCATGAGAAAATGTATGCTCTAAATCAGTACTATCTTCCATAATTGTTGAAGTTAAATCCGATAGGTTCTTTTCTCCGAAAAAAGCTAGCGGAAGCTTCCTTAATTTTTCAGCCATTGATACTCTACGATTTGCACTTTCCTCATATACAGTAGTATATGTACTTCGGTATTGAAAAATTGCAATGATAAACATTACAAGCATAAATGTTAAACCAAGAAAAATATAATAGACAGAACCATGCACAACTGTAGCTGATTCTTCAAAAACCATCACAAGATATTCATCTAAAAATTTAAAAATATAGACTGCCGGCAACATGAGTGCAATATTAAGCAATACTGTAAATAATGTCCCTTTTATAAAATCTTTCGCACCTTTATGAGATAATGCAAAACGTCTTTGTACTCTTTTAAGCATACTGTTCCTCCGTTCCTATTTTCCAGTTAACCGATTGTTGAAATTCATTCCACATTTTAGCATATGCCCCTTGCATTTGAAGTAACTCATCGTGTGTTCCTTGTTCAATTACTTTTCCTTCATCAACAACAAGTATATTGTCTGCCGAAGTTACGCTTGTTAAACGGTGGGCAATCATAAGCACTGTTTTCCCCTTTGTCAGTTTTTTAAATGCTTTTTGAATGAGATGCTCATTTTCCGGATCCGCAAAAGCCGTTGCCTCATCAAGCACAACAATAGGTGCATTTTTTAACATTGCTCTGGCTAATACAATACGTTGTTGTTCTCCTCCTGACAAATATGTACCTTTCGTTCCTATTTGTGTATTTAATCCTTTGGGTAATTTGTTTATTATTTCACGGCATTGAGCCATATCAATAGCATTTTCGATTTCTTTAGATGTTGCAGAGGGCTTCCCGTACTTAATATTTTCTAACAATGTTCTTTTAAAAAGACGTGTATTCTGAAATACAAAAGAAATATGATTCATTAATTCTTTATGTTCGATATCACTTACATGTATTTCTCCAATAAAAATATCTCCTTCATCTGCATTCCAAAAACGTGGCAATAGTCTTGCTATTGTTGTTTTTCCACTTCCTGACGCACCAACTAGAGCCGTAGTTTTTCCTTCCGGTATTGCGAAGCTAACTCCTTCAATCGCTTTTTTATTTGTGCCGGGATATGAAAATGATACATTTTCAAAGTGAATACTATGTTCGTTTATTGTTTTAGTATTAACAATTACCGGTTCTAAGGATTCGTTTGTAAGGTTCTCAATACGGTTTACCGCTTCACTTGCTTGCCCTATCGCTTGATTAATATACATACTTCGCATAATACTTTGAGAAAAAACAGGAGTAATTAAAACATATAAGAATAAATTAAGAATTGTTGACCTATAGTCTTCTGTCTGATTCATAATCAAAATAGCCACAGGTACTAAAATAAATACAAACCCATTAATTACAACTGTATATGCAGACATTGCTTTTTCCCACATTTGTGTATAATTAGTAACCATATCTTTATAGTTAATAATACTCTTATGAAAATTTTTGAACGAGAAAACGGTTTGTTGAAACACCTTAACAATAGGGATACCTCTGACATATTCCACAGCCTCTGTGTTCATCTCTTCTAAGGATGTCATATATCGGTTCATAAAATCTTGTCCTTTTTTGCTCATCATAAAACTCATAATAAACACAGAAAACATAACCGGAATTAGACAAGCAATACCTAACCGCCAATCAAAAAGAAAAATTAATACTAAAACGATGAGGGGCATTAGTATTGTTGCCGCAAGATCAGGCATTTGATGCGCTAAAAATCCATGAGTTATTCCTGCATTATCATCGATGATTTTACGAATTCGCCCTGTAGTATTACTGTTAAAAAAACCGAGTGGCATTTTAACAATCTTCTTCATCGCATAACGCCGCATATTCGTTTCCACTCTAAAAGCGGCTAAATGCGATAAAGATAATGCAATGAAATAAAAAAGAATACTTACAACAGCGGTCCCCGCCGCCCACCATGCATAAAATAAGATTTGGTCATAAGAGATACTGCCATTTGCTAAAAACAATTCTCGAATAATAAACCATACTAAAATATAGGGAACCATTCCTATCGCTGCGCTCAATCCGGACAATATTAGTGCTGCCGGAAGAAGTGCTTTTCTACCTTCCATAAAAAATTGAAGCTTTCTTAATGTGTTCATAAATTTACCTCCTGTCTCTCCTTACCGACGTTTGCGTCGGTATTTGTTAAAATATAAAAGACGCTTTGCATCTTTTATGATATCAATAATCATTTTCATTTAAATTATAATCAGCATATGCTTATTTGTCAAGTGCTTTTGACGAGATTATTTTTTCAAACAAAGGTCTAAATAATACTTTAAGAGTTTCTTGTTGATTGAGAAGCACATCCGGATCTCTTGATATATGTTGCGAAAAAAGCAATGCATTTACCAATCGACTAAGTAAGAGTAACTCATGCTTGTTTTTTTTAAAATCAATATCTAGTTTCTGACATAAATAATTCAAAAACTCTTCTTCAAGTGAAAGATACACTTCCCAAACCTTTGAATCATAAAGCGTTTCATGGACAAACATTGTGTAAACTTTTTTACTGTCTGTAACTGCTAGCGCTTTATCCATAAACGCATCCATAACAATATCAATTTTTTCTTCTTGACTCTTTGCTTGATCAATTTTCAACATAAAAGGATTAAAGCGCATATAATATATATTTCCAGCCCGCATCATATCCACTAGAATCTCTTTTGTATTGTTATAATAATGATACAAACCACCTTTGGATAATTCTGTTTTATTGATAATGTCTTCCATAGTTGTACGATGAAAGCCTTTTTCCACAAATATCTCATTAGCTGCCTTCCATATTTCCTGCAAACGTTCTTCTCTTGTTTTTCTCATTATTCCTATATTCTTTCCTTTCTAAAATATCACGACTACTTGAGTTCTCGTATTCCATAATAAAAAGCGATTCCAGTAATTAATGCTGAAAATCCATCTGCAAAAGGCGCCGCATATAATAGTCCATTTAAGCCCCATAGATTTGAAAAAACAAAAATGGCCGGAATTAAAAAGATCACTTGCCGAGTTAATGTTAAAACCATAGCTTCTTTGGGTCGCCCCACGGCTTGAAAAAAATTTGCAGCCAAGAATTGAAAACCTATGACCGGAAGTCCCCAAAACCATGCTCGAATTGCAAATTTTCCAAACTCAATTAATGCAGGCTCCTGGTTAAATAACTTTACAATCTGTACCGGATACAAGCGTGTTACAATCCATCCAATAACAACAATCGTTGTAGCTGCTATCATTGCCAGCTTCTCAGCTTCTTTTATACGTCCAAACTTTTTAGCCCCATAATTAAAACTGACAATGGGCTGTACACCTTGGTTAAGTCCGATAATAGGCATAAGTAGAATCGTTTGGATACTGTTAATAATTCCCATGCCTGATACAGCTATATCTCCTCCGTAAGCTAATAAATTTTTATTAAGAATCACATTTAATAAACTGTTGCTGAGCTGCATTAGGAATCCGGGAAGACCTAATGAAATAATCTGAATAGCTACATCGAATCTTAATTTCATATTATAAAGGCGAATTTGATGCTTGGTACGATGAGATAAAAAATAAGTAAGAATCCAACTCATTGAAATACACTGGGCAATGATAGTCGCTAAGGCCGCCCCTGCCATTCCCATTTTAAAGACGTAGATAAATAGTGGGTCTAGTAATATATTGGTTCCTGCACCGACAAGCATTGTAATCATTGCAAGTTTAGGTTTTCCATCTGCACGCAGAAAATTATTCATCCCTATACTTGTCATTTGAAAAATTGCTCCAAAGAAAATAACACGCATATATTCTCTTGCATAAGGCAAAACAGTTTCACTTGCCCCAAACAGTGTTAAGACAGGTCCTAAAAATAGCTGTCCCAATACTAAAAACAAGATACCACTCATTAATAATAATGAAAAAGCGTTCCCTAGTACTCGATTGGCTTCATCTATTTTACCTTCTCCTAATTTAATGGAAAACAGGGTTGCACCACCCACACCAAATAAAATTCCGATGGATAACAAAATAAGCATAATGGGAAAGCCGATTGTAATTCCGGCTAGCCCATCCGAACCAAGATCCGGAGCGTTTCCAATAAAAATTCGGTCAACCACATTATAAAAAGCATTGATAACCATTCCTATAATCGCAGGGATAGAGAATTTCATCAACAGACTCGAGATTTTCTCCCTTCCTAAAATATTACCTTCTTCCATTATATCGTCCTCCCAATTTCTTTTAAATCTGTTGCTTCAACTTTTCTGACCATGGCATCTAATACATCAAACATAATATCCACAGACCGGTCATCTAAATCTTGTGATAAAAACTGAGTCCAAGCATCTAGCTTATCATATACTTTGCTTTTGATGTTAATAGCACTTTCCGTTAAATAGACTTGATATGCACGTCGGTCCTGTGTATCTTTTTCCTTTTTTATATATCCTTTTTTTATTAATGACTGTACGCCTCGGGCTGTTGCTGCCTTATCAATCATTAAATATGTGGATAATTCTTCTTGCGAAACATGATTAAAATTATATAAGTGCAGAAGAATTGGCAACTCTGCTGCGGTTATATCCAATGGCTTTAAGGCAGCATTTAAATACACTTGATTTTTTCGGTATAAAATTGAAACTAAACGTCCTATGCTTCTTTTCATATTAACCTCCAGAACATAAACAAAATAGTTGACACAACAACCATTATATAGAGATTTGGTTGTTGTGTCAACTATTTTTTTCAAAAAAATCTTCTTTCTTATCCTTTTATGGCACCTGCCGTAAGTCCTTCAATAAATGTTTTTGATCCGATTGCAAATAATATTATAATGGGTATGACTGCAAATCCTACGGCTGTCATTTGTGCTGCAAAATCTGTTGTGAACTCCGAGCTTAGTGTTGAAATAAGTAATGGAATTGTATATCTCGAATTATCATTAATACTAACCAGTGGCAATAAATAATTATTCCACGACCATAAAAAGACGAGAATTGCTACAGTCACTGTTCCCGGTTTAATAAACGGAAAAATAATTTTGATAAAGATTTCCGGCTCTGAACACCCATCAATTCTGGCACTTTCAATTATTTCATCCGGCACTGCACTTTTAATAAATTGTGTCATGAAAAATGCTGCAAAAGGAGTTGCAACAAAGGTTAAAATCAAGGGCCAAAGGGTATTTATCAATCCAAAACTTTTCATCTCTAATACATAACCTATAAGGGAGACTTGGGTCGGTATCATCATGGTTGATAAAACAAATGCATAGATAACATTTCTACCTTTAAACTGATATTTTGCCAATGAAAAACCAATAAGTGCTGAGGTGAGACAACTTAAGGTTGTTGCAGTTATTGATACGAACAAACTATTTGCATACACGCGAATAAAATTCGTATCAAGAACCGTCTGAAGATTTGTCAGAAAATAATTACTTGGTAAAATTGGCAAGCCTTTATATAAATCGTTTGTATAGTATGTTGACATAATAACCACCATATAAAAAGGAAAAATAGATACTATGGTCACGATTCCCAGATATGTAGCTGCCAATACTTTGCCTACTTTTGTCCGCATATGATCACCTTGCCTTCTTCGAAATATATTTTAATTGCAATAATGAAATTGCAAATATGATTAGAAATAATAAGAATGATACAGCAGCACCATAGCCTAACATGGAATTTGATTTGAATGAATCATCATAAAATTTCCATATTACGGTTAAGACAGAATATTTAGGTCCACCTACATTCACATATCCGGCCGTCCAACCTGTATATAATTGATAAGGTTCATCAAACAGCTGAAGTCCACCTATGACAGACGTAAGGGCAAGAAAAATCGTTGTGTTTTCAAGTAATGGTACTGTCACTTTTGAAAAAATTTGAATTTTTGATGCGCCATCAATACGTGCTGCTTCATACACTTCTGATGGGATTGCCGTCATTCCTGATAGATATATAGTCATATAATATCCAAGATTTCTCCAGATAATCATGAGCATAACAATGCCCCGAGCTGACCATACATGTTCTAACCAATAATACTTTTCATTAAGCAAACCTAAACTTGTCATTAGTTGGTTTACATATCCTCCGCTATAGTCAAATAAGTAGGAAAAAATAAAGCCAATTGCAACCGGTGTTGTAATATAAGGGAAAAAATTTATAGTTTGAAAAAACTGTTTTCCTTTTCGCATATTAAATAAAAAATATGCAAGGGTTAATCCCCCAAAAATCGCTGTCGGCGTCGCTATAAACATAATCATGAACGTGTTAAAAACAGCTTTTCTAAAGAGAACATCTCTTGTCAAAATCTTAGTATAGTTTGCAAAACCTACAAACTCTTTTTCTGAAATACCATTCCATGAATTCAAGCTTAAAATAAATGAGTATATTACCGGATACAAATTAAATAAGATATATGAAATCACAAAAGGAGCTGCAAATATAAACGGCCACATTTTTTTAGATATTTTCAATTTTACAGGCATTACCGTTCATCCTTTCTGTTAAGATAAAATGGCTACCACAAGAGAATTATTCTTGGGCAGCCGTTTAATATATTTTATTTCACTTCTGCATCCATTGCTTTAATACCTATTTCTTCTTTATATAATTCAATCGCCTCTTCTGCTGTAATCGTTTTGTCTGTTGAAAGCGTTGGATTGAGTTTGTTAAAGACTTCGTTAACAATTGTTTCATATGCCGATTCATTTTGTGTTGATTCAATATTGGGAACAATTTCTTCCACAAAATATTTAGCTAAGTTCTGTCCTCCAAAGAATTCATCATAAGCTCCTGCTTCATTATAAATTGGATTATCACCTTCATAGCAAGCTTTTAATGAAGAATATTGACCAATGACGTCTCGACTGACTATACTTCCGTCTATTGAGAAATATACCCATTGTAAATAAGCAAATGCAGCTTCTTTATTATCAGATTTTGAATAAATTCCTACGGAAGTTCCACCTTTTGTATATCCACTCTCAGGTGCTTTTGTAAGTCCCCAGTTTCCAGCCCCATCCGGATCATTGGCTGCTACATGCCATTCACAACTCCAAGGTGCTGCCGGGAAAAAGATAGTTTCATCTTCTGCAAATTCTGCATTCCAACTCGGGGTATCTAACTCATTGTCTCCAACAATGTCTGCATCTCTAACTTTTATAGCTGTCTCAAGGGCTTTTGACATTCTTTTTGTAATATCAATGGTATCTCCATCAACATAATCTTGGGTTGTCTGTCCTTTTGTTGCATACAATACATCCCCAAATCCCGGGAGCATATTTACAGTGCCATTGCTTTCCTCAGATATTTTTTTACCTGTTTCAA
Organism: uncultured Eubacteriales bacterium; assembly: GCA_964563505.1. Taxonomy (GTDB): domain Bacteria; phylum Bacillota; class Clostridia; order Lachnospirales; family Vallitaleaceae; genus UBA1351. The sequence goes on from CAZLXW010000001.1 coordinate 41,812, forward strand.
TGAACTTATCCCAAGTATTAATATATTCATAAACTTCATCTGGGTTATCTGTTCCTAGATACTCAAGTGCTAAATCTCTTTTATAAGCAAAGCCCGCCGGTGCAATAGATTGATCTACTCCAACGATTTCTCCTTTTGTATTGGACATACCTGCAACAAGGTAATCAAACATATCATCGCGAGATAGATTATATGGTTCTGCTTCTAAATTATCAAGAATATCCATGTCAAATAATTTTCCTCGCCATGCACCTTCACCGAGTATAATATCTGGAACATCCGTTCCTGTTGCAATTGCACTCTGAAGTTTTTGCATATAATCACCATGCGCCACCGTAACGTAATTCACCTTAATGTTTGGATATACTTCTTGAAAATGGGAATACATCTTTTCTTCATATGCGGAATTCCAATCCCAAACAGTAATTTCTCCTCTTGTCTCTGACGAAATATTAAATGCTTGTGAATCCTTATTGGCATTCGAATCATTTGTTGTTTCCTGTCCAGTTTCTTGTTCTGTTGCTTGAGAACTACTATCCCCACACCCTGTAAAACTTAAGCTTAAAACAAAAATCATTACTACTGCTAATAATTGCTTTTTCAACTTCATACGTTTCCTCCTTAAATTTAATTGATGTTTAAATTGTAGTCTGTTTATCATTGATTTACAGTACAAATAATCGGCTATTTATTTTAAAAAACGGCTATGATTCATTATTCATAGGAATAATAATCTGAATCCTTGTTCCTTGTCCTAACTGACTTTTTATATGGATAGATTGATTATTACCAAATAAAAACTCTAGTCGCTCCTTTATATTGCTTAATCCAATACCTCGTGTTTGGTTCGTTTTTTCATCTGGTGCTCGTTTTTGAAAACAATGCTTAAGTATGTCTTCATTCATCCCCACACCATCATCGCTTATTTGGATTTTCATTTTTTTCTTTTCCCCGTTCATTACTTTACTTATTGAAACTTCAATTTTACATTTTTGGTCGCTCAAACACACTCCATGAAACAATGCATTCTCTACCAGGGGCTGAATGACCATCTTGGGAATATTCATTTTCAGTAAATCTTCTTCACAGTCAATGTGAAAATCGAACATATCCGGATATCTGTATTTTTGAATATGCATATAATTTTTTATGATTTCTAATTCTACAAATAGGGAATCTTGAATCGATTCTTTGCCGAGTTTAACGGAATCACGTAAAACATTAATCAGCGAATATGTGATTTCTTCAACCGCTTTGGTTTCATTTGCATGTGCCATGTAAATAACTGCATTTAATGTGTTATAAATAAAATGGGGATTAATCTGGTTCATCAACAAATCCAATTGTAATTTTCGTTTTATCCGTTCTTGCTGTACCGATTCTTCAATTGATTGTTCGATTCTTGACGTCATCATGTTAAATCCTTCGGCAAGGGCTTCCACTTCATCACCACTATTCACTTGTAGATTCACTTTATAATCACCTTTTGCAACTTGTTTCATTCCATGTGTCAGCTGTTTAATGGGATTAACAATCCCACTAAGTATAGGAACAGTGGCTCCTATAATAATGACGTAGCTTATTAAAATTGTCATTAAAATAGCTATTATTACAGGCATAATCGTATTAAATAATTTTGACTTTGGTATTGTCACAATGTACTTCCAATTACTTTCTTCATTCATATGAAAAATGTAAATGTAATCATTTTCTTCTATTATTTTTGAGTTTGAACTTTGAATAAGCTGAGAAAAGATGCCTTCATCTGCTAATCGATTTCCATAATAAAGTTTATTCTCTTTGTTCAACAATAAAATATTATCAAATTCAGGTCTTCCTTGCTCCATAATATTCGTTATTGTTTCATATTCAACATCTAAAAGTAAGTAGTTTTCTTCATTGGAATAAGTAATGTTATTATATTTTACAATATATGTGATAACGTCCATTTTTTTCTCAACATTGTTTGCATAAACTTCATGGATATCTGAAAATCGCCGATTTCCTAATTCGTCTCGTTCCAAATCATTTAACAATTTAGCAACATAACGGTCAACATAATCCCGATCAAAGTTCGCATTATTTGTAAAGCTAATATGATCATCTCTCAGTAGATAAACACCGGATAAATATTCGTTTAAAACAACAAATCTTGTTAGTACTTTTTTCATGTCATAAATGTCATCATTAATCTCTTTAATATTTTTACTTTGATTCACATGGGCATATTCTGCAACGGATGTATCTGTAATTATATAATCTGCAATGTATGACAATTGATATTCCATTGCATCCATTTGAAGCGATATTTCTTCCAACCTCTTTTGACTATCTCCAATAGCCGAATCCAAAAGAATTTCACTAAAATATTGATATACAAAAAGCGCTAGAACTAACAATACTACCGTAATAATTGTTAAGTTAGCCTTGATTAATTTCGTTTTTATACTTCTACTTTTACCCTTACTCATTGCATTCACCCACATATCTTTGGGGTTTCATCCCAGTTACTTTTTTAAACACTGTCCCGAAGTAACTTCCCGAACTGTATCCAACCATCTCAGCGATTTCATAAAGTTTATATTTATCCTCAGCCAGTAAAGCCTTAGCTTTCTCAATGCGCAACTCGGTTAAATATTCACTAAAACCCTTGCCAACTTCATTTTTAAAAATATGGCGCAAATATTCACCACTAATATTGGTCTGTTCAGCAACATCGTCAATTTTGATATCATACATATAATTTTCCATAAGATATCTAATCACACTTTGTACTTTTGATGAATACTGATTCAAATTCTCTTGTTCGACTGCAACCATCATTTTTTCGATAACTAGCTCTAGTTTTTCGTGCATCTCAAATACAGAATAGGTCTCTTCGACAAAGTTTAAATCTCGATTATGTATATAATTCCTCTGATACGCTTGACAAAAATTACGTAACACGTTTTGAAAATGATCCATAAAATAGTAAAAACCATTGCTATCAAAGTTCTTCTCACATGCCGCAAAAAATAAATTCATTTCCTTTAATACTAATTGTGTATTCATGTTTCTTAATGCAGTTTCTATCGTACGAAGAATTTCATCGATTTTATCCTTACTTATTTTATGCATAGGATTTATTTCTCTACGATATAAAATCTTACTTTGATCAAAGAAAATCAAATATTTTTCAAGAGCTTTCAAATCATGATAGACATTGGGTAAATCTTCTATATTAAGCACCGTAAATGATGGGATGATGGATACACTTTTCGAAAACTGTTTTTTTATATGGCGTTGCAATTCATATGCGTTTATATGAATCTTTTCTAGTATTTCTCTCTGACTAATAATCGGACTAAATGGTGCGACCACCAAACATTCATCATTATTGATTAAAATCGGAACCATTCCTTTATAGTTTAGTTCAATATAATTAATCAACTCTTCTTCAAATAGGCTTTCACCTTGCTTTTTTTCAGTCGGAAAAATCTCCCGATCACGAACGACTAAAAAAGAAATGATGTTTTTATTTGTAATGGATAACATTTTACTTATATAATCCAGTTCATCGTGTTTTATACTTTTGGGAAAAGAGAGGTACTTCAATAATAATTGGGATAGAATAACTTTATTATCCCTTTTTTTGCTTAAAATACGACTTCGGATTTGTTTGAGCTCACCTTCAAAATTTTCTTGATTCATTTCATGTTTTAACAAATAACTTGATACGCCTATTTTCAAGGCTTCTTTTGCATAGTCAAAGTCTCCGTATGATGTTAATATGATAATCTCAACATTCGGATTGATTTTTATTGCCTTTTTACTAAATTCAAATCCATCCATTCCCGGCATTCGTATATCAACAAAAATTACATCAATCAATGATTGATGTAATTTCTCTATTCCTTGGATAGCTCGTGTCTCAACAGATGCAATTTGAAAACCATTGGCTTCCCAGTCAACGATGTTTTCCATATGTTTTAAAACCATAATTTCGTCATCGACCAACATTACATTCAGCATATTCCCTCCAATATTTATGGTGTCATCACTATTATTTCATATACTCAATGATACTATAAAGCATTTGTTTTGCAACCGGTCTATTCTCCAAATCTCCTTGTAGATTCATTCCACAAATTAAGAGCTTTCCGTCACCATAAGCATGTCTTCTTTCATATAATAGACTCAATTTTCTATTTGTGTTCCAATCATCAATAACATATATGATAGGGTCTACTTCTCTATCTTCAGCTTTTAACTTCTGAATATTAGCATCATGGATGAGATCAAACCACTGCCAATTTGTGTGGTCATCCGTCACAAAATGTGATAGGGCCGGATGTGTCGGGTCACAAGAGATGCCTAGAGTATGGGGTGCTTGTCCCTCTGTCCACTGGGTATTCCAAAAAATCGTTGTAAAACCTGCTGGTATCTTGTCCGCTTCTTCCTCTGCTTCTTGGGGAAATAAAATAACGCTCTTGCCTTCCTTAAGATATTGAACGGCGGCCTCTTCATGATCTACAAACTTAACATGATTAGGAAGGGGTGTTTCACTCTCCGGATATACCCAGATACTCCATGAATTTTCATAAGAAGTCCCTTCAATAGCAATGCTTATAATAAATTCACCAGCTTTTTGAATTGGGTCGAGATCAAAGGAAATATGGCCCAGGTAATTTTCATTGGTGATTGCTATCGTCCTTGGATCAAAGCTTCCTGCGCTTATGACGTCACCACTTTTATCTCTGACTGACCAGGTCACGCAGGCCTCTTCCATACTCTTGGCTCCGAAGTGACTGATTTGGACCTTTCCAACAAAGCTTTCACTTGCCTGCCAGACAACTTTTTCCATACGCAGGAGTGGAACAGTTTCGCAACAAAATTCATGAAAGTGTTTTTGATCGAGATAGCCTTTTTCTTCCCAAAATGCATCTAGCATTCCAACGAGGGCTGTTCCTTGTCCTGGAAAATCAGTTAATCCCAGTAGTTGAAATCCTCCAAATCCCGGCGTTCTTAAGGCCGCTTCAATTTCTTCTTTATAAAGTAAGGTTTGCCATTTACCAGAAGCTAACATGAAGGCTTGCCCTTGATTCTCTAAGCCTGCTTTTTTAAGGGTTTCTGCTGCTAATTCAAAATTCAAGGGTTTCAGAACGCCTGTATATTTTTCCGTTTCTTTGAAATTTGGATATGCGCACCACTGCCCTATTTCATGGGATATCACCGGAACAGGACTATCTTCAATCAGGGTCTGAAAATCAAAATCTGTCTTAAGAGGACTTTTGTTGAGTCGACCTTCCAATTCATCCCCCCAATCTTGACAGCGTAAGACGCGTCCTCTATTTTTTAGACACTGATACTCGTTGGATTCAATCTCCGGCCACCCGGCACAACCGGTATAAAGGCGACGTCTATCTTTTTGCTTCCATTGACTAACAATCGTATTTAAAAATGTCTCGTAATCGTCTCCACTAGGTTCATTACCCACCGCTAGCATGCAAAAGGAGGGATGGTTCCCGTATGCTTTCATTATTCGATCGGCTTCGTCATAGACAAATTTGTCAAGCAAAGCATCTTCACCAAGCTCTGTCCACACCGGTGTCTCGATTTGCAAGTAGATTCCCACTTCATCCGCAACTTGAAAGGCAATCTCCGGTGGACACCAGGAGTGAAAACGTAGATGGTTAAGTCCATAGGATTTTGCTTTGGAAAAGATTTTATCCCATGCCGCATAATCCATTGGAGGATGTCCTGTTAGAGGAAATACACAGCATTCTAGTGTTCCTCTTAAAAAGGTTTTTTGCCCATTAACTGCAAACTGACTTCCTTGAGTCGTTATTTGGCGCATACCAAAAGAAATTTCTTTTTCATGAATATCTTTTTCAGATTTAATCATAACCGATAAATTTTGAAGTTTAGGTAAAAATTCATCCCATGGCTCTGTAAAGGCATTCATGGAATAAACATCTTCTCGTCTTGTCTCATCCTCCTTTATATAAATATCTTGTATTAGCTCTTGATTGAAGAAAAGTTGTCCTTGACGTGGTCGCTTGGATATATTTTTTATGGTCGTTTCTACACGAATAAGATTGGCTGCAAGATCCGGATAGATTTGTACATCTTCAATAAATACTGGATCTGTAATCTGAAGTCCTAAGTTTCCAATAACACCATTCCAGTTGGTTTGTGTTTCTTTTGTTATTGAATGGGCATCTTTACCCACATTGTATTTGATGCGGTTATCAATACGCATGGTGATTTGATGGTGTCCCGGTGTCAACACATCACTCAGATCATATTCATGAGCGACACACAAACTATCTCGACTTCCAATTTTAATATCATCCACCCAAATGGTCGACTCCCAATGACACCGTTCTAGAATAAAGACTAGGTGCTTGTTCTTGGCTTCTATCAGAACATCAATATTTTTTTGATACCATGCACAGCCAGTATATTCAACAATTCGGCTTAATCGATGAGGATCTTTTCCCTCGACTAAATCACCAATTCCATTTTCATCAAGAGATCCTGGTAGCACAACCCTATCTTTTAAGCATTCTTTAAACCATTCTTGCTCTTCACCTTTTGCATCTGGATCTAGACGAAAACCCCATTCACCTTCTAATGTTATAAACTCTTGCATATCTTATAGACTCCTTTCCATGTCAAATACGTTTCGGTATAAGTGCCCATATATATGGGATGGTTCTAACACTAGTACTTGGTCAAAATATGTCCTTGCTTTCTGATAATCCCCAAGGCCTAAGTGACCCAAGGCAATTAAATAATAACAGTGGGCTTTATTTTTCATATCATAGTCTGTATCAAAAATCAAAAAATCCGGCAAAGACACTGCAAAATAATCAATCTTAAAGGGTTCAAATAGATGCTTTTCTCCATAATCAATCAATCGATAAAATCTGGACTTTGCTTGTGCTTCTTCTCCCAATGCCATATATGCTAATCCTTGGTACATAATCATGTCTGCAGGTTGGTCATTATAGAACATCATCCCGGCAGGTGCATTGGTTCCCATCGTTGCTTTAACAAAACATTCTTTGGCATCGTCCTCTCTGCCCAATCTTTCGTAACAAATTCCAAGCAAGTAAAACAGATCGTTGTCCTTTTCCCCCTCCAGCTTTCCTTCACCTAGATTACGGGGATAGGTGAACGCCTTCGTAAGAGCGTCTTGGGCAACCATATATTTTTCCGCGTCTATAGCTTGTGTCGCCATTCCTAAAAGTGCAATTTTATACTGACGTGTGACTTTTCCTTCGCCGCCTTCCCATGGATGAAATTTACGATGCATCATAGCAGAATAGGCTGTTTCATGGGCACCTGTCATATTAAGTAATGTGATATATTCCACATATAAATCATCTCTACATTCAACCACTTCCATGTATTGCTCATAACGATGCAATCGCTCTGCAAATGATATGTCAAGCTTTTTATATAGCTGATCTAGTTCTAAAAAGATACGTGGGTCCTTTTCATTTAGGAAGAATGCTTTTTCCATGGCATCTTGTGCCTTATTCTTATCTCCGGCTTTATTATAGTATGCCAAACTTAAGTTTCGATGAACAATCGGAAAATCCATCCGTACCTTTACACACATTTCCCATAGTTCAATCGCTTTTTTCCATTGTAGCTTATCATAATAAAGATTCCCTAAGTAATAGGCTGCCATTGGCGCATGATGCTTTTGGATGGCATAGTTTAATACCGGAATATCTTCAAGGTAGTTTGGAAAACAATAATCAGGAGCTATATTCTCCGCGTCATTGATTAGTTGTCCAACGTCTTCTGTCTTTCCTGCAAGATAATGATAATATGCAAGATAATAATAAATCAGTGGCGACTCTTGTTGGCATGATTCAAGGACGTCGATTGCCTCTTCGTAGGCTCCGAATTCTGCATAATCTCTAGCCACAAGCAAGTGATTTCCATTTAATGCAAGTTTCTTTTCAAAACGTAAGACTCCATCAAAGGAATCGATTTCTAAACTTTCATGAATCCATTGTACCTGTTCCCCTATTTGATGTAAACGTCTAAGAATATATGCCTTTAAAGCTCTTGCTTTAATATTGTGTCCATTCTTGACCAATGCTTTTTCAATCATGATCAAGGCATGATCAAATCGTTCTTTTTGACAATCAATGGCTGCTAAATAGTAGTAGGCCATCTCTTGTTGTTCATTAGTCCATGTCGCTTTAAAAAAGGCATCGTAGGCTTCATCGACTTCACCTAGATGTAATTGTACAAGGCCCAAATGATAGTAGGCCTCACTATCATAAGGATTTGGATTAAGTTTCGTCAAGCGTTCAATAGCTTTTTCAAAATGTTGCTTTGCTTCCTTAAAGGCACCTCTTCGTAATAACAGCATTCCATAGGCATTGTTGATGCGTATATCTCCACCATCCCGTTTTAAGCCTTCAAGATAATAGGGGTCCGGTTGATAGGTTGCATGCCGGTATTGTTCAATATGTAACCCTGCTAGAAGAAGTTCTTCAATGCTTTGAATATCCTCCGGTTCACCGACTGCCTTTGCCGGATTCGGCATAGGCTCAATATCTGATACTTCAGGCTTATAGTCGATTAAGAGCTGGTCCTCTTCGTATACAGAAAGCTTTAATCCTACCTCTGACTTACAAGCATAATCAAGCTCTTTTTTATAGGTTTTTACCGGAGATACTTGGACCTCCTCTTCAAAAATGATTTTATCCTGATGTTCTACTAAGACCTTAACCTTTTTGGGACTTGTTGTATACAGAGCAATACGAATGATATCTGCATCTTTCTCCATATTAACGATGGCATCTACACTAGCATTTTTGACCTGTCCGACTGACTTGTACGGCATGAAGTATTGTTTAAACGTCTTTTCTTCAAAGGGCTTTAACCAGGTAAAATCCGGCTGATTATCTGTGTATACCCCTGTCATAAGCTCAATATAGGGGCCATCTTCATCGGTAAGATTGTCATCCCAGGCTTGACCAAAATCACCACATCCCCACGTCCATTGCTTTTTGCCGGGAGAGATATGATGGTCGGCAACATGTAACAAGCCGGCCTCTTTTTTATAGTCGTAACCTCCAACAAAATCATACTTTGATTTTTCTGCCATATAGGATGTCGGAACCGGTATATTTTTGTACCTAGAAATATCGATACCCGCACTATAATCCATCTTGTAATATTCACCGGTAGCAATGGGAAATCTAGATACATCTCTTTTTCCATGATCCATAACGGCATGAACATCCGGTGGAAAGATGGATTGTGTATAGTCATTGGCCGCAACCGCCGGATTTGCCCACCATAAAAATGTCTGGGGCATGGATGTCCGATTATAGAGCTGCCCTCTAATCTCAATATAGGCTTTATCAGGATATAATGTAAAGCTTGCTATGGATTGCGTTCCATACATTCTGTCGATATCATGTATAAGAACGGATTTACTTCCATCGGAATTGTTTTTTAATTGATAATTCACAGGCAAAAAGGTTGACGGACGGTGGTGTTGAGGCCAGTTAAATTCGATTCCTCCCGAAATCCAAGGACCTGTCAATCCGACAAGTGCTGGTTTAATGACTTGATTATAATAGACAAAATCATAATCATTGGTTTTATCGTAAGCGCGATGAATTCGTCCTCCAAGTTCCGGTAAGACCATAATTTTCAAATATTCATTTTCTAAAAATATAGCCTTATATATTTTATCTATTTTTTCATCACCAATGGTTTCAATGACCGGATAAGGATATACCTTTCCTGAACTGCCTTGATATACTCTTTTTTCTAAAAAAATCGGGGTTTTCTCTGCTTGACCGATTTCATATGTCGGTATAGATATTTCTTCTTCCCATATTTTTACATTATTGCTTAATGTTTCTTGCATGGCAACCTCCTGAATTTTCACTTAATGTTTTGCTATATTAATATTCTATCCCTATTTATAGAAAAAATCATTACTTGAATTTGCGTATTGATTTCAAAAAATTGCTGTTGAAGAAAAGACTTTTTCTTGTTACTATTAATCTATATTATATGAACTGAGGTATATTAATGAAATCCCATGAAAAGCTCGTATCCAACAAATCGGATTATTTTATCTATTCTCCAAGCATCACTGCAACCCAAACATTTTTTTATCCAATCTGTACCGGGCATTTTATCTATGAGCCCGGATATAATTTGTATCGGACTTCTTATGACAGTTTTCTGCTCATGTACATTCATTCGGGAGAACTTATCGTTAATTATTCAGCAGAAAGTAATGTTGCTGTCGCCGGTCACTTTATTTTACTCGATTGCTATCAGCCCCATAGCTACTCTACTAAGATTGGTTGTGAATGTACTTGGATTCATTTTGATGGACCCATGGCCAGAAAATACTACGAATTAATCTCTGAAAACTGTTCACCTATTTTTTTCCTCTTGGAACCTTACAAAATCATAAATCAAATGGATAAAATATATAGCGCTTTTTATGATAAAGAAAAAATCAGAGAACCATTGGTTTCCAAATGGCTCTCTGACATATTAACATCGATATTACTTAAACACTCTCACGTCGTATCTGTCACTCAACGTTCACTGATTGAAGACACCATTGCTTATATTCACGAACACTTCGACACAGCCTTAACAATTGACCATCTTGCAGAAAAGGCTATGCTCAGTCCTTATCATTTCATACGTGTTTTCAAGAAAGAAACCGGCTATACACCTCATGAATATATTATTAATATTCGCATAAATACAGCAAAATATCTTTTAAAATCAACAGAACTACCCGTGAAAAATATTGCTTTTAACATTGGCTTTACAAGTGAAAGTTCCTTTTGCACTCGATTTAAAATGAAAGTAGCTTTGACACCTTTAGAATATAGAAAACAAGAATGTCCTAAATAATTTCATTCATTAGCGCTGCATCTGGATTCAAGTCATTAAACAATTTTTTTCTTAATGTTTTCTTGCTTCCTATAAGTCGGACAGCCATCTGATCAATGGCGATCGTTGAAAGCACGGATTGAATATATCCTTCGATTAGACTATCTAAGGATAATCCAAGGCTATTAAAATCTTTGTTATCCATTAACTTAAGCCGCTTGGTTTCACTGTCCCATCCTTCTTGGGTTCGGACCGATAAGTTCGTTCCAAGGATTTCCCATGAGCTTTCAAATGGCTCTAGGATTTCTTTCAAAGGCTTTTCTGCACGGCGTGCATAGAGAGCCATGGGTTCAAATCCTTCTTCTGTCGCTGCAACCATCATCCGAAGATCTGCTACGTATATTTCACTTTTTTTGTTCGGCATCATACCCACATGATAAAATTTTTGATCTCCATGCATTGTTGACCAATGGTAATTTCCAATCAGACTTTGTACAATAAATTCATCATACTCGTGCTCAATATCCATGAATGCTTTGAGTTCTTGTTGGGATGTTACCGTATACACTCCCTGTCCTGCATTTGAATAAGGGTTCTTAATCACTGCATGACCTCCAAATCGATCAACCCATAAAGGAACTTCTCGTAACTTTACGTCATTAATCGTTTCCGGAGTGTAAACTTTTAGATTAGACATGGAGAGTTGCGCATTAAATAGATCATAGGCCTTTGCCGCCATGTTTTTATTTCTTCCGCCGGCAAGGCATGCAATAACAGGATTATAAATGAGAGTTTTTGTTTTCACCGGAATCCGATTCCACGGTTTTTGTGTTACGTAGCGGAACGCCGCCTTAATATCATGCCATATCCCCTCTTCATCTCTCACTTGCATCACTTCTTCCTGAAAGCGAACCGATGGGTTGGCATCTTCAGTAAAGTACTGAACCAGATATACGTTTTCACGAACTAACTGGGCCAAGACCTTTGCGTACCCGGATGCTTCCATTTCATTTTTATCATAGATTATGGCATAACTTCCCGGAATCGTTCGCTGTCTTTTCACAAAGGGTAAAAACGATTTCTCAATCAGTCGAAGATAACCGCCACGTTCTTCAATATCATCAAGTAAGGGCATGGATTTTTGTCCTGAAGGTGACGAATTGGTTTCGATGACCACCATTTTTTTTGTTCCTTTTTCATTCACTACATGGAATAAATCCGTTCCCGACCATTGTATATGTTTTGGCTTATAGGTTAACCAATACATTAATTCATTTTTATTTACCATAGGATTCAAATGGCAAAAACGATCCACGATACGTTCCTTATCCATATTCAGAAAAGATTTAACGGATTGATGAATCTGAGCATGCAAGACTTTATTGTAATAATGGTCTTCCATATTAAACGTTGAATCATTGATCAGTTGGGCTGGTTTTTCAAGTTCTATTTTCATGATGACTCCTTTTGTAAATAATTAAAAATCACATGTGGAATGTTCACCTGGGAACAGGATTCTAATCCCTTAAACATTGGTGAGGAATTCACTTCACATATTTTAAATCCATCGCCGTCAAAGAGAAGATCAACACCGGCTACATCAAGTCCAAGAACGTCAGCTGCTTTAAGGGCAATTTCTTCAATAATCGGCGTTATCGGATAAGACTCTACACTTCCTCCGGCAGAATAATTGGCACGAAAATCATCTTCTTTGGCTATGCGCATCATACAGCCAACAACACGACCACCTACTACAAATACTCGAAGGTCTCGCCCTTTACTATCGGCTATCATCTCTTGTACAATAATATTCATGTTCACATTTGCCAGCTCAACAATCCGTATCCAATCTTCCATTTGCCTTTGATTATCCAACATAAAGACACCCCGACCAAGAGAACCTGATAATGTCTTGACCACTAAGGGAAAACCAAACTGTTCTTTGATTAAGTCAATATCGACCGGGAATTTCATTAACATTGTCTTTGGAACCGGCAGTTTTTTATAGGCCAATACTTGTTGTGAATACAGCTTATCCTTGACCATCTCTATGGCTATACTCCCATTGATACAAGGTATATTCAGTCGTTCAAATTGACGAATTAGCGCTAATGCAAAATACGTGGTGCCTGACCCCATTCTGGGTATGACAAAATCCGGACGTTCTAAAGGTTTACCATCCAAGAAAATTGAATAGGCTTCATCTTGATTGACAAATATTTCAAAACGTGCCGGACTTAGTACTTCAATCTCAATTCCCATTTTTTCAGCCTCTTCAATAAAGCGATGGGTTTCATAATGGGTTTCATTGAGTTCAAATTGATTTACTTTATAAAGAAGAATACCTTTCATCTTACCTCCGCGTCTTTACGCTATATATAGTGTATTATCATTATAAAGCTTTTTTGCGAAATGGTAAATCACTATCTTATAATCTCTTCAATTATTTTTTCATCACTATAATAAACGGTATCATATATATTCATCGGACGATCAATAATAATGAGTTCTATATTCGTTTCTCTTATAGCCTCCATTTTTTCTAAACATCCGCCATTAATACCACTATCTTTCGTAACTAAATATTTCACCTTATGTTTTTTGATATGTTCAACATTATCTTTTATACTAAATGGTGGATTCAGTGGCAATAAGTTGCTTTCTTTTATGTTAGCTACTTTCGCTACGTCAAGAGATCGTTTAATTGGTAATATTCTAAATATCAGTCGGTCTTTCGAAAGGATTTTGACAATTTCAGGAATGCGATTACTCCCTGTTGTAAATAAAATCTTCCCTGATTTGTTTTTCAAATAGGAACACGCTTCTTGAATTGTTCCAAAATGCAAGCCTTCATCTGCCTTTAAAGCCTTTTTACGTTCAAGACGAAAAAGTCGGATTTTTTGTTTTTTACAGGCTTGTGAAATATGATTACTAATTTCTTCAGCATAAGGATGTGTCGCATCAATGACAGCATCATATGAATTGTCCACAATCAAAGTCCGCATTTGCTCTGTATTGAGGGCTCCAAATCTTTTGGTTAATAATGAATGTTCTATTAATTGATCATTTCCATATTCGGTAAGCGAACTTGCTGTCACACAAATATTTCTTTCCACTAATTTTTGAATAATCGTTCGTCCCTCACTCGTTCCTCCGAAAACCAAAACATGCTTGTCCATCAAGCGTCACCTGTCCGTCGGTATCCTCTTGGTGTTATCATTCGCTTGTTTTTTATATATGTATCTTGATTCCCTACAATGACCATTGTTGACATATCAATATTATGTTTACACATATCGTTGAGATTCGTAAAAATAATTTTTTCATCAATACGTTTTGCATTTTTGACAATACCCACAGGTGTATCCGCTTGCTTATACTCTAATAATATTTCACGTGCCATATCAATAAAATCCGGTCTTCCTTTACTTTTAGGATTATAAATACATGTCACGAAATCCCCCATGCCTGCTGCATGCAAGCGCTTTTTAATCAATTCAAGATCTGTTAACAGATTACTTAAGCTAATGAAAACGCTATCGTGGACAATCGGAGCCCCTAATGATGACGCTGCTGCATGTGCTGAAGATATACCGGGTATAACTTGAACATCAATAGCTATGTCTACTTTCTCTTCTTCTTCTAGAATAATCTCTTGCATAATCCCGGCAATCCCATATATGCCGGCATCACCGCCGCTGACGATAGATACTTCCAGGCCCATACGCGCGTGCTCAAGTGCCATTTTACAACGATCAACTTCATGTTTCATCCCGTTCATAATCACTTTTTGGTCTGTAATGAGTTCTTCTATAAGTTCAACATATTTTTTATATCCGATGATTACCTCTGATTTTTCTATGGCTTTGATTGCCTCAAGACTCATATGTTCTATTTTACCCGGTCCTGTGCTTACAATGTTTAACATAACGCTTCCTCCCATATACTTAATGTAATGCCCTTATACGCCTTTCGCTGCATCAAACAAAGACCCCCTTTTGAAGCTAAAAAACCTGCAGGCATTGAAACACTGCCGACTCCAATGCTTTCTTTAACAAATGCAGATATTGGAAATTGCTCTTCTATCTTTTTTATATCTTCTTGAGAATAAGTGATAAATGGAACATTGAGTTTCCGGCTCAACTGAAGGATTCCGGCTTCATCTTTTTTCAGATCAATGGATGCTATTTTTCCAATTGCACGTTGATCTAAACCACAGTCTTCTAAACATGTTTTCAAGAATGTATTGATTTCTGAAAAGGGTTTGTTTTTTTTACATCCAATTCCAACAACTAGGTTCTGAGGAATTAAGTGTAATTGTGGTAACTCACCTTGTATATCAGAGGCTAATACTTTCTTATGACGATTCGAAATGATTACAAGGCCTTCCGAACGATTCGTCACATGATCCACTTGCTTTAAATCGTGCGTTTCTGGTAATTCCAAAAGCAGTGAGGATTCATTGATAAGTTCAACGCACTTTTTTTCAATAAGCAAAGCGGTTATTATCTTCGCATCTTCAAAATCGTCAATGACAAGCTGATGTTTTTCTGCAAATAAATCCATAGCTGTTGTCTGGAACAAATCAGATGCTGTGGTTATAATTGCTTTAGCATCTAATGTTTCAGCTAATTTAATTGCTAAGGCATTTGCACCTCCCAGATGACCGCTAAGGACCGGAATAACATATTCACCTAAGCTTTGAATGCATATAACCGCAGGATCTATACGTTTATCTTGAATGTAGGGTGCAATACTTCTTACGACGATCCCCATAGCCATGATATATATGAGCGCTGAATAGGCCCTAAAGCTTTTCCCATCCATATCTTTTAAAGACGTTCGTATATCTATGTTTATCCGTCCACGATTCGCTTGCTCAATTTTATGCGCTAATGCAATTGTTGTTGAATTTAATGCAATAATGAGCCATCCTTTATTCTGATCCACTTTCTTTTGCCTTTCTATATTCATGGGTAAACGTTTCATGATACAATAGAGACCGTTCGTATTCTCCATCAATGAATTTTCCCACTAATATTTGTGCCGTCTTTGTAATTTTCGCTTCTTTGACTTTAGTCGCAATATTGTCTAATGTACCGATGACAATTTTTTCATCATTCCATGATGCACGCTGGATGACAGCTACCGGTGTTGCTTTGGGATAACTCGTTAATAATCGCTCTACAACTTCTTCCATCATACCAACACTTAAAAATAAGGCCATACTCGTCTGATGTTTTGCTAATTCTTCCAATTGCTCTTTTTGAGGAACCGGCGTCCGCCCTTCTAATCGTGTCAAAATGAGGGTTTGGCTTACACCGGGTAAAGTGAACTCTTTTTTTATACTTGCTGCTGCTGCTGAAAACGAACTAACCCCCGGTATAAGCTCATAAGATATACCTAGAGCAGATAATGCGTCAAACTGTTCGCGTATTGCACCATAAATGGATGGATCCCCTGTATGCACACGTACAACCCTCTTATTCTTGTTGACGCTTTCTTTAATAACACAGATAACTTCTTCAAGTGTCATCGATGCACTATTATATATGGAAGCTTGAGCTTTACATTCACTAAGAATTTCCGGATTCACCAAGGATCCCGCATAAATAATAACATCTGCAGCATCAATTAATTCTTTTCCTCGAATGGTTAGCAGTTTCGGGTCTCCCGGTCCTGCCCCGATAAAATAAACACTATTTTTCATTTTTTATTCCTTTCAGGATCGTCACTGGGTTTTCAGCAATCATCATATTTAAGCTACCTACATTTTTATTGCGTTGGATTGCTACTTGGACAATTTCTATCTCTGTATAAGCATATTTTTTTAATAATTCCAGTATGCGAGAGGTACTTTCTAATGCAATCGTATTGGCTACGACAATGCCTCCGGCGACTAAGTGGTCATCAATATATTCAAATATTTCTTTGCTTTGTCCAGCGTTTCCGCCAATAAAGATTCGATCAAACATTCTCTTTTTTCCCATCTCCGCCTCTTCATGAAGTAAGATTGTCGGTGCTTGACCTTCTAGAATCTCTATTGACTGAACCTTTAATTTTTTCATATTCTGTGATATTAAGTCAATGGCTTCTTTTTTTTGTTCAACCGAAGTAACCTTTGCCCCAAGCATTGCTGCTTCAATAGAAACAGAGCCTGTTCCTGCACCGATATCCAAGAAGATATTTTCTTTTGATATTGCTAATTTACTTAGTGTTACAGCACGCACTTCCGATTTTGTCATGGGAACGTTTCCACGAATAAATACCTCATCCTTCATACATAATCACCATAACACAAAGGGGATCGATTGCTTTATTTAATGGTTTTGTAATCGATTGCTTTGTGATCCTTTCATCTTCATAAGACAGACATTCTCCAATAGTTACTGTGATATCTTTTAGAAAAAATGGCTCTTCTATGACTTTTATAACTTTTAATAATTCTTTTCGTATGCTTTCAGGCGTGTGAACAGCGTCTGTTAAAATAGCAAAAGACATCCCTTCTAATAATCCCGATACCATATCATTATAAGCAATGCCCTCTCTTCCATGATAACTTGTCCATTTTGAATTTTCATAGCCAGTTTTCATTTTGGAAAACATATATTGCAAACTGGAAATTCCGGGGATAACTTCGATACGTTCTTCGTCAACATGGCGTTTAACGTAGGCCAACAAACTATAAAATCCGGCATCCCCACTGACAATAACCCCAATCATTTTATGGCTATTTTTAATGATATACTTTTTTATCTCATCAAAGTTATTCTTGAGTTCTAAGGTTTGCCTACATTCTTCTCTTACAGAATCAAGATTACGTTTGGCTCCGATAATCATGTCACATTGTTTAATTGTTTCTATTGCCTTCGGTAATATATAGTTTCGATGACCTGGACCAATGCCTATAACATATATCATTTTTTTAACTCCTTAAGCATCTTAAACGCTTTTTCCGTATGTCCTAATTCTCCATGGATTTTTGAAAACATAATACATTCAACCTGTATTTGATGATGCGACCAATTTTCCATAGCTTTTTTGCAGCGGTTTACAATCAATTGGCAAACTCTTTCCCGAAGATCATGACTTAAATCATCTAAATATTCAATAGCTTCATCCGTTGTATTACACCCCAAAAGGCCTTTACTATCTTCTTCAGATATACCAACAGATAAAGCGCTTTGATAAATGGAAACCATCCGGTTATCACCATACTTACTATGGGTGTTATACATTCCATACGCAACTTTTACAATTTTACCTATATGACCGACAAGCAATAGTTGCTCATAATCTAATCTCAGTGCTTCTTCTACCATGGCTCCAATAAAGTTACTCGTTTTTTGCATGTTTCTTTCATGTACATTATATTGCCGTAAAAAGTCTCTCCCAAAATTTCCAAACACAAAAATAAGCTTTTCTATTTCACTTGCCCTTAATATGGACAGCTCTATCTTAAATGTATCTAAAAGTGCTTCTTCGGACATTGGCTCAACAATACCTGTTGTTCCTAAAATGGATATACCACCAAATATTCCAAGTTTTTCATTAAAGGTCCGTTTTGCTATTTCAAGGCCTTCCGGCACGAATATACTTATCGTCACTGATTCTTGATTTGGCAAAACTTTTTTGACTTCACTTCGAATCATTTGCAATGGAACCGGGTTAATGGCGGGTTCTCCAACATCAATGCTCAAGCCTTTTTTTGTTACAATCCCTATACCGACACCTGCTTGAATTCGAATGGATTCTGCCCCTTGATGTCGTCGGGCAATTGCATGAATTTTTATGCCATCTGTAACATCCGGGTCATCGCCTGCATCTTTAATCACATAAGAATGGACCCCATTTTGACATTCTTCATAAAAAACATCAATGGTTATGTTCCATCCTTTTGGTGTATCAATGTCAATCACAGAGACTTTTTTTCCATATAAGGCTAGGACTGCGGCTTTTGCGGCCGCCGTAGCGCAACTTCCGGTTGTATAACCATATCTTAATTTTTTGTTATTTTTTTCAATATAACGCTCCATAATTTACTTTCTTTTTTTTAATTGTGCGACAGTAAAATAAGGGATTTTTTCGTCAAGATAATGAAGATCTTGACTTACAAATTCATTTTCAAATCCAATGTTTGTTAAAAACGAGCCTTCGAATTTATGTTCCAACATAAGTTCTTTGAGCAAATGGGCTCCCGCACTCACTTTCATGACAACAATATTGTCATGTAAACAAAAAGCTTGGCGAATGTTTTTTTCTGAGTCTGTCATATTAACAACTGCTAAAGATTCTTCTCCTAAGCATAGTGGTTGACCAATCATGGCTGCTCCTTGTAAGAAGGAAGCTACTCCCGGAATATATTCAGCCTTTTCATTTAAGTACTGTGTCAGATAGGTGAATGTCGAATATATACTTGGGTCTCCTAGAGTTAAATAGACAACGTTCTTGCCTTTATCTAGGTAGGTATTAATGTGTTTACCATGTTCTTCAAATATTTTTTTAAGGTCATCTGTCACTTTTTTCATAGGGAAATAAAGATACTCTACCTTAGTATGGTCATCTATATAGTCTCTAGCTATTGAAAAGGCCGTACTTTCTCTTGATCCTTCTTTTTTTACAGGTACAAGAATATGATCCGCTTGATTAATACCTTTAACGGCTTTTACTGTCAACAACTCTTTATCTCCAGGTCCTACTCCGATACATATGATTGGCATTGATTTTCCTCCAAATATATTTTCATAAGGGCATTCATAATAGCTACTGCTACTGTTGATCCCCCTTTTCTTCCTAAAACTGTGATATGTGTATGGTCGGATTGATAGAGTCGATCTTTAGATTCTTTTGCACCAACAAACCCTACCGGAACCCCTACAATTAATGCCGGTGATTTTTTATATGTATGGCAAAATTCAAGTAAGGTAAGAAGTGCCGTGGGTGCATTTCCAATGAGAAAAATATGAATATCCTCATCTTTAACTGCTTTTTCCATTGCAACGATTGATCGTGTAACTTCTCTTTTTTTTGCCTCGAGCACGACATCTTTATCATGCACATAGTTGACAACCTTCATACCTAATTTTTCTAGGTTAATCCGATTGACGCCTACGGAGATCATATTGGTATCACAGTATACTTTACACTTTTTTTCAATGGCCCTAAATGCACTTGAAAAGACCTCTCCTTTGAAACGAATCAATGCTTCATATTCAAAATCTGCTGTTGTATGAATCACCCGCTTTACCACCGATAACTCACCGTGTGTAAGTGCTGTAGGGCTTAACATCTCAGATTCAATGATGTTCATACTTCCATTTTCTATTTCTTGAGGCTTTTTTATAAATTCCATATTCTACTCCTCTTTATCTTTGTATATCCGACAACGATCCACAAAATTATTAGCAAACTCTAGGTTCGAGTAAAAATGCATATGTGCATAGCTTGCTACTCCATTTCCCTTAACAAATCCGCATTGCCATTGCTTCACAATCTGTCCTTTTTTTTCTTTATGAAGATGATAAATTATTGCATTTTCAATGTCTGCTTTGGAGCGGTGAAACTCATGGACGTTTATCTGGGCACCCTTTTCTCCAAATATACACTTTTGATTGAGCGTTAGGGTAGCATATCCAAATCGCTGCAAGCTTTTCTGCATGGATGTTTTTCCTTGAAACCAATCAACCATCCGATGTCCATTTCCTTCAAGATCATAGAGTTCTTGGCACAAATACATGAGTCCTCCACATTCCGCATAATAGGGAAGCCCATTTTCCAAAGCTTTTTGAATACATATTTTCATTTTTTCATTTTCAGCGAGTTCTTTTGCAAATATTTCAGGAAAACCGCCTCCAACAATTAATCCATGAATGTTTACAGGTAGTTTTTGATCATGTAATGGACTAAATGGTATCAAGTCTACACCTTGACCTCTCAGATAATCCAAATTATCTTGATAATAAAAATGAAAGGCTTCATCTTTTGCATAGGCTATACGTATGTCGTTGGTTTTTGAAGTAGAAGAATTTATCAATTGCCCTTGGAGAGCTATTTCAGGCGTTTTGGCGAGTTGAAGCAATCGGTCTAAGTCGATTGTTTTTGATGCCATATTGGCCAAGCGTTCAAATATTTCTTCTAATTTATCTAGCTCATCGGTTGGAACTAATCCAAGGTGGCGTTCCTGAATCTCTACTTGCATATCTTTCGTCAGATACCCGATAGGCTCTACATGTGTGTGTAACTCAATAGCTTCTTTTAATATTTGATAATGACCTTCACCACTTACCTTATTACAGATAACTCCAACAATCTTTAGTTGTGGATCGAATAGTTCAAACCCTTTTACAACCGCCGCTATAGAGGCCGCAACTTTACTGCCGTCAACAACCAAAATGACCGGTGTCTTTGTGATTTTTGCAATGGATGCTGTTGTTCCAATATCACTTCCGACTTGGGCTCCGTCAAAAAGGCCCATAACACCTTCAATGACAGCAATATCCTTGTCATACATATTTTTCTCGAATAACATTTCAATGACTTGCTGTGTCATTAGATAGGAATCAAAATTACGACTTTTATTGCCTGTAATCAATGAATGGAACATTGGGTCAATATAATCCGGTCCAACCTTAAAGGGTTGAACTCGCATCGTTTTTGACAAGGCCGCTAAGACAGCCATTGTAACTGTTGTTTTCCCAACACCGCTTTGTGTTCCGGCAATACATATTTTTCTCATTATCAAAACCACTTTCTATTTTGACGGATAATTTCGACTGATATACGAAATTTCTTTGACTCCGTCTCGTCGATTCAGTTCTAGGGCAACAACAAAAAAATATCCCGACAATAAATTCATGAAATCAATTAGTAAATTGTCAACAAAATGATTACTTTCCTTGTAGCGATATAGCATACGCACAAGGCCTTTAGCTTCAGCACGTAAAACATGGGCTAAAGATGCTCTTTTTGAACCACAGGGTAATACAAATCGTTCACAACGACCTTTCGTTTCCTCATTCCAATAATCAACACGATTTTTCAACCATATCACTTCATCTTCTGTTAAGGTTAGCTTGGTACGCAAGGTCGGATTGCTGTGATAAATAAGTTCTTCGACTTTAAGTAGTTCATCTCTAAGTTCAGGCTCATCACATTCTGCGATTAACATTCCTATCATACTTGCAACTTTATCTGTATAAATTTCAAAATCGCAACGTAAATCTTCTGATGCATCCGATAAAAATGGATAGGCTTCGTAAGGACTTTTATAAATAATACTCATGATTCCACCTCTTCTTCTATTTACTAAATTTTTCCCAACGTTTATAAGATTCCACCATATAGCCTACAATATCTATATCATATATATCTTTTAAGAAATCAGATGTAATTAAGTCATCACTATGTCCAATACCTTTGACATGACCTTCTTTCATAAACATTAAGTTGTCTGATAGTTGCATGGCTAAGTTAATATCATGAAAAACACCTATGACTTGGTGGCCATCCTTTTGGGACCATTCTTTTAAATACTTAACTAATCCCACTTGATGTTTCATATCTAAGTGATTGGTTGGCTCATCCAACAAGATTAGACGAGGTTCTTGAACCAAGGTATGTGCTAAAAAAACACGTTGTAATTGTCCTCCTGATAGGCAATCAATCATTTGATCTTTAATGGAAGTTAATTCTACTTCTTCCATGCATTGTTCAACAATCGCATAGTCTCTTTCACCCGGCTTCTTAAACATAGATTTCTTAATATGTTGATAACGCCCCATCATGATTGTATCATAGACGGAATATGGAAAATTCACTCTTGAAATCTGACTCATGACAGCAACGCGCTTGGCGATATCTTTTCGGCGCATATCATGAATTGATTGCCCATCTAATTCAAGATGACCATTTGATGGAATAAGTTTTGCTATTGTTCTTAAAAGTGTTGTTTTTCCACAACTATTAGGACCTAAAATGCACAGGCTTTGACCTTCTGAAAGATTAAAACTAATATCGTGAATAACATCCACTCCATTGTATCCTGCACTTACATTCTCCAGTTTAAGCATTTTTTTTCGTCACGCCCCTTCTATTGAAATACACATAAGCAAAGAAAGGAGCACCGATCAAGGTTGTCACTGCACCAATCGGTAACTCTGAAGGCGATATAATTGTACGTGAAACCAAATCTGCAAGTGCCATAAAGGCTCCCCCAAATAACGCTGACATTGGCACCACAACTCGATGTGACGCGCCATAGATTTTTCGCACCACATGAGGTGCAATTAAGTCAATAAAACCAATTATACCCACAAATGCTACTGCAGTACCGGTAAGTAGCGCTGATGCAGTGATAAGAACAATTTTCATGCGACGCATGTCAATGCCAACGGAGATTGCTTGCTCCTCTCCAAATGTCATAATATCCAGTTCTTGAGCAAAATACATTAAAAATAATATTCCGGGAACAACAATCATCAATAATACAAAAACATGACTCCATTTTATACCAGAAAAGCTTCCCATTTGCCAAAAAATAATCTGTTCCAAATGCTCTTTTGACATCACAATAAGAATCGTTAACAAAGAACTGACAAACAAAGAAAGTACCATACCAATCAAAATAATGGTCTGATTCTCCAAACTTTTATCGAGTTGCATGGCCATTGAAATAGCCAATAAAACCGTTCCAAGCCCAAATACAAATCCGACCATAGGTAAAGAAAAGCGTCCGAGAAAAGGGATTGTCATACCAAAGATAACCATCAGTGCTACACCTAAGGACGCTCCTGAAGACACTCCTAAGGTATAGGAGGACGCTAGCGGATTACGAAGCACCGATTGCATGACAGTTCCGGTCACCGCTAATGCACTACCGACAATAAACGCTGCTATTGTCCTGGGAAGTCGTATTGTCCAAAAAATAGACACAACATTTGCTGAAAGGCTATTCGGAAGATTCACCCCAAAAATTTTCTGCGCAAAAATGCTCAAAATATCTGAAGGATCAATTGAAACGGTTCCTAATCCAGTCGTCACAATCAACACCATCACACATAATAGTACAGTGATCCATATTTTCATTTTTTGTATTTTCATCATAAACCACTTCAATCTTTATATTTTTTGTTTATTCCTTTAATCTAACTCTGCATATTCACTTGGATATACTGTTTTTGCCATTTGTTCAAGTGCTTCAACAATATGATGATTAGACAAGCTACTTTTTCCATTGTCAATATAATAAACCTCTTGATTTTGAATGGCTTTCATATTCTCCCAGCCTTCTCTTGATAATATTTCTCCGACTGAATCTTCAATATAGTTTACACTGGTTAATATTACGTCAGGATCTGCTGATATTGCTGCTTCTTCATTAATAGAAATCCAGCCAGCCTCATTCTCAAACACATTCTTTGCCCCAATAAGTTCAATCATCTCATGCAAAAATGTTTCCTGACCGAAACTATAAATTGTCGGTAAAGCTGCAATTTCAAACATGACTGTTTTTTTCTCTTCAATGGTTACACCTATGGCCGCAATATCATCAATACGCTCCTGCATTGTCTTATTGATTTGAAGGCCTTTCTCATGTTGTCCTAAGCAATCGGCGATAAACTGGTTGTCTGCTTTAACCCCTTCAATGCTTGTACTTGAAGGAATAGTCACAACACAAACACCCATATCAATCAATTGTTGGAATGGATTATCTCCTTTTGCAGAACTCATACCGGATACAAACATAATATCTGGCTCTAATTGAGCAAGCGCCTCAATATCCGGCGTCATCATATCAAACTGAAGTAAATTTTCAACGCCCTCGACATAATTGGGCGATTGGCTATCCACTGCAACTAATACATCCATCAATCCGATTTCATCAATCACTTGAGTAATGGAAGGCGCAAAAGAAATAACACGTTGAATATTTTCCGGGACATCAATTGGGTTGCCTGCTCGGTCAAGAGTCGGTCGACTTACTTCTTCTGTTTCGTTTATCTGTTCAGAATTTGTTTCCATTTGTTCTGCAGAACATGCTGTCAATATTAATGCGAATAAGAGCATCGTTATCATAACTATTTTGCTTAAATGTTTCATGGTCTTGTCCTCTTTCTATACTAATTGATTTTGATTTGTTACATATTCGAAAACTTACTTTTAAATTGTTCTAAATAGTAATGTCTGATTTCTTCAAGTTCTCCAAGTCCAATTGGATGACACGTCACCGAATATTTTGCAGCTTCGAGAGCATTTTTCCATGATTGACCATGGCCCATCATATCATTTATTACATGATCGCCGGCTACAAAAAGAAAAGGGATTAATTCCACTTTATCCACCTGTAGACCACCAAGTTTTTTTATAACTTCTTCCACACCATCTTCAATAGTACCCATAATCAGAGGATACCCTAGATTCATGGCTATTTCTTCCATTTTAGCGTACTGATCATGGGCATCATGATCGGTTCCATGACCTAAAAGTATGTATGTCGTGTTTTTTTGTTCGAATGTATATTGTTTTTTTAATATATACAAGATGTCTTTCATGTCATTTTCATCTGATAACAAAGGATTCCCAAGATATATCGACAGCTTTTTATTTTGTTTGCCCACTTCTTCTATGGCTTCAAGAATTCGGTGATACTCATGCCCCGGTAAAATATGCGTCGGTTGAATATATATGGAATCACACCCTTCTTCTATCATAGCTTGGATTGCTTCCATTGGAGAAAGTATACATTTGTTTTCTTCCTTCATTTTTTCTCTGACATAGCGAGATGTATATGCTTGAATCACGTTGGTTGAATCATATACCTCTCGAAACAATTGATAAAAGGGCTCAATACTTTTTTCTCTAGCCTTTGCTTTAGTGGTGCCGTAACTCGCAATAATTATAGCTTTTTTCAAAACTTTCATCCTTCTTTCTATCTTTTTCCCATTCATGTATCTATTAATTGATGCATTTCATCTACAGTTTTGGGGATTTTTTTTGTTTGATTGATCAGTCCTTTTTTTCTTAGACCCAAATATACTTGATAAAGTATTGGTATTGCTATTCCTGATTTTTTGATAACTTCTGATTTTTGAAACACTTCTTCCGGAGTCCCTTCACAAATAAGCTTACCCTCTTTCATTATGATAAAGTAATCTGCCCACGTCCACATGCGCTCAACATCATGGCTTGAAATAATAACGGTCATTCCTGATTGATGTAATTCTTCTAAATGTTCCATTAGTTTATCCGCATATTGTGGGTCTAGTCCGGATGTGGGTTCATCGAGGACTAAAACTTGGGGTTCCATGGCTAGAGCTCCTGCTAATGCAAGACGTTGTTTTTGTCCAAAGCTCAATTCATAGGATAGTTCCTCCTTCATCGTTGATAAACCCACTGCCGATAAAGCCGCTTTGACACGAATATTCACCTCTTTTTCAGACAAGCCCAAGTTGATTGGGCCGTAAGCCACATCTTCCTGAACAACCCCGGAAAAAATCTGTGATTCAGGATTCTGAAAAACAATACCTATATTTTGCCTTAGTTTCTTAAGGGATTTTCTTCGATATTCAATCGGACTCTCTTGAAAATATATTTTTCCAAAGTCAGGGCGGACCAATCCATTCATCATACACATGGCTGTTGATTTTCCGGCTCCGTTTGCACCCATTAAAGCCACCTTTGCACCTTGTTGAATGACAAATGAAACATCGTCCAAGGCTTTTATGCTTGATTTTTGATAAGAATACGACACATGTTCAAATCGCAGCATCTTATAGTTCCTTTCCATATCCTCTAGACACCATTGATTGATATAATTCTATGCCATGCTCATGTAGTCGTTGAAACAGTCGCGCTCCAAGATATCCTAATGATATATATGTTCTGTAAAGACCACTATATCCTAATCTGGATTTTTGCGCCTGAGAGATCTTATTAAGGATGTCATATCCAATAAAAATCATTGGATATGACAATCGCATAATATCGATAACGACTTGGGGCACTTTAAACTGCTCAAACGTTCTTAATATTTGTGATAAGGGTGCTGTTGCTAAAAATGAAACCACAACAATCATACTCATCATTGCATTAAATCCTGTACGTAATCCTAGCATTAATCCAGGGAGAGTAAAATAAACATGGGCACCTAGTTTTATTTCAAATGCAAAAGACAGAATGTTCATAAAAATAAAACCACTGGGTATCATTAAAAATTTTGCAATCTCTTTTAAATCCGTCTCTCCGATTTTTCGAAGAATGATTAAGAGCATGAGTCCGATGAATCCGTTTAACAAACTATTTCTTCCTATTAATATGACCATCAAAAATATCACCATGAAAATCATTTTGTATCTTCCATCAATATTTTTTAATTGTGAATGATGGGCAATATGGTCTAATCGCATTTTCTCTGTCGTCCTCGATAATAACCGATAAAGTATGTGATAACACCTGCGCCAAAAGCTGCCTGTAAGCTAAACAACAAACTTTCAATTTCACCACTTGGTGGTTCAAAAATACTATTTATCCAAGGTACATAATCCGGATATTCAGCCATTATGGCTTCCTCCGCTAACCCATCAGCACCTTCAAAAGCACTACCAGATCTCAAATATAAAGGTGAAACTACAAGTAAAATCAAAAGAATTAAAAGAATAATTGTTGACGTCTTATTCATCATAATGTTTCCTCCTTGAGTCCATGGTTTCTAGAAGCAAATAGATTTTTGGGCAGATACTTTTCAATTGTATTATAAATCAGCACCGTTAAAATCCCCTCTGAAAGGGCTAGTGGTATTTGCGTTATTGCAAAAATACTCAGATACTCAATTAAAGCACCCATAACACCTGTTTCCAGACTTGGCCAAGCCAAAGCTAGCTGAATCGCCGTAACACAATATGTTGCTAGATTTCCCAACATAGCCGCCATAAATATGGCAACTGCTTTTTTTCCATTAAGTCTCATAGTTAAATGATATACCGCGATAGCCACAAAGGGACCAACAATCGCCATTGAAAACGTATTGGCACCTAATGTAGATAATCCACCATGGGCCAATAAGATTGCCTGAAATAAAAGAACAATCACACCAATGATACTCATGGCCCAAGGTCCTAAAAGTATTGCACCCAATCCTACACCTGTCGGATGGGAACAACTTCCTGTCAAAGAAGGTATCTTTAAGGCTGACAGCATAAAGACATATGCTGTTGCCATGGCAATCAGCACTATATTCTCTCCATTTTGGCGGACAAGCTCTCGAATATGTTTGATGCCGACTAGCAGAAAAGGCAGAGTAATAACTGCCCACAGCAATGCCCATCCCGGTGATAAATAGCCTTCCATAATATGCATTGCAAAAGCCGGTTGCGGGGTTACAAGTAATATCCATACGACTGAAAAAATAATTTTGTTTCCTTGTTTCATAGTCATCCTCCTTGAAATAATTACTCTCAAGTGAGAAAAATTCGACAAAATTTCCTATAGTTGCGCATAAAAAAACTGACGCTATGTAAAAACGTCAGACTTATCTCTAAAGAAAATAATGTCACGTTCTCCATCGCTCGTAGAGGTTTAGTGTAATCATACAGGCAAGTATTCTGACTCTGGTTCATCAGACAATGCGCCTTCCCGAGTTACCAGTGGCATCATGCATTGTCCTCCCCATTACAGCGGCGGGACCGTAGAGGATTTTCACCTCTTTCCAGTTTAATCAATTCAAGTATCTTGAATTGAACCATGTATTTAATGTTATTCTAGCATTCATGTTGACTTACGTCAACTGAATCTATGTTTCATTGTTACATATCGTACATCATTTGTATATACTATTTTGAATCCTGTTTCTTTTGCAATAAATTCCATTGTTCTCTTTGTAAAAAAAGAAATATGACTTCTGTCACGCATATAGTGCCAATTAATAAAGTCCCCGCTTGCTTGGGGATGAAACTGTGTCATTATAGCCAAGACGCCATCCGGTTTAAGTAGTGACTTAAAAAGTTTAAAGTACTCGATAGGATTTCTTAAATGTTCAACCACTTCTGTTGACGTGATTAAATCATATTGTTTTCCTTGATAGACCGGATTGGGCGAATAAAACTTATCATAGATATCCATACTATAGCCATATTCACCTTCCAAGATTTGTGCCAAGACCGGAGATGGTCCACTCCCAAAATCTAAGCCTTCTCTTCCTTTCGGCCCATAATCAACAATTGCACTGTCAATAAAGGTCTTAAAATAGTCAACATATCTTGGATCGTCAATGGAATTATTATGTCCTTCATAGATTTTCAATTCTGCCTCTTTAGATATAATATGTTCTTGAGCTTTAAAAATATAATCACAAGATTGGCACCAATAATAATCAGCAATTTTGGGGTGTCGAAGTAACTGTGTTTCTCCACCACATAACAAACAACTTGGACTCATTTTTCTTCCTTTCATTTATGCATAGTAAGCAATTGAATCTTTTTTATATATAATCGATAATCGATGCATGGCTCGCGTCATAGCCACATAAAACAATTTAACATCAAGAGAATCTTTGTCATAATATTCCTCTAATGTTGTTATGATGACCGCATCAAATTCTAAGCCTTTTGCCAAATGGGCAGGTATAATCAGAATACGGTGATTAAAATGTTTTGATTTTTCATCGATTAAGGCCATATCTAAGGATTGATCAAGCTTGCGTAAATGTTTATAGATGCTTTTTGCTTCTTCTTGCGACTTTGCAATAACAGCCATGGTTGTATAACCTTCTTGCGTCCATTCGGAAATCTCTGCTTCAATCTTTTTAACCACTTCCGCATTGGATTTAAAGTCAATAATCTCCGGTTCTTTTCCATGACGTACCACCGGTTTTGCTTTGAGCAGGTAATCTAAATTCGCGTAATCAATCACTGTATTGGCTGCTTCCATAATCTCAACCGTTGTACGATAGCTTTGCTGTAAGGGTAGATATGTCACTTTGGGTTTAAAGATTTGATGTTGTATATAATCCCAGTTCTCAATCGAACGATACATATGGATCCCTTGAGCTAAATCACCTAAAATCGTAAATCGTTCAGTATCTAACATTTGGCGTAGTACATAAAATTGAAAAGCACTTAAGTCTTGGGCTTCATCAATAACCACCATTTTTATATCCAAATTATTCTTCAAACCGAATAAACGCTCTTTTAAATATGCCAGAGGTGCTAAGTCCTCAACTTCATATTTTTTCTCTATATGATGCTGCTTTTCTTGTTGTGCAATATATTTGGCTAATTCGACAGAAAAATCCACCTCTGCAAAAACACCAATATTTTCTAATAATTCATGGTAAAACGCGAATAAATCTTTTTGATAAAAGGTCGCCATATATTTTTTTACGACCGTTTTTGACATCTTTTGCAATTGATCTAATCGCAACTCACGTTCATCCATCAGTGCAACTAATTTTTGCCGGCGCTCTTCTGTCTCCGCTTCCCTATCACGTATACGGTCAATTTTTTTTGAATAGGTCGCTTCGATCCTTTTTAATATCTCTTTGCTCTTGTTTCGGACATATGTTGTTAAATATTTTTTTATACTTTCTACCCGTTTATATAAAGGTAGATAACCGTATAACTCTTGATATAATGTTTCGATTTCACTTTTTTCCAGCAAACAAAACTCATCCAAAAACAGACCTTTTTGCGGCAAGATTTGTTGTTCAATATCATCCACATATCGATCTAGAAGCTCTTTCATTTTCATAGAATTCTTAAAGGAAGCCGCTTGACTAATCAAGTGCTTTTCTCCATCTGAAACAGCACCTTCATGAGAATGAATTAGGGTATTTAGCTTTTCATTGGAATCAGTAAGTTTGACCTTTTTGCCGATAATTTCATACATTAAATCAATATATGTTGTCTGTACAACCTTATCCGCGCCTAGTTCCGGAAGGACACTGGAAATATAGTCTAAGAACAGTGTGCTCGGTGCAATAATCATGAATTGTTCCGGATAAAATGTCTCCGCATATGTATAGATTAAATAGGCAATGCGATGTAAGGCAATCGTTGTTTTTCCACTTCCTGCAACACCTTGCACAATAAGTGGTTTATCAATGTCTGCCCGAATAATACGATTTTGTTCCGCTTGAATTGTCGAGACAATATCTTTTAACTTTTCACCGGCATGTTGGTCTAAGGATGCCTGTAAAAAGGTATCTGATGTAGAGATATCAACATCCATATACTCAAGTAATTGCCCATCTTCGATCGTATACTGACGTTTTTTTAATAACTCAATCGTATGTTCAGCATCGGCCGCTTCATATTTGGCTTGTCCTAATCGACCATCATAATACACGCTAGCAATCGGCGCCCGCCAGTCAATGACCATGGGTGTCTCCATAGAAGGGTCGAACAAAGAAACTTTTCCAATATAAAGTTCTTCAACATGGTCCTTATTCTCTTGTATGATATCCATTCGTGCAAAATAGGGCTTTTTGCGTGAATGCAATAGTAAGTCAAAGTTTTTTTCTAAGGCATCTAATAATTTTGAATTCAGCATAATATTTGAGTAACTTAAACTACTATCAAGATAGTCTAAGTTAATATAGGCATCTTTGATACTTTCTTTAAACTTTATACGATTTTCCATAACTGTGGCAATCGTTGCCTCTAAATAGGATTTTGTTTCATCTAATCGTTGAATTTCTTTCGTATAATCTGCGTGCTTTTCAATTGACATTCTATGATTCCTTT
The DNA here is from genome assembly GCA_964563505.1 of uncultured Eubacteriales bacterium. Lineage (GTDB taxonomy): Bacteria > Bacillota > Clostridia > Lachnospirales > Vallitaleaceae > UBA1351. The sequence goes on from CAZLXW010000001.1 coordinate 73,434, forward strand.
CCAACGTGGTTCTGTTTAACGTCACTCATTATAACACGCTTTTGTCTTATTGGAAAATTTATTCTGATTCGACTCGACTGGATGGTCGACTAATAACCCTTGCAAGATTTGTGACGCCATGCAAGAAAAAAACAGACGCAATCAGGTAATAGGTATATCTAGGTTGTATCAAAATCAATATACCTACACCAATATAGATTAATGAAATGAATATCAAACTAATTTTTTCTGTTTTACTCATGGTATTTGTCACTTTATCCATACGTTGAACAAAATGTGTATGATCTACAAGGGAATTAAACAAAGGTGTATGGTACTCTTTCTTGAAGACATTTTTTTTGACTTCTCTCCAAAATGATGGAAAAAAAACAATATTTAGAAAAAGGATGCCTAAAAAAATACTCAAAAAGTATGTCAAACTCGAATAATAATTCCCCCATGTTAAAAGTAATCCAATCTCGTCCATAAAAAGACCAAGCCCAAAACCATAAAGCACTGCAATCTTCTTACGGTGGATTCGCTTTGATTCCATCATGGAAAGCCATCCTGCAATTGCAATTAAAAGAATACCAAAATAAAAATGATGAATGTGATGTCCGAATAAGATAATGTTTCTTCCTATATAAATGTTAACGGGTTCAAACATATCTCCATATTTGATGGCATCCGCATATTCATTTTTTGCTGAACCGGCTATAATGACGAGCAGACGAATTCCAATTAAGGAAAACAAATATGATATTGTTATAATAAATGGGATGCTTTGCATTTTCTTATTTTCTCTGATATTAATCACTCCAAATCATGTCAGCAAATATATACCTATAATAAGTATAACATATTCATCAATGTACTTTTTTACAAAAACTTTACATTTTACTGAAAGATTTATTGATTTTCCTTGATAGTATTAAAACAACAGATTATAGAATTTAGGAAGAGAAGGAGTGATATTATGTTACTAATCATACATAAATTGTTATTTATCATGCAGATCATCGTTTTTATCTATGGTATGTATTTATTGACATTAGCATTATTTGGTATTCGTACACGCATGACCGAAACATCCCACGCGCCTAAAAACCGTTTTTCCATATTGATTCCGGCACATAACGAAGAAGCCGTTATTCATAAACTAGTTCAAAATTTAAAGCAGCAAAAATACCCTAAACATCTTTATGATATTTTTGTTATTGCTGATAACTGCTCTGATAACACAGCACAGATTGCTCGCAAAAATAGTGCACGTGTTTTAGAACGATTTAATGACGTTCGTAAAGGAAAAGGTTATGCGCTTGAATGGGCTTTACGTCAATTAAATTTATCCAAAGGCCACTCTCATAAAAATCGGGATTATGATGCGGTTGTTATTATTGACGCTGATAACCTTGTGTCTGATAATTTTCTAGATATCATGAATAATCGATTAATCAACGGTGAGAATGTTATTCAATCATATATTGATTCCAAAAATCCTAGTGATACATGGGTCACCGCTGCTTTTAGCATTATGTTTTGGCTTAACAACCGTTTTACCTTGATGTCCCGTTATAACACAGGATTTTCTGCATTGTTAGCAGGGACAGGCATGTGCATATCTGCCGATGTATTACGGGAAATCGGTTGGGCTACGTCTACATTAACCGAAGATCTTGAGTATTCTACTAAAGCACTTTTGCACAACTATCGGACAACTTATGCCCATGATGCACGTATCTATGATGAAAAACCTTTAAACTTTTTTACTTCTTGTCGTCAACGGTTGCGCTGGGCAAGAGGACAGATTGATGTTGCGATTAAATACTTGCCGAAAATGTTATTTCAAGGTATAAAAGAAATGAGCATCGTAAAAATCGAAAGTGCTCTTAGATTATGTCAACTTTTTATTATTGTTTTTGCAGGGATAATATTAGTAACAAGCTTAGTTCAGCCGCAATGGGTTGCTATTACTTCTATCTATTTACATATGCAATCCCATATACCCTTTTTAGGTTTTACACTTCCCTATATGCCATACATCGTACCTATTATTTTACTTTCACTCGATCATCCACCTTTAAAACCTTTTAGATACTTACTCTTATTCCCTATTTTTGCCTATAGTTGGTATATCATATATTTCTATGCACTATTTACCTACAAAAACAATTCATGGATGCCAACAAAACATACACGTGACTTAGATTTAAATCATGTAAAATCGGAGTTTTATGGACAAGGCTAAGATTCAATGATAAACTTATTTATATATAACCTTACTGCAAAATAGGAGTTTATTATGCCGAAAAACTTATTAATTATAGAAGATGATTTACATGTTGTTGAATTATTAAAAGCATGTCTTATTCCGGAAGGTTTTAATATACATGTTGAGACCAACGGATTAGACGGCTTAAATCATGCATTAACAACACGGTATGATTTAATTATTCTTGACATTATGCTTCCTGACAAGAACGGATGGGATATATGCCGTCAGCTTACCGGTGGCAATAAGACTTGGACGCCAATACTTATGTTAACCGCCAAAGAAAGCGAAAATGATCGAATACTCGGTTTAGAAATGGGCGCTGATGATTATGTAACAAAACCTTTTAGTCCCCGGGAATTAGTCGCAAGAATCAATGCCATTTTCCGTCGCATCGAACAAGAATCTTCACATGAAACCGATCCTTCTACTATCGTAACCATCGATGATTTGACATTGGACGCCAATCGCTTTACCGTCATGTTAAAAGATCAACCCATCATTTTGACTCCAAAGGAATTCGACTTGCTCTATTATATGATTCAACACAAGGGTCAAGTCTTTAGCCGGGAGCAACTTTTACGTCAAATTTGGAATTATGAATTATATAGTTCGACACGCACTGTTGATGAGCACATCAAAAATTTACGCAAAAAATTAGCTGAATATGATTCCGAAACGAAATACCTTCATACTGTTTGGGGAGTCGGATATAAATTCGAGGTGACAATGTAAATGAGAGGACCTAAAAAACTATCCATCAAACTAACGTTGAGTTATCTGATTATAATTTTAATTACACTCATCATCCTATATTTTTCTTTTTTTAATTTAATGGAAAAATATTTTTTTAGTACGGAAGGATTAGAGGTTGCAGCTCATGCACAAAAAATCAGTACTTTAGTTAAAGAGCCCTTACTTGAAAATAATTATCTAGAATTAAGAGAGTTAGTCGAAACTCTATCCTATACTTATGAATCTGAGATATGGCTCATCGATCTTGACGGAAATACAATCGTTGAATCTAGCAATCATCCGGATAGTGTTCACATCTTAGAAGCTTCAGAAATAAACAGTGTCTTAGATGGCAATGTTGTTACAAAACAAATTAGTGGTATCGATTCCCGTAGTTTATCTTACGTTGTTCCTGTTACCAAAAGTGACCGACGTAACGATTCCTTTGGTGAAGAAATCCTTGACAAGGAAACAATCATTGGAGCCGTAGTCATTAACTCACCTCTCGGAAAAATCAATACCATCATGGCGAATATCGTTCGCATTAGTTTTAGCGCTGTAATCATTTCTATTCCAATCGCTTTTTCTGCCGGATTCATTATGTCTAAAATCATATCTCGACCTTTTGAAAAAATGATTAATGTTGCACGGAATATAAGCAGAGGAGACTTTAATCAGCGTGTTGACTATGATAAAAATGATGACGTTTCTGAATTAGTCACCACCTTTAATTATGCAATTTCCAAAATCACTGAAAGTCTTGAAGAAAAAAATCGCTTAGTCCACCTTCAAAATGATCTTCTGTCAAATATTACCCATGAATTTCGTTCACCCTTAACGTCTCTTCGGGGCTTTTTAGAACTATTAATCGACGGAAAAATAAGTAATGAAGCAAAAATAAACTATTATCAAATTATGATGGACGACACTTTGCACCTCAATCGTCTTGTTGGTGACTTACTTGAATTAGCAAGTCTGCAATCCGGTCAAATAAAACTGATTCGGTCCACCGTTCAGCTAGAGCGCTTATTCATATGGCTTTCTGACTATTACCATCTCGATACAAAAGCCCATCAGATTAACCTAGATTTGGTCCAACCTAATCAGCCTATGCTCCCCCTTTATATTGACAAAGATCGAATACACCAAGTTTTAATTAATTTAGTGGACAATGCTATTCGGTACTCTCCTAAAAACGGTACCATTACAGTTTTTACTCGAATTGATAAAAAAAGTAACCATCTTTTCTTCTTTATAAAAGATGAAGGTGTTGGCATTGAATCTGAAGATTTAAAGCATATTTGGGAAAAATTCTACAAAGCAGACGCTGCCCGCACCCGCTCCACGAACGGTTCAGGTATCGGACTTGCTGTCGTCAAGCAAATTATTGATATGCACAATGGTCATGTTTTTGTAAAAAGCATTTTAGGCAAAGGCTCCACATTTGGTTTCAGCCTTCCCATTGTACACGAGTCTTCTGATTAAGAATATAAAACGACCCGATTTCTACCTTGTTCTTTGGCTTCATATAAAGCTTGATCTGCCTGGTCAATAATCTGAAGGACTTCACTGTCATGATTGTCAACAACATAAGCACCAATACTTATGGTTAAAAACCTTTTTTCTCCATCTAGGTTATATTCAAGTTTTAATGTTTCCACACGCTTACGCATATACTCAGCCAGAGCCTTTGCTTTGTCAAGACTTTTTATCTTTGCAATAACAACAAACTCTTCCCCACCAAATCGTCCGACAAAATAATCTTTACAGGGGATTTTTTTGAGTACCTCTGCAACTTTTTTTAAACAAACGTCGCCTTGAATATGTCCCAAAGAATCATTATATGCTTTAAAATAATCAATATCAATCATATAAACAGCAACAAGCTTTGATGTGTTCCCATCATTTCGAACCAAAAATTCAGAATAGTGATGATAAATTCCTCGACGATTATAGGTTTTGGTCAATTCATCCAGCATACTATCCTTCATTAACTTGATATTTTTATTTTTTATCTCTTCTAATTCTTTATTGATGTAAATAACATCTTTACGTAGCTTTCGCGTCACTTCGCGTATTTGTCGATGATCCCTTCTATCCTTGCTATGCTCAAGTTCTAACGATAGGATTTCTAGTTTCTGGGATAGATTTGATGCTTCAATTTCTTTTTCCTTCATTGAAAAAAACTTATAATATTTTAAGGCTTCTTTATATTCATCTGCTTTTTCATAATAATCCGATAAAATTTTGTAGATCAAACTTATTTTTGAATCAAGTTGTAATTCTACTGCATCTTTTAAAGCCTCTTGTAAATAGCCCAATGGATTCTTATCTAGTATCTCGCAAAGTTCTGCTTGATTTATTAACAACTCGATTTTAAAGAATTTATTGTCTATTTCATTATATTTTTCTTGTGCAATGTGGTAGTGCTGCTCGGCCAATTGATATTTTTCTGCTTGAATCATTGCCCGTCCTAGTTTTGTCTCTGTTTCACCAATGAGAATAATATTATTATGTTTTATGGCCAGCTCATGAGATTTTTGGATATGCTCAAGAGATTTTACATAGTTTTTCTTCAAAAAATAAATTTCACCAATATTAAGATAAATCGATGCTGCATTTAATTCTAGTTGCGGATCTTGAATATGTTTCATCGTCATCTCAAGTGCATCCGTATAATAGGTCAAGGCTTTTTCATATTCTTTTGCCTCGCGATAAACTTCGCCTATATTGTTGACGACAGAAGAATACATATTGGGATCATTCACTTCCTTCGATAAGTTTAAAGCGATTGTGAAATTTTCTAGCGCGCTTGCATAATCTCCATAATAGAAATATATAATGCCAATGATATTACGAACTTTCATAATACCAAGCTGATTGTCAATGAATTCAAAAAGATCCAAACTTTTAAGCGCACTTGATAAGCCATTTACATAATCTGACATGACACGGCACGCAAGAGCCATGAAAAAATATGCTTGGGCTTGGTCTGCTTTTGATTTATATGTAATTGCAAGTCTTAAAGCTTTTTCTGCTTTTTCATATGCCAGCTTTGGTTGGCTATGTGCATAAGTTCTAGCTTCTTCGATATAACCGTCTATCTTCTCCATTTTATCGCTTCCTTTACATATAACTAAACTAGCTTAATTATACCATCAATCAGATAATTTGCGTAGATATTACTAAATAAAAATAGGACTATCGACTGAAATTTTAGTCGATAGTCCTATTTTTATTTTTCATCTTCCATTTGCTGACGCATATATTCACCCAGACGTATACTTGACTGAGGATTACCAACGTATAAAAGTCGATCATTAAGTTTAATAGTATCCTTGGGTGAGGGAGATAATATGGTTCGTCCATCCCGACGAATACCAACGACTGTTGCCCCGGTATTTTCCCATATCTTTAATTCTTCAATTGATTTTTCAAATTGTTCACAGTCAAATGCCAAATGATAGTCATGAACGACCACCTGTTCAACATTTTTAAAACGACTTGAATAATCAACAATCGAATTTACCGTATGATTCATTTTCTTCTCAATCGTGTCTCGCTGTGCCAAGAGTTCCATCAGTTCTTCTTTTAATTCGTTAATGCTTGCTCGTATTGTATAGACTTCAATGAATTCTTCAGCTTTTTGGCTAGACGCAACATAAATTCCGGTACCATGTTCTACCGTTACAATATTCATTTCCTCTAAGAGGCCCATTGATTTACGAATCGTTTCCGGAGATACACTATATTCTCCGGCAAACGTCGTTCGCCCACTAATTTTTTGCCCCTCTTTTAGTTCACCTTTCACAATTCGACCGGCTACATCCATAGCTACTCGCATATAAATCGGTTCACTATTCTTTTTTGCCATCTGCGTGCCTCCTCAAAATTCCTAATGAGATAAAGCAGATACAACATCTTCATTACTGATGACACCACGTAAACGTTGTTTTTTATCAATAACAGCAATATCATAATCGCTTTCATTTAATTTAGCAAAGGTATCAAACACAAACGCATTTCGGTTAATTGCCTCGTGATCTTCAATAACAAATGCATCGATAGCTTGACCTGGGTTTTCTTCTAATGTTTTTTGTTCGACATAACCCTCGAGTTCGTTATTAGCATTAACCACATAACAAAAATCTCGGTTCTTGTCTTTGAGCTGTATATTAATCGCATTTGAAGTATCCCCTAAATGCGCTAATACAATAGGTTCACGCATAATGGTTTTTACTTTTAATATTCTGGATTTATCCACATCTTCGATAAAACTTTTCACATAATCATTGGCAGGATTTTCAAAAAATTCATCCGGCTTACCGACTTGCACAAGTTCACCATCTTTTAATAAGGCTACACGATCTCCTAGTTTAAAAGCTTCATTCATATCGTGAGTAATGAAAATAATCGTTTTATCCATATAATCTTCAATGCTTAATAGTTCTTTCTGCATATCTCGGCGAATCAAAGGATCTAGTGCACTAAATGGCTCATCCATTAGCAAAATATCCGGCTCATTTGTTAAGGCTCTTGCAAGTCCAACACGTTGTTTCATTCCTCCGCTAAGTTGGTGGGGATAATACTGTTCCCATCCGTCAAGACCAACAAGTTTAATTGCATCTTGAGCTTTTTCAGCACGAATAGATGGTTCAACATCTTGTACTTCTAATCCATATTCCACATTATCGATAACTGTACGATGACTCAATAATCCAAAATGCTGAAAAACCATGGCTACTTTTTTACGGCGAAGTTCTTGTAATTGCTCTTTATTATAATCACAAATATTTTCTCCGTCAATAAGCAACTCTCCACGGGTCGGTACATTAAGCATATTCATGCATCGTATAAGTGAAGATTTTCCGCTACCGGATAGTCCCACGATAACAAACATCTCGCCTTCTTCTATACTAAGGCTGACATTATTGACACCTACGGCTAATCCTGTTTTTTCGCGAATCTCTTGTATTGATATACCTTCATCAATCATTTTAAGTGCGCGTTCTTTTCTCCTTCCGAAAACTAACGTCAAATTTTTAATTTCTACTTTATTCTTAGCCAGTTTACTCACTACCTTTCTTTAATCGACTTGCCATTCCTTGTAGTAACCTATCCAGTATAATTGCAAGGAATACAATGGCAATTCCGGATTGGAACCCTCGTCCGACTTCTAAACGTCGTATTGCAACGAGTACTTCTTGTCCAATACCTTCTGCGCCGATCATTGACGAGATAACCACCATCGCCATCGCCATCATTGTTGTCTGGTTAACACCGGTCATTATTGAAGCTAATGCTTGCGGAAATTCAATTTTGATTAACATTTGTCGTGCAGTAGAACCAAACGATTTTCCGGCTTCAATGACCTCCTTATCTACATTTGATATTCCAAGATAGGTCAAACGGATTAAAGGTGGTATTGCATAAGTTGTTGTTGCTATTAGAGCTGCTACTTTACCTAGACCGAAAAACATAACGGCAGGTAATAAGTAGACAAAACTTGGCATTGTTTGCATTCCGTCAAGAATGGGTAACATAAGACGTTTAGCCGTTTCTGATTTAGCCATTAATATTCCGGACGGTAACCCGATAAGTACCGACACGATTACTGCTACAATGACAATAACGAGCGTATAAATCATTAGATCCCATAAACCAAATAAACCAATGGTTAAAAGCATAAGGGATAAGACTGTTCCTGTTTTCCAATTATAGAGTTTAACTCCGGCAATAAGAACAGCGATAATCATTAGCCACCATGGAATAATATTCAATCCGGTTTCGACTATATTAAATACCATCAATACAAAACCTTGAATGAGGTCAAATAATATGCCCCAGTTTTGTAGCATCCAATCAACTGCAGCATCAATAGGTTCTGTTATTTCAAAACTTAATTGTTCAGGAAAATCTAACAAATTGTTCACTCCTATTCATTTAAAGCATCAATGATTTTTGTATAAGCTTCTTCACTTACCATTGGCTTCCAGATATCTTCATGTTCCGTCAAGAACCATTTTGCTGCTTCATCCGCTTCAACTTCGTTTTCTTGCATGTATCCAAGTCCTGCGCTTGTAACTGCTGATGATGTTTCATAATTGCTTAGAAAGGTATAAACTTCAGGATGATTTTCTTCAAACTCACTATTTACACATACAGTAACTTTAACTGCAGGGAAAGCACCAATACCTTGTTCAAAATCTTCAGGACTATATTCACTATCTTCGAGTAAAGTCATATCGTAAATTCCCATAATCCATGTTGGTTCCCAGTTATATCCAACCCAAGGTTCTTGCTTTGCATAGGCAGAAGCTAAGGTTGCTGATAATGTTGAATTTGAATCAATGGTTTTAAAATTATAAAATTCATTCAAGCCATACGCTTCCATTTTATTATGAAGCATGGCTGTTGCTGACCATCCTTCAGGTCCTCCGTAGATAATTCCTTCATCCGGATTCTCTGGATTTGGAAATAAATGTGCATAGTCTTTTAAGTCTTGAACGGTTTTAAGATCCGGTGCTAAGGCATTCTCACCTTCAACTAAATACGTCGGGACATAAATTCCTTGTTGATTATCATCAAAATTTACTGCAAGTTCCTCATAATCTCCATTAGCAATGTCATCTTGATAAGATGGTACATTGTCCGACCATAATTCTAACGTTGCATCAATATCATTTGTTTTCATTCCGGAGACCATAACTGCCGTATCTGCGGTAACCACATTCACATTTGTATCATAACCATTTTCAATAATAAATTTTGCGATTTGATCATGGAATGCATTACTATCCCAGTCGCCTTCTCCGATTTTAATCTCTTTTGCTTCTTCGGCACATCCGGATAATGCAAAAACCAACATTAAACTCAGTGCTACTCCAATAATTTTTTTCATAATTCCTCCTTGTGACAACTTTATATATTTTCCAAGTTGTTTCTTGGTGACAATCCTATTCTACACACATGTTGTCACTTTAGCAAGGGAAAACCGCAATTTTGTTACATCTGCCTATTTAAAGATTTTTTTTGTGAATATATTATAGTATTATTATTTTTTCTTAGAAAATTTATACATTTCATCCAATTTCGCTCGATAAAGCTCTAACAAAACGATTGTTTATTCGATAAAAACATGCTATATTTCATGATAGATAACATCTACGGAGGAATTACAATGGAAAAAAACCGACAATTAATTTTAAAAGGAAGTTTAGTCCGAGCTATTTTGACTCTTGCTATTCCGATTATGTTGAATAATCTGATTCAATCATTATATAATCTTGGCGACGCATTTTGGGTATCACGAATTGGTGATGTTCAGGTTGCCGCTGTCAACTTTGTATGGCCGGTTTCATTTTTCACAATTTCTTTCGCAACCGGTATTGCTGTCGCCGGAGCTGCTATGATTTCTCAATATATCGGTGCTGATCAAATTTCAGATGCCAATGATACGGCGCAACAACTCTACATATTTGCACTTTTCTTTGGAATCATTGCTTGTGCTTTTGGAATGATTTTTACACCTTCCATTGTTAAATTAATGGGTGCGAAAGATCTATTACTCTCAGAAAGCATCCTATATTTACGCATTATATTTATCCAAGTCCCTTTTTTATTTATGATGAATATTTTTCTAGCCATAAATCAAGCCCAAGGCGATACCATCACACCGCTTATATTAAATGCCTCTAGTGCAATACTAAATATTTTACTTGACCCAATATTTATCTTCGTATTTAATATGGGAATAAGCGGTGCAGCTTGGGCTACTGTCTTATCTATGGTCCCTCTATCACTATTTGGCATATATCGTTTATCAAGAGGCCTTAACTATATCAAAATCACTCCCTACGATTTAAAGTTTAATCTTCAAAAAATGAAGATGTTGATTCGTATCGGTATCCCTTCATCGCTTGGAAGTAGTGGTGTAGCTTTTGGTTTTATCATTCTTTTCGGATTCGTTGTTCAATATGGGGATGCTGCTGTTGCAGCACTTGGTATCGGTAATCGGTTGAATTCACTTGCATTTATGCCGGCTATCGGCGTCGGTGCCGCCTTAACAACGATAACCGGACAAAACCTAGGTGCAAACCAAGTCGAACGTGTTGCAAAAGCTTATCGTATATCCATCTTGCTTGCCCTTATTTTCCTAGTAATGACCTCTTCCATTTTATGGTTTTTCGCCCCTAACCTAGTATCTATATTCTCAAGTACTGACGAAGTTATTCAACACGGAACTTTTTACTTACGCGCTCTTGCCATGACTACATGGAGTATTTCGTTCTTCAATTGTGCACTCGGTTTATTAAATGGATCCGGACATACGCTACATGCCATGTTTTTAGATGCAAGCCGACTTTGGCTTATACGCATTCCTTTAATCTTTATTCTTGGAAACTTGACATCTCTTGGCGCTACTGCCGTTTGGTATGCAATTAGTATAAGTAACCTTGTCGCTGCAACTGTCGCAATTATTCTTATATTCACCGGCGTATGGAAAAAAACCAAAGTCAGGGATTTACATATTTTAAAATAACTTTTTTTTATGATATACTTATAATGATGGTAACTATAATATATATTATGAAATGGAGGTATTTTTTATGACGTATGTACAAAATTTACTCAACTCTTTTTTTAACTCAATTCCTTCTGTTATTTCAGCAATCTTGATTTTGATTTTAGCCTTTTTGGTTGCTTTTATTGCAAAAGTAATGACAACTTCTGGGCTAAAAAAATTCAAAGCTGACAAATATACAGATAAACTTGGATTGGCTGATGAAAAAACCGGTAGTTCAATTGAATTTATTGGAAAACTCGTTTTCTTTATAGTTTTCTTGTTATTTTTACCCGGTGCACTCGACCGTTTAGGTATGCAAAATGTTTCTCGACCAATTTCTGAACTTGTATCTACTTTTTTAAATTTTATTCCTAATCTTCTTGTTGCTGTTATTATACTTGTTATTGGTTTTTTTATTGCAAACATTATACGTCAATTATTAAAACCAATATTAGTACGTTTACGCGTCGACAAGCTTCAAGAAAAAGCCGGTATCGAAGCAAACGAATCAACAACAATATCCTCTGTATTATCTTATGTTGTATATATTCTTATCCTGATTCCTGTGATTATTGCTGCTTTACAAGCACTGCGAATTACTGCTATCTCAGAACCGGCGATTATGATGCTCAATAAAATTCTTTTATTCTTACCAAATATTTTTGTAGCCATTGGAATTCTTATTGTCGGAATTTTTATTAGCCGAATCGCTGCAAATCTATTAATTGCTTTGCTTGCAGGTGTTGGTGCAGATACACTTCTAAAAAAAATCGCACCAAAAGCAGATGCGAATAATATACCTTCGCTTTCGAAGATTATCGGAGAATCCGTTCGTTATATCATTATTCTCTTATTTGTCGTTGAAGCCATTAACGTTCTTCAACTTGATGTACTGCAATTTGTAGGTGCTGCTATTATTGCCTATTTACCATTTGCAATTAGTGCACTCATTATTATCGGACTTGCACTCTTATTAGCAACATGGGTAGAATCATTGATTCGCAAGAATTTTCCAAAGGCTAACCTATCCATTATGGCTACCAAAACTTCTATTATGGTTTTAGCTACTTTTATGGTTTTTAATCAATTAGGTATCGCTCAAACCATTGTAAACACTTTATTTATTATTGTCTTGAGCGCAATAGCTATTGCCTTTGCCATATCATTTGGTGTTGGCGGACGTCAATTTGCTGCCAATATGCTTAAAAAAGCAGAGTCTAAACTTGACAAAGAAACATCGGATACGCCTCTTAAGTAAGTAAAGCAAAAGCCTTGCGATAACATGTTTTTTGTTATCGCAAGGCTTTTTAATATTATAATTTACAAAACTTTTATGACGTCAAACCAGAAAATCACATTTTGTTCTTCATTATAGCATCCATATGCTTGTCCTGAAATCCTTTGTATTGCTCGAACAATAGATAGGCCTAAACCATAGCTACTCCTATCTGTGCCTCTTGCTTCATCCGCTTTATAAAAACCATCCCAAATATAATCTATGATTTTTTGTGGGATGGGTCGTCCTGAATTAATGACTGAAATTCGATATATATCTCCTTTCTCTTCCATTCGAATAGTAATATTTTTGGGATAACTGCAATATTTTCCTGCGTTCGACAAGTAATTTGCTAATATCTGTTCAAATCGGATAGGATCAACATTTCCAATCCCATCAATTAAATCAAGGGAAATATTTAGTTGTCTTTCATCAATGAATCCATAATATTTTTCTATAAATTTCTCAATTGCCTTTTTTAAAGATATGTTTTCATAATAAAAATCCATATAGCCACTTTCAATTCGAGAAAGTTCTAGTATTTCATTTAATAATCGTTTCATTTTTGTTGATTCTTCAGCTATATACTTAATATACTTATGCTCTTGATCTCGGTCTTTAACAAATCCTTGTGCAATTTCGTCTGCATAGCCTTTAATTAATGCAAGAGGTGTTCTGAGCTCATGAGACGCATTTGAAATAAACTTTCTCTGTGATTCGACATCTTTTTCGAGTTGTATGTTTTGTTTTTGTAATTTATTCAATGCGACTTTTAACTTGATTGCCAACTGATGAATATCTGTACTTAAATTTTCCAACTCATCACCTGTTTCAATAATTAACTCGTGGTCAAAATTCAGTTTGGAAAGTTCCCCTACATGTATTTGCATCATTCGAATAGGCCGAGTAAATCGTTTGGAAAGTTGCGTTACCATAAGCCCGGCAATCATTAGAAAAAGAAAGGTTACACTTACAAGCAGAATATTGGCTTGGCGAACACTGTTTAAGATGGGTTCAATTCCTTGAGTTAAATAAATGGTCGTATCTTCATCAATGTCCATCTTTGCAATAAAAAGATGCGTTCCTTCTTTTTCATCATAAAGTGTTCCCAATTGAGTAGTCTGATTAATCCACGACCAATCTTTTACAAGATGCGTCGGAATTAAAGGTTTTTTCAACTCTGGCCGATCACTACGGTCAAATTCATTCGGTCCACGAATTCCAATCTCTCGTGAAGAAGAATAAACGATTTCCCCAAACTGCTCTACTGTAATATCATAACTATGACCGGGATCTAAGTCTCCAATTTCGCTTTTCCATTCATCATCTAAGTAATCAATTACACTTAATAATTCCATCCCTTCTATCATATCCGTTTTTACTGAATGATAATATAGCGGTTTTAACAACAATGAATTCGCCAACAGAAGAACAACTGAAAAACTTAGCATAAATCCCATGACTTGAATTGTTAAGCGTTTTGAAATTGTCTTATTCTTCATAATTCACCTCAAAACGATAACCATATCCACGTACCGTCTGTAGATAATCACCATGGCTTCCTAGTTGTTTTCGTAAACGATTAACGTGCGTATCGACGGTACTTTCTGAACCTAAGTAATCATATCCCCAAACTTTTTCAAGTATTTGATCTCGACTAAGAGAAATTCCATGGTTCGTTGCGAGATAGACAAGCAGGTCAAATTCTTTACGTTTTAAATCTGTTCGATTTCCTTGGAGGATAAGACTTCTTCCTTTTATATCAATGATCACCTCTCCAAACACAAGACTATTCTCATCTTTAGAGGACTTTTTCTCTTGCCCTACACGTCTTAAAACCGTTTCAATTCGTGCTGCCAAAACCATTGGGGTAAAAGGTTTGATTATATAATCATCCGCCCCATTTTCCAAACCCGCGACTTGATCATATTCTTCACCTCTTGCCGTAAGCATAATAATGGGACAAGGCGAAAAGTCCCGGATACGTTTGCACGCCGTGAATCCATCCATTAAAGGCATCATAACATCTAGTAATATCAAATCCGGCTCCATAACTTTAGTCATTGTAATCGCTTCTTCACCATTTGTGGCTTCAATGACTTGATATCTTCTATTTTCAAGAATCATCCGAATCATTTCAAGTAATCTAGGATCATCATCAACAATTAGAATTGTAATTTTCTTCATACATTTTTCCTTCCAAACACACTATTCCATAGGTAAATCCATTGATGGCTCAGGCATCTCTCCTTTTGGACGTTGAGGCATCTCACCATCAGTCCTCGCAGGGCGTTCTCCTTTCTGCATACCTCCGTCTCTCACCCCCCCAAATCCTCCTGTTGCTCCATATGATTTAATTATATCTGTTAACTCAATCGTTGAATATCGTTCATTATTAATGTATATATTATATGATGCCCCTATCACTAAATCAAGCGAAGAATAGATTACACTTGTAAAAGATTTCTCCGGAACTATATCTAATAAGATATCTTCCCGGTCATTTGTTATGCGGATATTCGTCCCATCATTCATTGTATTGTCAAACACTACCAGCAATGAATTTATAGTGGATATCTGACTAGGTGTTTGTAACATTCCACTACTACCAGTTGCAACTAAAACTCCACCTGTCATTTCAAAGGTACCGTCATAATCTATACTACCATCACCATTACTTATAGGTCCACTGATAATTAAAGTACCTCCTGTCATCCAAATATTTCCATTCGAGTCAAGCCCATCTCCGTAACTATTAATGGTTAATATACCACCATGAATATGAATACCAAAATCATAGCTTCCGCCTTCCATCATACTACCTCGCCCAACTGTTTCCGTAGTTCCATCTGTAGCATTTACTCCATCATCACTTGCGTTTATGATCACTTCACCATCATTGATAATAATATCTTTGGCTTCAAGTCCTTCATATGAATTTTCTACCGTAATAATACCTCCATCAATCTGAATGAGATTGTCCGCATGTATTCCATCATCTTCTGTTGTCAATACAATGTTACCGGAACGGATAATAACAGTATCATTACTATGAAGGCTATCATCAATACTATCGACTAGAATCGTAGCTGAGTTTATGTCAACCAAAATATCTGATTGAATTCCTTTTTTTTCTGCTTGGATATCAAGTATTGCACCGGATATATAAACCAAATCATTGCCTTTGAGACCATTTCTTGCTGTATCAATATTCAATGTTACATCGTAAATAATTAGGTCGTCTTTACTTAAGATTGCAGTTTTGTCGTTAGTTGTAATACTTAACTCACCTGTACCATTAATAACTAAATCTTCTTTAGAGTAAATGGCTCCGTTCGTTCTTTCTATCCCTAAGTCTTCTGACTCTTCTTCTAGGTAAACAGATGTATCTTCAATCCTATTATTCGTGTCTTGTAATACAGTAATCATAGCTTCATCTGCCTGTTGGATATAAATTGGCGCATCAGAATTATTTATTAAATTTACACCGGCTAATATTAGCTGAACTTGTCCTTCTTCTTCTGTATTAACACGAATCTGTCCATTATAATCTCCTACAAGTTTATATGATCCTATTCCAGTTATTTCAATGGAATTTTCATCAACCAAGACTTGATCACTATCTGTTGATGCTGAATTACCATCTAATGAAATTATTACACTATCTTCCACACTTTCATCTAGATAATTATGAGTTGCTTCATATACTTGTATTATCTCGTTTGTCTGGCTTGAATCACTCGCCTGACTTGAATCACACGCTGATAAAATCCCTACACTTATTATAAAACTAATTAGTTTGCTTATTTTTTTTTTCATATAAATTCTCCTCCTATGCCGCATAATCGCCATCATAACTTAACATGGCCACATTAATCACATTCTCTATTTGGTCGATTGCATTTACTAAGTTACTTTTATCGGATTTTGTTCTAATCTCAATTGTCAACTCATACTGAGATGGAACTTTCGTTTTTGATTTTATCTTGTACTGGTTTAAGGAAATATCTAATTCCTGAAAAATCTCTTTTTCTGCTTCGCCATCTGAATATGCTATTATTAATAAATATGGTTCTAGTCGAATATCCATATTGTTGAAAAGCAAAAGTACTAAGGTTATAAATCCAAATGAAATAAGTGCTAAAATATACAATCCTGCGCCGGTAATAATACCGGTTCCAATTGCCCAAAACATATAAACAACATCAATCGGATCTTTTATCGACGTTCTAAACCGGACAATCGAAAGTGCTCCAACCATACCTAATGATAAAACAATATTATTCGTGACTCCAATAATAATCATTGCTGAAATCATACTTAATACGACAAGTGATACATTAAATGTTTTTGAGTACATTACACCTTGAAACGTTTTTTTATAGACATAAAATATACCGACTCCAATAAGAATAGCAACTATAAATGAGATACACATTTCCAATAAAGATAAAGCGCCTGTTGTTTGTTCAATAAAATCATTTTTAAATATATCATTAATCGTCATTTTATTATTTCTCCTTTTCTAATATTGCATGCTTCGACATAATGTATATTTAGACACACTTTGTCTCTTGGCAACATTTTGCTGTACAAGATTTTTAATATGCATGGGTAAAAATCCAGTATATTTCACTTCAAGAACAACTTGATTGGGTCCTAAAGCCGGTACATATAAATTATTACTATCAAACAAGTCTTGTCCGTGGGTCGAATGCCTCACGTTATGATCGAAAGTCACTCGGATATCCCCATAATTATATACAAATGTCTGCCGGTCATAATCAACAATGACTTTGGGGGTTAGTTTTCTTCGAACTCCATCAAGACAGAATTCTTGTATGAGATCTTGGTCAGAACTCGTTTTTAATTTTTCATACTTTCCATTAATAATCATCTGATACTGCTCCAATGTTAACTTTGCTGATACTTTGAATCCAACTTGATTATGTTTCACCTTTTTTTCCAACTGTATATGTTTTTGACCACCATTATAAATACGTATACGGTATTTTTTGCGTTTCATTTGTCCAATAATATTATCGCCAAGTGCACTATTTGAATAATCATCAAAGTATAAACTGGTCACTTGGTAAAAACCCTGATCATCTGAATTTTGATCGAATGGGCATACATGGTGTATTCGTCGACTCATTACTTGTGCAGTGTTTGAATCAATAATATATTTCAATTCATTTCTATACATATGTTTTCCTCCATCTCTTGATATACCTATAGTATATTAGTGAATTAACCTTAACTTAACATATTTATGAACAAAATATGAACATAAATCTATGTACAATAAAAAAGGAGCAACAATGATTCTTGTCACTCCTATTGCTAGATCATTTTTTAATGATGCACATCAAATTTCAATTCGCTTAAACATTAAACACATCGACTTGATCTGTTAGATTGCTCGCAGATGCAGATATATTAGCTCCATATTTTGTAACCTTTTCAATGCCATTCATCTGTTCTTGTAATGACGCAGTTACTTCTTCCGTTGATGCGGAATTTTCTTGAGCAATGGCCGTCAAATTATGTAAGGTATCAATCAGTACGTCCTTCATTTGATCAATTTGTTCTTCTGATATATTTAAGTCGTTAATAGCTGTTTCCGTTTCTTTAATCGCTTCTGATATATCTTGAAACTTCTCTCGGCTCTTCGTAACCATTGTTGATTGCTTGTTTGCTATGGTATACACTTCATTCATCATTTTAACCACATCATTAGAATTCGTCTGCAAACCATTAACAATGCCTTCGATCTCTTTTGTTGAATCCGTTGATTGTTCTGCCAACTTTCGTATTTCGTCAGCTACCACTGCAAATCCGCGTCCCATTTCTCCCGCTCTTGCCGCTTCGATTGCTGCGTTTAATGCAAGTAAGTTTGTTTGATCTGCAATATTGGCAATGACATTACTGGCTTCACTAATTGATTTTGCACTTTCATTTGTTTTTGTGATAATCGAATTAACTTCATGGATAGCTTTCATATTCTCTTCATTGGTATTTGTTAAATTATCAATAGATACGAGGCCTTCTTGTACATGATTATTCACTCGCTCAGATGATGCATTTAATCGACTCAAGTATGTTTTGTTTTGTTCAATCGTTTCACCTAGTTTACTCACTTCTTGAGCACCATCTTCTGTATTTTTCGCTTGATCAACTGCACCTTGTGCTATGCTTTCTACTGCCTTCGATATATTTTCCGAGGTAATGCGTACTTGTTCTAAATCATCATGTAATTCACTGGTAGTATGATCTGTTGTCTTTGCACTCGATTGTATTTGATGAATCAAATCATTTAAGCGCTCAATCGTTTTGTTTGTGGCATAGGACAAGTCACCAAATTCATCTTTTCTTTGCTTAGGCAACTGCATAGTTAATTCGCCCTCGCTTATGCGACCAAGAATATCAATATATTCTTTTAATGGCTTAATCACCATATGCTGCAAAAAGAAAACAACAATAATATTAATGACTAGAATGTTGATTAGCGTGTTGATATAAACACCTAAATTACCGGCATCGAGTCCTATACGACGAACACCTTCATTAATCATTGATGAAACGGGTGCACTTACTAAAAAAGTCATTGTAATAACCACAATAATCTTAGATCGTATTTTTTTGAAAAAATTCATAAATATAATATTATTCAACATTGTCTTCATTTTCATTCTCCTTTGTAAATATCGTTGCCTACTAGTATACCTTAATTATAGGATAAAAACAAATACATTGACATCAAAATAGGATTCTGTTATGATATATTTAATAACATATGTAACATATATAAATAATATGTTACATGACAAGGAGGAATTATATGAACACTACTTTAGCAATTATTATTAATGTGGTTGTTATGCTTTTATTGGTATTGGGATTGTATCAAATGCAAAAACGCCACCTCTCTTTTACAAAGCGTGTTTTCTTAGGATTAGTTCTTGGTATTGTGTTTGGTGCAATCCTTCAATTAATCTATGGAAATAGTTCAGATGTCGTACAGGAATCAAATACATGGTTTGGAATCATTGGAACCGGATATGTTCGATTACTACGTATGATCGTTATTCCACTCATCTTCGTTTCAATCATTAATGCCATCATTTCTCAAGATTCTAAAAACTTAGGTAAAATGGCATCCTTGATTATTGCCATACTACTGATTACCACAGCTATATCTGCATTTGTCGGGGCAACAACTGCAAGTGTTTTTGATCTTTCTTCAGAAGGATTAGTATCTGGCGATGCTGAGATTCAAGCTGGCGAGCGTTTAGAATCACGACTCGATGATTTTCAAGCAAAACCCATTCAACAACAATTGATTGAAATCATTCCCTTAAATCCAGTTTATGCAATGTCCGGTCAAGAGAGTTCATCTACACTTTCAACTGTTTTAATTGCTGCACTTCTAGCGATTGCCGTCATTGGCCTCAAGCGAAAGAAACCTGAATCTGCTGCATTTTTTGTCGATTTGATTCGTTCATTGCATGATGTCGTTATGCGGTTAGTTACGCTAATTCTTCGACTAACACCTTATGGTGTTCTGGCTTTAATGACACGAATGGTATCAACAAGTAATTTCAGTGAAATCTTAAGACTGTTTAATTTTGTGCTTGCATCCTACGTTGCACTTGTGATTATGTTTGTGATTCACTTAATTATACTAATTTTTGTAAAGTTGAATCCATTAACCTATCTAAAGAAAATAGCACCGGTACTATCCTTTGCTTTCACATCACGAAGCAGTGCCGGTACTCTACCACTTAATGTAGAAACTCAAATCGATGATCTCGGTGTTTCAGAAGGGCATGCCAACCTATCTGCTTCTCTAGGAACAAGCATCGGTCAAAATGGATGTGCAGGAATCTATCCGGCTATGCTTGCTGTAATGATTGCACCAAGTGTTGGTATAAATCCACTCGAGCCCGGATTTTTAATTAAACTCATCATTATAACCGCTCTTGCTTCATTTGGAATTGCCGGCGTTGGTGGTGGTGCAACATTCGCCGCATTAACAGTATTGTCTGCATTAGGACTTCCTGTTGCTTTAGTTGGTTTACTTATTGCCATCGAGCCACTCATTGATATGGGACGTACTGCATTAAATGTCAGCGGATCTGTTGTATCCGGTCTTGTATCAGGACGCATGATGGATAAAGTCGATTTATCGATATATAATGGTGAAGGAAAAAAAGCTGAAAGTTTCTAACTCACTATTGAGATTTCAAAAAACGCAATCAGAATTATTGATTGCGTTTTTTTTTGGTAGTTGACCTATGATTTTATTGGTATACGACACTTTACTCTTCCTGTATAGTATAAATCATATAAGATACTATAAGTACATTAAGGAGGCACTATGGACTATTCAAAAAAACTATGGTTTAACCAAGAGGCAAATCGTTTCGTTGAAGCTTTACCACTCGGCAACGGAAAACTGGGTGCTATGGATTATGGCAATGGACTTTTTTCCTTGAATGAAAAAACACTTTGGTCCGGCTATCCCAAAGATGATTTCGGCATTATGGATAGGGACGCATTAAAAAAATCCAGAAGGCTTATAAAAGAAGGCCACATTGAAGATGCAGAAAAAATCATTCAAGCAGACTTACAGGGAGATTACAAATCAACCTATCTTCCTTTGGGTCAACTCCAGTTACTTTTTGACCAAAAACCCTTTCCGTGTTCTTATCGTGAACTCGATTTAGAATCAGGATGTACTTTGAACCTGGGTTCTGGCGAGAAACTCTTTAGCTATATCAGTCATGCACAAAACATTGGCATTATTAAATATACCGGAAAGAAAAAAATCACTGTAAATTGGCTTCCATTCATGGAACACGGAAGCTTTAGATCTACTGAAAATCATTATTTTTACCACCTACAATGCCCAAGTAAAGTGCCTTCATATGAAGAAGGTCATCTCCCTATAGAATATAACCATAATCAATCAACGGTTAAAGCTGTTCTTGTTGTCGAAAAACGCGTAACTGATGACGGTCTTGTTTTCTTATGGACTATTTTAACAAATTATATGGAGGGTGGAAAAGTAAATGGATTATCCTTTAATCAATTAAGAGCACATGCTCTCGATCATTTATCCAAGATCAACTCTTTGGAAGACATCGCCGAGGAACATCGCAATCATATGCAAGCACTGTTTTCACGGAGCACTTTGTCTCTCCCTCATAACCCAAACAGTGCCATTCCAACCGATCAGCGCCGTATAGCTTATCGAACGGACCCGACAGACGGAAGTCTTATCAGTTTATACTATCATTATGGTCGTTATCTCCTCTATTCCAGTTCATGGAAGACATCCCTTCCTTCAAATCTTCAAGGACTCTGGAATGAAGAACTTCGGGCACCTTGGTGCAGCAATTATACAACAAATATTAATTTGGAAATGAATTATTGGCCTGCTAAGACCAGTCGTATTCATGAAAGCTATAAAAGTCTTGAACATTTTTTAGTCACCCTATCAACTAAATCAACTAATCATGGACTTGTTTTTCACCATAACCTCGATACCTGGTTCACTTGCTCTCCGGTTCACGGCTCTCCAAGTTGGGCCTTTTGGCCCATGGCTCCTGTATGGCTCAGCTTTCATCTGCTTGACCACCTTGAAGAAGGGAAAGCAAAAAACCAGTTATCTATTTTTGATTATTTAGACCAAGTAGCTCTTTTCTTAGAGGGGTGGCTCTTTCAGGGTGATGACGGATATTACCATACCTGTCCTTCAACCTCCCCTGAAAATCAATATGTCTTAAAAAATGGATATATTGCTTCGGTTAGCGATACGACCACAATGGATCAAATGCTTATACGCTCTTTTTGCCAGAAATATCAACAATTTAGGTCTGATTCGTCTTTTGCAAATAGTCTAAGTGAAAAAGTGAAGCAACTTCCTCCCATACCCATTCATCCTGAGGGTTACTTACAAGAATGGCAAGAACCTGTCCTTGAAAATGACATCGGCCACAGACATGTATCCCATCTTGTCGGTTTTTTCCCGGATGATTTTGCCTTTTCATTGGGCCCAGACTACGTCGAAGCCGGAAAAAAAGCCTTGCACCGGCGAGTTGCTGATGGAGGCGACTTTACCAGCTGGCATTGTACATGGATTATCAACCTATTTGCTCGCTTTCAAGAGGCAAGCTATGTTCGCAAATATTTAGATATTATGATTGGAGAGCTTACCTGTCCCAATCTCTTCTCTTCACATCGGCGAAAAATGGACGGCGACGAGCTTTTTCAAATTGACGGCAACTTTGGGGGTACACGGGCAATCACTGAGATGTTTATACATGAAATCAATGGTCATCTTCATATTCTACCGGTGGGTGATCTTGGTTTTGGTGAAGGCAGGCTCGATAGTATTGCACTAAAAAAAGGACATCTTGTGTCCTTGGTTTGGAATAAAACGATTGAGGTTACCATCCAACCCGCAAAGAGCCAAGCAATCACCATTACATATCAAAAGCAAACCAAAAACATTGACTTAACTGTTGACCAAGAAATAAGGGTAACTTTCATATAAAAAAGAGGCATAGCCTCTTTTTTATATGATCATCTTTATATCTCTTGAAGAAAAGCCAAAATGAAATTTTAGTTTTTGACTTAAATGTGCTATGTCTTTTTTATCAATTGTTATCGTAACTGACTCTTCTGATTTTGCTGCAACAAATACTTTTTTGAAGCCTTTAAGTTCTCTTATAGGACGCTTGCCTTTGGGTTCTTCATCTTCAACATAAACTTGAATAACTTCTTTCCCGTCAACTACACTGGTGTTTTTTAAGGTCATAGTAAAGGTAAAGGTTTCTTCATTTTCTGTCTTTTCAATGTCAGACAAGGCAAATTGACTATAATTTAATCCATGCCCAAAGACATATAAGGGTTCAATCTGTTCATAATCAAAGTAACGATATCCCACAAATACACCTTCATGATAGTGGACCGTTTCATCACCCGGAAACTCACCTAGGCGTTCAGACGGGTAATCAATTAATGCTTTTGCCATCGTAAAGGGCAGTTTTCCTGATGGATTCACCTTGCCAAAAATTACATTTGCAAGAGCTGTGCCACCTTCCATTCCATTATACCATGTATGAATAAGTGCTTTAGAATAGGTTTTTGCAATTGTTAAATCCACTGCTGAACCACTCATATTAACCACAAGGAGATTGGAGTTTACTGCATGTAACTCTTGAATTAAGCGATCTTGTCCAAAGGGAAGTTGATAAGATTGACGGTCTTTGCCCTCTGTATCAAAATCATGGTTTAATCCTCCGACAAAGATGACCAAGTCATTTTGACTGGCCATACGAAGTGCTGTCATGCGAAGATTTGATTGCTGATCTTGAGTAACATCAGCTTCACAACTATATCCTTGTACATATGTGATTTGATGGTTACCCCCTAAATAGTGATGTATACCCGCTAATGGTGTTTTTTCATATAAGGCTTTAATCTCAGCACTTCCTCCACCTAAGCTATGTTGACGGTTTGCATTATCACCAATCACTGCAATACGCTGATAATCATCTGGGTTAAGTGGCAAGAAATTCGCCTTGTTTTCTAATAAAACAATGGATTCCTCAGCTGTTATCAAGGTATTTGTTTGATGTTCATAGCTATTATAGTTTCCTTTTTTTCTAGGACCTTCAAGCATATGAATATGCTCCATAAGGTGAAGAATTCGTTCCACTTTTTCATCAACGAGGGCTTCATCAATGATTCCATCCATCACTTTTTGATAAAGTGAGTCTGCGTAGTAGTAGGAATCGAAGTCATCCGTCACACTCATTTCAATATCTAGCCCTGCTTCCATGGCTTGGTCTGTTGAATGACATGCCCCCCAATCAGAAATCACAATGCCATCATATCCCCAACGGCCTCTTAAGATATCTTGTAATAAGAATGTACTTTCACATGCATAATCTCCACGAAATTTATTATAGGCGCCCATAAAGGTATATGCATCCCCTTCATCAACACAGGCTTTGAATCCGGGCAAATAGATTTCTTCTAAAGCTTGATCATCGACTTCCACATTGACTTCTAGACGATTAGTCTCTTGGTTATTGAGAGCAAAGTGTTTCACGCAAGCTGCTACATCATTTTCTTGAATACCCCGGACAATTGGTGGGGCCATTTTCGTTATTAGAAAAGGATCTTCACTCATATATTCAAAGTTACGTCCGCAAAAAGGATGTCGTATGATATTAATTCCCGGTGCCAAAATAACATCTTTTCCTCTTCCTCTTGTCTCTGCGCCTAAATCTTGTCCAAATATATATGCAAGTTCCGGATTCCATGTTGCTGCTAATGCCGTATTGGATGGAAAGTAGGTTACATAATCACTTGACAAGCCCTTGGCAATCCATGAGGCTTTGGGAAAATCGTGGCGAACCCCCATGGGTCCATCCGACATTTTTAATGGTGGAATGCCTAATCGCTTTACACCTTTGGTTTGAAAAAAACCATCGCCATGAAGTAATCCGATTTTTTCTTCTAAGGTCATTTGTTCAATTAACTTCATAATATCTCCTTTTTCTCTTTTTCCTTATTCTATCAAAAATAGTACAATAACTCTACCTAAAAAAATCTAGAAATAAATGCAATATAGGTATAATATATCTGGTGGTTATGTGGCCAAATGTATGGTATCATAATTTTCAAAGATATTATCATTCGAAAGGAGTCCCTATGCTAAAGCGACAACTATACATTGTCTATATTGTTTCGATTTTTATTCCGATTCTATTGATTGGTTCTTATCTTGTCTATAATAACTACTCTATGCTTTATGATCATCACGAATCTATGCTCGTATCCGATAATCTTCGTGTACGTAGTATTGTCTTTGAAACAACAACCTCAATCACGAATATTTGTGATGCCATTGCAGAAAGCAAAGAACTTAGGACTTTGCTTCAAACGAATTATTCATCCGAAAATGAGGCTATAAATGTATTAGAGGCTTCAGAAGTCATAAGTTCACACTATAGACGCCACACGGATATTGCCTCTATTACACTATATACGGAAAATCCGGCATTAACTTCATATGAACATATTGTTGCCATTGACGAACACAATCGTGAATGGTTCAATGAAAAAACACGTTCTGTCGGCTATTTTTGGTCGGTTGATCATGTCACTAATAACTTTGGTGTTGAACATGATGAACTACAGCTCACTCACAAAATAAACGTTCCGGGAAGTTCATATAATGCACTTCTTACTATAAACGTCAGTAATAATTATCTTAAAAATCGTGTTGTTAACAATGATCTTGATGTCGATATTACGACCAATGATTCGCCTGTTTTTTTTAGTTCTTGGGGACAGACCGGAAAGATTCCGGATGTTCTCGATTATCAAAAGGAAGATTTTTTTTCTTACTCGGGTATTACGAATTATTTCGGTCACAATCTTCTTATGGAAGCATCAACCTATAAACCCATAAAATCCAATGATCGTATTTATCTGTTTTCAACCGATCCTCAAGCATTAAATGCTATTCGTCACCTTGTTTTAAATGCTAGCCTTATTGTGTTGATTAGTTTACTCATTCCACTTATTCTCATTATCAAATACACGAAACAACTGATAACGCGAGTCGACACACTACGTCGCGAAATGCATCGCGTCACCGGGGGTGATTATAATATTATTGAAACCTTTAAAGGGAATGACGAACTTGCCGAACTCTTTTCGGATCTAAAAATCATGATTACTTCAATTAACGAACGCGACCAAGCCATTTTTGATGGTCAAATAAAACATCAACAGCTAATAAATCATCAGCAAAAAATGGAAATGGAAATTTTATCGAGTAAAATCAACCCACATTTTTTATATAACACATTGGAAACCATTCGCATGAAAGCGTTTAATGTAGATGACTTGGAAGTTGCAAATGCAATCAAATTATTAGGACGTTACATGCGATACAATCTTGAAAGCACCGGAGAGCAAACCACCTTGCAAGAAGAATTAAATTATATCGAAATCTATTTAAAAATTCAAAAATTACGGTTCACTTCAAGAATTAACTACAAAATCATCATTGATGATGCCATCCATCTTTCCCAAATAAACATTATGCCACTGCTGATTCAACCTATTGTTGAAAACGCTATACTCCATGGTCATGAAGAAACACTTGAAGACGGACTTATTGAAATTAAAGTTTTAGATTATAATACAAATGTACTCATTCAAGTTATTGATAACGGAAGCGGAATGGATGAAGATACACTCAATCGATTAAAGACAACATTAAGTAGTGATGTAAGGCCCCTTAAAAGCAGCTTTGGTTTATATAACATTCAAAAACGGATTCAATTATCCTATGGAGATGAACATGGGCTTGATATTAAATCTACATTAGGCCAAGGTACCTTGATTCAGTTTATGGTTCCAAAATCATAAAGGAGGACGTGACATGTTAACCGTATATATTGCAGATGATGAAGAAGTTGTTCGTAACGGACTGAAAAAAATTATCAATTGGCAAGAATTAGGCTTTGAAATCTGTGGTGAAGCCGGTAATGGTCTCACTGCATATAATGAAATCCGTGAAAAAAACCCGGATCTCATCTTGCTCGATATCCGTATGCCCAAACTACAAGGTCTAGACTTAGCTTATCAACTAAGAGAAGAAGGCATTACAGGGCGAATAATAATACTCAGCGGCTATTCTGAATTTAAATATGCCCAAGACGCTATTAAATGTGACGTTGATTTTTACTTAACCAAACCGATTGATGAGGAAGAACTCTTTGCTGCTGTTGAGCACATACGTTCCATTGTTCAAAAGAAAAAACTCCATAATGAACATTTGAATTATTACCAGGAAAAAGCAAAGTATAAGATATTAGAAGACATGATTCACGAAGAACGCTTGAATCTAGCAAGCATTAGTTATTCACTCGGCGAATTAAATCTAGATGCTGATTTTTATCAAGTCCTTTTGCTACATGGTAACACGTCTTACAAGCATTTATGTCAGAAACTGAATGTTCCTCTTGAAACAAATCAAATAGAACGTTTAAAAAAAGATGATCAAGACGTCCTTTTATTAAAAGGCGAATTAATCATCCGTCGTTTGCAACAATTAGCTCAAGAAGAAAATTCATCGTCAAACCAATACTACTTCATTGCTGTTGGTGGTGTTGTGTCGGGAATCAACGATATTTACTATTCCTATCACGAAGCACTTGCTGTTATGGAGCGTTACTTTTTCTTTGATAATTACAAGTGCATTGCAACAAAAGACGATCTCCCCACCGGAGATCAATTTACCGAAAAACTGACAATTAAAGATTCCAAAAAATTTGGACAGCACATCTATGATGAAATTAAAATGCATCACCTAAAAGAAAGCATTTTTCTTATTCAAAATTTGCACAAACAACTCACCTATGCCAAGAATAGTGCCGAATCGATAAAAAGCTTTCTTGCCGGTATGTATCTATATATTTTAAATGAATTCAAAAAAGATTATCCTCACTATCATGAAGAAGTGCTTACCAATGCAGAAATCATTCAGTGGATACATGAACGTGCCTATCTACAGGAAATCATTGAATTCATCGAAAAAAAAGTACATACCATGATTGAATGTATTACTACAAATCAATCCGAAAATATAATTGATGAAATTACAGAGTATATTGAACGGCATTATGCTCAAGATATTAAGCTCAAATCATTAGCTCCCAAGTTTGGTTATAACAGCTCTTATTTAGGCAAAATTTTCTCTAAACAACGCGGAAAAAGCTTCAATGATTATTTACACTACATTCGTACCCAAAAAGCAAAAGCGCTCTTAGAAAAAAACGAATATAAAGTATATGAAGTCGCTGAAATTGTCGGTTATAAAAACGTTGATTATTTCCACCTAAAGTTTAAAAGCTTTGTCGGCGTAACCCCTAATGAATATCGAAGCACTTTATAATTTTAAATACTTTTACTTCTTCAGGCCCCATTGATATCCTAATACAGGTCCCTCTTTTTTCCGCTTGTCCGGTAATACTTTGATGGCTTATTAAATCTTCGATTTTTTCACATCCTTCATTGATCATAACCGTTACTTGCGTGGTACAATTATTAAAAGAGGCTATTGAAAAGGTATTATTATCGTAAATAATCAAACCGACTTTTGCAGAAGCTTCTTTTATATAGATCGGAAAGTAGTCTGAACAAACTAAGAATCTTAGTTTGTTTAAAATCGGTTCAGGTAATGCATATAAGTCACTGTAATTATCAGGTATATTTATTATATAAATTTTGCCTTCACCATACTTGGAAACAGACAAGAAGGACGTACCGAACCAATTGGAAATCCCACTAATTTCATCCCATACATCATTTGTCATGAGTTGCATTTTAGACAAGGTTATCGGATGTAATGTTTTATATCCAACAGGCTCCCATCCAATCATTAACTCATCGATATGTATCTTATCTTGAGTCAAATGTATCTCCATAATATCTGATAAATTTCGTTTTTCTAGTATTGATATTAATCCGCTCGTAATTATTAAATGGTTTCCATTAATAAGATGCTGTTTCATTTTATCGATAAGCAAATCATCCTCTGCTGCTGATTGGTTCAAAAAAACAAGCCTTTCATTTCCCGGAAAGTCGGGCACCATTTCCATAGGTAGGCCAATTGTACCCATGTATTGATGCAAGAAATCTTCTCCCTTGGAATGATATGGCTTATATGCTTTTATGCCTATAGGTCTTCCTAAATTTGGCAATACTGACTTTATTGTATCTATAGACTCACCTGCAATTTTGATCATATTTTCGTCTGAATCTTCATCTAATCTGTCTATAAGTGCATGATAGGCAAAGAGAGTAATTTCCTTAGCCTTAGCTAATAAGGTTAATAGGATTTGTTGTGTATATCGCTCTACCGTCTTTGACCCAAAGGGATCAACCCATCCACCGCCATTTCCACTCGGTTTTATGTTTTCATAATATCTTACAATTCCATAACTTTGATAGGGCTGTAAATGTTGGTTATTAAGATGCGGATCTCGCGTTTCTGTTCCTGTGTAAATAAAATCATAGATGGGTGGCTGGTCTTTTAGATTAAATCCGGATTCCGGAAAATGTTCATACCAATTAGGATATTTTATACCAATGCTTACTTGTGGATTAACTTTTTTGGCTACATTTAGCACCAAGGTTTTTGAGGCTTCAAGCATTTGTTCCAGTCGAAATTCACTCCAAGACCGATTACCTTTTTCTGAAATACACCGAGTACATTTGCAATTAGTAAAAAAGAAATCATCAAAAAGAATTTCATCAAAAATGCCAGCCGTTTTTTCAACAAAACTTTGTATTCTCTCCCTATGATCCGGATTTGAATAACAATATGTTTTGAAATCATCCATTTCATCCACAGTTACTGTAATACCTCCGGATACACTGATCCCTTTTTCTTCTAAATACTCTTTAATATTAACTAAAACATTATCCTCGACAAGGACCATATCTCGATGCGTTTCCAGATAAGCTTTATTAAATTTAATGAAATGGTCTAATCGTTCAAAGTTATGATAAAATTCCTTTAGATTATCTCCTATTTTTTCAAGATCTAATGCTCGAACATAAAGGGCAACTTTTGGTATCTCTCTCATTTTTCCTCCATTCTATTCCCAAATTATATATTGAGAAAACAAGCGGAAAAGTAATGACTCTTTCCGCTTGTTTTTATTTATTCTGTTTTTATTTATCTAGCTTCTGCTCTTGCTGCTTCTTGTTCTTTGGCTACTTCCATGTCAAATTCCAATACGGTATTATAACCAATTTCATTCACTGTGTTTTGCATATCTTCAAGAATCGCATCAAAATCTGCATCATCATTTGCATAAATCATCTTCCATGAATTCTCAACAATGATTGATCGACATTGTGCTCTTAATGTGCTGATTTCTGAAGGTTCTGCAGGTGCTATATAATCCGTTCCGGGAGCAACAACATATTGATCATCTTTTTCAAGATACTCTATTGTTGACAATGCGCCCATTTCTTCTTGCCAGGATACATCGAGTGGTGTCGAATTCAATTCAATCACTGACTCCCATTGTGTATAATCATAAGGGAAATCATAACCTTCAACAGTGTCAATGGGAAGAACTGTTGTAAAGTTTAATTGACTGATTCCATCTTTCCATGAACCGCCACCCCACTCTTGTGGCATTGTTGCATCACCATTGAGAAGTGCTTCTTTTCCAAATGCAGTTAATTGTGGCGAATTATCCACAAGTTCCCACGTTAAACCTTCCGGTCCACATGTTCCTGCTGTTTGTGCTGTACTCATCATAATTCCTTCAGGCGAATATAGCCAGTCAAGAAAATCAACCATACGTTCAGGGTCTTGAGCTTTTGATCCAACGCCTACAACATACTTTGCACCACTTGGTGTTGCACCATATGAAAATATGTTTAGATCTTCTATTGGAGCAATCATAAATCCTTTTCCAGCTTCTTTGTTTGCAGTTGTGTTATATGCTGCTTGTCCTAACCAAGGCCATGGCGAAAACAAAATAGCTCCGTCAACATATTTATTATATAATGTGTCATAGTTTTGTGTTGTACTTTCAGGGTCTAATATTCCCATTTGATTCGCTTCATAATAAAACTTCAACGCACGAACATATTCTGAGTCACTCTCAATAATACTTTGAAAATCTGTTCCGTCTGCTTTTGCTAAGACAAAACCTAGCTCATCATATCCATAAAAACAGGTTGGTTGCTTAGCTAATGTCATCATATTACCATCCCAGTCGCCAAATAATGACAGGGCATAGGTTTTACTTCCTGAATCTGATGTCGGATAGGTATCTTGCATCTGCTTAAGTACGGGGAGTAAATCTTCTAATGTTGACATTTTCGGTGAACCGATCTCTGTATAATAATCCCAACGAAGATAAGGGCCAAATGTTAAATCTAATCCTTCAGATGGTGTTGTCGCCGGTTCATTTGAAACACTTGAGGGGATTGCAAAGATACTCGTTGGTGGAGAATCAATCGTTGTGCGAATCATATCCAAAGCCGCTTCATATTGCATAATGTGGGGCATGCGGTCCGAATATTCTTGCAAATCAAGCATAAGTTCAGCTCTAACCGTATCCGCAAGCCGACCGTTCTCAGCACCAATCATGACGATATCTCCAAGATTTCCCGCAGCAGATCGTGTCTGAAACAAGGTATCTCCACCACCTGCTACATTGGGTGCAATAATGTTTAATTCCATATTAAATTTTTCTTTGACAATTTCTCCAAACCACCCAGACTGAATTCCTTGATAGTTTGCCTGTGAAGAAAACACATCTACCGTAATGAATTCATCATAAGGGCTTTTGTTTTGTTCTCTCGAATCATTAGCCTCTTTATTGGATGAAGACTCACTTGATCCTTCATTCGTCCCCGCATTATCTCCGCAAGCACTTAAAAGTGACAGGCTTAAAATAAAAATCAACATAAAACTCAATAACTGTTTAAAACTTTTTTTCATTTGTAACTCCTCCTTAAATTATAATAGCATATATGACATTGGAAATCATTCCATAACGTCCATTTATTAACCTTTGACCGAACCGATCATAATACCTTTCACAAAATATCTTTGGAATATGGGATAAATAAATAAAATGGGTAATACAACAATGACGGAAATCGTCATACGTACTGATGTCGGTGTTTGCTGCATTGCTATTGCTTGCATATTTTGTCCACTTGCGCCACTGTTTTTCATGAGCATTGCCAAAGAATTTGCTTGATTCAAATAAGTATATAGTAAGTACTGGAGTGAATATAATTTTTGGTCTGTCACGAAAACAAGTGTATCTTGAAATGAATTCCATTGACCAACCGCTGAAAAAATAGCAATGGTTGCAAGGATCGGTTTTGAAATCGGAAAGATTACTTTCCAAAATATTGTTAAAATCCCTGCTCCATCAATTTCTGCCGCTTCTTGAAGGGAGGGTGAAATGGATTCTACATATGTTTTTACAAGAATAATATTAAAGGGTTGTACAATCAGCGGAATAATATAGACCCAGAATGTATTGGTTAATTGAAGATTACGCATAATAAGATATATAGGTATCAACCCCGCATTAAAGTACATGGTGACAACAATAAAACGATACCAAAATTTTCGCCCCCACATTTTTTTCTGAGTAAACATGAATCCTAAATATCCGGAAGCAATCGTCGTCAACAAGGTTCCTAATGCAGTTCTAGCAACAGAAATAAAAGCTGCACGACCTAATCCACTTAACTGTATTATTTGTTTATAATTTTCAAAATGTATCTCTTTTGGTAACCACATAATGGATCCATTGGCCGACAAATGATTTGCACTGATGGAATTAATAATTAAATAGTAAAATGGATAGACACATATAAAGGTAAACACTGTAAATCCTAAATAGTTGATAATATTAAACACGACACTACTCATACTGTATTTTTCTTTTCCGATTCTAATCTCTCGCTCCATAGCTGCCTCCTAAATAATTGACTCGTCACGAACTTTTTTTGACAACCCATTTACTGATACTAATAACGTCACACTAATCAATGATTTTAGAACACTAATTGCTGTTGCTAAAGGAATACTATTACTTGTTCCAATCCCTAAGTTATATACATATAAATCTAAAACCTGAATCTGCTCTTTGTTAAATGCATTTTGAAAAACAAAATATTGATCCATTCCATTGTTCAAAAAGTTAGCTATACTTAACATCAGTAGGACAAAATACGTCGGGACCATGGCAGGTAAGGTAATGTGACGCATGAGATGAAAGCGGTTAGCCCCATCCACTTTAGCAGCTTCGTAAAGTTCTTGGTCCGTTCCGGCAATCGCTGCTAGATATAAGATTGCCCCCCAACCTAATCCCTTCCATGTTGACCATAATAACATTTTCAAATAGGTGTGATCACCACTATCTAAGATTTTAATGGGTTGATCTACAATACCTAAATCAACAAGTACTGAATTTACCATTCCTGAATTTGAGAATAAGGCAAACGCAACAGCATATACGAGGACCCAACTAATAAAATTAGGTAGCGTCGTCAACGTCTGAACAATGCGCTTAAACTTACTCGCCTTAATTTCATTAAGAAAAATCGCAAAAATCAAGGGTAAACCGGATGTTAAAATCATTAACGAACTCATTGTAAAGGTATTCTTAAGCACTTGTAACAATTGTTTGATTTGTCCGGTGTTAGAAAAAAGGTATTTGAACCATTTAAGACCTACAAATTCGGATTGAGACAGTTTTAATGGCGGTCTATAATCATATAAAGAATATATCCAACCATACAGTGGATAATATGCAAATAATAATACCAAAATCAGAAAAGGTGCAATCATAAGAAAATATTTAAAGCCTTGCGCCTTTTTTTTTGCTGCTAGACGTTTTTGAGAATCCATTGTTTCCCTCCTTGGTGTTCTTTCTATTATGTAATTATTCTAGCAATTACGGACTATTTGTAGTACCTATTAAATTAAAGAACCAATACACAAAAAAAGAGATGCAAAACTGCAATCTCTAATTTGTTGGGTAATTTTCAATCTGTCCCTTTCTAATATTTGTATTCTGTCACTTTTAAAGAAGACACTTTTGTTTTATAATAAAGGCAAGATACTTAATAAACTAATATGTGTTTACAAAAAAGGAGATATCTATGAATTCTCAACGAACCATTACGACTAAATCTATTATAATTGCCGCTTTATTTATTGCCATTGTTTTTGTCGCAACGTATGCTGTACAGATTCCTTTACCGGGAATTGCAACTGGTGGACTGATCCATTTAGGTAATGTCGCTTTATTTACCATCGCTGTGATTTTTGGGAAACGCTATGGCGCGATTTCCGGCGCCTTTGGAATGGCACTTTTTGATATACTATCCCCTTGGATCATTTGGGCCCCCGGAACCTTTGTTATTCGAGGTATTATGGGATATATGGTTGGTTCAATCGCAAAAGGTGGACGCCAACAGTCTATTAGCCCCTTACGTTTAATGCTTGCCATGATTCTACCCAGTTTATGGATGATTGCAGGATACTTTGGATACAATCTACTTCTTTATCAAAATATTCCTGCAGCTATCGCCTCCTTACCCGGTGACATAACTCAAGCTGTTGCCGGAATCGCCATTGCAACACCCGTTATACTCCTCATCGAAAAATCAGGCACCTCAAATCGCTTAGCCCTATTAGCCGCAGAAAGGTAGGAACTTGATATGAAAGAAAAACTCATTATGACCCCTGGTCCAACTGCTATTCCATCTGACGTTCTTGCAAAAATGTCGAATTCCTTTATGCATCCAAGCATCGAGCATGAATTTCTAGAAATTTATAAGCAAACCACACAGCGTCTTCAACAAATTATGCATACGGAGGAAGATGTTCTTATTTTAAATGGTGAAGGAATCCTTGGACTCGAAGCCGCATGTGCTTCGCTCATTGAACCTAACGATTCCGTTTTGGTCATCTCAAACGGAATCTTTGGTGCTGGCTTTGCTGATTTTGCTACAATGTATGGGGGAAAAGTCACCCTTTATGAAGTTAATGATAGGGAGCCCATAGATATCCATGCTTTGAAAAACTTTTTAGACCACAATCATGATTTTGCTGTCGCCACCATGGTCCATTGCGAAACTCCTTCCGGTTTGGTCAATCCTATTGATGAGATTTGTTCTTTACTCAAATCCTATGGTATTGTTACCATTGTCGATTCTGTTTCAGCTATTGGTGGTATTGAAGTTTATGCTGACAAGTGGCAAATCGATATATTACTCGGGGGCTCGCAAAAATGCTTATCCGCTCCGAGTGGACTTACTTTTTTAAGCATTAGCAAGGCAGCTAAAGAAAAAATACAAAAAAGAAATCATCCCATCATCGGCTTTTATGCAAACCTAACGATTTGGGATGATTGGTATGAAAAGAAAAAATTTCCCTATACACAGCCGGTCAATGAAATAAATGCCCTTAATGAGGCTGCAAAACGTATCCTTGAAGATCCGGATGTGTATGAACGCCATCGCCGAGAAGCGAAAAAAGTACGAACAGCACTTTCTCAACTTAAGCTTGAACTCTATCCAAAATCCGGCTTTTCAGATACAGTTACAGCCTTCATAGTGCCCGATGGTTATGATGACACCACCCTTCGTCAGTATCTACTGGACGAAGAAGGTATTATGCTTGCCGGTTCTTTAGGATACTTGCAGGGCAAGGTCATTCGCATCGGACACATGGGCTATCACTGCTATGCGGACAAAGTAGATCGTGTGATCGAAGCACTTTCCCATTATTTAAAAGCAAGGATAAATTCGTAACGGTGATTTTTTTCGGTACTGATTTGATATTGTTTTTTAGGTTGTGCTCCCCAACTGTCATCACCGGCAATACCGCGTTGATATCCATTAATTCGAACGACCGTTTTTGTAGGATCAGGCATAAGGTGGGGATGTGTATAGGTCTCAATTTCATATGGGGTAAATCCTAATGCTGTCACTTCAACCGGTACTGAAGCCATAATCTGTAATCCATGTAGATTTTTTTTATCGATGACTTCCATATAACGGACATCGGTTTTATTTCCACATTCTTGTGGTCGAATATATGGAACCCATTCGTCTTTGACTGTCGATTCAAAAAAGCCAATATAGGCGCTTTCTTTACGATCAGAATAGTTGGAATGGGGTCCTCTTCCATACCATTTTAAAGAATCAAACTCTGCGTTCATTTGAATCATCATTCCATATGCCGGTATCTGAGGTAAGCGACGTGACGGTTTAATATCCATAGTAATCTTAACCCGTCCTTCAACATCGATTAAGTAAGTCATGGCTACAAAGCTTTCATCATTCACTGGCAATTGATATAATGTTTTGACTTGAATATAACTGACTTCATTAATATCAACAGAAGCAAATTCAAAGTCACTTAATTGCATTTGATTTGGCATATCTCTCCAGATACCACACTCTTCTAACATATGATTTCCGAGATCATTATCTGTTAAGGCTCTCCAAAAACAAGGCATGATTGCATCGACCAACATATTTTCCTGATGAACGCTATATTGTTCGATCCAGCCAGTCTCTTTATTGAAGTTTATTTTAAAACCATCTCCGGATATAGCAAATGTAGCATCGAATTCTTCCATGATAATATAGGGATAATCATTGGCCACTTTTGATAAGCTAGCAAATCGTCCTTCTAAGCTATCCGGTAAATTTTTCGCTGTATAAGGTAATGTCAGCTGTGAGAATCCAAGCACATATCCTTTGGGTGCATAATTTGTCTCTTCAGCCAAGGCATAGGACACATTTAATTGATAAAAACCAACACCGTCAAAAAGGTTTTTATTCAGCTCTGAAAGAACCACTTCACGAGACTCTCCTGCCGGTACATGTGTATCTATAGCACCTGATGCAATAGGCTTACCATCTTTTTCAATTGTATAGTCTATGTCAAAATAATCGGAATCTAAAAATAGATTTCTGTTTTCTATTTGAATACGTCCTTCTTTTAGATCAATGGGTGTCACTTCCATGGTTTGATAACATTTTTTCACTTCAAGGAGTTTCGGTGTCACGGTACGGTCCGCAAGAACAAGTCCATTACCACAGAAAAAATTATCATTAGGAGACTCTCCAAAATCGCCACCATATGCATAGAATTTCTGACCATTGTCTTCTTTTAATATAGCTTGATCAATCCAATCCCAAATAAATCCACCTAAAAGTGCATCATATTTTCTAAACAATTCTAAGTATAAATGCAGACCTCCACAGCTTGTTCCCATGGCATGGCTATACTCGCACAATAAAATAGGCTTTTGTGGATTGTATTTTGCATAGTTTTCTAACATTTCCGGTGTCGTATACATCTGGCTTTCGATATCTGTAACATAATCAAACTTTCGATCATGAAATGTACCTTCATAATGAATTGTGCGGGAGGAATCGATTGCTAGAATGGCATGACGCATATGGGCAAAATTCAGACCACCATAGGATTCATTACCAAGGGACCACATAATAATTGATGGATGATTACGGTCACGTTTAACCATAGAAACAGCACGGTCAACAACGGCATCTTTCCATTCGCTCTTACTTCCGGGAATTGCACTTTCTTGAAGTGTTTGAACCTCTTGATATTTCCATGTTCCATGAGTCTCTAGATTGGTTTCATCAATAACATAGAGGCCTAACTCATCACATAAATCATAGAAAAACGGATGATTTGGATAATGCGACGTTCGAACAGCATTAATATTATGCTGTTTCATAAGAATAAGATCTTTACGAATATCGTCAAGTTCAATGGCTCGACCTTTTTCCGGATGAAATTCATGACGATTAGTTCCTAGGAGAAGAAGGGCTTTACCATTAACCAACATTTGTGTCTGATCAATGCGCACGTCTCTAAATCCAATTCGTGTTGAACGGTATTCCACTGTTTCATCGGATTGATTCTTCACTTCAAGAACAAGCATATATAAGTTTGGAATCTCTGCACTCCAAAGTTTTGGATTTTCTATGGTAAGCGTGGTGGTATAACTTTGCCCTTTAGCTTCCACATCTTTGGCCACATCAAAACTCTGCAGAGCTTTTTCTCCATCAAAAAGTGTGCCTCTAATGGTATATAGAGATTCATTTTCATCCTCATATGAGGATAAAGCTGCTTCAATATCTACATGACTTTTTTTATAGTCTTTCTCAAACCGTGTGATAATGGAATAATCATCAATCCATGCTTGCCCGACCGTATATAAAAAGACGTCTCTAAAGATCCCACTTAAGCGCCAAAAATCTTGATCTTCTAACCAACTTGCATCACTCCATCGAAACACTTCAACTGCCAACTTATTTTGGCCTTCTTTTAGATAAGGTGTTAAGTCAAAATCTGCATTTGTAAAACTGTCCTCGCTATATCCAATACAATCCCCATTGACATATAGATAAAAAGCGGATTCTACACCTTGGAAACTAATAAACACCGGATGGTCTTTAAAGTTTTCCTTCAACTCAAAATATTTAACGTAATGACCGACCGGATTATATTTAACCGGTGCATTGGGCGCAATAACTTCTTCTGTATCAACCCACGGGTATGTAACATTGGTATACTGCGGATAGTCATAGCCTTCCATTTGCCAGTTTGAAGGAACTTTAATCTGATCCCATTCATCAACACTATAGTCTATATGCTCAAATCCATAAATGCGTTGACTTGGATTATCGACAAGTTTAAAAAACCATTGTCCATTGAGTAAGTCTATTCTTTCACTGTCATATGCCTTATAAGCTTTGGCTTTATCTAAAGATGTATAGGACACACTAAAGGCTTTGGCCTTCATACGATTCATTTGAAAAACTTCCGGTTGATTAAGCCAAGCTTGCTCATTTTCATTTCGACTGTCCAATATGATTTTTTCTTTCATAACCTTCTCCTTTATATAATACTATTATGATTAGGGCGTCAAAAGCCCAAGAACTTTGAAAATTTAATACAGTATTTTAAATTTTTATCCTCATGCATGTTATAATAGTATGGAATTCTACTAAATAACGAGGTGCAGACATGGCATTTAAAACGAACCAACATCAACAACTGTCTTTAACAGATTCTTCTTATCAACTCACAGAGAGAGAAAGAAAATTTCTTGATAAATCATGGGCAAAACCCTTTTCGGAAATTATTTTTCCTTCAATCAACGAAGAGGATTTCTCCGTGTTATATAGCTCAATCGATTCTCGTCCTAACACACCAGTGAATGTAATTATTGGCGCGCTATTGTTGAAAGAAATGCAAGGTCTAACAGATGATGAAGTGGTTGAAGCACTTATGTTTGACATCAGGTACCAATACGCTCTTCACACAACCAGTTACGAAGAGCAACCGCTAAGCGACCGGTCTTTAGGCCGCTTTAGAGAACGCTGCCTAGCTTATGAAACTGAAACCGGTATTGATCTTATCAAGAACTGTATCCTTTTACTTTCGGAAGAATTGACGGCCGTTATGGGAATCAATGGAAGGGTAAAAAGGATGGACAGTATGATGATTGCGTCAAACATCCGAAATCTTTCACGGTTTGAACTCATATACAGCTGCGTAGCAAGATTTGTCAAATATCTTAAAGCGATTGACTATGAATTACCGGAATCCCTTGCTCACTATATCGAAAAGGAAGATTATAACCGGGTTGTCTATCATACAAGAAACACAGATATAAAGAGTCGTTATGAACTAGTTCTGACTGATGCGAAATTCCTTGTAGACACATGCCGTGGCAACTTCGATGAATCAGCGGATTATCAACTGTTGATTCGAGTCTTGAAAGAACAAACCAAGTCGGATGAAACCGGCGGGCTTATTCTTAAAAACAAATCCGATGATGATATGGATTCAAGCGTGCTACAGTCGCCGACTGATCCTGATGCAACTTACCGTTATAAAGCAGGTAAAGGCCACAGCGGATATGTTGCAAACTTAACAGAGA
>CAZLXW010000002.1:0-105104 GCA_964563505.1 uncultured Eubacteriales bacterium
TCACGACCGCCCCAGAATACATAGTTCTCACCATTTAATCGGTTTGTGATTTCCAGTGCTTTTTTCACTTGTGCTGCAGCAAACGCAAATACATCTGCATTTGGAGATGTTGATGCCCCATGCATAAATCGAGGATGGCTAAATGCATTTGTTGTTCCCCATAAACATTTGATACCTGTTTCTTTCATCTTTGCTTCTATTAACTCAACAACTTTGTCTAAGTTATCTAATTTTTCTTGTAATGAATTACCTTCTGGAGCAATATCAAGATCATGGAAACAGAAATATTCCATACCTAATTTTTCCATAAGTTCAAACGCTGCATTCACGCGTGCTTCAGCAAGTGCCATACCGTCAAGTTCATTGTAATCGCGTTCCATTGTTGCATTACCAAACGGATCTGTTCCTGCGCCTGTCATTGTATGCCAATAGCTCATAGCAAAACGTAAGTGTTCTTTCATTGGTTTCCCGGCAACAATGCGTTCTGGGTCATAATACTTAAATGCTAATGGATTTGTTGACTTGGGTCCTTCAAATTGAATCTTGTCTACACCTTCAAAATATTCTTTCATAAAACGCCTCCTAAATCAATAATTGTTTGTAGGCTTATTATAACGCATTTACTTTTCTTTTTCAAGGGGTTTTTAAAAGTATTTTAAAAAGTCTCAAAGAATAAAAAAGACCTTATTATTTTTCAATAAAGTCTTTTCCTTCAAAATAGCCCGTTACGTCCCGTCTTACATAAAATTCGATTTGATTCGAACCGATATTTTTTACCTGGTGATCAAGCACGTCATATTGTTCTTTCTCTATTACCACCGTATATACAACATGATTCGTATAATCCGTATCAACAATAGGTATATTTTCTGAATTCAAAAAATACTCTAACTTACCGCTAAAATGATAGTCTGCGACAATCTCACATTCAAGTGCCTCGACCTGCCTAATTACTTGCGAAGCATTTATTGCATCTCGCGCCGCGTCGGAATATGCTCTTGATAACCCACCGGTTCCTAAAAGCGTCCCACCAAAATAACGTACAACAACCACTGCACATTGTAATAAGTCATGGTGACGGATAACTTCTAATATTGGAAGTCCCGCTGTGCCTGATGGTTCTTTATCATCTTGATATCGTTCATTGATGATATTTTCAATCAATCGATAACCGTAACAATAATGGCGCGCTCCTGAATATTTGTTTTGTATACGCTCTACTTCTTTTTCAAAGAGTTCAACAGAATCACAAGGAAATGCAATACCTATAAAACGAGATCTTTTTACAACGATTTCTGCTTCCTGTCGCGACTTCAACGTCTTAAATGCATCCATGCTAAACCCCTTCAATACTATAGCCATTACGCTGATTATATATTTCATATAACTTAGAATGTTTCATTCCTCGATCAATCTCATTTCTTCGAATAACAAATGGATATTCATCAGAAGAACAATTGTTTGCAATCGCTCCCATAAGCTTAATCATCGTCTCAAAGCTATAATTTCGCTTAATTCCAATGCTTAAGCCTCCCAAAATCATACTTTTCACAATTGGATAAATGCTGTCTTTGGCATGATAGTTCACTTTACATATCTTATTCTTTGCAAAGCCAATAATTTCATACTGTCCTTTAATCACCAAATACTTCATCTTATGCTCGCGACGGAAATTCCGAATTCTTTCATAGCTTTCGACATCTTCCGGAAAATCAAATCCTAATATCTTTAAATTATCCAAATCCATTACACTGGCATACACACGTTCATTAACACAGGCGGTGAAACTATCGCCTTCGACAGCTGTAATAATACGAATGGCATTTTTGGTCATGGAATTAAGATCACGTATAAATTCTGCACTCCATGAATCATCTCCCGTGAGAGTAATCAATTCCGTTTCCTTTATGTGATGATAGATTCGATGTTTAATATTAATAAAATCCCGTTGTGTCAGTTGATTATTATGGCTTAATATCTTGGTCGTCGTATCATGAATACTATCATGAATCAACAAATATGTTTTAGTCTCATGATCAACTTGGAGAAAATCCGTTTTGATTTTGTTTTTATCTAAAAAGTTCTTAATGTATCGACCGCCAATACCTCCGGAAATCCCCATAACATAGGGATCTCCTTGCAATAATTTCACTATGTAAGCGCTATATATCCCACAATCTCCGACACTTAAGGCATCTTGATTCGCTTCATTTGATTGGTCAATTTGAAATCCTTCCACATTTATTGTACGAACAACTGCAGGGTTTAATGCTATCGTTAATATCACTTTGTCTCTCCTATCTCAAACACTTAATCATTATACTTATCTTATGATTATATCTTAATTTGACTAAGTATTCAACCTAGGAAACTTTATGAAAATAAGGACGTAGATAAGTACCGTTCCCCGGTGTCCGGTAAGAAAACAACGATATTTTTCCCTTCATTTTCAGGCCGATTAGCCAATTGCGCAGCAGCAGCAACAGCCGCTCCCGAAGAGATTCCAACAAGTATCCCTTCTGCTTTTGATAGTTGTCGACTGGCGATAAATGCTTCGTCATTTTCAACTTGTACAACTTCATCATAAATATCTGTATTTAAAATTTCCGGAATAAACCCGGCTCCAATTCCTTGAATTTTATGTGGTCCCGAATTTCCGCCAGAGAGAACCGGAGATCCTGTAGGTTCAACCGCTACAATGTGTATATCTTTATTTTTTGATTTTAAAAATTCACCGACACCTGTCACCGTACCACCCGTTCCAACACCAGCAACAAATATATCAACTTGACCATCCGTATCTTCCCATATTTCCGGACCTGATGTTTTTCTATGAATCTCAGGATTCACAGGATTCACAAATTGTCCGGGAATAAATGAATTTTCAATCTCTTCATGAAGCTCTTGTGCTTTTTCAATAGCTGCCTTCATGCCTCCTGCTGCCGGTGTGAGGACAAGTTCTGCACCATATGCCTTAAGAATGCTTCGTCGTTCAAGGCTCATTGATTCAGGCATGGTTAAAATAACCCGATATCCTTTTGATGCACCAATATATGCAAGGCCAATACCTGTATTTCCGCTGGTCGGTTCAATAATAACCGATCCGTCTTTTAAGATACCTTTTTCTTCAGCATCTTCTATCATCGCTTTTGCAATACGGTCTTTTACACTGCCACCTGGATTAAAACTTTCTAATTTAACAATTATATTCGCTTTGAGATTATTCAGTTTTGCATACCGGCTCACTTCAACTAAAGGTGTTTTCCCAACTAACTCGTTTAAATTCTTATATACGTTTTTCATATGCTTCCTCCTATTAATCATATTATTTATATATGTTTTATATGTTGATTATATCTTACACGGATTAAGCTCTTTTGTCAAGAAGCATTACTTATTTTTTATATATGTTTTATATGTCATTGACATTTCATCTAAAAACCATTAAAGTAGGAACAAAGAGACTACGTCTCGTTCTGCTTGCAGATTGTTCGCGGAGGGAAAGGTCCTTGACGCTTTCTGCTACGTTTCAAAGCATAAAGCTAAATCAGGACTTTCCTAAAG
The DNA here is from genome assembly GCA_964563505.1 of uncultured Eubacteriales bacterium. Lineage (GTDB taxonomy): Bacteria > Bacillota > Clostridia > Lachnospirales > Vallitaleaceae > UBA1351. The sequence goes on from CAZLXW010000002.1 coordinate 3,565, forward strand.
CAAAGAACAAAGAGGCTTCGCCTCGTCCCTAAAATGAAAGGAGTTCCTATGAAAAAAGAAAAAGACTTCAATACATTGTGTGTACATAACGCACAAGAATTTAATCATGATCATACCGGAGCAATAAGTACACCGATTTATCAGTCAGCGACTTTTGTTCACCCAAATGTTGGCTCTAGCACCGGTTATGATTATTCACGTTTACAAAATCCCACTCGCGAGCAATTAGAAACACTCATCTGTAATTTAGAAGGTGGGAAAGATGCCCTTGCCTTTTCTTCCGGTATGGCCGCAATAACCACCGTATTTCAACTTTTCAAACCCGGGGATCATATTGTAACTTCTCTTGATTTATATGGAGGTTCACATCGACTTTTTGACTATCTAAGCTCACACTATAATTTACACTTCACTTATGTTGATACAAGCGATGCATCATGTGTTGCTTCATCGATTACTTCGAATACAAAAGCGATATACGTCGAAACACCTTCAAATCCAATGATGCACATCACCGATCTAAAAGCCATATCAACAATTGTACAAGAACATGACCTCTTATTTATTGTTGATAATACCTTTTTAACTCCATACTTCCAAAAACCCTTCCTCTTTGGAGCCAACATCATTGTTCATAGCGGAACCAAATTTTTAAGCGGACATAATGATACATTATCCGGTTTTGTCGTTGTCGATTCTATCCAGCTGTCCGAAAAGTTACGCTATTTGATTAAAACAGTTGGCTCCGGTTTATCTCCATTTGACAGTTGGCTTATGATTCGGGGGATTAAAACTTTGGCCATTCGTATGCGTGAACAAGAAAAAAGCGCACTCCAATTAGCCAGGTGGCTTAAGGAACATCCAAAAATAAATAAAGTTTTCTATGCAGGTTTACCTGACCATCCCGGTTATTCTATTATGAAAAAACAAGCTACCGGATTTGGGTCTATGATTTCTTTCGAATGTGCTAATGCAAGTATTGCACAATACATTTTGAATCACACAAGCACGATCCATTATGCAGAAAGCTTAGGCGGTGTTGAGACCTTAATTACTTATCCAATGTTACAGACACACGCAGATATTCCGGAGGAAGAACGAAACAAAAAAGGCATCAATGATTGCTTGCTTCGTTTATCTGTAGGTATTGAATCTATTGACGATCTTATTCACGAATTTGACACTATTCTTAAGGAGGCGTATTAATGAAGTATAATTTTGACGAAATTATTCCACGAAAAGACACCAATTCTCTTAAATATGATTATGCAAAAAAAAGAGGCCTTCCACAAGACCTCATTCCCCTATGGGTCGCCGATATGGACTTTAAATCTCCACAGCCGGTGGTCGACGCACTGATTGAAAAATCCAAACACGGAATTTTTGGTTACTCCGACAGCATGGACGACTATAACCAAGTTCTTGAGAACTGGTTTTCCTCTCAATATAGCTGGACAATCAGCCCTAAGTGGTTAGTCAAAACGCCTGGTGTTGTCTTCGCCATTAATATGGCCATTCACGCATATACCGAAGAAAATGATAATATCCTTATCCAAGAGCCTGTATATTACCCTTTTAGAGATTCTATAGAAAAAAACAATCGAAACGTTGTTGTTAATGAACTAATTTATACCACAGAAGGTAGCTATGTCATTGACTTTGATGATTTTGAAAGGAAAATACTGCAACATCATGTGAAGCTTTTTATTCTAAGCAATCCTCACAACCCTGTTGGACGTGTTTTTACGCAAGATGAGCTAATACAGTTAGGCAATATTTGTTTAAAACACAATGTTCTTCTTGTAGCCGACGAAATTCACCAAGATTTTATTTATCCCGGTTATCATCACACTGTTTTTGCGGGTATCAATGATGCCTTTGCCCAAATTTCCATTACATGTACATCACCTTCCAAAACATTTAACTTGGCTGGCCTTCAATTATCAAATGTATTTATACCCAATACCTCTTTGAGAAAAAAGTTTATCAAGGCCCTCACGCGTTCCGGATATAGTCAGCCAAATGTTATGGGATTAGTTTCATGTCAGGCTGCCTATGAACATGGACATGAGTGGCTTACACAACTTAACCATTACTTATATGAAAATTTAATCTTTACTCGTGATTTCTTAAAAACCCACTTACCTAAGCTTCATCTCATTGAGCCTGAAGGTACTTACTTAATATGGATTGATTTTTCTTCACTCGGACTATCCGACGAAGAGATTAAACAAAAGATGCTCTACGACGCCAAAGTTTGGTTAGATGACGGCACCATGTTCGGCCAAGGAGGATTCGGATTTCAGCGCATAAATATAGCTTGTCCTAGAGCAATACTAGAACAAGCTTTACGTCAAATTGCTAAAACATTTAGTGATTAACTACTTTTGGGGTCAATACTCTCAACAAGCTCATTGGGTATATATTTATTATTCAAAATATCTTGTGTCATCCGCGCAACCTCATATTCAACTTCTTTGATTTCAACATTTAAACCATCATCGAAAATATGCATAATGATATAGGTTGCGTTGGAATTTCCATGTTTTGGTTTTCCAACAGACCCTGCATTTATAGCATGTTTTCCGCCGACTTCTTTCCAAAAAGGTATATGCGTATGTCCGGAAACAACGACATTATGATCAACCAGATTCAATATTTCTTCTAAGTTCTCAGAATCTTCACGCATATACTCATCAATAGTTCTGGGACTCCCATGCACAAATAAAATTTTAAACTGATTGATGGTTATTTCAATTCTCTTGGGTAAATTTTTCAAATATTTTCGCTTGGCATCATCTAACACATAGTTTGTATAAATTGCAGAAGCCGACGCTTGAATTTGGCTTGTTTCTAATGCTTCAAATTCATTTTCATTCAATGTGTCTAATGTAGATATGTATTGATCATGATTGCCTTGAATGGCTAAAATATGCCGCTGCCTTATCATTTCAATCACTTCATTTGGATTTGTGAGATATCCCACGATATCACCTGTACAAACAATTGCATCAATCTCTTCTTGATCAATCTCCTTTAAAACAGCTTTTAAGGCGTAGTGATTACTATGGATATCACTAATCACTGCAATTTTCAATTAAACCACTCCTCCTTATGCTTTTTGGGGAAACCATCCTCTTGTACTATTGGCAAACTTCACTAACATTAACATGACAGGCACTTCAACAAGTACACCAACAATTGTAGCTAATGCGACCGGACTATCTGCACCAAAGAGAGCAATGGCTACTGCGACAGCTAATTCAAAAAAGTTGGAGGCTCCAATCATTCCTGCCGGTGCTGCAATATCATGAGATAATCTTAATGCACGGCTGGCTCCATAGGCAATACCAAAAATAAGGACCGTCTGGATTGTTAGCGGTATTGCTATAAGAAGAATATGTAATGGATTTTCTAAGATGACATGACCTTGAAATGAAAAGATCAGAATAAGGGTTACGAGCAATCCACCAATCGTCACATTATTAAACTTTGGCAAAAAAGTCTTCGTAAAATAGTCTTCACCTTTATTCTTGATCATTGTATTTCGAGTAATAACGCCTCCTGTAAGAGGAATGACAACAAAAAGCACAACGGAAAGTATTAATGTTGCCCATGGAACTGTAAACCCACTTACCCCAAGTAAAAAAGCCACAATCGGTGTAAATGCAACGAGAATAATCAAATCATTCGTCGCCACTTGAACAACGGTGTAAGCTGCATTTCCTTTCGTTAAATGACTCCAAACAAAAACCATGGCTGTACAAGGAGCTGCTCCAAGAAGTACTGCTCCGGCTAAATAATCAGACGCTAAATTACTAGGGATAATCCCACTAAAAATCACGTTAAAGAATAAGTATGCTATACCAAACATAGTAAAAGGTTTAATTAACCAATTCACCACCCAAGTAACATATAGCCCTTTAGGACTTTTTCCAACATTCTTAACACTCTTAAAGTCAACCTTCATCATCATTGGATAAATCATCAACCAGATTAATATTGCGATTGGAATCGACACATTTGCAAATTCAAATTGGCCTAAAAATTCCGGTATGATGGGCAAATATCTTCCGATAAGAACACCTACAACCATACAAAGTGCAACCCATAGTGTTAAATACCGTTCAAAAAAACTAATTCCTTCTAATTTTTGTTTACTCATAAATCATCCTCTTTTCTTTTATTATTCTCAAAGGGTTGCTAATCGACGTCCTTTGAGTGTATCGCCGATATATGGAATTAAACCGACATTTCCATCCGCATAGTGATGAACGGCATTAATCCACATTGCCTCTTGACACCCTTTTGCATATAAAATATGATTATCTGATTCTGCTTGATACAAACTATTATTAATTAACCACCATTTGCTGTGTAATCCTGCGCGCTTAAGATCTTCTTGAAGTCGTTTAGCTTCATGAACAGGCGTTGCTTCCGCTAGCGTAAGTATAATAACTTCTGTATGTTTCTTATCTCTTAACTTAGGCAAAAGTTTTCTTACCGACTCCGGTATTGTTCCCTTTGAGCGCTCAATTTCTTTATGATAACTTTGTGTTGAATCTAATAATAACAAGGTATGTCCTGTTGGTGCTGTATCCACAACAACAATTTCATCATCTGAACGATTAATCACTTCTGCAAATGCTCTAAACACAGCAATTTCTTGAGTACATGGTGACCGTAAGTCTTCCATAATATATTCAAGGTCTTCCTTCGACATACTTTTCTGAGCTTCATGAAAAACTTCATTTTTATATTTTTCTAATTCGACTTCTTCATCAATATGACTTATTGTAATCTTTTCATTTCCATCTAAAACCATATTGATATGAGCCGCCGGATCTGTTGTTGTCAAGTGAACTTTTTCACCTTTTTCTGCCAACTTCATTGCTATGGCCGCTGCCATTGTTGTTTTTCCGACGCCACCTTTTCCCATGGTAAAAATAACTTTTTTGCTACTTCGGTATATATCATCTACAATATGATCGAGTTGTTTGACATCCTTGATGAATGGTTTTTCGTGTTTTTCATGAGTGGTAGTCTCATCTAATAAATGGCGTAATCCTTCAAGTCCGATAATATTAAATGGTTTTAATGCGATGATAAAAATATCTAGATGAATCATCTCTTCCGGAATATTCATCATCGTTTTTGTTTGTTTTTCGACAATAGCTTTTGATAACACATCATCTGCTTCACCTAAAACACCATTAATGATTAGCATTTGATTTTGAATGCCGATGGCTTTTAATTCTTTTGAGGCTCTAGCTGCTTCAAGAATAGGTGATTCTTCCGGTCGTGTAATCAGCATTAACCTTGTCTGCTTGGCGTCAGCCAATACATCAACTGCTTTTTTATAAATTTCTTTTTTGTCGCCGAGACCGGATAATTGTCCTAAGCAAGAAGCGCCGGTTTTGTTATTATCAATAAAATCTGTCCACGCTGATGGTAATTGAAGCATTCTTAATGTATGTCCTGTCGGTGCTGTATCAAATATGATATGATCATAGTTTTTTGAGATATCCTCATTGGTAATAAAATGTGTGAATTCGTTAAAAGCAGCAATCTCTACAGTACAAGACCCTGATAATTGCTCCTCCATATTTGCAATGACCGATTCCGGAAGTTTGCCACGGAATGGAGCGACAACACTCTCCTTATATTCTTTGGCCGCCTTCTCCGGTTCAAAGTTTGCAACCGTAAGGTTAGGCACTTGGTCAATAACAATCCCCTTATTGTCAAGCTCCGTATCAAAGACATCTTGTAAGTTTGATGCAGGATCTGTACTAACAAGCATGACCCGCTTACCTTGATCTGCTAAGGCCACTGAAATCGCACAGGCTGTTGATGTTTTACCCACGCCACCTTTTCCCGTAAAAAACAAATATTTCGTTAAATCTATTTTTTGAATATCAAAATTTTTATACATTGAATCACCTTTCATTAACAACAACCTTCGCCACAACCACATGACTCTTCTGTCATATCTTCTTTCACAGCTTCTGCCAATTTAACTTCAAGATGTTTCTCGATTTCTTCATTTGACGGATATCTACCACTAAGAATAATCTCATCATTGACTAATGTAATTGGAAGAATTTCTACATCTTTTTCATTAAGCAATTGACTCACCTTTGCATTCTCTACAAAGGCAAGTGGATGATCCGTTAAATTCAATCGTTCGATTCGTTGATTTTCTTTGTTCAATTGATTCATAACCGCTGTTATTCTTAATAAGTCCATGTCAACACTTGGTCCACATACACCTGTTGAGCAACACATTGCCGGTTCAAATATTTTCATCGTTTTCATTATGATCCTCCATATGAATCTTATTTTATTTTGTTCCTTTATAAAATTTATGTCCACCTGACAAATTACGAACATCTTTAAATCCATGATTAATTAATATGTTTTGAGCCGCATTTCCTGTAACTCCTTTATTACAATAAGTTACTGTTTTCTTATTTGGGTCAAGGGTTTTCATCTGCTCTCGTATCTTTGCATGTGGAATGTTGATAGCATCATCTACATGACCTTTCTTTCCATAATCATCTTTACTTCTCGCATCAATAATTTGCAGTTCGTCTTCACTTTGTCGTACTTCATCGGATGTTATTAATTCTCGACCTCGGTGCATGGCATTATCAAGAATCATTCCTGTATAGTGTACCGGATCTTTGGTTGTAGAAAACGGTGGCGCATAAGCTAAATCCAAATGGAATAGGTCTTCCACCTTTGCTTTATAGGTTATTAGTGTTGCAAAAACATCAATCCGTTTATCAACCCCTTGAGTTCCAAGAATCTGTACACCTAACAGTTGTCCGCTTTCTCTATCCGCAATTCCTTTGATTATCATTTCTTCTCCATGAAAATATGAAGGTTTATCCGGTTTAATATTATGATTAATGACAACATCTATTCCTTCGTTCTTCGCTTCTGCTTCGGAAAGTCCTGTTGTTGCTACCGTCAAATCAAAAACTTTAAAAATCCCTGTGCTTAAATTTCCACGATATCTTAAATCCCCTCCGGTCATGGCATCTCCGGCAATTCTTCCTGTTTTATTAGCAGTGGAGCCTAATGGACGATACACTGGTTTCCCGGTAATCTGAGAAAAGGTTTCTATGCAATCACCACAAGCATATATAGCATCGATATTCGTCGACATATCTGTATTTACTTTTATTGCACCTGTAGTACCTAGTTCAACGCCTGCTTGAACCGCTAAATCCACATTGGGTCGTACACCTGTTGCCATGATAACCATATCTGATTCCAATTGTTGTCCGTTACTTAATAAAACATGATCATTAAATACTTCGTTGATTTTTACACCTTTTAAAATAGTTACGCCTTTGTCCGTGAGAATGTTTTCTAAATACCTTGCCATATCAAAGTCCAGATTCGGGGTTATCTTATTCATTAACTCAACGACTTGAACATCTATATTATATGAAACAAGATTTTCCAACATTTCAAACCCAATAAAACCTGTACCTGCAATAATCGCTTTTTTAGGATGTTTCGTTTTGATAAAATTTTTAATCGCTATTGCATCCTGAACGTTTCTCAATGAAAAAACGTGACTGTTATCAATCCCTTCAATCAACGGTACAAAGGCTTTAGCACCTGTTGCAATAACTAATCGATCATAAGCATCCTCAAATTCAGATCCAGTCTCTAAATCTTTCACAGTAATCGTCTTGAATTCCGTTTGAATGTTTACTACTTCATGTCTTGTTTTTACGTCGATTTGATACTTTTTCTTGAAAAATGCTGTATCTCTTGGAGTCAAGTCTTCAATATCCTTAATCTCATCGCCGATATAATAAGGCAAGCCACAGCCAGAATAGGATATATCTTGGTCTCTTTCATAGATAACGATATCTGCTTGATCATCATTTCTTCGTGCTTTTGCAGCTGCAGATGTTCCTGCCGCTACGGCTCCAATAACAATTATTCTCATGGCACCCTCCCCCTTTTATGTACACATAATATATGTTCTATAATCTTTTGATTTTTCCAGCATATCATCTAATAGTTTTTTAGCCGTTTCAGAGCCGGATTCTGACAAACTATAATATGTCCATTTGCCATCTTTTCGACTGCTGACAATTCCACTATCTAATAAGATTTTCATATGATGTGATAGTGTTGATTGTGCAACCGGAACTTCTTCAAGTAGCGTACAAGCACACTTTTCACCTGTTCTTAACGAGTTAATTATCCGTAATCGACTCTCATCACAAAAGGCTTTGAATATTTCTTCTATTCGTTTAAAATCTTCCATAAGCAGCTCCTTTCACATCTATCAATATCGATATATTAACACACACATCGATAGTTGTCAATGTGTGTTGTGAAACTTTACGCCACTATTCTCTTAAATATTCTTGACAAAATAAAATCATAGGAGTAATGTTTATACATCCTTATATACAAATATATATTATTGAAAATCCTAGTTACGAAAAAAGGAGAATCCAATGAATTTAAGTTTATACCTTATTACATTCTTGCTTTTGCTTATTTCTTTTTATAAAGATAAAAAAAAGACAAAGCAAGCCCTAAAGAAAGCATGGAAAGCATTTGCAAATATTTTGCCGGAATTTTTAGTTGTTATTACACTTGTTGGAATCTTAATTGCCATTATTAATCCTACTGTCATTTCTCAAATTATCGGTTCTAACTCAGGTTGGCTCGGCGTCGTATTAGCATCAATTGTTGGCTCAGTCACGCTGATTCCCGGTTTTATTGCGTTTCCGACAGCCGCCTTGTTATTAGAAGGCGGTGCCGGATACATGCAGATTGGGGCCTTTATTTCAACTCTCATGATGGTTGGTGTCGTGACTTTACCTGTTGAAATCAAATATTTCGGCAAGAAAATTACCTATATGCGAAATGGTCTTGCCTTGGTTTTTTCATATTTAGTTGCATTTATTATCGGTTGGGTGGTGACAACATTATGAAAAAAAATTTCATTAAATTTCGCGGATTTATTCTTGTTGTTCTTGCCTTAATCATCTTGACCTTAATCAATCAAAAGCTCGGATTCAAAGCAATCAATATCATTGCCTATTCCTTTAAAGAAATGATTTTAATCATTCCTCCAATTTTCATCCTTTTAGGACTATTAGACATTTGGGTACCTAAGGAAACTATGATAAAATATATGGGAGAAGGTTCCGGTATAAAAGGTGTATTGCTAGCAATGTTTATCGGTTCCGCAGCAGCCGGTCCACTCTACGGGGCTTTCCCTGTAGCCGCAGTATTTATGAAAAAGGGGGTTTCGTTTAAAAATATACTCATTTTTATTGGTGCCTGGTCAACAACAAAAATTCCCATGTTTTTATTTGAACTTTCATCACTTGGATCCGCATTTGCTATAACACGACTTATCATAAACATTCCCGGTATTATCATTATTGCATTGATTTTAAATCGATTGATTTCTGATGATGACGTCAAAAAGATTTATGAACACGCAAAAACCTTTGATTCTTAATCACATTCAAAGCAAAAAGTATGGAGAGGAGTGAAATTCATGTTTAAAAAAATGATTATTGCATCAGAGATTTCAAAAGGTGAATTTGACATTATTCAACGGATACAAGGATTCAAAAAATTTGGAACCAAAGAGTGTCTACTTGTACAATATCTCAATCCTAACGAAGCAAAATCAACCATTTCTTCTTTTGTCACAGATATTTTAGATGATAATTTAAATAAACAAAAAGCTCTCTTAACCGAGTTAGGATTTGCCGTTGAGACACGGAGAATCTCAGATGATATGAAACACGAAATCAACAAAATTGCTGAAGAAGAAAATGGTTCTCTCATTGTTGCCGGAGCTTCTGAACACACTATGATTGGTGAAATGTTCTTTGCCGGTGTGGCCCATGATGTTATATATAAGGCAACTAAACCTGTTTTATTGGTTCGCGTTTCCGATCAAGCCACCCCACCTTTAGATAAAACTTCGGATTATGAAATAGCAGAACACATCTTATTTCCTACCGATTTTTCTGACAATGCGTTTACTGCCTTTCATTATATAAAAGACATGGTCAAAAAAGGCGCAAGAAAAGTCACCTTAGTTCACGTACAAGACAAATCAAAATTTGAACCTCACTTATTAGAATATTTAGATGAGTTCAATGAAACCGATATGAAACGCCTAGAACACCTGAAACAAGAGCTTCTTGACATAAATGACATCGAAGTAAATATAGAACTTCTCTATGGGTCTCCTGCTTCAGAATTACTCACATTAATCAAGGATTCAAATATTTCCTTAGTCATCATGGGCAGCCAAGGTAGAGGCTTTATCCGAGAAATTTATTTAGGAAGTCTAAGTCATAACATTGCACGTCACTCATCTGCCTCAGTTTTACTCATTCCGGCTGAGAGAAACTAATTTTCAATGGGTTTTTACAAGAAAAAAAGGGCTACGCACTAACTTATTAGTGCGTAAGCCCCTTCTTTTTCTTATTTTATTAATAGGTATATTATACTCTAAATAATAAATCTGAATATGTTGGGAATGGCCAGAATTCTTCAGAAACAATTGTCTCTAACTCATCACATGGCTTGCGCAATGCTTCCATTGCCGGGAAAACTTCAAACTTATATGCATATGCTTGTTTTTCGAAATCTTCGATTTCGTGATGAACACGATTTACCATAGCATCAAGTTCATCGACTTTATCATTTGCTTCTTTGACTAACTTTGACATTCTCTCAACCAATGCTGCTTGAACAGATACATCCGCACTAGGTACTGCCGACTTTACAGATAGAATCGTATTTGATAAGGCACCCATGTATTCCATAACTGCCGGTAAAATCTCACGTTTTGCAATCTCAACCATTGTTAATGCTTCGATATTTATATTCTTTGAATATTCTTCAAACATAATTTCTTGTCGAGCAGTCACTTCTTGTTGACTAAATACACAATGTTTATCGAACATTTCAACATACTCCGGTCGATTAAAGACACTAATAGCTTCCGGTGTTGTTTTAATATTTGGAAGACCACGACGCTCTGCTTCTTCTACCCAATCTTCTGAATAACCATCACCGTTAAAGATGACATCATAATGATCTTTAACAAGTTCTTCGAGTATATGACTTAACTCAAGTTCAAATTCATCTACACCCTCTAATCGGTCTGCAATACGAGATAATACTTCCGCTAAAATTGTATTTAAAACAATACTTGGGCCTGAAATTGATTGATTTGAACCTACCATTCTAAACTCAAAACGATTGCCCGTAAAAGCAAAAGGTGATGTTCTATTACGATCCGTAACATCCTTTGGAAAATCAGGTAATGTGGTCACACCTAACTTCATTGTTTCCGCTTCTTTACTCGATGTTAATGCACCGGCTTTGATTTGTTCAATAATATCTGTTAATTGTTCACCTAAGAATATAGAAATAATCGCAGGAGGTGCTTCATTTGCGCCTAATCGATGTTCATTTCCTGCATTAGCTGCAGAAAGTCTTAATAAGGGTGCATATTCATCAACAGCTGCTATAATAGCTACTAGGAAAGTTAAAAATTGAGCATTTGAATGCGGTGTTTTTCCAGGTGATAATAAGTTTGCAGTCGGAGTACTAATGGACCAGTTATTATGTTTACCTGAACCGTTTACTCCTGCAAATGGTTTTTCATGTAACAAACATGCCAATTCATGATGTTGTGCCACTTTTGTTATTGTATCCATAACTAACTGATTATGGTCGGTTGCAATATTTGCTGTTGTAAAAATCGGAGCCATCTCATGTTGAGCCGGAGCCACTTCATTATGTTTTGTTTTTGAAGTAATCCCTAACTTCCATAATTCAACATCGATTTCCTTCATAAATGCAGAAATACGTTCTTTGATACTACCAAAATAGTGATCATCTAATTCTTGACCCTTTGGTGGCATTGCACCAAATAGTGTTCTACCTGTAAAAATCAAATCTTTACGTTGCTGATATAGACGTTTGTCAATCAAAAAATATTCTTGTTCCGGTCCGAGCGTTGTCATGACCTTCTTAGTTTCTTTATCTCCAAACAAACGCAATATTCTAAGTGCTTGTTTATCAATAGCTTCCATTGATCGTAATAAAGGTGTCTTCTTATCAAGCGCTTCCCCACTATATGAACAAAATGCTGTTGGAATACACAAGGTATCATCTTTTAGAAAGGCTGGTGATGTTGCGTCCCAAGCAGTATACCCTCTTGCTTCAAAAGTTGCCCGTAAACCACCGTTTGGAAAGGACGATGCATCAGGCTCTCCCTGAATCAATTGCTTTCCGGAAAATTCCATAATAACTGAACCATCTCCGGTTGGCTCAATAAATGAATCATGTTTTTCTGCAGTCTTTCCAGTCATTGGCTGAAACCAATGCGTGTAATGTGTTGCACCCTTTTCGATTGCCCAATCTTTCATCGCGTTTGCAACAACATCTGCTACGTCTTCTGTTAAACGCTCACCTAAATCCATCGTTCTTTTTAACGCCTTATACGTATCTTTTGGAAGACGTTCTCTCATTACTACATCATTAAATACATTTTTTCCAAAAATTTCAGTTACATTCATAATATCCTCCTTGCGATTCCACATTCATAAACTATAACAAAAAAGGCGTGCTCAAGAAAGCCTTGAGAACGCCATTGTTCCAAAACAAAACACAAATATGACTTGGGCAATTCGCCCTCTTACTAGTAAATATAATAACATACAACGTCTCTTAATGCAAGTTCAAAATTTAAAAAATTATTTATCTGTCATTTTTCGTTTATTCCTTGTATATTCTGATAATTATCTCTGCCACTTTAACTTTCGATAATCCTTTGTCCATGCTTTTTTTCTGAATCTTTCGGTGCGCTTCTTCTTCGGTTAAATCAAGATACTTCATTAAATATCTTTTTGCTTCATCAATAACTTCTTGTTGGTTCTTTTTTTCCTTGATTTGTACAACTTCTTGCTCTAAAGAAAGAATGCTTTTTGATGTTTTTGCAAGTAGAGAAATTGTATTCATCAAAACTTCTCGTCCACAGGGTTTTACAATACTCGTAAAAATTGGCTCCTGATTCAAATTAACATAGTGTTCAACATCTGTTGCATGAATAAGAGCGACAACCGGACACACTTTTTCTGCCAAAATCGTCTCAGAAATTTCGTAACCTTTCATCCCCTTCATTCGGTCATCGATAATAGCAATATCCGGATAAACCGTATGAATCTTTCGCAATAGATCATAAGCATCTGTTGTTTCCCCAACAACTTGCATACCATTTTCTTGTAAAAATTGGGTCAGCTGCGTTATTATTTTATTGTTACTTGAGCCAATCATGACTCTTATCCCCATATATCTCACCTACTTATGAAGAAACTTGATGAATACGACTAGTATCTTGATATATAACGTTCAACTTCCCAATCATGAACAATAGATATATAATCTGTCCATTCATTAATCTTTGCACGTTTATAGTTTTCATAAACATCACCCAAAACATTTTTAACTAGGGCGTCCTTATCCATTTCAACAACTGCATCTTTCAGCGTTTTTGGCAAGGTGTTCTCAAAATCAAAGGGGTGAACAGCTTCTGACAAGTCTTGAGCCGACATAGGTTCATCAGACTTCAGATTATTTCGTATGCCTTCTAAACCGGCTTCAACCATGGCTGCAATCGCAAGATAGGGATTACACGATGGATCCGGGCTTCGATATTCAATGGACGTTCTATTCCCACGTGCTGCCGGAATGCGAACCAATGGACTATTATTGGACCTCGACCATCCAATTCGTATAGGCGCTTCAAAACCTGTAACCAATCGTTTGTAAGAGTTGATTGTCGGATTTGTCACTGCAGTGATGCCTTTTGCATGCTTAAGGAGGCCTCCAATAAATGCATGACCGTCTTTAGACAAATTATACGTTTCCTTAGAATCGTAAAAAACATTTTCACCAGAATTCTTATGCTCTAATGTCATAAGCGTATGCATTCCTGAACCATTTATATTATGTAACGGTTTAGGCATAAACGTTGCATGAAGACCGTGCTTTTGTGCGACAACTTTCACGACCAATTTGAACGTCACGATATTATCGACCGTTTCGAGCAAATCACCCATTTCAAAATCAATTTCATGTTGACCGGGAGCAACCTCATGATGGGACGCAGCTATTTTAAAATCCATATCTTGTAAGGTAAGGACAATATCTCTTCGAACATTTTCGCCTAAGTCTATTGGCCCTAAATCAAAGTATCCTGCCTTATCATGCGTCGTTGTTGTCGGATCCCCATTTTCATCCGTATGGAATAAGAAAAATTCAAATTCCGGCCCTACTTTTACACGGTATCCCATCGCTTCCGCTCTTTCAACCGTCTTTTTCAGTACATATCTGGGGTCACCCGTAAAAGGTTGTCCGTCTGCTTTAACAATATCACAGATGAGTCTCGCCACTTTTCCTTGATGAGGTCTCCATGGAAAGATTTGAAAGGTGGATAAGTCCGGGCGAAGATACATATCCGCTTCTTCAACACGGTATAGTCCTTCAATTGATGAACCGTCAAACATAATTTCACCTGCTAGGGCTCTTTCAAGTTGTTCAACAGTAATAGCAACATTTTTTAGAGTTCCGAAGATATCCACAAATTGTAATCGAATAAACTTCACATCTTCATCAAATACAATTCGACGAATTTCTTCATTAGAATACATCTTAGCACTCATTATTCTCCTCCTTTAGCATTGCTTCATTTAAAATATAAATTCGACATCCGATAGACGACGATAAATCTCATCCATAACAAGGCGTTCTTCATGTTCGTTAACCGACAAGAAGGTTACTGAAAATCTTACATAAGCACCTGCATCGTCCCATGGAACTGTTGATATCAACTTTTCTTTAATCAAATACTGAGAAAAGTCTTCCGCTGTTTTAAACTTCGTTCCACCTTTTACGCCTTTTGGTATAGCTACATAAAGATAAAATGAGCCTTTTGGCTTTTTAACCTTAAAGCCAAGATTTGACAAAACTTCGACGAGCAAATCATGTCGTCTGGAATATTTTGCTGCCGTCTCTTCCGTGATTTCAGGATGATCTAACGCATAGACTGCTGCCTTTTGTATTGCCTTGAACTGTCCCGAATCATTATTATCTTTTACAGATGCAAACGCTGCAACGACTTTTTTATTACCCACAACGTAGGCCATTCTCCATCCCGTCATATTATATGCTTTTGACAGGGAATGAATTTCAACGCCGACTTTTTTTGCACCCGGTAGGCTTAAAAAGCTTAAAGGTTGATTTCCGTCAAATGTTAATCCGGCATAAGCCGCATCATGAATAATAATTAAATCATTTTCTTTTGCAAATTTTATTGCTCGCTTAAAAAATGCTTTTGTCGCCACCGCTCCGGTTGGATTATTCGGATAGTTCAAGTAAAGCAACTTAGCTTTTTTAACAACATCCTTGGGGATCTCTTCAAAATCCGGAAGAAATTTATTCTCTTCAAGAAGGGGCATATTATACACATCGCCACCGAGCCATTTTGTCATCGTCCCCATAATTGGATACCCCGGTACTGTCATTAATGTAACATCTCCCGGATTAATAAATGCCTGAGCCATCATGGCAAGAGCAGGTTTTGAACCAATGGAATGGTTGACCTCTGTTTCAGGGTCAAGTCCTGTCACACCATAAATACGATCCATATATCTGACGACAGCTTCTTTGAATTCTTGAATTCCGTTATCTGCATAATTCCGATTTTCCCACTGATTTGCTTCATATGCCAAAGTATCTATGACACCTTGATCTGCTTTTGCATCCGGTTCACCAACGCCCATATCAATAAGTTCAAGTTCAGGGTGGGCTTTCATTGCTTCGCCTTTCGCACGTTTAATCTTTTCAAACTTATAAATCACCGTGCTTTTTCCAAATTGTTTACCACCTATTCGTTCTGCAATTAAATTTTGAATATAACTTTCTGCCATAATTTCCTCCTATTTAAACCATACGCCTTTAAAAACAAATTCCGCCGGACCTGTTAGAAACACATGATTCGTTTCTTCATTCCACTCGATGTCTAAATCGCCTCCGAGTAAATGCACTGTAGCCCGTCTGTCTGTCTTTCCATTTAGAACACATGCTACTAGTGTTGCACACGCGCCGGTTCCGCATGCCAAGGTTTCTCCGCTACCTCGCTCCCAAACACGCATATTGATTTCATTCTTATTAATAACTTGAACAAATTCAATATTCGCTTTTTTAGGGAACTGCGAATCCACTTCTAATATTTTACCATATTTTTCAACGGCAAAACCATCTGTTTCATTTATATATGTAATTGCATGGGGATTCCCCATGGATACACATGTCATTATAAACTGTTTATCCTCTGCTGTCATTAATAAATCCATCACCGGAGATTTTTCTGCAATCACCGGAATCTTTTCTGCTTCTAATATAGGTTCCCCCATATCAACTCGAACCGTTTTTACAACTTGACTTTCAATAAACAGTTCTAATGTTTTTATTCCTGCAAGTGTTTCAACCGTAATAACTTCTTTTCCGGTCATATTTTTATCATATACATATTTGCCAACACAGCGAATTGCATTACCACACATTTCTGCCTCTGATCCATCTGCATTAAACATACGCATTCTAAAATCTGCTATTTCTGAAGGAAGTATTAATACAATACCATCTCCACCAATACCAAAGTGACGATCACTCATTTGAATCGCTAAATCTTTAGGATCATCAACCTCTTCTGAAAATCCATTTATATAGATATAATCATTTCCGCAGCCGTGCATTTTTGTAAAATTCATAATTCACCTCAATAAATTTAATCTATTCAAAAGTTAGTAGTACTATTTAATAACACTATTTAAGTATACAAGAAATTTGAGAAAAATGCAATATCTGAAGGAAACAAATTATTAATTTTTGATTAAGCTTATTAAATTTCTTTCTTATTGGTCATAAATTTGATATAATGATGAAGATTAAAAGGAGGATTCACATTATGAATTTTGGGAAATATGCTCGGAATAAGAAAATCAAACAGATTAATTCTAAATCCAGCAAGATTAAGAACTTAGTCAGTTCAACTTTTTTCAAGCTTTTGGTATTTTTTATATTAGTTGCAGGTATTATAGCCTTTTCTGCAGGGCTCGGCACATTTAAAGCGATTATTGATGCATCACCAAGTATAGATCATTTATTAGATAAAATTCAACCTGAAGGCTACACAACAATAATATATGATTTACAAGGCAATGAGGTTCAGCAACTTCATGGTGCAGATGCTAATCGAATCTATGTTGAATATGACCAGATTCCTTCTTACTTAGGGGAAGCTTTTATTGCCATTGAAGATGAACGTTTTTGGCGACATAACGGAGTCGACTTACAAGGATTTATGCGAGCAATTTTCACTAACATCAAATCACGAAGTTTTTCCGAAGGCGCCAGTACCATAACACAACAGATTATTAAAAATAACGTTTTAACAACAGAGGTTACCATCGAACGAAAACTTCAAGAAATGTATCTTGCCGTTGAATTAGAAAAGCATCTCTCAAAAGAAGATATTCTTGAACTATACATGAATACCGTAGCAAGCGGACGCGGAACAAACGGTGTTCAGACGCCTTCTCAACTCTACTTCAACAAAGATGTTTGGGATATTTCGATTGCTGAATCCGCTATTTTAGCATCAATCACCAACAATCCAACAAAGTATGACCCTGTCTCGAAACCGGAAAACAACCGTGAACGCGCAGTGCGAATTCTTGAAAAATTATTGGAACAAGAATATATTACACAAGCAGAATACGATGAAGCTTACAATACCGATGTGTACAGTCAAATTCAGATCAATTCACAAATCCGGGCTGAAAACGCTTCAAGCTATTCATATTTTGTTGATGAAGCAATCAACCGCCTCGTTGATGATTTAACGATTCAAAAAGGTTATTCTGAAGCACAAGCTTACAACTTAGTTTATCGCGGTGGGTTGAGCATTTACATTACTCAAGATGGTAAAATCCAAGAAGGTATGGACAACGTTTTTAATAATGAAGAAAATTACCCACCGGAATATGAAGATTATGGTATGAAACTATTATACAGTTTGTCCATTCTAAAAGAGGAAGAAGCAGAACACTTCTATCATGAAGAACAATTCGCTAATCGCGAGGAAGCCGAAGCTTATATACAAACTGTCTGGGACGAATATGGACTTACTCAATCCGACTTCGATGATGGATATGCCAAAGAGAACCCTTTATTCATACCTCAGCCTCAAGCCGCAATGGTTTTACTGGACTTTCATAACGGTCACGTCAAAGCCCTTTCCGGAGGACGTGGTATAAAAATAGGAAATCAAACGTTCAATCGCGCTACACAAGCAAAGCGACAACCCGGTTCAACCTTTAAAGTTGTGGCTGCATACTTACCGGCGATAGACACCGGAAAATATAGTCTTGCTACTTCCATTGATGATGCACCATTTAAAATATCTATGCCTAATGGAAGCAGTTATAGCCCGGGCAACTGGTATAGTGGCTATCGAGGATTATCTACCGTCCGAGAAGGTATTGTGGACTCCATGAACATTCTCGCTGTCAAGACAACATTTGATATCGGTGTTGATTTAGCCTTTGACTATTTACTTGATTTGGGCTTTACTACATTACACGAATCACTAACTCGTAACGGTCAAACTTTTACCGATAAAACATTGACCCTTCCATTAGGTGGTCTAACCGATGGTGTCACTCCATTAGAATTAACTGCTGCCTATGGAGCCATTGCAAATGACGGTGTTTATGTAGAACCCATCTTCTACACACGCGTATTAGACCATGACGGTAATATTTTAATTGATAAAGAACCAATAACACGTACAGTCATGAAAGATACAACTGCTTTTTTACTTACTGATGCTATGGTTGATGTTATCGATTACGGAACGGGTACTGCATCAAGACTTCGAAATATCAATCTACCTACTGCCGGTAAAACCGGAACCACATCTGCAACGAAAGACTTATGGTTCGCCGGCTATACGCCTTACTACGCCGGTGCACTTTGGATGGGATATGACGACCCACAGCAAATGGCCTATATAAGGAACTACCATAAATACATGTGGCGAGACGTAATGGAAGTCGCTCACGAGGGCTTACCGTATAAAGATTTTAATAAACCGGCAAGTATTACATCCGCATTAATCTGTAAAGAATCTGGTAAATTGGCTGTTCAAGGCCTATGTACCGATGATCCAAGAGGAAGCACTGCACGTTATGAATATTTCGCTCCCGGAACTGTTCCAACCGAGACGTGCGACGTACATAAAGAAGTATTTATTGATACCTCTTCAGGATTATTTGCAACTGAATATTGTCCAGAAGAACTCGTTGAACGTCGTATCATGATACAACGCGTGGACCCGCTCAATGTCGAAGAGTTATCACCCGGTGTATTAAATTCAATCGCTGATTATAAATATGAAATTCCTTATTCAATGATTGGCGAATATTGTAATCTACATGGCCCAAATACTATTCATCAAAATGATGCAACTGAAGGTCATCAAGATGCTTCAGGTACCTTTGATCCAAATGATCCAAACTCAGCATTTGATCCTCAGTTACCTAATAATGAAAATCCAAATAACAATTAAGAATAATCCAAATAAAAAGCGCTTGTGCCGGCAAAAGTATTTACCGGCACAAGCGCTTTTTCTATTCAACGATTAATCCTAATATCACATCATAATTTTCATAATGCATATGCCACTTATAGAAGATTTCTCTTACATCAAAAACCTCGAATTCTATTAATTCAGGGCTATCAATATCTATATATTTTTGATTCAAATCAAATATTGATGTGGAATTTCCCGCTATAATATTACATGATTCCTTTAAAACTTCATACTTAATTTCTTCAAACGTTTCCTCTGTTAAGTACTTGTCTTCTGTAAAATATTTGGCCATCTGCCAAACAGTCTCTCTATTACACGACATAATGAAATACCCTTCTTCCGGTCCTTTAAATGGTATTCGAACACTATATTCATAGATGTACTCAATCGATTCAAGCCCTACTATATTGACCGGTAATGTAATTATATTATTAGACTTAAAATATATCTTAAAAGCTTCTACATACAAATCCATAAGCAGCGGAAACGAAAAATAACTAATCAGTGCTTCACTTTCTTTCGGCAACATCACCTTAACTTCCGTTCCAAAATCCATAAAAGAAATCACACGTATTTCTCCACCCATTTTTTCTACTTCCACTTTTACTGAAGCCAAGCCAACGCCTCGACCGCTAGTCACAGATATATCTTCCATTGTCGAAACTTCTTGATCAAATATATGATCAATAAGTTCATCCTCCGTCATCGATTCAACTTCATCAATTGAAATGTTTTTTGCATTTAATAACCGGTCCCTCACTTTTACTGTGTCAATTCCTCTACCATCATCTTTAATACTTACTTCAAAAAAATTTCCATAATCATGTACTTGACATTGTATTTCGCCATATCTTGGTTTGCCAATTAACATCCGCTCTTCTTCCTCTTCAATTCCATGGTCAATACAATTGTTGAATACATGAACAAGAGCTCTTAAAACAAACTTATAATGATTATAATCAATAAATACGTCATCTCCGGTGACCTGTATGGTCTTTATCTTTTTGCCACTTTCCATGGCTTTCTTTCTTGATTCCCGTCCATAGAACAACAAAATATCACGCACAGATTTATTGAAAATCTTTTGAATAATATAAATAATCAAGGAAGCTTCTGTATCATAAAAATATTTTTTCACTTCGTTATATACACTTTCCAAATTATTAATATTCGCTTGAAGATAAACTTTATCTTCAAAGAAAGAACTTCCTGTCACTTCTGTGATAATTTCTAAATCTGTATATAAGTCCCGAAGGACTTCTTCAATATCGTCTTGGATTATTCTGGAATTATTAATTACTTTTGACTCAAAACGATGTAGACTTGATACAATATGTATAAAATTAAAGACACCAAAATTACCTTTAAATGTATGGATGATTGTTAATATCTCTTCAACGTCAATTGCCTTAATGTTAACACTATTCATATACTCCATAAATTCACTGACTAAGGTAACTAATTCTTCTCGGTTCATCATCGATGTCATCGACAATGCCAACTTATCTCGCTCAAAAATTAGCTGAGACTCTAACAAAATAGTATCTGAAATATCATGTAACTTTACAATAATCTCATTAATTCTATCTTGGCCTTGATACAACATTTTTTGATACTGAACCTGAAAATACCGGTCATCGACAATAATTTGTTGAGGCAAGAGTTCACTTCCTACCTCCCATAACATCTTACTCGTAAAAATATTTTCTAAGATCCGTTGAACAAGCTCCGAAGATGTATCTTCATCATAAATCAATTCTGACATGGGTAGGTTCGAGATATCTGTTCCAAAAATCGAGTAACATGCTTTTGTATATGTATCATTAACAAGGTAATTATTCGATACAGAAAACACTCCTTCTGATACATACTCATATATATTTGTATTTTTTGTTTCAAGTGCTCCACGTTCTTTCTCATAGCGCAAACGAATGACAAGCATTTCTTCAAAAACACGTTCAAACATCATACTCAATGCAACAATTAATGGCACGCCTTTAATCAACATATCCAACAAACTTTGAGGTATGTCAACATAGGTAACACTTATTAATTCGATGATTTTCCCAATACCAATAATCATAAAAATTCTTTTATACGAGTGAATATCTATTGGGTCTATTGTCACGTTTTCTTTTGATGAATGAATGTAATACATACCCAAAAAAGCAACAACCACCATGAGTAGTTCTATAAGAACTATAATCCTCATGTCATCAAAGTAAATTATTCTCAATATTATATATGTTGTTATAATTCCTAACTGAAAAAAAACAATTGTAAGATAATCTATTTGCTTTGTTTTATAAAACATAGCTACAACTAATAAAATGATTGCAAATAAATATGCACTTTCTAATAGTAAAGGATTCGGTGTGAATAGAGGATACCATAAGAACTCATCAATTAATGATGTACTATATACTGAAAAAAATAAAAATGAAACAGCAATCGCCCCATAGGCTTTCGCTTTTTCTATACTCTCCGGCTTTATAATCATATGTGAAAACAGAATAAAACCAAAAGCCAATACAATAGATGCAAAAAAAACAAAACTTTTTAAGTAATATCTAACATACATTATATTTCGCAATGTACCTTGGAAATCTGTTGTAATATTGGGAACTTTATAGACCAATAATAATTCAATTCCTACAAGAAACACTGCAATGCTCAGTAAAATAGTTGTAACAATTTTTAATGGTAACACTTTCATATTACATCTCCCACATAACTTGATCAATGACTGAACGAATCTTTTCTTCAGAAAATGGCTTTACAATATAATGTTTAGCTCCTTTTTCAATAGCTTCAACCACTAAAGCTTTTTGATTAATGGCCGAAAGCATTATAATTTTAGCTTTTGGAAACTCTTTGATAATCTCTTCTACCGCTTTAATTCCATTCATATTCGGCATTGAAATATCCATTGTAACAATGTCCGGCAGACATTCCCTAAACTTCTCTACCGCCTCGACGCCATCGCCTGCAGTTTCAACAACTTCATAGCGCAATCCTTCAAGTACCTTAATTAATTTATTGCGCATCAACATTGAATCATCGACAACCATAATACGTACTTTTATATTTTTCATCATCTCATCGCCCCTTATCTTTTATTGTATTTCTTCCATTATATATTACTTTTTTCTTTATTTCAATTGATGCAATTGTAATCTGACCTCATTTATATTATAATAAACAGAATGTATTGAAGAAAAAGGAGTCGATTAAATGTTAACCTCAAAATTAACCGAACTATTATCTCGTGCTTTTGGCGATGCTGGATACAGTCCTTCTTATGGGGAAGTTGTTGTATCAGCCCGTCCGGACCTTTGTCAATTCCAATGTAATGGCGCCATGCCTGCTGCAAAAGAATACAAAAAAGCACCCTTTATGATTAGTGACGAAGTCATTGACATATTAAAAACGTATGATGAATACGGCACAATCATTGAAGAAGCTGTCACTGTAAGACCAGGATTTATCAATATTATTTTAACCAATGACTATATTGGCCAAAACACAATAACTATCATGAATGATGAACGCTTTGGTATTTCCCTTACCGATCATCCAGATACCATTGTTATCGATTATGGTGGCCCTAACATTGCCAAACCATTACATGTCGGTCATTTGCGTACCGCTATTATCGGAGAATCTCTAAAGCGATTATTAAAGTACCTCGGACATAATGTTATCGGAGATATTCACCTCGGTGATTGGGGCCTTCAAATGGGTATGATTATCTCAGAAATTGAACGTACTCAACCTAATCTCCCTTATTTTGACCCAAACCACACCGGTGACTATCCTAGTCAAGCACCCTTTACATTAGAAAACCTTGAAGATATCTATCCACGCGTCAGCGCATTATGCAAAGAAAATGAGGACATGTATAATGCAGCGAAAGAGGCAACTTACAAATTGCAAAAAGGTCATCCCGGATATATTGCTCTTTGGAAGCATATTGTTAATGTTTCGATTGCAGATATCAAGAAAAACTATGAGCGATTAAATGTAGATTTTGATTTATGGTACGGTGAAAGTAATAGTCAAGAATATATTGATGACGCTATCGCTGTTCTAAAGGAAAAGAATGTATTACGCGAAAGTGATGGTGCATTAGTTGTCGATGTCACACGTCCCGAGGATAAAAAAGACATTCCCCCCATTATTTTATTCAAATCAGACGGATCTGTTATTTACGGTACCACGGATTTAGCTACAATTTATCAACGTGTCAAAGACTTTAATCCGACGCATATTCTCTATGTCGTTGATTCACGTCAAGCGACTCACTTTACTCAAGTCTTCCGTTGTGCTAACGATAACGGTATTGTCTCGCCAGATGTATCTCTAGAACATATCGGGTTCGGTACCATGAATGGTAAAGACGGAAAACCATTCAAAACACGAGCTGGAGGTGTATTACGCTTATCCGATCTTATTGAAATGGTCGAAAATAATGCCAAAGAAAAAATCGTAAAAAACATTGAAGATAAGGGAATTGATACCTCTTCTGATGATATCGACAGCATTTCACACATCGTAGGATTAGCCACCCTAAAATATGCCGATTTATCCAATTATCGTATGAAAGATTATGTCTTTGACTTAGACAAGTTTTCTTCTTTTGAAGGAAAAACAGGTCCATACATTCTCTACTCAACGGTAAGAATTAAGAATATCATTCGCAAACTAGAAGCTGCTGATTTCGAAAAAGGTGAATTACTAGCACCCACAAGCGACGTCGAACGTAATCTCATGTTAAAACTTGATCAGTTAGAAAGCATTCTTACTATTGCGGCAAGAGATCGCTCACCAAATGTTATCGCTGAATATGTTTATGATCTAGCAACTATGGTCAGTAGTTTTTATCATCAACATCATATTATTAATGAGCCCAATATTGAACAAAAGAAATCCTGGTTCTCATTACTTAGTTTAACACTTGATGTACAAACAACATGCCTTGATTTACTTGGTATCATTGTTCCCGAAAAAATGTAAACGCATTAAATACAAAAATAAGCGATACTCTCACATACTTGGAGTATCGCTTATTTTTTATCATATCATCGTAAACTATAATCCTTACGCTTTATAATTTTGTGGAGCGGGTGCTTTTACTACGATCAGCTCTAATGTCTCATCGTTAGTATTTCTAACATGCATTTTTACATTATAGGGAATCTGAAGTAATGTTCCCTTTGTATACTCATGTATCTCTTGATCATCTAACGTTAATGACAACTTGCCCCGAATAACATTCATATACACATTTGAATTGGAATAATGCTCTGGTAGACCTTCTCCATTGTTAAATACCATATGAATATAATTCACATTATCATCCATAATTAATTTCTCAACCGCTTGATCGTCGGTCGTACTATAGGTATATACTGTTTCTAACATTCTAAATCCTCACTTTCATGATGTGTTTTTCTCACTTCATAACTTATTATACAGGATTTCGACTTGAAAACATGTTACCAAAGTAACTCTTTTAACACTATTGTGCGCCAATCACTCGATGCGGTATATAAACTTCTTCAAGATAGCTCACATCTGCTTGGGTGAGTTGAATCTCTAACGCTTTTATAGCATCTGTAATATGTTCATTTTTAGTTGAACCTATAATGGGTGATGTCACTTCATCTTTGTTTAATACCCATGCCAAGGCCAATTGCGCCCGATTTACATCATACTTTTCAGCCAACTCGGCAACGCGTTCAATAATAACACGATCTTGTTCTTCTGCATGACCATATTTCATTTCCAAAATCTTATCCGTATCATTTCTATATGTCGTTTCGGATAAAGCGCGTGTTAATTTTCCGCCTGCTAGCGGACTATATGGTGTCACCGCTATCTTTTCATCTTTACATAAAGGAAGCATTTCTCGTTCTTCTTCTCTATAAATTAAATTCAGATGATTTTGCATGGAAACAAATCGAGTCAAATTTTGTTGCTCTGCAACATGCAATGCCTTTTGAAATTGCCATGCATACATAGCCGAAGCTCCGATATATCTAGCTTTTCCTGCTTTGACAATATCATGTAAGGCTTCCATTGTTTCTTCAATCGGTGTATCATAATCCCAACGATGAATAATGTATAAATCAACATATTCTGTTCCTAATCGCTTTAAACTCTTATCAATCTCACTGAAGATTGCTTTTCTTGATAAGCCTTTACCATTAGGCCCTATGTGCATTTCTCCCCATACTTTTGTAGCAAGGACAATTTCATCCCTATTCGCATATTTTTTTAAAGCTTTCCCCACATATTCTTCGCTTGTTCCCTCAGAATATACATTAGCTGTATCAAAAAAGTTAATCCCTTGATCCAATGCTAATTTAATCATTTGATTTGTGTCATCTTCGTCTAATACCCATTTGTGAATTCCTTTTGATGCATCACCAAAACTCATACATCCTAAACAAAGCTTTGAAACATCCATACCTGTGTTACCAAATTTTACATATTCCATTAAACCCATCCTTTCTTTTCAGATCGTAATTCATTGTGACTATAAATCTTAATTTGTATATAACTTAAGATAGCAGCAACAAGTTATATACCCTCCTACTACATTGTACTATATAGAGTTAACTCCATGTCAAGAAAACAAAGAGAAAAAAGAGCCATTTCATTTTCTGAAACGACTCTTTAATATAATGAGGCTGCTAAACCTTGTTAACTAATGTCCACAACTTTTGCGTTCTTGTACACTACATCCACCGGAACAACCCGGACACGAATTATTTTTCATACTCTTATACGATTTAACTCCGGCAAAAATAACAATTCCAAAAAATATTGCACCTATAATCAATGTTGGTAACATTGTATCACTTCCTATTCTGCTAAAGGTTTTATTTCCTTAACACTTTGCTTTGTTCGTTTAATCAAATATCTTGTAACCCCTATCATTATGAGGGTAATAAATACTGCCGGAACAAATCCAGCCGCTAATTCACCATACACAATGATTGTTCCTACTTGTGTAATCATCATAGCAACCATATATCCTACACTTAACTGGAAGGCAATCGCTTTGGCTAACCACTTTTTATCTTTAAACTCTGCATTCATCGCACCGATTGCAGCAAAGCATGGAGGAGTAAAAAGATTAAATGCCAAGAATGCAAAACCCGTTACCGGAGTGAAAAACTCACTCAAAGGACCACCGGCTACATGAAGTGCCTCTTCTGAAGCTACGGCCAATATAATAGCAAACGTTGCTACAACATTCTCTTTTGCAATAAATCCACTCAATGTAGCTGCAGCCATTTGCCAACCAAAGAAACCAAGTGGAATTAACAAGGGTGCAATAAGACCGCCTACTGAAGCTAAAATGCTATTTGACTGATTTTCAACGACTTGAAGTCTCCAACCATATGTTTGCATAAACCATACTAGTGTATTCATAACCAAGATAATTGTTGATGCTTTAATAATAAATGCTTTTGCCTGCTTAAACATTTGTCTAAGTGCGTGTTTTAAACTTGGAAGTTTATATTCCGGTAATTCAATAATAAAGCTTGATGTGTTCTTCCATTTAAAAATTCGCTGTAAAAGCAACCCACCAATGATAATCATAAGACCTGCTAATAAATACACAACTGGCAATACCCATGCTGCTCCCGGAAAGAAAACAACTGAAAACAAAGCAATAATCGGTAGCTTTGCACCACAAGGTACAAAGGGCGTCAGCATTGTTGTCATTCGTCGTTCATTTTCATCTTCAATTGTACGTGTTGCCATAACTCCCGGAATTGAGCAACCCGAACCGACAATCATTGGAATAATTGACTTACCAGATAATCCTATTTTTTTAAAATATCGATCCATAACCACGGCAACTCTTGCCATGTATCCACTATCTTCTAATAATGCTAAGCAAAAGAATAAAATCATAATTAGTGGGAGAAATCCAACAACTGCTCCAACCCCACCAACAGCTCCATCAACAATTAAGGCCTGCAATAATGGATTAACACCAAGACTTTCAAAAAATCCGTTCAAGTTATTGGGAAGAATCTCTCCAAAGACTGTTTCGTTAAACCATTCGGATAAATATCCACCTACACCATTAATCGAAAACGAATATACTGCCCACATAATGAGACCAAATATTGGCAATCCAAGTAAAGGGTTGGCTACAACTCGATCAATTTTATCGCTTAAAGTCACTTCATTTGAAGCACGTTTCTTCACTAACACATCATTTATAATCGTTTTTATGTATTTTTGACGTGCCTTATTTTCTTCTTCTAAGCCTTTACCTTCAAACTCCGGCGCAATTTGCGTATTCTTCTCCGCTGTGGTTTTAACAGCTTCTAGTAATTCTTTTAAACCTTCTGATTCACTTGCAACCGTCTCAACGATTGGACACTTAAGTTTGCTTTTTAATAATTCAATATTAATTGTGTTTCCCCGTCGTTTAACAATATCTTGTTTATTAAGTGCAATAACAACAGGAATTCCTAACTCTAAAAGTTGGGTTGTAAAATATAGACTCCGTTCTAAACTGCTTGCATCAATTATATTAATCAATACATCCGGTGATTCTCCAAGTACAAAATCTCGGGTGATAGCTTCTTCATTGGTATAGGGTGCTATTGAATAAGCTCCCGGCAAATCGATAACCCGTCCATTCTTAATCATTTTGTTAAATTTGGATTTTAGATTTGCTTCTTTCTTTTCAACTGTTACCCCTGGCCAGTTTCCGACATACTCGGTCTTTCCCGTAATGGCATTGAATAAAGTGGTTTTTCCCGAGTTCGGGTTCCCCGCCAATGCTATTTTCATAATGTTCCTCCTTAGTTCTAGTTATTATTGATAATCATTCTCATGTATAGTGTATAAAAAAGGCGGTTGCCCGCATGTGTATCTTGTGTATCTTTACATTCGCCCAGTTAAATGAGCTGTATCGCTTTAGCCATTTTTTTGTCAATAGCATAACGACTATCTTTAACATTTATAATATAATTACCTGCTAGAACTGAAATCAAGGTAATCTCTTCACCTTCACTACATCCTAAAGAAAATAAAAACTGACGTATTTTATCATTTCCTGAAATTGTTTCGATAAGTCCAGTGTGTCCTACTCTTGCTTTTGATAATGGCATAGTCATCAACCTTTCTGATAAGGATTATCATTTTCAAACTAATTATATCGTCATATTGATTTTTTGTCAAGGATTTATCGAAACATTTGTTATTCATTTATCGAAACATTTGTTATTCATTCCATTCGGCTGCTTTTTTCTTGCTTCCACCATAAATTCCCATGCAGCTCGATTAAGTTCTGCATTTATACCTTCAGAATCCTTATAAAATGATGTGGTGTCCATAACTTCTGTAGTCGCTAATGATTCATAGTAGGCATCATGAATGCTAGAATAATGTTTTTTTCTTCTTCAGTCAGTTCTTCTGTGTCATCGACAAATCCACCTTGACCTAGCACTACTGGTGGCTTCGCTTTCGCAGATACATCATCTTCAAAACTATCCTCACTATTACTATTACTATTGTTATTATTTTCTTCAACTATTAAGGTATCACTATCATTACTACCGGAAGAGTTATGTGGTTTTACTTCATCTGCTCTGCAAACTGTACAGAAATACCATTGGGGTCTTTGACATAGAAAAATTTTATATGGGGATTGGGTTGTATGGGACCTTTATATATTTCAATACTAGCATCCTTCATTTCATCAATCTTTTTATCCAATGAATCTACAGAAAATCCAAGTGAAATCTGATCTGACTCGGGGTAATCTCCACCGCCACCAATAAGTTCAAGTTCTGTTTCACCATCTCCGAGAAATGCTATTTCAACACCGGGTCTCGATTCAAAACGTCTAGATACCATCAATCCAACATATTTTTTATAAAACTTGATTGATTCCTCTAAATTATTCACATGCAATGTTGTCCATAAAAATGCCATTATAATCTCCTTTAAACTTGATATGTTGATGATGCTGTATTTCCGCCCGCACCTGTCCAATTCGTATGAAAAAATTCACCTCTAGGCTTATCAAGGCGTTCATAGGTGTGCGCACCAAAGTAATCTCTTTGTGCCTGCAAAAGATTAGCAGGAAGACGTTCACTTCTAAAACCATCGTAAAAGGTAATTGCTGCTGATAATGTCGGAACTGAGATTCCTTTTATAATCGCTGTTGCAACAACACTTCGTAAATCTTGCTCAGACTCTGTTACTGCTTTCGTGAAAAACTCATCTAACAACAGATTACTGAGCGATGCGTCTTTCTCGTAAGCATTTTTTATATTATCTAAAAATACACTTCGAATAATACATCCACCACGCCACATTGCTGCAATACCACTATAATTCAAATCCCATCCATATGTATTGGCAGCTTCACGCATTAACATATATCCTTGCGTATAAGAAATAATTTTTGCCATATATAAAGCATGCTTCATTTTCTCAATAAAGGCTGTCCTATCTCCTTCAAATATGATTGCTGGCCCCGTAAGCACCTTCGATGCTTTAACACGTTCTTCTTTAATCGCTGACAAACATCTGGCATAGACGGATTCACTAATCAATGTTAATGGAACCCCTTCATGAAGGGAAGAAATCCCGGTCCATTTGCCTGTACCTTTTTGACCTGCCGTATCTAAAATATAATCCACAACATAATTTCCATCGTCGTCTTTATAGTCTAAAATGTCTCGCGTAATCTCAATAAGATAGCTATCTAGAATATCTTCATTCCACACTTTAAACACTTCATGCATCTCATTATTTGACATATCTAACAGGTCTTTCATTAATTGATATGCTTCAGAGATCAACTGCATGTCGCCATATTCAATCCCATTATGTACCATCTTGACATAATGACCGGCTCCGTCAGCTCCTACCCAATCACAACAAGGTGTACCATCGTCTGCTTTAGCTGCAATTGTTTGAAAAATCGGTTGAATATGTTGCCACGCCTGTTCTGAACCACCCGGCATAATACTTGGACCATTCAAAGCCCCTTCTTCGCCGCCACTTACACCTGTTCCAACATATAAGAGGCCTTTGTCTTCAATATACTTTGTACGTCGTATCGAGTCTTCATAATTGGAGTTACCCCCATCAATAATAATATCCCCTTCATCTAAATATGGAATAACTTTATCAATAAAGATGTCTACAGGCTTTCCGGCTTTTACCATTAACATCACTTTTCTCGGTTTTTCTAATTGATTCACAAATTCTTCTATTGAATAAGTTCCTATAATATTCTTTCCTTTTGCACGACCTTCCACAAAGTTGGTCACTTTTTCAGTTGTACGATTGAATACCGCCACAGTAAAACCATTTCGTTCCATATTCATAACAAGGTTTTCACCCATTACAGCTAAACCAATTAAACCTATATCTGCTTTTTTCATTCTTTTCCTCCATTCAGTCAAAACTATATAAATCTATTTAAGTCTACGCTCATTATACAATATATTTTAAAGAAATAAAACACTTTACATAATATAGATTATTATCTAAAATAGTAATGTCACATACTAGGTAAAAAAGATTGGAGATAGATATGTTATTTAGTATTGCATTAATGATGATTATTGGATTTCTACTGAGTGGACTTTTTAATCGAATCAAACTTCCCGGATTACTTGGCATGATTATAACAGGTATTATATTGGGGCCATATGTACTGGATCTCATCGCCTCTGATCTTCTCAATATTTCAAGAGACTTGCGCGAAATTGCATTAATCGTTATTTTGATACGTGCCGGCTTATCTTTGGATCTACGCGACCTAAAAAAAGTCGGACGTCCAGCCATACTTATGTGCTTTGTTCCAGCAACAATCGAGATTCTAACCGTCGTCTTGTTAGCACCTATTATTTTTAATATTTCCTATATAGAAGCTGCTATTATGGGTTCCGTTTTAGCCGCAGTATCTCCTGCTGTGGTTGTCCCACGAATGATTAAGCTTATAGAAAGCGGACATGGCAAGGATAAAAGTATACCCCAGCTTATTTTAGCTGGGGCATCTGTTGATGATATTTATGTAATCATTCTATTTACAGCATTTATGGGAATGTATAAAGGCGCCGCATTCGATAGCAAAAGCTTAATTACTGTACCTATTTCAATTATTCTGGGCCTTGTTATTGGAATACTTGTTGGTCTTTTGCTCGTCTATATCTTCAAAAAAATTCATATGCGAGATACCGTTAAAGTCTTTATCATTTTAAGTGCATCTTTTTTAATCGTTTCTTTGGAAACTTTTCTTCAAGACAATCTCCCTTTGTCCGGTCTACTTGGCGTTATGGCTCTCGGCGGAACCATCTTAGAATCCTATGGAGTACTAGCCCGACGTATCATGCATAAATTCTCAAAAATATGGGTTGGAGCTGAGCTCTTGCTCTTTATTCTCGTTGGTGCCGCTGTTGATATACGTTATTTAGCCTTTGCAGGTATTGGCTCAATAGTTATTATATTTATCGCTCTCCTCGGTCGAATCCTTGCTGTTAACATGAGTTTAATTAAAACACCTTTAAATATGAAAGAGCGTCTCTTTTGTTCCATTGCATATATGCCAAAAGCAACCGTTCAAGCAGCAATCGGAGCCATACCACTCACTGCTGGGGTTGCTTCAGGTAACTTGATACTAACCATTGCGGTTTTATCCATTATGATCACAGCACCAATTGGCGCCATCGGTATTGATCGATTACATCCTCGCTTACTCAATAAGGTCAATTAATCAGAGGGGTTGGTTTGGAATAATAATAGCCTTGTATGCAATCGCAATTTAACTTTTTGAGTATTGCAACTTGGTTCTCACTTTCCACACCTTCTGCGACAACATATGAACCAAGTTCTTTTGTTATTATAATAATATTTTCCACAAAAATTTTACCTACTGTTGTTTCAATGAGATCGATAATAGACTTATCAATCTTCACTTCGTCAAATGGCAAGTTAATGAGATGATTCAATGAAGCATACCCACTCCCAAAATCATCCATAGAAATTTTGAAGCCTAATAATCGAATATATGATATTTTATCAATAATTTGAGCTAAATCATTCATAAAAATATCTTCAGTAATCTCTAATGTAATATTATGCGGATCTACATGATAATCTTTCGTCAATCCAATCAGTCGATTATAAAATTCATCCGTATGAATAACCAGCGGAGAAATATTTACAGATACACAAATATCTTTATGATATTTTTCTTTTAGCTTCGGATAATCTTGTAGGGCTTTTTCTAGCGACCACAGTGTAAAGTCAAAAATAAGCTTAGATTGGCTAAACACAGGAATGAATTCTGTCGGCGACACGTATCCCAGTTGC
Organism: uncultured Eubacteriales bacterium; assembly: GCA_964563505.1. Lineage (GTDB taxonomy): Bacteria > Bacillota > Clostridia > Lachnospirales > Vallitaleaceae > UBA1351. The sequence goes on from CAZLXW010000002.1 coordinate 36,671, forward strand.
TTAGAAAACCATCTCGCTAATGCTTCAACACCAATGACTTCTCCTGTTTTTACCTCGACCTTTTCTTGATAATAAAGTCGAAGTTCATTTTCCGATATTGCTTTTCGCGCATAACTTTTTAATAACTCACTACGCTTTAAATTTTCATAAATTGATTCTTCGTAACATAGAATTTCTGCTATGTTTTCTTTTTTTCCAAATTCAATTGTTGCGTTGACTTGTTGAATTAATTGTTCGTAACTTTGATCTTTATGTATATCTTGTGTATATCCGATGGCAAATTCAATCTGGTGGTATCGTCCTTCTTCTTCAATGAATAGATCCAAAGCTTTCTTCAAATCAATGACAAGCGCACGAATCTTATTAATATCACCCTGATGCATCCAAATCCCAAACTTATCACTTGCGATTCGACCATAATAATCTTGATTGTGCTTTGCTAAAAAATATTTACCAATTTCTCTTAAAATCCGATCACCAAATTCTGTACCATATACAGAATGAATGGCATTTAAATGACGTACTTCAATGACAACTAAACAAGCCCCTTCTTGTGCGTGTGAAATTTCAGGTTCAACATATTCTCTGAACCCATAACGATTGAATATAGCTGTATAATCATCATAATAAGCATGCCGACGCAAACATTCTTCAAGTTCTTTTCTCTCTGTAATATCATTTGATACCACTAAAATGCGATGGCAACTTCCATCCTCATCAATAATGGGAACTTTTTTTGTTGACAACCAAAGCACTTTTCCATCCGAACGCGTTAGAGACTCTTCTTCAATCAATATCGGCTTTTTACTGTAAATCACCTGAAGATCTTTTTCACGAAAATTTTCGACTTCTTCTTCGGTTGCACTAAAATCACTATCACGCTTTCCTTCCAACTCCTCCACCGTGGCACCATAAGCTTCACTTAGTGCTTGATTAACCAATTCAAACCGACCGTCTTCATTTTTAATTGAAATAAAAGCCGGAATCAAATTTATGACACTGCGAAGAAAGTCACGTTCCTGAATGTACATTTTTATATTTTTTTCTAGTTCTAATGTCTGAGCCTCTGTTTTTTCATTCATAAAAAATTCCACCCCAATATTCTTGACGATTTTATCTTATTATTTTTAATTGTACCAAATTGCTTGCTCTATGGCTAGCGAACTTTCTTTTTTCTTAACCGCTTTTCAAAAAAAACAAAAGCTCCTGCAATTTGCAGGAGCTCATAAAAACATTATTCACGACATCGTAAACTAGCCTTTTCCATAATTAATTGCTAATTTGGCATAAAAATCTTCTAGGGTCAACCGTGAATCCAATGTATGATAAACGCGTATTGGTCGATTATTCTGCTCATGGATATAATGCATATCCTGAGTAAAAATGGGTGCTGGTTTCCAATCATAATTCATACGCTCTAATTCTTCCAATAAAACCGTCACAGTCCCTTGATCACCTAGTCCCCAACTTTCCCCATGGGGCCAGGCTTGATATGATGCCATTTTATTGTTAAATTCAACCATTTGTTCAAATAAATATTCACCGATTTTACCACATGGTTTAACCCGATATTGAAGTTCCGCTAGCGAAACCGCCACTTGCTTATACACATTAATTGGAACTTGCCATAACGACATAGTAGATTTAAAAACAACATTCGCCGCATGAATATCTTGCCATAGATTAAATTCCGGACATCCTACTGGCCATTTTCCACCGCCAATCCATACAGCTGTCATTCGCTTACAAATCTCAGGCTCCTCTAAAATTGCACTGGCTAAATCGGTTAAACATCCTTGGAATACCACAAACAGCGGTTGTTCATCTTCACGTAACGCTTCCTCAATAATAAATCTTGACCCTTCCGAAGGAATCGCTGTTTCTTCATCAACAAGGGGAGTCGCTGCACCTTTGACTATCCTATGTTTCCCACTTAAATCCATCAAATTAAGCACTTTTTCTATTTCATCGTAACTTGCTTGGGCAGTATTTCCTTTACCATATTCTTGTGCATTTCCGTCAAAATGACCTGCAACAATACCTTTAACATCAAACTTTGGTGTCATTAAATGGTGAGCAAGTGCAAATTGATCATCGGCTTCATTTTTACAATCCGTATGTACAATGACGCGATATTTTTTATTATCCGGTACGCTAAATTCATATTTTTCCATATACTATTCCTTTCACTAACTTCTGTCTCAACCTAACCTTTAACGGCCCCTAATGCAATACCCTTTTGATAATATTTTTGCAAGAATGGGAAGAGCATCAGAATCGGTAATACTGCTACAAATGCTATCGCCATCTGAACTCCAACTGCAGGGACTCTTGACATTTCTTCTCCTGCATAGGCTGCCATCGGTCCTGATGTCAAAAATTGCAGGTCACGAATCATTGCATTTAACAAGTTTTGAATACTATAAAAATCTGTTCGTTTGTTTAAATAATATAAACCATTTGTCCAATCATTCCAGTATGTAATTCCGGTAAAGGTTCCCATAGTCACTAATATGGGCTTACCCAGAGGCAATACGATAGTCGTGAAAATTCTAAAATGACTTGCTCCGTCAATTTGAGCCGCTTCATAAAGCGTTTCCGGTATATTACTCGCAAAATACGTTCGGATAATGATAATTCCAAAGGCATTCAACATAAATGTCGGAATGATCAATGCTTGAATTGTATCTTTTATTTGAAAAATCGTTGTGTAAGAAATATATGTCGGAACTAATCCGCCATTAAATAACATAGTAAAAAATACAAAAAACATAATTTGACGTCGGAATGGTAACTTTGATAAGGACAATGGATATGCCATCAATGATGCTAACGTCAAGTACATCGTTGTTCCTACCACCGAAACAAAAATGGTCACTCCATATGCCCGAATAATCTTCGTACTTGACAAAAAGATAAATTTATATGCCTCCAAACTAAATTTTTTCGGAAAAAAAGAATATCCATTAACAAGTAATATACTCTCCTCCGTTATTGAAGACATAAACAGTAATAGAAAAGGAAGAATTACTGCTATGGTAAATAGAATCAAAACAATATGAGCGATTAACTGAAAGCTAGATACTTTCTTTTTGTACATAATAATTCCTCCTTTCTAAAACAATGCGTTTTCTTTGCTTACTTTTCGAATAATCATATTGGCTGACAATACAAGGATAAATCCAACAATTGATTGATAAAATCCCGCTGCTGAAGCCATCCCTACATTACCTAGTTCCATTAGCCCACGATAGACATAGGTATCGACCACATTGGTTGTTGGATACAGTAAACCTGCATTCCTCGGCACTTGATAAAACAAGCCAAAATCCGAATAAAAAATCCGACCAACGCTCATAATCAATAAGGTTACAATTGTTGGAACCAAAGATGGAAGTGTAATGTAAATAATTTGTTTAATTTTGTTTGCTCCATCGATACGTGCTGCTTCGAATAAGGAAGGATCAATTCCATTAATTGCTGCAATATAAATCAAACATCCATACCCAACCGTTTTCCACGTATTGGCTATAATAAGAATATATGGCCAATGCTTGGCCTCGTTATACCAAAAAATAGGTTCTTTCCCAAAAAGTGGTAGAATCGAGTTGTTCATTATACCATTTTGCATACTTAAAAATCCATAAACAATGTAACCTAGGATAACCATTGACATTAAAAAAGGTAAAAGTATTGCACTTTGATAGACCTTTTTTAAATGTCGTTGTGTTACATCCGCAATAAAAATTGCTAAGGTGATTCCTAAAACCATATTAATAATGATAAAAGCTGTATTATACAGAAGTGTATTTCTTGTGATTACAAAAGCATCCGAAGTTGAAAACAGGAACTCGAAGTTCCTGAATCCAACCCATTCACTGCCAAAGATGCCTTTACTAAAGTCCATTTTCTTAAATGCTATGATTAACCCGAACATTGGAATATAATTATTAATTATGAAGTACAAGGCACCGGGCAACATCATTATATATAGAGGCAACCATTTTTTCATTTTTATCTCCTCGCAGTTATTGATTTGACATTAACCATTCATCAAGTTGTCGTTGTTTTTCATCAATGACTTTTTGAAGTCCTGCACTGTAAAGCGCATCATTGAAATCATCTAACACACTATCTACATCAACTGAACCTGTGTTTAATGCCGCGATATATTGATTACGTACATTCGATAAGGCTGTGATTTCATTTGCCACATTTGAAGTATCCGGAACAAATCCTAAGCCCATTGACGGAATTGCTTTATCATTTTGTGCTTGTGTGAGCTCCCAAATATCCGTTGGATTCCCTTCCCATACATGGCATAAATATTGATTTGGTAGTTGCCAGCCAATGTTGAGATTATAAGCTGAAGACGTTGCATCAATGCCTTCCGGATGTCCAATAGTTCCATCGTCATTAAATTCATAGTGAACACCTTCAATTCCCCAGTTAATAAGGTTCATAAAATCAGCATTTGTATATGCAAAATTCAAAAATTCCATTGCTTTTTCAGGATTTTCTGAGTTATTTGCAATTCCCCAGTTAAAGAAATTCACACCACTTGACATTAATAATCCCTCTTCAATGTGTGCAATTTCAAGTTCATAACCTGTCACGCGCTCTTCTTGAACTAAAAATCCCGGTTTTGTCTGAGAAACATAAGAAAACGCATTTCCTGCTTTGACTAAATTGCTGGCCGATTCAGTTGTTGTTGCCGCATCCGGCATCACATAGCCATCGACATACCATTCTCTAAGCAAACGTGCATATTCAATAAACACTTCATCTTCAAACCAGTTAGTGACCTCTGTCGTTTGCCCAAAGTCTGCTAATACACCAAAATAATCATATAAATTATCTACCAGTTGAAGTCGGTCAATTGTATCGGGACCAACAAGCATATCCATTCCAGGCTCTCCTGCTTTAATCGTTGCGTATACTTCCGTCATGTCTGAAAGACTGCTAATTGAATTTACATCAATATTATACTTATCCACTAAATCCTTACGCATAACAACCGCTTTTGGTGAACCACTCTCTTTTTGTGCTGGAAAACCATAGAGGAATCCATCAACGGTTCCTACACGTGCAAGATCTTCTCCAAGAACGTCGATAATACCTTGTCCATGTGATTCAAGTAAATCTGACATATCCACAAGTTGTCCCGCATTCACATAGGTACCGGCTTGTTGGAAGAAAATAGGAAACACATCGAGCGAATCATTTCCTGACAACATGAGACGAAGTCGGTCTGCATAATCTCCGAATCCAAGTTGTAAAAGATCAACTTCAATACCAAGCTCTTCACGTGTCAATTCATTAATTGCTTCTTCCACTAATTCTAAATCTTCTTGTTCGTTAGCAATAAATGCCATTGTCAGCTGATAATAATCTTCACTCATTTCTGACGAACTATTATCGGTTTGACTATTGTCTGTTTGATTGCTTTCTGTTTGTGTTCCATCCATTGAATCATTGTTATTACTAGCACATCCCACTGTGCTCACGAGTAAAACTACCACCATAAATACGACGCTAAACATTTTCTTTAACATACATTCACCTCATAAATTATATTTTATTAACATGTGACATGTACATTATAACAACTTAATTTTACTAAACTATAGTAAAGTTATGACCTATTTAATGGTAATTTTAGTTTTCGCGCATTTGTTTTGGTGTGATTCCGTAGTGTTTTTTAAATACTTTGATAAAATATGAATAATCTGTATATCCGACAATCGAACCAATTTCCGATAATGGAATATCATGATTGTCAACCAAATCTTTTGCATTTTCCATACGCTTTGATGTTAAATATCTGCTAAAGCTTTCACCGGTTTCTTCTTTAAACAAGCGGCTTAAGTATGATGAATTGACAAAATACCGGTGTTTAGCTAATCCCTCTAAAGAAATCTCACCTGCATAATTCTTGTCAATAAAGACTTTTAAATCATCAATCAAGGATGGATTTATTTCTTTCTTCATCTCAATAACTTCTTTACAAATCACTTCTACTCTTCCCATTAAAAATTCTAAAAGCTCTTTTTGAGAAAAGAAAGACGAATAATCGATTTGCCACTGAAGTAATTGGTCTAAATGCCTTGATTGAATTTGTTTAATTTTCGTATTCATAACATTCATGAGTTCAATACAAAAATCATTAAGCACTGAAAAAGCCGTATTCTCGTGTGTCTTCATTTCACTAAACACACGTTTTATATACTGTTTAATCCAATCAGAATTACCCTGTGATAAATATTCAAGAAGCAATTTCTTAGTGTTTGCATTCAATAACGATGATGAATAATTGTATTGGACCACTTCTTTAACATCGTATACCTTTCCTGTTCCTTGGACTAATCGATATTTCAATGCTTCTTCAGCCTCCGAATAAGCTAGCGGAAGCTCAACAAGCGTATTTTTTACACAACTGACACCTATGCAAAGATCGATCTCATCATTTCTTTGCATGGATACTATGATTTTTTTTAACTGAATCATTATTTTGCGGCGTTGTTCTTCTTTATCCAGAAAATCATTTTCCGGTAACGGAAAGATAAGATTCCACTGATTGACCACTTGGTTTGATTTAAAAACAATATTCTGTTTTGTATCAAGAAACACCTGATTAATATAGCTTTCTATTTCAACCACTTCAGTATTTAAAAAGATAAGGCCTATAAAAAAATGCTTTAATGATACTACCCGATCTGTCATTTGATCTTTATATGTTAAGGGATGTTCAATTTTCTTAAGAACGATTTGATTCAAAAAATCTTGTTCCTTTTGCTGTTCTACAAAGGCTTGTTTTTGCATTTCTCGACGACATTCTTCTAAGCATTGTATTAGCTCCATTCGTTTTAACGGCTTCAAAAGATACTGTTTCACTTTATATCTTATGGCATCTTGCGCATAATGAAAATCGGCAAATCCAGTAATAAGAATTGTTCTTACACTCGGATATAATTTCGCCACACGTTTACTTAGTTCAATTCCATCCATTTGAGGCATTCGTATATCTGCCAAAATGATGTCAATTTTTTCATTTGTTAATATTTCTAGTGCTTTCGCCCCATCTTCCGCTTCAAACAAATCAATATTTTTATCCCATTCATGAATATATTTAATTGTAACTTTTCTGGCATAATATTCATCATCAACGACAAGCATCTTCATCTTTTATTTACTCCTTTTCAATTAATCTTGGTAATCGAAGTTCTACGATTAATCCACCCGGTTGACGGGTTTTCATTGACAGACCGTATTGTTTTCCATAGTATTTTTTTATACGATAGTGGACATTTTTCACCCCTAATCGGTTCAAATCATCATCAACAATATCATGTATCGTTTCATAAGCAAGTTCTTGATGCATCTGCTCTATTTGTTCTTGACTCATCCCAATACCATCGTCTTCAATCACAACAATAAAATCCGTATCATTTAAGTCATATGCCGAGATGCTTATACTTCCTTTTCCGCTTCTTGGTTCTATTCCATGATAAATCGCATTTTCAACTAAAGGTTGAAGCAAAAACTTAAGAATTCTTCGTTGTTGCATCTGTTCATCTATTGCGAAGCTATAATTAATTCGGTTTGGAAAACGTAGTCGTTGAATACATAAATAGTTCTCGATTTGATCGAGTTCATCTTTGAGTGTTACAATATTTTTACCTTTCACATTATATCTAAACATATCAGAAAGGGCTGTTGTCGCCTCTGAAATTTCCGATACATCGTATAAACTTGCAATCGAACTAATCATATTCAAGGTATTATATAAAAAATGGGGATTAATTTGGAATTGCAGCATTTTAATCTCAATTCGTTTATTGTTTTCTAATATTCGGTATTCCTTTTTTATACTTTCTTCGAGCTGAACAGACATACTGTTGAAACTATCAATAAGCATATTGATTTCATCTTCATTTTTTACATTTTTTTCAATGATTGAAAATTCTCCATCTTTTTCAAGACGCTTCATTGCTTGATGGAGTTGATTGATTGGCTTTGTTAGATTTGCTGATAAGAAGTAACCCGTTAAAATAGTCACAAGCAAAATAACCACTAATGTCCACATAACAAACTCCAAATTATCAACCACATTAGATTGCATACTGTAGCTAGGCAAGAATAAAATAACTTTAAATCCGGTCGCTATATTTTCTATCCCAACTAAGGAAATAAGATTGTTCTCATATTCAAATTCAATATGATTAATACCTGAATCGTCCCATTGTGCATTGATTTTTTGAACCATATAATCTGAACCAGCTTGATCAAAATAGATTTCATTCAATCCTGATTGATAGATCATTTGATTTCCTTGAAGGATAACTAAGTTTTGAAGGCGTTCTTCTTCTAGCGTTTTGTCAAAATTATCTTGTATCGTTTTATAGTCTAGATCAATACAAATATATCCACTTTTACGATAATCATTTGGATTTAACAAGACCCGAGTTAGTGTCATTAACTCCTCTTCTTGCTTTCCATTAACAAATCCTGTGTAAACATTTGAAATGTAGCTTTCACCGTTCTTATCTTGAACACGCTGAAGGAAGGTATCTAAATCTGTCAAATTTTCTTCAATTGTCCGAATATTACTATATGTATCTCCGTGTAAGCTCACTAGTGTTATTCCCAACACATGAGGACTAATCTGTGTTGAATACCTAAGTACACTATCAATTCTTCGATAATTTTCTAAATACTCTGCTGTCGAATAATCTTGAGCTTCTGTAAGAATTTCTTGAATACGTTGATCCGAAAAATTAATGCCTGCCAAACGCTCAATCGTGGACATTGTTTGGTCTATGTTTTGATTAATTTGTTCACATAGCTGTCCCATATAATCCAAATTATTATTTTTTATGGTTTGATTTGTTCGGTAGGTTAGTATTGCAAAGGATATAAAAAAAGGCAAACTAATAACAAGGATATATATTGTTAATGTTCGCTTTTGAAGTTTCATCATTTTATGTTTTTTGATATATTTGAACATGCAAATCACCTATTGACTTTCCTCAAATATTTGAATCATTGCTTCAATAAACCTATCTTGGTCTTTTGTTAATAGTAATAATTGAATCTCCTCCGCTAATCGTTCATTCGTTTGAGATGACCAATTTGCATCTGCATTCGTTCTATATTTGCCCTCACGAAGATATTTTTTGTGAAGACTGAGTTCCGGAATATAAACATCGACACCTGTAATCACAGGTACACTACCATCATTAAGGCAAAAATATTCCATATTCTCTGCACGTGAAATAAACTCAAGAAAAAGTAAGGCCGCTTCCTTTTTTTGAGTTCTAGAAGACACGCACAAAGAAAAATCACCTGCAAATGCCGGTACATATTCTGCTACTTCATTTTGTTTTGGAATAGGAAACATAGCAAAGTTAATATCCGGATTGATTTGTTTAATCCACGGAATTTTCCAACTCCCCATAATAAGCATAGCACTCTTTCCTTGAGCGAAGTCATAGACGGCTTGATCATTGGTCGTCTGCATCATATTTTCTTGGCCATAGCTAACTAACTGCGAAAATTGCTGCGTTAATTCTATAAGCTCTTTTTTATAGTTCGAAATATTTCCTGCTATCGAAGCTTCAATGAAGGCATCATAGTTGTCCATTGATGGTAACAAGGCATACCATTGCTGTTGTAAAGACAAATGCTCTTTTCCCATAAATAAAAACGGCCTTATTCCTGCCCGTTCAATCATTTCTGCATTGTTAATCAAAGCATCAAAATCTTGGGGGATTGTCAAACCTAGTTCTTCATATATATCCACGTTATAATAAACACCTGATGTACTATAGGTAAGAGGAAGTATGTAGTCGTTACCATTTATTTGATATTCTTGACGCACTTTGGGGTCAACTCTATTCATAAATTCATATTCTGTTAATTCAAGAACAAAGCCTTCCTCGACCTGTTTTCTCCAAGTTGCATTTGGCCATTGGATAAATACATCCGGCACATTATTACTGGCAAATCGACTCAATAACGTCTGATATCCTCCAACTGACGTATTATGATTCACTCGAATATTGGGATACTCCTGTTCAAACTCTCCTATTAAATAGTTCATGATTTCTTGTGTTTCTTTTTTTGAATTAAAAAATTCAATTTCAACAACTTCACTCCCACTATTTTGAGGCACTTCCACCTCACGACCGCATCCTATCATAAAAAAAGCTGCAAAAAAAACTACTATTCTATAAATTGATTTCATAAGCACCTCCATATCATCTTTCATTATAACATGATTATTCTAAAGGGTTATAGTCATCTTTTTACCTTGTGTATAGTAGTTTTTTGCGTCAAATATAAAGCACACTTACCATATTTGTACTTTTCTTATTTTACTCTTGATCAAGACGAATATTTCTAAAAACAATAAGCGAAAGAAAAATTGCAACTATGGAAAATAAGACCGCAACACCATAAAAGGTTTTATAACTAAATGTTCCAATAATAATCCCTCCCATTATTGATCCTATACTAAAACCTAGATCTATGGAGCTAAAAAAAGTAGACGAAGCAGCTCCTCTCCTATCATAAGGTGCAAAAAGCAAAAATAAAGCCAAACTAAACACACATAATCCCGGAATAAGCAAACTCAAAGGATTCTTTATCCGATCAATAACTTTCCCAATAAATATATTGGCTACAAACATCGTCAAGGCCTGAATTGTATAGGACAGTCGTAATAAAAATTCTAATAAAATTTTTGTTAAATATTCTTTCTGACATGACCCCTCCATAAATAAAATAGTTTGTTCCCGCCTATAAATTATACTAACAATTCCAGTAAATCTTCTTTGGAAAATGTCGCCATACTCATGCCGTCACCATTTAGCACTTCTTCGGCCAAGGCGTTTTTCTTCTCTTGAAGGCCAACAATTTTTTCTTCAATGGTGTCTTTGACAATCAGTTTATAGACACTGACAACATTGTCTTGTCCGATACGATGGGCTCGGTCTGTCGCCTGATTTTGAACGGCTACATTCCACCAAGGATCAAAATGGATGACAATATCTGCTGCTGTGAGATTAAGTCCGGTTCCTCCCGCTTTTAGAGAAATACAGAAAACAGATGTGTCATCTGCATTAAAGGCATCTACCATTTCAGAACGTTTTGATTTACTCGTTGCACCTGTTAAAACATAATAACTGATCTTTTCTTTTTTCATACGTTGTGTCAATATCTCAATCATTGATGTAAATTGAGAAAATAAAAGTATCTTATGTCCACCTTCAACCGCTTCATGAATGAGGTCAAGACAAGCTTCTACTTTTGCCGATGTTGACTGGAAATCTTCATATAAAAGGCTCGGGTCACAGCAAATTTGACGGAGTTTTGTTAATTCAGCTAATATCTGAAGCTTTCCTTGAGTAAACTCTTCCGTCGATTGATTCGTAAGCATCATCTTCATTAGGTTCACCCTAGCATCATAGACATGCTTTTGTTCTGATTCCATCTTGACATATAAGTTTTCTTCCAATTTTTCCGGTAAATCTAGCAAAACATTTTTCTTAAGTCTGCGAAGGACAAAAGGTGTAATCATTTTCTGTAGTCGCTTCATCGTGGCTTCATCTTGCCCTTGAACCGTCGGTAACTCAATCTCTTTTTTGAATTTAGTATAGCTGTGTAAAAATCCGGGCATTAAATAATCAAAAATACTCCATAATTCACTTAAGCGATTTTCAATCGGTGTCCCGGTAAGAGCTAGTTTGCATCCTGCGCCAACAAGTTTGACCGCCTTGGCTGCTTGTGTGTTATGATTTTTAATATATTGAGCTTCATCAATAATCATGGTATGAAAATTCATAGCTTGATAATGGATAATATCTCGTTTAAGCAAATCATAAGATGTAATAAGTATTTCATCATCCTGACTATTGATCATCAATTCTTCACGCTCCTTGGCTGTTCCCACAACCATAGTCGCCAATAAATCCGGAGCAAATTTGATAAATTCATTCTTCCAATTATAGACAAGAGAAGCCGGACTGACAATTAACATTTTTTGATTGCTGCCAGCAAGCATATTTTCCTGTTCACTTAAAATATAGGTAATGATTTGCAATGATTTTCCAAGCCCCATATCATCAGCTAAAATACCGCCAAAGCCATTGGCGCGAAGGGTCTTTAACCACAAAAATCCGGATTTTTGATATTCTCTTAAAATCGGCTCTACAATAACCGGCAATTCATAATCACTGTCTTCCACCGTTTTCATATTTCGAATGAGAGATTTAAACTCCCGATTTCTTGCAACTGCAATTGACTGATCTTCCTTTAGTTGCTCATCTAAATAAAGGGCACGGTATTTAGGCAACTTAAGTGTATCTTGTCGTAGTTGACTCTCTGTAAGTTTCAATCCCTCTTTTAATTCATATAAGGATCCAAGTTCTTCCCCTTCAACATGAATAAAAGAACCATCTTTGAGACGATAATAACGTTTTTTGGGACTATACTTAGACAGAATTTCAATCAAAACTTCTTTGGGTAAATCTTCAGATGTTATTGTTAGTTCTAATAAATCACTTTCTACGGAAACACCTACAGAGACTTTTGACTTATATACAACATTCATTTTCTTTAGCCGGTCTGTTACATAGACTTCTCCTAATGCCTTAAAGCTTTCAATTCCTTGAACAAGGAGTTCATATATTCTGTTTTCATCTTCTAATATCTCTAATTCCTGAGTTTTGGCATTGAAGTGATTAAAAAACGGGGAAATTTTTTGATTCACTTCAACTTCTTTATAAGAATCTCGAATAATTTCACTCTTTTGTTGATTATATAAATTAACCTTATCTTGATCATAACAAGCGAGTATTTTACAGGTCACACAATCACGGTGTGGTGTATCAAGATAAATCTCAAATCGTACCGGATTTGGTTGGTAATCTTCTTCGCTAAAGTTATCTCTTTCAATCTTATAGTATTCTTTAAGTTTCGGAAGAAGGTCTCGACAAAAAATCTTTAAATCTTCCTTAAGAATAAAAAGCTTAGGTTCTTCTAAGTAATTAATACAATTTTGAAACTCTTTAATAGGTTCAAGATTACGTGCATCTTCTGTATATATTTTCCCTTTGTGAAAATACAGATACTGTCGTTCATCCGTATAAGCATTAACACGCTCTGCAATGATTTCTGCCCCTTTTTCCTTACCCGTGATTTTCATTTTGCGTTGAAGTTTATCTTTTGAATATGTCCAGATGTTATTGGTCTCCCCAATTAAATCTAGATGTATAGGTCTGTTCTTGATGGTTTCAAAAACTTCAATGAGTTCATCCAAAGATAAGCGAATAGACCGGTTGCTCCCTCCATAATATCCATGATAGGACTCCATATATCGTTTTTCGCCGATATCGGTTATTAAGCTTGCTAAGGCCTTTGAATCCTCATCGAAGGCGTCAATCGTGTGAAGGAACTTAAGTTTCTTACCATATTGGACATAACGTTTTGAACGAATGGCATTAGCAAAGTCAATGATATTCTTTACCACATACATCTGGCCTTCACCAACTTTTAATTCAATCTCTGCTCCATGATGATCACATTTAAAATAAGGATCTAAATGAATATTTCCCATCTGATTATCGGTAAAAATCGGTGTTTGAACAGGCTTTGATGCTTTTTCCAACAACTGTTTAAGTTCTGGTGTTGTTTGAAGGGGAGGATTATAGGGAATTGGTACATTCAGTGGCGTATACTTATCTTCCTCATAATCGATATATTCAAGAATCGCAGCCACGCAATGTTTACATATTCCATTATAAGCATCAAACGCAGGGCACTCACAATAGATATCATCAAGTTCATCCTCTTCATTGTCATATAAAAATTCTACATAATAACGTTTACGTCCGCTCCCTTGGACTAAAGCTGTCACCTTGGAAAAGCTCTTACCCCAATCCGATTCTTTATCCACCTCAAGTTCGAGCACGTAGTTTTGATGATATAAATTAAGGCCTCTAGCATAGCTTTTATAATTAGTCAACTCTTGAATTCTACCACGTTCAATCATTAATCCATCCTCCATATACATACTAAATCAAAAAAATCAATTAGATTTAGTATACCGTACATAAAAAGAATCGACAATAGCCTAACAACTATTGTCGATTCTTTTTTATTCCCATAATTTCGCGTGCTTCATCCGGTGTTGCCACATCTAAATCGAGTAATTGAATGATATCGACTAGTTTTTTGACTAGTTCATAATTATAGCTCGCCTGCTTATTTTCCACTAAATAATTACTATCTTCAAATCCGATTCTCACAAGGGAAGCTCCCATGGCTAAAGCTGTTGTCATAAATCGCCAATCTTGTCTTCCATAATGTGTTACTCCCCATAAAGCTTCTTTGGGTACAAAAGATCGAAATGCATATAAGCTCTCTATTGTGGCCTGCATCCCCCCTTTATGACCAAAAACAAGATTATAAAGCATGGGTTTTTTAAAACGTGTCTTCTCTTCTTGACTCAACTTTTCAACCGCCTGAATCATTCCAATATCAAACACTTCCACTTCGGGATATATACCACGTGTATAGACCGCCTCAGCACAATAGCGTATGTCATCAAAAGAATTTTTATAGATGCATTCGCCTAAGTTGGTCGAACCTCCGTTAAGGGAGGCTGTTTCTACACGATGATAAGTTAATGGTCGGCAACGTTCTTCAATAGTCATCTCCGAAATTCCTCCGGTTGACGCCTGTACCACCACATCCGTGCGCCTTAGGATTTCATCAAAACAATCGACAAAAAAAGATGTGTCTGCTGATAAGTCTCCGTTATTTCGTCTTGAGTGCAAATGGCACATGGATGCGCCTACTTGAACACTTTTATCTACATCCTCTGCCAATATATCTTTATAAATTGGATCACCTGATTTTACCGGTGCCAGAGAAATTATTATTTTTTTCTTCATAGACTACCTCCTTTACACAAGACTTTCAATAATCTCTTTAAGCGTTTCTCGTTCTCCCACATTTCCCGGAAAAATAATATAGGGCATATTTGGGAACTTACTCTTAGCATCTGTTTTCCAAACGGGAACTCCAGGTTTAATTTGCCCCATAACAAAAGCTTTTTTCACCTTTAGAGCCTTCGTCCCCACATCACTGGACGTAATTCCTCCTTTTGCTAAAATAAAACTCGGCTTAATTTGTATCAAGCCAATAATGCTTGTTACCGCTTCAGAAATTTTCACCGAAGCTTCAAGTATTTTTTCTCGATCTCTTGTCTTTAGCTTTACCACATTTCGACTTGTATACACAACCGACGTACGACCTTGGTAAATGTTTTGTTCCACCTGTTGGATTACCCGATTCACTTCTCTTTTAAGCCCCTTCTCAACTTTAACCTGCTCTGCTTTAAATTCAATATAATCTACATCAAGACCTGAAGCTTTAAGATATTCAAGTTGCTCTGTTGTCTTATGAACATGAGATCCAATCAAAACAATCCCTCCGGCTTGCACATTTGAGCTCTTAATCGACTGTCCCTTCAATAGTCCTTGATTTGAGATACCACCTAGAATCTTCGGAAATCCCGCGGCTGATCGTATCAAAAAATGTTTTCCGGCTTTTAATGCTTGTCTAA
Organism: uncultured Eubacteriales bacterium; assembly: GCA_964563505.1. Classification (GTDB taxonomy): domain Bacteria; phylum Bacillota; class Clostridia; order Lachnospirales; family Vallitaleaceae; genus UBA1351. Next base: position 52,302 of record CAZLXW010000002.1, read on the forward strand.
ATGCAAGTACAAAGATTTCAAGTTCTTCATAACTCGTGCTATCAACAATAACTTTGTTAAAGTGATCTACATTTAATAAGATTTGATATATTTCATCAATCCGCTTTTGTCTTAGCAAGTCAATGTCAATACGAATACAATCTTGTGCGCGATATCGGCCCTTTGTTTTTTCCTCGATAAAAGCGCCAAGATCAGAGTGATTGTAGCCAAATGTTTTATCTTTTGCAAACTCCGATTCTGCAACCGGCATCAGTGTTTCACCACTTTTGATATAATGTACGCCATGAATGGTCACACGACCTCCTTCAAGAAAAAAAGGACAGAAGATTTCTCCATCAAAACATATGTGCTTTTCTTCTAATGCATCACGAAGGGTTTCTGTTTCAAGAGGGTAGTGGCCACGTAGCGTCGAATCTCCTCGTGAGATTACAATATATTCTTTTCCCGATTCTTGAGCGACTTGATTAATTCTCTCACCAATTTCTTGATGCACTTGAATCGTTTTATCTTCACTAAAACTTCGTGAATTTGTTAAAATAAAAAAGAGATTATTGGCGTCTTGAAAGGCTTCTTGAATTGTTTCAAGATGCCAGTCCGTATAAACATAGACATCATGAACGGTTTGAATCCCTGTCGGATCATCATCTAAAACGATAATTTTCACATCCTTCATGTTAAAGAACTCCTTTTGCTTTTAAGGCATCTCTTAATGCTTTTGCTCCAAACCTTGGACTGGATAAAACCTTCATATCACATTCTTGCGCAATATATTCTTCACAATAGGCCATTGACCCTTGGGCAAACAATAGAACATCGACTTGGTCTTTTATCCCATTGGCTTTATCCAACATTTTCGCTTTGAAGCTTGTTTGATCCAGGCCAAAAGCGCCTTCAATCAAGCCATCTATTAATTCTATATCCTTACCTATTTCTCTCGCAACCCGGCATAGTGTATTTTTTGTCGGATTAAGCGTTGACGAAAGCGTGGCCATAACGCCAACCCGCTTTCCGCTTCGGACCGCCTCCCGGCACATTTCTTCGTCAACTCGAACAATAGGAACCCCTATGTATTTTGAAAGTTCTTGTGCAGCATCGGCGACTTCTCCCACAGAAGAACAAAGATTTATAATTGCTTCTGCATCCTCTTGTACCGCTTGCATATAAATGTTTATGAGTCTGGCGGCTGCTTTTGCGGGAACCTTTCCTGCATCAATCGCATCCTTTAATATGGAAGCGTCTTCATAGCTTATTAACTCAATATTCTCACCAATTTGCTTGCGAATTTCTGTTTCAACCGTTTCAATAAGTTCAGGGGTTGTACTTGTGTATACTAAAGCTACTTTCATCATTGACTCCTTTCTTTACTGATACCAAACGAGACAAAATTATATTGGTCTGTCCAGTAGTTTTTGTCACGATCAAAAATTTCTGTTGCATCGGCTTCCGATTTCCGCTCGACCCAGCTCCATCTTCCGGTAAAGCTTTCCGGTCCGACATTATAGCATTCACCGTGAATATGATGATGAGGACCAAAAAGATTACGATTAGAGGCATACAATTTAAGTTCGAGTTTATTCTTGCCCTCGTGTATATAGTCAGTAACATTGATTTGGTATGGTGCCCAGTAAGATTTTTTGACCAATTGACCATTCATATAGACATGAATCATTGGCGCTCGTTGACCGGATAAATCAAGCATATACTGGCATGACTCTTCTTTTTCTATTTCAAGATCTTGTTCTAGTGTCATGGTTCCAGCAAAAAACAGAAGTCCTTCTTGGGTCAATTTAAATACATTCATCGTTGACGGTAGCTGACCAATATAAAAAGGACCGGAGGTGGTCAACACATGGCGTTGACCTTCGATAAAGTCATCCTCACTAAACACACCAAAATCACCCACTAAATATATATTTTCCAATTCAACATCATAGGTAATTTTATTTTTTTCTGTTTCATAGACACCTTCACCATAAAGAACATCATAGACTTTTTGTGGCTGTTTAAACTGTGTTGATAATTGGATGGTGTTTTTTCCTTGGCATAAATAGGGGTTTATCTGCATTTTTCTGAACGAAGTATCTTTCCAGTATCCCTGGTCCTGGACTTGAATAGCCATTTCATTAATACTGATGTCATATTTTATAATATCTTCAACAACCAATTCAATGGATTGAATCGCTTGGATTTGTGTACGAATATCCACTTCAAAGAACATATCAATCTGGCATGGTCCTTGTAAATCCATCAGTTTTTTCTGCAGTGCTATGACGGATATTGGTCCTTCTATTTGGCCTCCATCAATGCGATAGCGACACATATCTAGTGTCAGGGCATTATTGTCGATTTGAGTCAACGTCCATTCCGACTGAAATTCAATCACGTTCTGACGTGTGTTTTGAGCCTGGCATAAAATGACCTTTGACTGCATGGGATAAAACACTTCCTTAAATTGGGTACATCCGTCCTGAACTTGGGTATGTATTGATGTATGTAGCCCTGAATTCATATCCAGTTCAACAAGGTTTACTTCCTGATCATACAAGGTAATCTGTGCTGGATATGTTTTTTCCTTACTTAGATTCATCATATAAAGAAGTAGCCCTTCCTTGCTCTGACGAATTTGGTAATGTATATCTGATATTTGCTCATTGCTATTTTCAATGGAAATATGTACAGTCCCATTTGTTAACATCGCTTCACGAATTGTGTCAAGCTCAATATAGATTAGCTTCTGCTTCAAAGCCTCCAGCTTTTCTGAAGCTCCATTGGTAAACTCGAGCTCACGCCCCATCGAATAAACCCTACCACCATTTTTTATAAAGCTTTCCAGTAACTTCAGCGTTTCTCGATCAATTGAATACATTAAGGGAAGAATAACCGTCTTATAGGCCACTTTGCCTACACGCAATTTTTTCCCCTCCACCTTGCCATGTTTTGCAAGAATCGTTTCGTCACCTAAATGATAGCTGATATGCTTTTCCGATAAGCGTGTACATACTTGTGTCAATTGATCATCTAATCGACGTATTTTTGATGTTCGTGTTCCGTCATAGGCAATATACCCGCTTCGCATAGGGTGTAACAAAAGAGCATCTGCCATCTGTTCTCCCTCAGACAAAATAATATTTAACCGTCCTAAATAATCATTAAAAACTTTATATTCTTCCCACCATGTTTGTTGTAGAAAAAGTGACGGCGGATAGTCCCGTTTTCTTACGCCACGAATCGTATATCCCTCTAAATGCTGGCAAATTCGATTAACGCCATTGACATACTGCCATTCCGCAATCCATTTGAGTTCTTCCAAAGACACATCCCAGCCACATAATGCAAAAGATTCCGATAAAACGGTTTTATTACCTAATTGCGCAGCAACAGAACCAACCTGTTTGGCAATCACCGGTGAAGCAATGGGACGCCGTAGCCAGTCAATCCCAGGTATATGCATATATTCATAAAAGGGCATTACCCCGGCGGTGCTTGTCATTTGACTAAAGATACTTTCCTCCATCATCAAATGTCCCGTTAGTTTGACCTTATGTTCTTCACACCAGTTATAAAGGGTTTCCATATAAGAATGGACAAATAAATCATTGACAGTTACCCAAAAATCATACCGGTGTTTGGCATAATTTTCTGTATCTAAAAAAAGCGCTGGCAAAAAATCAATGATATCATAGCCATATTTTTTTAAAAAAGCTGGTGGCAAAGAGTCTGACCATGCCAAATCTCCAAAACGGTCACAGGATAATCGTGGTTCATCTGTGAAAAAGCCTTTAACCGTTTTTCCGAATTTGTCCCCAAAACGCTTATAATATTCATCATGGGTTGTTTGAGTAAAAGCTTCTATGGCTTCTTTATTTAATGTATCCACATAATATGGGTTGTTTTTTTTGATGACAAGGCAGAGTTCTTCCTCTGACTCAAGAGATAGATCATCCGAATCAACTCTTGAAAACACATTTTCTGACGCCTTATATTTATATATGCCTATAATGTTTTTTCCATGGGCAGCAAGAAGCTCTTGTATGTCTTCTACTGATTTCACTCGATGCATTTGCATATATTTTGCATGAAAGGCCTCCGATATAGCAGGTACTCGGCCACCGGCAAATCCACTAGGCCAACCTTCTTCATCATATATCCACGCCTCCATATTCAGCTCTTGGGCTTTTTCGATTCCCGCTTCAATACATTTATACCATTCTTCACTGAGATACTCTGTTCGAAGTCCTGATCTTGCATGCATAAAAAAACCACCAAGACCTTGCTCATGCATTTGACTGATTTGGCGTTGAACTTCAGTGGGTTCTAGTTCATCATTCCATGACCAAAAGGGTAAAGGCCTGTTTGATGCCATAGGTTGACTTATTTTATTGACTAATTTATTTTCAGAACGCATATTATCCTCCTCTTTATGCCGACTTTACACTTCTTTTCTTGCACCTTTATATTCACTGGGGGTTTTTCCTTCATAGCGCTTAAACAATTCACAAAAATATCTGTAATTGCTATAACCTACAGCCTGGCTAACATAAGCGACTTTTTCACCTCGCAGCAAAAGCTCTTTCGCTTGTTTGATTCTAAACTGCGTTAAATATTTTATAAAACTGGTTCCAACTTCTTCTTTAAATAATAGACTTAAATAACTTGGTGTTACTTTGGCCATATCGGCCAATTCATTCAAACCAAAATCTTTCGAATAATTTTCCGAGATATAATCCAACGCCTTAATAATTGTCTGATTCTGACTGCCCGTTTGCAAAACTTTAATTTTCTTGATCATACTATCTGATATAGTCAGGATATAATGATTTACTTCTTCCACGGAATGTATTAACTCCAGATTTTTATAGGATGGGAAATGCTTATCTACTTCATAGGCTGCATGTCCGTCAAAAAACACGCCCAAAAGACTACAGATTAGTTTGTAGCTTTCAGACTTATATGTTTCAAGGTCTGGATATAGCGCTCGTAATATTTCAAGAGCCTTAGTTATATTTTCCTCAAAACCTTCTGACTGATTATTTTGTACACTTTTGGTCAATACTTCGGTTAGGTGGTGAAGGGCCTCTAGTTGCTGAGCATCCTTTTCAGCTATATTTTTCTCTTCTTGAATTTGGCTCTCTACTTTTTTTAATATAGTGTTGATTTTATCTTTAGTAATCGGTTTATCAATATATCCTACAACGCCAAGATTTAAGGCAGTTCTTGCATATTCAAACTCCTGAAATCCACTGATGACAATAAAGATAGCATCTGGTACAATAGCCTTTGCGCTATCAATCATTTGAAGGCCATCCATTCCCGGCATACGGATATCTGTCATAATGACATCGGGTTGAACTTCTTTAATAACATCCAAGGCAGATATACCATCATAGGCAACACCAACAACTTCATAGTTCAAATGCATTTTTTTTAGTATGGCTTTAACACCTTCAACAACGACAAATTCATCATCAAATACTGCCAGTCGAATCATTTTCTGCCTCCTCATATTGCTTATTTTGAAGCGGAATAATGACATCTACTTCTGTTCCGACACCGACTTCTGTTTTAATTTCCACTCCGTATTCTTCACCATAGCATAAGCGAATTCTTTCTCTTACGTTTTGAATTCCATAGCCTTTTTTTATACGTTCTATATCATCAATTCCCACGCCATTATCAGCGATTCTAAAACACATCTGATTGCCTTCACAAAGACGCCCTTCAATTCTCACATAACCCGGTCCCAGTTTCTTTTCAAGTCCATGCTGGATTGCATTTTCAACAAAGGGCTGTAAGATAAGTTTAATCATATATCCGGAATATAAGGCTTCATCAATATCAATCTGCAAGTCAAACCGTTCATTAAAACGATAGTTTTGAATGGCCATATACTCTTTTATATGACGGATTTCATCCGATACTTTAATCATCGTCTTGCCTTTATTTAAGCTCAGTTTAAATATATTCGACAGCGATTCCACCATAGCGGCAATTTTTTCGTTATCTTCGATTATGGCCATACAATATAAGGAATCTAAAGTGTTATATAAGAAATGGGGATTGATTTGAGCTTGAAGCAATAATAATTCGGACTCTCTTTCATGAATTTGGGCATTTAAAAGTCTTTCCCGAAGTTCAAGATTATTATTGACCATACGTTTAAATTTATTACCCAGGATCCCGATTTCACTTTCGTCAAATTCCTCCTGAATATCCCGGTTTCCGTCGCCCACTTCTTCAATAACTGCTTCCAACTGATTCAATGGGCGATTAATGTGACTAGCGATTTTACTAGCAATAAATATACTCATTAATATCAGGACGGATAAAACCGATAAAATCATTGCACCGGTATACATACTGTCTTTTTCAAGATCTTGTTTATCAATTACATTAATAAGTTTCCATCCGGTAATACGATTATCTGCCGTACTGAATAGATATGTCGAATTCTCGTATCCAGTATTCAAAAAAGCACCTTCGATAGATTTTTTGCGTTCTTGACTCCCATTATTAAAGACAATGGTCTGTTCTCCTGAAGGGTTAACAACCATAGAACTCACCGAAACATAACGTTCTATCCCATTACCAAAAGCCTTTTCAAAAATATTATGTCGAAGACTAATGACCATATAACCGACAAAATCACCTGAAAAAGGTTCGATTAGTTTTTTTGTCATGCAAAAATAGGGCTTATTCTCACCTAACAACACATCATAACTATAAAAACGCTCCTTGCCTTCAAGTAAGTCTGTTTCCTTAACCCATTCTTCTTCCAAAATTTCCGTTTCACCATAATATTTCTGAAAATCACCACTTCGATTTCTTTTATAATAAAATTTCGCTTTTCCGTCGCTACTAATAACAGAAATTCCTTCGATTTCAGTATACAATCCTGCCAATTCAACTAGAGCTCTTGATACTTGTAAATCATCAATACTTGAAAAAAGTTTACCGTCATAATTGTCCGGTGCCGATTTTAACACATCCATAATTCGTTGATCTAACAAGGCGTTTCGTACTGCATCAATAATATTATCCAACTGTATATCCACAATATTTGAGGACACTTCTAAATTATATGTATATGCCTCCTTGTAATTTCTTTCAATAATATACTTTGAAATATTAAAAGCAACAATTCCAAGAATAAATGAAGATAATATAGCAATAACTATCATTGCATATAAAATTTGTTGTCGGATTTTCAGTTTTTTGAAATACATTTTTAGCCTAACCATTACCTTAAACAGTCTCCAATCTTCATAATATGTTCTAAGGTATATTGTAACACGGTCTTATTCTAAAGTCATCGCATCAAAAAAGTCGATTTTTTTCTCAGCTAGATCATCAATCATGTTTAATCCTAGAATATTCCAATTAATAAAACCGCCATTCATAATGGGTTGACCTGTATATGGATCGTAATATTCATGCAGGTCTCCGGTCCTGGCGAGATCTTCTTCAAGTAATTTAATGGTTCGCTTGGCCAAGGACAAAGCTTCATTGTGGAAGCCATAATCTAATAATCCCTTAAATACAGCATAATTTGCAACGAGCCAAATGGGTCCTAGCCAGTTTGAGGGATTGTTGGTTACACTTAGATCAAACATTTTCTCATCTTTTGCCAAGGTTGTAATTCCATAAGGACTCCAAAAAGTTTGTTCATCTTCCGCGTGGTCCTTCAGTGATTTAGCTTGCTCTTGACTTGCAACGCCTGCTAAAAGAGGAAGAAAGCCTGACCATACGCGAATTTTAATCGGGAGTGTTTTCCAGAAGACACCTAGTCCTTGATGAATCCACTCAAATGGTCGTGTTTTTATATCAACATCAACAGAATAATAAAATGCATCACGCACATCCCAACATTCCTCATTAATCACCTTTGCTAAATCATTTTTTTTCTTTTTAAAGGTATCCGCTTTTATTTGACCATCACCCAACATCACCAATATTTTAATCATGGCTTCGAACTCCATAACCATAAAACTATTTAAATAAATATTTGCCGTTGAAAATCCCGGACGTCCAAATGTAGCGGGATCATTGTCCATGCCAATCATGATGTCATCTGCCCATACATACAGTCCTTTATCTTCAAAATAGTAATTTTTTTCATAACAGGCAAAATATTTTTCAAGTTGAGAAATATATGGATGAATCCATGTGTAGTCACCTGTAAAGTCACTGATTAGGACAATTTGCTGGCACAAGAAGGGTTTATGCATATTCATCAGCTTGCCTTCTTTATGCTTCATATTTAAATAAGGTTCCGGCCAATCGGCCACTTCAATCATCATGGGGATATAGCCGTCTTCCAATTGATGGTCTAAAAAATTTAGCACATTTCCTTTACTATGTTTTTCAAGTTGTTCATTAAACGCGTCATCTTTATGATGTTTTGCAAAAGATATCAATCCATAAACCGACCAATAGGTATCCCAGTCCCATACATTCCCGTTATATACTGAGCCTGGATCAATAAAGGGATAACGAATGAAACTTCGTGGCTGTTTAAAAATTTTATCCAAATTTTTCTCAATGAAATGATAAGTACGTAACTCTTTAATATGCATAGTTAACTCCATTCTAACCTTTGACTGCTCCGGATGTTAATCCTTCAATAACACGTCGGTTTAAAAGAATATAAATAAACAATAGTGGCATAACACTCATTGAAACGGAAGCGAATATAGCACCCCAGTTTTTGGCTCCAAACTCTGTTTCAAAGTATAACAAGCCTGTCTGAACAGTTTTAAGATTGGATGAACTAATGAAAGTCATTGAAAAAAGCAAATCATTCCATTTGAAGAAAAATTGCAGAACAAGAATCGTCATGACTGCATTTTTCATTAAAGGCATAACAATATGCCACATCAAACGGTAAATATCACAACCGTCAATAACTGCTGCTTCTAATATTTCTCTTGGTAAAGAACGCATATAACTTGATACCAAGAAAAATGAGAGGGACAAGCCAAAGGCAATGTATACCAAAATCAATCCGACCCGTGAATTCAACAAATTTGCCCTATTGTATATTTGAAATAACGGAATAAGTGCTGTTGCAATAGGAACCATGATTCCCATATCGAAAAATATAGCCACTTTTTTACGCATTTTCCACCGCATTTTTGTGAGAACAAAACCAACGGTTACACTAAAATAAACGATAAAAAACAATGCGCCTAATGTTGCAACTAAACTATTAAAAAAATAAGTCGACATGTGCCCTCTTGTCCATGCATCAATATAGTTTTGAAAGTGAAAACTACTGTTGAGTGCATATGCCGGTTTAGATACCCATTCATGTTGTTGTTTAAATGAGGCTGTTAACATCCAAAAAATAGGATATGCTTCGATAAGACACAAGATTAAAATTGTGATTTTTATAAGTACACTTTTTACTGTTTTCATCCTATCCTCCTTAATAGCTTTCATCAAAACTGCGAATTATTCGGGCACCCGTAAAACATAAAACAAAAACAAAAATTGCAATAACACTTCCATATCCCATATTGTTATATCCAAATGCAACATTGTACATATACATGGATAAAGATTTCGTTGCATTTCCGGGACCACCGCCTGTTAATGCTAAGGCTGATTCAAACATCTTCACTGTTCCTGTAAAACTAAACACAAGACATGTTAGGGTTACCGGTTTTAGCAAGGGCGCAAGAATATGGAAAAATAATTGACGTCCACTACATCCGTCGATTTTTGCTGCTTCAATAATATCGCCCGGTATATCCAAGAGCGCTCCGTAAAAGATAATGGCATAAAAACCCATGGCGACCCATATATCCATGGCTATCAAACAGTATAGCGCTGTCGATGCTTGACCAATCCAAGGCTGAACCCAACTTTCGAGTCCGATTGCTGATAATAAACTATTTAGCAAACCATAATTGGGCTGAATTTCATAAATTTTTGCAAATAAGTGCCCAACGGCTACCGTCGGTAAAACAACCGGGAAAAACACTAATGTTCGAACAAGACTTTTGAATCGCTTTAACCAAAATTCAAACATCAATGCCAAGGCCAATCCTAATCCAACTTGACCTAACATAACGATGGCAATATACCGTACATTGACCCATAAGGCAGCTTTAAAATTACTATCTATAAATAATTTTAAATAATTCGATATACCCACAAACTCCCATTTCAATCCCGGTGTCCCTGAATAAAATGAGTAATAAAAGGACCACACAACAGGCAATGCGACTAATAACGAATAAAGAATAAGAGGTGGCAATATAAAAATTGCAATCGCTTTCTTGTTACTAAGAACTTTGTCCATCAATACACCAACTTTCTGTCATAATAAAGGTGTCAATGAAGATCACTGACACCTTTACATCATTCATTGTTAACGGCTTAGATCATAGGCTTCCTGAATGGATTCCATATACTCCATTGGCGTCATGTCTCCATTAATCAGTGTTTGTACATTTTCCTGTGCAACCGTAGACACTTCCGCATTCATTTTTGCTTCATACCATGCAAAAGCCGATTCAGCATCTTTTAATCGGTCAAGGACAAGTTGTGTATAATTTGACATCTCGCCTTCTTCTACCGTATACACATAACCTTTTACACTTCCTTGTGTTGACATTGCTTCGTTGCCGATTTCTTCAACAAAATATTTTAAGAACCATGCTGTTCCGTCATCATACTTTTCTTTATCCATGGCTAAAATATTACCACAGTTCATTGAATATGCATTGCTGTCACTTACCGATGGATCCACAACCGGGATATTGAAAAATCCGATGCCGTCTTCACCTGTTTGATTGTATGTCGGGTCATTCAAGTTTGAGGTAAACCAGCTTCCGTTATAGAAGATAGCAGCTTGGTCTGTACACAACATTGTACCTGCTGTATTCATATCAACCGTTGTTACACCTTGTCCAAAATATCCTTTATCTGCCCATTCTTGAATTTTAGCAGCACCTTCAACATAACCTTGGTCGGTATATTTAGCATCACCGTTCGCTGCCGCCGTCATTGCATTGTTGCCTAATAATCGAACTGTGTAAGCATTGACTAAACGGGTAGCTCCCCATTTATCGCCAGCACCACAAGAAAGTGGTTGGATTCCTGCTTCATGAAGCTTTGCTAAAACTGTTTCAAATTCATCCCATGTTGTTGGTGGTTCAACTCCGGCTTGTTCAAACAAGTCTTTGTTATACCAAAAACCTTCTACATTTAAACCAAGTGGCAAATCATATAATTCATTGGTTTCAGCCAAACTTTTTAGTAGGGACACTGCGGATGGATTCATCATATCCATAGCTCCTACACGTTCAAGTTCTGCACCAATATTAAGTACTTTGTCCGCTTCAACCATTTCTTTTAGTGGCGTTCCGGATTCATAAGCAAAGAAGTCCGGCAAATCATTTGAGGATGCCAAGGTTGCAATTTTTGTTTTCAGGTCATCCGCAGATACAAGTTCATACTCATATGAAAAATTCGGATTTACTTGGTCTTTGTATCTTTGAAGAATGTTGTTGATTAAAATCCCATTGTCATTATCTTCTGCCCAAATCGACAAAATTTTAATATGTTTTTCCAATTGTGGATCTTCTCCTGTAAAATCCGATGTATTCATTGTTCCGCCGTCACCGTTTGCTTGACTGTTCTGATTACCTTCGTCTTTACCGCAACCGGAAAATACAGCCAAACTAAGGCATACAATAAGGATTACTGCTAGTAACTTTCTTTTCATCTTTTTCCCTCCAAATTATAAATATTTAGTTATCTTAACTACTCATTTATCTTAGCATCATACCTCTATGAAATATAGTCTCTCATTTTCTATATTATGTCAGTATTTTTCATATGGAAATGTAATTGGTAGCCATATTTTCATCTCGCCAACACCACGATTATCCCAAGCAAAATAAGGAATCATACGCATTTTTTTCTTTTCAAATCCTTGAAAATCAAGCTTTTGATATAAATCATCCTGCTTTGTATTCTTTCGTTTCATAACAAGAACTTCCGTTTCTAGAGCCATTACTTCTCTGTCCAAGATTTTATAGGTATACTCTTCAAATCGTTGATTCGGTGTCAGCATAAGATCATCAATGCTTGCTACATCAATGTCTGGTGATTCAACACAATAAAGCAGGGGTCCCTTTTCTACAGCGACTTGATTGGTATCTTCCTCCACCATGGGATGAGCGGTTGTTAGTCGAACTTCCATGTCAAACATAATTTCAATATTGCTTTCTTTTTCACTATTAATACTCACACCGATAAATGTATTGGCATCCTCCCCTGTCAGCTGGTGTTTTATTCCTTGGCCATCTACAATGTATCCATCTTCTACCCAGCCGGGTATACGAACATTCACCCTGGCATCTCCTTCTATTTCCAGTGGTTTGATTGTCAAGTTAATGTTGCCTTTGTAAGGGTATTGAGTGTCTTGCTCAATCATAAAGGTTGAACCATTACCAAGTTGTATGTGGGCTTCATTGGCTCCATACATGCCTATATATAGACCATCATCTGATACACTGTAGGCATATTCCGAACTTTCAGCAATGACTCTGGCAACATTGGGCGGACAACAATAACTTGTAATGTATTCTGTTCGCGTCAGTGGCCAAACTAATTCGTATTCAAGTTCTTTCGTTCGACGGAGCATGTTTTCATAAAAGTATTTACGTCCGTCTAGGCTAATTGCTGCTAAATTAAGATTTAACATTGTCTTTTCCAATAAATCATAATAATGGGCTTCTTTTTTAATGACAAACATCCTGTGCGCCCACATGACGAGACCGACACTGGCACATGTCTCATTATAAGCGGTAATGTTTGGCAGTTGATACTCATAACCATAGGCCTGATGTACTTTCTGGTCAATAAAGAAATTACCGTAGGGAGACACCCCATTATATAAGGCTCCACATCCACCATTGATATATATTTTATGTTTGATTAAGCTGTTCCATACTTTATCCAGCATTTTTTCATAGTCCGGATCACCAGTTTCCAGATATAGGTCCGCAACACCACTGTATAAATAATTGGCCCTTACTGCATGACCGATAATTTTTTCATGATCTTTTAACTTGGTTCTGTCCTGATTGTCATCGCTTCCGTCCTCAACTGAATCTCTAAGTTCTATGGCCGTTTTTGCAAGCTTCAGATATTTTTCATCCTCCGTTGTACGATACATCTCAACTAATCCCATGTAGTGGGAGGGACATACCGCCGTTTGAACCTGGCCTTTTTCTGCCGCATCTTTGTAGAGTGTCTCAAGATAATCAGCTGTTCGAATGGCGACATTGAGTAAGCGGTTACTTCCTGTTATACGGTGGTGCAGGCAGGCTGTTGTAAATAAATGTCCAAAATTATAGACTTCAAAGTCATTGACATCTCCCATACGGGCTATACCATTACTATTCATTTCTCCAATAATCTGCTTTGTCGATAAATAACCGTCAGACTGCTGAGCTCTCTCAATCAAATCAATATATTCCTCAAGTTTATTTAAAAGTTCTTCATGATCATATCGTTTTGCTGAGTATAATGCTGCTTCCATCCACTTATAGAAATCGCCATCACCAAAAACGGTTCCTGCATGTTCACCTTCAACTTCTTTGGCACAAATTCGAAAGTTTTCAATCACATGGCTGATTTCCTTGGAATCAAACATTTTTTTGAGCTGGGGAACAGTTTCTCCGGCACATACACGAACACTATCTGCCCATAGGCCTTTTGTCCATGTCATGGCATTATGAGGTAATGAGGATACTTTTGCATATTTTGATTTTTTTGTATCTGTTAACATATTAATCTCCTTTATCATTCATGTGTTTCACACTTTGTCTTTGTACAAGCGACGTCATAATTTCTATTTTTTGTATGCCTTCAATCGGCTTCTCTATGTTTCCCATTAAGAGATTAACTGCACTTTTTCCCATAGCATACTGGGATGCATAAATGGTCGTCAACGGCGGATTCATAATTTTCCCATAAGAAATATTATCGAACCCGATGACAGATATATCTTCCGGTATTTTATATCCCAATTGTGACAATGCTTTATAGGCTTCAATAGCTACAATATCATTATCTGCAAAAAAAGCCGAAGGCATTGTTTTTAATGAACTCAACTGTTCTTTGATTTGTTCATGAAGCTCTACTTTTCTATTTCCTCTAACTTCTATAATCGCCACCTTGTCTACTAAACTTTGAAAATCATCCATTGAACGCATAAATCCATAGTAACGCTCTTGAAAATTATTTGCATTTTCCTTAACGTGAATATAACCAATTGAATGGTGTCCTTCTTCAATTAAGTAGGATGCAGCCAAATGCACTCCTTGTTCATTATTCATAACAACACAGTCGATGGGAATATCTTGAAAATAGTTATCCACAAGAACAATGGGAATATTACATTTTATTATTGTTTGTATAGAGCTTTTTGTGATCTCTGTAGCCAACACTATAATCCCATCGACCGAATCATTTAACTGGCTACTAACAAATGATTCAATAGAATGATCATCAACATATTGAATGCGCAATTTGCACTCCAACTGTTTCGACTGGTTTTCTATGCCTGCAATCACATTTTCAAAAACCTGCGAAAAGTATGGTTGACTTCCTTCATCAATAGCGTGACGTCGATGTACTAAGAAAAGAAGTGTTTTCTGATTATGACGTGTTTTTTCATTTACCGCTTCAAGTGTATATTCCTTCATTGCCTGCAAAACTTTCTCTCTTGTCTCTTTACTGACGCCTGGCTTGTTGTTCATAACAAGAGAAATACTCGCTGGTGACAACCCTAGCTTTTCAGCAATATCTTTTGCTTTCACGATTCTACCTCCAATCCATATTTGTATATTTAATTTTTTATTAAATATTTAGTTAGTAGTTTAGTTAAAATTTTATTCTTTTTCAGTGAATTCGTCAAGCCTTTTTATTTTTTTAATTAATTTATGTCGAAAAAGTTGACTTTTCCCCTTTTAATCGGTAAAATTTAAACATATTAATTTATTTTCAC
Organism: uncultured Eubacteriales bacterium; assembly: GCA_964563505.1. Taxonomy (GTDB): domain Bacteria; phylum Bacillota; class Clostridia; order Lachnospirales; family Vallitaleaceae; genus UBA1351. Next base: position 67,327 of record CAZLXW010000002.1, read on the forward strand.
TAAATTTAAGGAGGTTTTTATGCCAAATTTAATAAATTCACCATCAAAACTTCGCGTATTCGTTTTAACCGATATCGAAAACGAACCTGATGATGCCATGTCACTCGTTCGCTTTCTCACCTATTCGAACCAATGGGATATCGAAGGTTTAGTTGCGACGACATCTATCCATTTAAAAAATAAAACAGCCGCTTGGCGGATCCGGGAAATTGTTGAAGCCTACGGCAAAGTGCGGGAGAATTTACTTATTCACGAAAGCGGATTCCCTAAGACAGAGGATTTACTTGCCATTATTAAAGAAGGCTTGCCTCTCTACGGGATGGAAGGTGTGGGTGATGACAAAAATTCTTCAGGTTCCGATCTTCTGGTAGACGCTATTTGCAAAGATGACCCTCGCCCATTATGGGTTCTAGCCTGGGGAGGCCCCAATGTTCTTGCACAGGCTCTGTGGCAACTCCGTTCTACACATTCAAAGGAAACTTTGCAGAAATTGATTTCAAAACTTCGTGTTTATACCATTTCTGATCAAGATGATTCCGCCCCATGGATGCGAAAAACATTCCCTGATCTGCATTATATTGCCAGTCCCGGATTTCATGCCGGTGGTGCTTATCATTATTGTACATGGAGCGGCATCAGCGGCGACTATTTTCATGGCAGGTTTACAGGTGCTGATTTTAGTCTCGTAGACAATCCTTGGCTGGAAAAAAACATACAATCAAAGGGTCCCTTAGGCGCTGTATATCCTTCGTCCAAATTCCTCATGGAAGGGGATACACCAACTTTTTTATATTTAATCAACAACGGACTGGGCAATCCCGAACATCCTGAATGGGGAAGTTGGGGCGGACGTTATGAATATTACCAACCACCAATCCAAAAACATTTTCTAGAGCCAGAAACACGTCCTTTCTATTCAGATGCCTGTGATGAAGTTATGGGCAATGACGGGCATTGGCACACTTCCAACAAAGCAAGCATTTGGCGATGGCGCAAGGCATACCAAAACGACTTTTCTGCACGAATGGATTGGACTATCACGCCTCGCTACGAAGATGCCAACCATCCACCCGTTCCAAAATTAGGTCATCCCGATAGAATTAAAGCCAATTTAGGTGACCGTATCGACCTTAGCGCGGAAGGTTCTTATGATCCGGATGGGGATGCATTACACTATGAATGGTTCTACTATCCGGAGGCCGGAAGTTTTTCAACCTCTGCCGCAACCAGTGGCAATCCAATCGAAATTCACCACTACACCGAAAAAGAAGCTTGGTTCACCATTCCTACAGAACGCGTCTTTCACACAGGAAGCTTGCATATCATTCTTGCCGTTACAGATGGCGGTACACCAGCTCTAACTAGATATCAACGGGTCATTATTGAAGTGGAATAAAGGAAAGAAACAAACAGATGCCGTAAGAGTAGGAATTTACGTTCCCATGTTCTTACGGCACCTGTCTGTTTATATGTACTATTTAATAGTTTCTTTTCTTATAACTATAGATTTTCCGGCGTTTAATTTGAATATTCAGATTTTGTATTCCAAGTTTCTTTGTTTTTTCATCTTTCTAAACAAGACAAAATGGTTGAATTTAAACACAGCCAATTTCTATTGTTAAAATCAACAATTTTCTCTTCCTTCTCTGAAAAAATCAAACTAATTTCACCAATATTCTAGTAGAAAGAAGCGCCCACGCTTAGTTGACTGATTCTTTGCTATATTTTTATTTTCGGCGTGATATTTGAATCGCCCATCATTCGAATCTCCTTCCATAGAAAAGAGCCCCTATCGTTTTTTTTTGTAGGGGCTGCTTGGTTTGATTTAATTAGAAGTTTGGTCCACCGATTAGTGGTGTTCCTGTTGGTACTGAATATGGGTGCAGGCTCCACTCTTTCTTTTCTCCATTTTCATCGAAGTATGAGCGGTATAGGAGAACTCCATCCCATTCAGGATTCTTACGGATAATTGCTAGATAATCTCCTTTATTCTTTTCTACTGTATGTGTGTAGAAGTCATATACCATATGTTTACCCATGATAGCGTCTAACCACTCTGGGCCACCGTATCCTCTGTCAAATGGTAATCCCACATATGCTGCATATCTTTGCATACTTGTATACTTATCCAAAACATCTTTGTACTGATTATTTATAAGGCGCTCTCTTTCTAATCCTGGAGCTTTGTCCCAATCCCAACCTGTATCTTCAATATAGATGGCATCATCAGAACCGTCGATGTGAACGTCTGCATAAAGATGCGTCAATCCTATTGGAATATAACTTCTTAAGGGTATAGCATGTGCAGCGTCGTCTATTCTGTCCATCATGATTCTAGTTAAGATGACAATTGCTTGTTCGCGTGTGAAGTTTAGTTTCGGACTTAAGTTTGCTTTTTGTATATAAGTTCTAGCCGATGAGGTTTCCGTATAGACAGCTTTTGAAGTACCAGCTATTAATCCTTGCACATAAGCTTGTTCCATATAATGCTGTGCCCATGTAGATGCGGTTTGTAAATCTCCAATATCTGTACTCATATTGAATCCATGACTTACATGCTTGAAAAGAGCTAGCGGTTGCATTGCTCGGACGATCATTGTAGCGGCTTGTTCACGATTGAGTAATCCGTCTGGGTTGAAGTTACCGTTTCCAACTCCATTTGCTGCTCCCATTTTCCAAGCTGCTAATACATATTTGTTATCAGTATCATTGAAGCTGAAATCAGTTGTTACTCGTTCATTGAACTTGTCTACATCAACACTAACGAACGGTAAGTTACGCTCATCATATTTAGTAAATCCTCTTGTTGTGTAATCACTGTGAGCTTTCAAGATAGTAGTCACGAATAACTCCGCAAATTCTTCTCGAGTGATTGGTGATTGATAATTATTATCTAACCATTCTGGTAAGTATTCCTCTCTCGTGCTACTTTAACATATTCTTGAGCCCATGATGATGGCTGGTCTTTAGTTCCTGCAAATGTTGGTACTACCATTGTTGATAATGCTATTGTAATTATTAATATCATTGTTATTAATTTTTTCATAGTATTCATCTCTCCTTCATATCTTTATCAACTATAATACACGAAAAACATTAAGAATTCCACACTGATATACCATATATTCACCTTATTTGACGCAGTATATAAGTTAGTTAATTTTATCGCATTAAAGTTTCTTGTCACTTTATACCATTTCCATGTTAAGCTTTAGGTAGGGGTATATGAAGAAGTCTTAAAAAATCCTTTTGTGATTCTATTTCTCTTTCAACAATAAAGTTAATAAACGCCCGATCATCTTCATGTGCTTTTTCAAGGAAAGAAATATATTCACCCCTTAAAATCGGGGGAATTATAGCCGGTAAATAACCGTCTTGTATTAGGGCCGTATTCATAAGCAGCCTCGCCACCCTACCATTTCCATCTTTATAAGGATGAATAAACACAAATTTTTTATGAAGTAATGCGGCAAATTCTACTGGATGATATCTCTTTCTATCCTTTTTTATCCATTTACATAATTTCTTTATTTCATTTTGAATATCCTCAACTTTTGTAACCGGATAATTCGATCCTGAGATAAACACAGGAATATCACGATATTTTCCGGCAAATTTTTCTTCAATATTTTGATAGAACAATTTGTGCAGATAGAGAATGTCCATTTCTCTGATGTCATTGTTTTCAAGCAATGCAAACATATAATCATATGCTTTTGCATGACCCACAGCCTCAAACATGTCTCTTAAAGGTTTTCCCCCAACGGTCAAACCATCTTCTATTAAGACTTTTGTCTCACTTTCTGTTAGAGAATTCCCTTCCAAGGCATTGGATGTCCATGTTAATCCAATCCGATAAAAGTCTTTTATCTGTTTTAACAATTCTCCCTCAAAGGGCCTTAACTCATTAATTCTATATTGATATAAATCCACCTTTTTTAAATACTCCATAGTTACTCCTTTTTTTAATTATACTTTTTCTAATTAAAATTATAGTTACCGCATTGCATCAATCAAGTCATAAAATCTATAGATTTTATTCTTTTTCTTGTCATCCGGGTAGATTCTTCCTATTTCTACAAGCCTATCAATATATCGCTTTGCTGTATTATAGCTTACACCCACTTCTTCTTGTATATATTTTACGGTAAAAAAAGGTTTTTTAAAGATTGCATTGATGGTTCTTGTTTTGATGTTTTTCTGATTAGCATACTCTACAAGCTCTTTATATAAAGCTTCTATCTTTTCAAGTTTTTCTATATAATGGTTGGCTTGTTTTATTGTCGATTCAATAAAATATAGAATCCATTCTCGCCATTGTGGTTCATCATTTCTTAAATTATTAAGCAGTCCATAATATTTAAACTTACTCCGTTCAAGCTCCTCACTAATAAAAAACGTTGGACTAGTGAGTATATTATTATTGACCAGATATAAAATAATGATAATTCTACCTAGACGTCCATTCCCATCCAAATATGGATGAATCGTTTCAAACTGACCGTGTATAACTGCCGCTCGAGCAATATACCCCAAATGATCATCATATTCATTATTAATGTATCGCTCCAAGTTTCCAATAAGCCTTTCCACATTTTGCGGCTCCGGTGGAATATACGTTGCATCTTCAATTTTATTGGTTGGACCGATAAAATTTTGAATTATTCTATAATTTCCAGGACTTCGGTTTTGTCCTCGTGCATTATTCAAGATAATTTTGTGCAGTCGGTGAAACAGTCGCGTACTTATAGGAATTGAGGCAAGCAGATTAAATCCTTGACGGATGGCTTCAACATAATTATCTACCTCCTGAATATCAACATTTTTTTTGCCTGTCATCTCTGATTCAACAACTTCGGAAATTGTCGCCTGTGTCCCTTCTATTTTCGTGGATTGAACAGATTCATCAAGGGAAAATAACATTAATAATTCTTCACGAATGATGGAACGCTCTAACATTGAATTAAATCGCTCCAGCTTAGCTCGAGCATCCGATTCTCTTCTCAATATGTCAATCAAACTTTGATCATCGAGCCTGATGGGCAAAAAATCAGGGTTAAATACTTTTTTCATATAATCACTCCTTATAGAAAAATACTAGCATAAAACCCATTATATTTCAATATATTTATTTTTTTGAATTTAAACTCCGCTTAGCACACACTGTCAACAGCATTATGCCAGCCTATAAGTAAAGCTTTAACCTCATTGGCAGATCGCTCTGGCCCATAGATGGTTTCTTCCATTGGCAATGCTTTCAGACTGTCAAAATCTTTCCACATACCTAGTTGTAATCCACCAAGATAGACAGCTCCCATGACCGAGAGTTCTTGTTTTTCTATGCAGCGAACGTGGGCTTGCAAGACATCTGCTTGTAATTGCATTAAAAAAGGATTTTTTGTTGGTCCCCCATCTGCGTTTAATGTTTCAATAGCGATTCCCGCATCACTTTCCATCAAATGAATCAAATCAGCCACCTGATAGGCCATCGATTCAACAGCCGCTCGCACGATATGGGCCCGATGAGACTTTCTGGACAAACCTACAATGGACGCTTTGGCATTTGGCTTCCAATATGGTGCTCCCAAGCCTACAAAAGCCGGAACAATATAAACACCTTCATTGGAATCCAAACTATGAACTAATGCGCCAACTTCCTCTTCCTCTTGATATAATCCTAGATTTTCTTTCACCCATTTTAAGGTATCTCCTGAAGAATTAATCAAACCTTCAATCGAATAAAACACTTGGTCTTCCAAGGCCCAAGCAACCGAAGTCACTAAGCCATTATTGGAACGCACTTGTTTATCCCCGGTGTACATCATAACGGAGGAGCCAGTACCATAGGTTGCTTTAGCCATTCCTACGTCAAAGCACAATTGCCCCAAAAGAGCACCTTGGCTATCACCAATCACTCCGGCTATTGGCAATTCATGAATTTCTTGAAGTTGAGGATTCTCTACAAATCCAAACCTTGCATTTGATGCCATAATCTGTGGCAACATTGACCGGCTTGCACCAAACAGTTCCACTAATTCATGGTCCCAATCGGATGTTTCAAGATTATATAACATAGTACGACTGGCATTGGTATGGTCTGAAGCAAAGGTTTGGCCATCCGTCAAACAATAAATTAACCATGCATCTATGGTGCCAATGCGTAAGGTTCCTCGTTTTTTTGCATCTATGACTGCTTCATCGTTGTCAATAGCCCATTTAATCTTACTGGCTGAAAAATAGGTGTCCAGTTTTAATCCGGTCTTTTTTTCAATAACTGGGTCATAACCTTGATCACTCAAATCCTGGCAAATCTCTGACCCACGTCGACATTGCCAAACATAAGCATGACATAAAGGTTTTTTGGTCTCATCGTCCCAAAAAGCAATCGTTTCTCTTTGATTTGTAATTGATAAACCAATAATTTCTGACGGCTGAACCTTTTCTAACATCTTCTTAATAAGAATCACGACATTTGAATAGATTTCATCAATATCGTGTTCTACCCATCCAGGTTTTGGATAGTATTGCTTATGCTCCATTGTTTCTTTATGAAGAATCTTTCCCTTTTCATCAACAATTAAGGCTTTGGTTCCTGATGTACTCTGATCTATTCCTAAGATAACCATCTTATGCCTCCTTGTCTCCTTGAATGTCATTACGAAGCATTTGATAGATTGCCGGAGCACTGATACCATAATGTCCAAAAACTTCCGTCGTTGTTCCTGCAATTGCCGGCTCATCAGGAATACCCAGTATTTTCATCTTAACAGGATAATTAGTGCTAACAACTTCAGAAACCGCACCACCTAGACCACCAAAAATACTATGTTCTTCAAGCGTAACAATATAGTTCGTTTCTTTAGCCGCTTTAATAATCGCTTCCGTGTCTAGCGGTTTAATCGTATGCATGTTTAATACACGGGCTTGTATTCCATCTTTTTCTAACATCAGCGCAGTATCTAGTGCAATACGCACAGTCTCTCCGGTAGCAATCAGGGTGACATCTGTCCCGCTATGCATTTCATTGGCTTTACCTAACTGAAATTCATAGTCAAGAGATTCATAGACATCTTCGACAGGATTGCGACCGATACGCATATAAGTTGGTCCATAGCTTTCTATAAGTGCCTCGACGACTTTTTCTGTTTCGAATCGGTCTGCCGGAAGAACAACCGTCATATTAGGAATCGCTCGCATGACAGCCAAATCTTGCACGGAATGGTGAGACATACCAAGGGCACCGTAACTAATCCCTCCACTAATTCCCACGAGTTTTACATTGGTATTGGAATAGGCCATATCCACTTTAACCTGTTCAACGCTACGCATACTTAAAAAGCATGCCGGAGAAGCTACAAAAGGTATTTTCCCTGACGCTGCAAGACCTGCTGCGACACCCACAATATTTTGTTCAGCTATTCCGGTTTCAATAAACTGTTTTTCATGCATTTCTGCAAAAGGCGCTAGTTTGGCCGACCCTCTTGAGTCACTGGCGAGAACAATAATATCTTTATTGGCTTTTGCATGTCGGACTAAAACGTCATTGACAATTTCTCTATTGGGTATTTTATTCATAAGACACCTCCAAGACTTTTAACTGCGCATTAAGCTCTTGCATGGCTTGTTCATACTCAGCCTCTGTTGGAACTTTATGGTGCCAGGCCGCTTGATTTTCTATAAATGAAACGCCTTTACCTTTGGTTGTATTGGCAAGAATCAAGGTTGGTTTCCCTTCACATGCAGGTTTTTTTTCAAGAATTTCATAGAGTTCTGAAATACTATTTCCGTTAATCTCAATAACATTCCAGCCAAAACTTTCCCACTTTTTATCAAGAGGGTCTAGTCCCATAACATCTTCTGTACATCCGCTGATTTGCAGCCGGTTGCGGTCAATAATCGCGACAAGGTTGTCTAGTTTATAATGCGCCGCAAACATAGCACCTTCCCAAACCGATCCTTCCGCTTGCTCACCATCACCCATTAAGGTAAAGACGCGATATTTTTTTTCGTCCATCTTTGCCGCGAGGGCCATACCGGAAGCAACACTTAATCCATGCCCCAGTGAACCTGTATTCATTTCAACGCCGCTCACTTTATTATTAGGATGTCCGATTAGGCGCGTTCCAAATTGACTAAAAGTTTTCAATTCCTCTTTTTCAATAAATCCAAGTTCTGCCAACACACACCAATAGGGTTCCACCGAGTGTCCTTTGCTGAGAATAAAACGATCCCTATCCGGATGATTCGGATTCTTCGCATCCACATTCATCACACCATAAAACAAGGTCGTCATAATGTCTGTTGAAGATAAAGCACCTCCGGTATGTCCGGTTTTCGCACCATAGATCATCTCTATAACATCTTTTCTGATTTGAACCGCCTGTTTTTCTAATTCTCGGATATCCATGCTTTTGAACCTCCATTCAACCAATGAACAATATCGTCCTCTGTTGTATCAATTAAATCCAACTTAATTCCCGGAATATATTTTACCGCTTCGTAAAGTACCGGTATTACATCTGCATGAATTCCGACACAGTGATGTACGTAAGGTCCTTCGACCAATCTTCGTTCCCATTTTATCCAATCATCAACTTCAACCCACACGTAAGATCCTCGGCTATATTTTCCTTGAATACCTTTCGCATGCCCCATAAAGAGATTATATTCGCCATGGTCTCCGTCAAAACGGACAATGGTCATCTCTCCTCCTTTGATTTCAGCTTCAAAAGTTCCAGGTGAATGGTCATCAAAGAGAAAATGTTTTTCTGCTGAAGCATTACATCCATCACAGGCTAATGACACCGGGAAGTTTCCGCAATGGAATAAGAGTTCGCCATTTTCATTTTCTGAATGACGCACTGTCAAGTCTGCAAAAAATGTTGGTGTTGAGCGTTGTGCCGCCTCTTGAGTCATAACCGATGTGATAGCACCATGAATATCTGTCTCGCAAGTTACCGGAATAAATTCATCGGTTAATAGGGAATTGGCTAAACAAGGCATGATTTTCATACTTTCTTGCATTGCTGACCAACACTGAATAGCAATGGCTTTACATCCTTTTTCTTCAGCAAACTGTCTCATAGCAACTTTTAGAGCAGCAATCTTTCGAACAGCTTGGTCTCCAACGTGTCTTGTTTCCATGGCTTCTTTAATCGTTTTTTCGACGTCTGCCACTTCCGGGTTATCTGAAGCTATCAATTCATCTGTCCGGTTTTTAATATCAACTAATGTAATCGGATAAATCTCAATCCCGAATTTTTCTAATAATTCGCCTTCGTTATACATCATGGTCCAAAATCCTGCCGGACGCGTCGAAATTTGAAGTATTCGCAACTTTTTCATTGCTTTTACCACATTGACTGCCGCAATAAAATTCTCTAATCCACGTTCAAAAATCGGATCATCTAATCGTGTATTGGGAATATAGGTAAAAGGTACATTAAAACGTCGAAGGATCTTTCCTGTCGCAAAGAGTCCACATTGGGTATCACGCAGTCGCATGCCATCTTCTAATGGATCCTCATCACGGGGCCCCCATAATAAAACCGGCTTATTGACTGCTTTGGCCACCCGACAAACGGTATTTTCTGTTCCAAAATTTGTATGAGGGAAAAATACAGCATCCACTTTTTCTCGAATAAAGAGTTCACTAATTTGATCTGCATGAGTATCATCATCAAAAAGCAATCCTTCTGAATTAATAGATTCTATATCTACCACTTCAATATTTTCCATCCCTTTAAGTTTTTCTAACACCAAATCTTTGTACTTATGGGCATCCTCTTTACTAAAGACAAAACGCCTTGTCGCCGCAACACCAATCTTAATCATTTCAAATCCTCCATTTCTAAAACAAGGTACTTGTTTTACTTAATTTTATGGATTCATTGTATCATTTTTTCAGTTAACGGTCAATATTTTAAGTTAATTTAAGTATTTGTTTTAAAAAAATGCAGCCCTTTCATCGGACTGCACTTATTTTCATCACCTTTATGCATTCAAGTCTTTAACACTACTTCTTTCAACTAAAATTGTATCTACTTCCATTTTTTTGGAGCACTCCGTATCGCCTAGAACTTCTTCCACAAGTAACTTAACCGCTTGTCTTCCAATTTCTTCTTTATACACCTTAACTGTCGTTAATGGGGGATTCACAATTTTACAAAAGGGCATATCATCAATTCCTATCAAAGAAATCTGATCCGGAATGCTAAGTCCATATTCTTTAAGGGCATTCATAACTCCCAGTGCAATATTGTCATTATCCGCGACAAAAGCCGTTGGTAGATTCTCTACCTCTGTTTTTGATAAATAGTGCTTCATATTTTGGTAAGCACCCTCAATGGTTGGTTCTAGAGGAATAATATATTTCTCCTGACATTCTAGTCCCAAGCGCTCGACCGACTCGAGATAGCTTTTGAATCGACTTTTAAAATTATATATTCCAGTATTGCTTTTTAAATATCCAATGTTTCTATGTCCTTTTTCAAACAGATGTTCAACTGCCTGACGGGTTCCCTTTTGATTATTCATAAGTACCGTATTGACATTCCATAAAAATTTGCGGTCAATAACCACTTGCGGGCAAGGCATCCGTTTTAAGGGACCAATATCTTCTTCTTCCAACTCTGTACACAAGGAAATCATACCGTCAATATCGTCGTGATATTCATTGGCAATCTGATGTGCTTCCTGATCATTTAATGTAATATTTGCAATCAGAAGCTGATAGCCCATCTTACGACACTGGGTTTCTATGCCCTGAATAACCGCTGCAAAAAATTCAGTTTCCATGACAACCATGCCATGTTTTTTAATGCGTAGTAATTTGATAAAACGAGGTTCTTTGGACTCTGGTATAGGTTTGGAAGCTTTTCTGGCTTTATAACCCATGCGTTCTGCCGTTCTCAAAATTTCTTCCCGAGTATCTTCTCCAATACCGCCTTTATTATTCAATGCCATGGATACAGCCGCAATGGATACGCCCATTTCCTCAGCAATGTCACTCAGCTTGACTTTCATACTGTTCCTCTTTTCTACATAGAATTCGATTCATTTATAGAAACAGTATCATATTTTGATTTTAGGGTCAATACTTTAGTTAATTTAAATACCGCTTCAAATATTGTCCTGTATAAGATTGCTCGACTTTAACGATAGTTTCTGGCCTACCTTTGGCGACAATCATTCCTCCACCGTCGCCACCTTCCGGTCCGATATCGATAATGTAATCAGCATTCTTAATCACATCCATATTATGCTCAATAACCAGCACTGTGTTGCCTTCATCCACCAGTTGCTGTAAAATGACAATCAGTTTTCGGACATCTTCAAAATGTAACCCTGTCGTTGGTTCATCTAGGATGTAAATCGTTTTTCCGGTACTACGCTTGCTCAGTTCCGAAGCCAACTTAATTCTTTGGGCCTCTCCACCAGATAAGGTGTTAGACGGTTGTCCTAAACGAATGTATCCGAGACCGACCTCGTAGAGCGTCTGAATTTTTCTAAGTACTCGGGGAATATTAGCAAAAAACGTCAAACCTTCTTCAACGGTCATTTCAAGGATATCATGGATATTTTTCCCTTTATATTTAACGTCTAGTGTTTCCCGATTGTAGCGTTTTCCATGACATACTTCACAAGGTACGTAAACATCCGGCAAGAAATGCATTTCTACTTTGATAATACCATCGCCACTACATGCTTCACACCGGCCACCTTTCACATTAAAGCTAAAGCGTCCTTTCTTGTAGCCACGGGTTTTTGCTTCTTGTGTTGATGCAAATAAGTCTCGAATCATATCAAAAACACCAATATAGGTGGCCGGATTGGACCGAGGTGTTCGTCCGATTGGACTTTGATCAATATCAATAATCTTATCGAGTTGTTCAGTCCCTTCAATCCGGTCATGCTTTCCTGCAACCGTTCGAGCACGATTCAGTTTTTTTGCCAATGCTTTATATAAAATTTCATTGACCAAGGAACTTTTCCCAGAGCCTGACACTCCTGTCACACATGAAAAGACGCCTAGAGGTATGTCTACATTAATATTTTTCAGATTATTTTCATGGGCATTATACACGGTAAGTACGCCTCTTGGTTCACGTCGCTGACGAGGCACTTCAATTTTTAGTTCACCACGTAGGTATTTTCCTGTAATCGAATAATCATGGGCAAGGATTTCTTCATAGCTTCCTTCGGCTACAATTTCTCCACCATGTTCACCGGCTCCCGGACCAATATCAATAATGTAGTCTGCTGCTTTGATGGTATCCTCATCATGTTCAACGACCAGTACCGTGTTACCTAAATCTCTTAAGTGATGTAATGTAGCTATGAGCTTATCATTATCTCTTTGGTGCAATCCGATACTAGGTTCATCTAAAATATAAGTCACGCCGACCAGTCCCGAACCAATTTGTGTCGCCAAACGGATACGCTGAGCTTCACCACCAGACAGAGTCGATGCTCCACGCTCTAATGTCAGATAGTCGAGTCCGACATTATATAAAAACTGAATTCGTTCTTTTATTTCCTTAAGTATCCGCTCAGCAATCGCTTGCTGATGTGGGCTTAATGTCAAGTTGCTAAAAAACGGAATCAGCTGCTTTACCGATCTATTCACAATGTCATCAATGTTATTGTCAGCTATTGTCACTGCTAGCGCTTCTTTGTTTAAGCGCTTCCCTTCACAGTATTTACACGGTGTAATACGCATAAAGGATTCAAATTCCGCTTTTGCCCCTGCACCCGTGTTTCGATGATATCGCTGTTCAACATTTTTAATTAAACCGTCAAAAGCAATATCATATACCCCCGGGCCGTAGCGCCCGTTATAAGAAACGGTTACTTCTTGATCAGTTCCATAGATAAGGATGTCATGAATCTCTTTAGGGTAAGATTCAAACGGAACATCTAGTCGAAAATCAAATTTTTCAGATAGCTTGTCCAATATTGCCCTCGTAAAACTCCCCTTGTCCTTGCTAGACTGCCAACTGTAGACTTGAATGGCACCTTCCTCAATACTAAGGGATGGATCTGGAATCATCAACGCTTCATCAAAGGCCATCTCATATCCGATTCCTTCACAATGGGGGCAAGCCCCTAAGGCATTGTTAAAAGAAAAATGAACGGGTTCAATTTCGGACAAACTGATATGACAATCCGGACAGGAAAAATGACTACTCAGCGTAAAACTTTCGCCATCAACAAGATCAATCTGGACAAGCCCTTCTGTTAAATGCATGGCTTGTTCTAGCGAATCTGTTAACCGACTTTCAATACCCTCTTTAATCACTAATCGGTCCACAACAATCTGAATATCATGTTTTTTGTTGTGATTAAGTTCAATCGGTTCACTAAGTTCAACCATATCTCCATCAATCATCACCCGTACAAAGCCACTTTTGCTTGCTTGTTGCAATACTTTTTCATGTCGCCCTTTACGTTGTCTAACAACAGGTGCAAGCACCAAAATTTTGCTTCCCTTTGATAAGGCCATAATTTGCTCAACCATTTGATCCACTGTTTGGCGTTGAATCTCTTTACCACATTCTGGACAATGGGGTATCCCTACACGCGCAAAAAGCAATCGCAAATAATCATAAATCTCGGTTACCGTACCGACGGTTGACCTCGGGTTATGATTGGTCGATTTTTGGGCAATGGATATAGCCGGAGACAAGCCTTCAATGCTATCCACTTCCGGCTTATCCATTTGTCCGAGAAATTGTCTTGCATAAGATGACAAGGATTCCATGTACTTACGCTGACCATCCGCATAGATGGTATCAAAAGCCAAAGAAGATTTTCCTGACCCGCTAAGGCCGGTAACAATGACTAACTTCTCTCTGGGTATATCTATATTTATATGTTTTAAATTATGTACTCGCGCACCTTTTATTTTAATATATGTTTGTTTTTCCATAAGCATTCCTATTCTAAAAACTCGCTTCACTCAATAGGTTTGAGAGAAGCGAGTTAAATTTACATATCGTATTGTTGTACATGCTCTATTACATATTCTTTGACCGAATCAAAATCCTTTTCCAAGGATATTGCTAATTCTCCATAAAGTTTTTCTTCAGCTAAGTCATAATATTTTTCATCCAAGGCAGTTACTTTTTTTCCTTCTGCAATGCGATCTTCTTTTAAAGAAAAAATCGTTTTAATTACTTTAACCAATTCTCGACAATCATATTTTGCAAACGCTTCTTTATACTCAACTTCCCTCTTCTTTTCATCCGATAAATCTAAGGTTCCGATGTTATGAATTTCATCGATAAGAACTATGGCTTCATCTTTTGTCATTACCGGTCGCATCGTTACTTTCTCGTTATCTACCGGAGTATAAATTGTACCGCTCTTGCCATGCTGAGGTTTTAATGTATAATACAACCGTTTCCCTGATGCACCTGACATATCTAAATGTCCTATTGACTCTACCTGACAAACACCTGTGTTGTCATAAATTATATAATCGCCTACTTCAAACATTTCATTTCTCCTTTATATTTGCCAAAAACACATAGCTCTAATCACACTATAATTCTATTATAACAGAAAAAACGGTTTGATGTAAGCGAAATACTTTTACTTATTGTTTAAAGATTTTATGCAAATTAACTTTTAGACCGGCGAATATATTAGATGTCACAATCATCTCATGTGAATATTCGTCTATTTTGACGTCATTCTTCCCTTTTGTAAAGTCATAAATGACAACTGTTTTTAAATGCTGGGATACAACCCAATATTCCTTTATTCCATGTTCTTTATAAATGTTCAATTTTGTACTAAGGTCTCTAAAGGCCGTTGATTTTCTAAATACTTGCCAATTTCAATAGATAAGCGTGTTAATATTCGCTGATGAAAGGTCGATGGACGTGGTGACATACATATAATACCATTCAAAAGTTCATAGATTCCATTATCTGCCAACATATAATCACTCCTCCATATCTTTGGCATTACCTTCCACAACAATGTTTGTACTTTTTACCGCTTCCACAAGGACAAGGGTCGTTACGCCCTATTTTCTTTTTCTTTGCAAAGTTAACCGCTGTAACATTTGAAGTAACTTTGGGTTCAATATGGATATTTTTTGGAGTTTCCCGTATTTCATCCGGTGCATATCCTAGTAAAACCCACTGACGGTTTGCATTATAAATATTAATAATATATTCCATGATTTCATTTCGAACGGTAGTACTAGGGATATCTAATTGTCTCGGTATCACTTCAGGCAATTGCATCGGTGATTGACATAAATCCATATGTGCCATGATATGTGTCATTACTTCCTGAATATCAAAAGCGTCCATATTATAGTATTTTTTCAAATATTTTTCCAGTGCATAGGTTTTTTGATTTTGAACGTAGTGGTAGACACTATCCACTTCAAGCAACTTCTGCTTATGAATTTTTTTGTAGTTTAAGTTAGAATTTATCGTTCTCTGTTCTTCAATATCTTCGATTAATTCATCCGGATCAAGTACGCGAATATACCAGACAAGTTCATCATCAGCTTCTAATGTAATTTCTGTAGGCAAATTTTGATGTATTATATATTTAAACGTTTTGATATCATAATGATTCTTAGTATAGTCTATTGTCCATTCATGTAAATCTTCGAAGGACGACACCCCATAATAATAAATCAATCCGCGCACTATATCTATGCACTCTGTATTTCTTTTTATATAAGAGATATATTCTTTTTCATTCACTTCATTGACAATTTCAACCAGTTCTTTTGGCAACTTAAATCCAATCATTTCCATAGTCGAATCATATGTCGGAAACAAAAGCATTTTTTGAATCCATTGAGTAATCATCCTCTTTCCATGTATAAGATATGTTGATACAGGAAGATCAATTCGACCATCATTACTTGCTGCCTTCTTTATAATATGAAATTGCTCGCTTGACATATAGGTCAACATATGGGGGAAAATCTGTAAAACATGGTGTTCTAAAGCTTGAATTAAGCGAGCTTTTGTATATGAAGAAACTCCTGTCATTCCTAACCACTTAGAGACTTCATAAACATCTTCTTTATTCAACATCTGAAGGCATTGCTTAAGTGTATCCGCACGTCCATCAATATATAACTTCTCTCCCTGTATTATATTATCATAAAAGCTTTGATTGATTATATCCATCATGGGTTCTTCAAACACATCTAAAAGCTCATCTTCATCCCAGTCTTCATCCCAAATCTCTTCAGAAAACTCAGACACCGGATATTTTTTTAAGTCTAGTTGACTAGGCTGAAAGTTTACATCTGCAACATATCCACATACCCCTGATCTTGGTGAATTGTCACTATCATTTTTAGGCGCATTGTTTCGGGCAACAATGGTAACTGCATCTTCCAAAACTATATTTGAATAGGCCGCCTTTATAGATAGCCTCAAGTCCGTTGTTGAGCCAAAATCATATTCATAGGAAAATTGTTCACCCACATCTAGCACTTGATCCAAACTAAAATTCATACCATAATTAAAGTCGCCTCCATATGCATGGCTATGCTCCTCGTAGTCACAAATATAGGAATAATAATCAATATGAAATTCACTTAAATGACCACAGCATTCTACCCAAATTCCACGAATAAAATCATCTAATAATTTTAAGGTTGCCTTTTGATCGATTAAAATATACATATAATATTTCGGACAATATGTCGCTTCAATCTGCAATAAATATACATCGCGTTTAGGTTTGTTTTTCTGTGCATTTTTTTGTATTAGATCTTCTATGCAAGTCTTAAGATGTCTTGTAAATCCTTGTTTGCTATATTCACTGCTACAAATGAAGCAATTCCCTGTATTTTTCTTCACAACATCACTCCTTTTTTCTTATTCATTCTCTACTCTTATACTAGCAATTTTCTTCATGATAGACAAGTTTTTACCGATGAATAATATCTTTAACAACCTCACCGGCTATAATCAAGCCAACGACCGGAGGAACAAAAGCAACACTTCCGGGAATTGCTCTCTTATCTGTACATTTGCGTTCACCGCCCGGAGGGCAGATACAATTGGCTTTACAGCTTAGGGACATATCTTCAATTGGTTTCATGGCTTGTTCTTCCGAGTAGACTACTTTTAATTTTTTGACACCCCGTTTTTTTAATTCACGGCGCATCACTTTTGCCAAGGGACATACTTTGGTCTTATATATATCTGCTACTTTAAACTGACTTGCCTCTAATTTGTTTCCGGCCCCCATGCTGCTGATGACCGGCACACTTTTTTCCTTTGCACACATGACGAGTTCTATCTTTGCTGTCACTGTATCGACTGCGTCGACAACATAATCATATTCTTCAAAGGGAAAGGTATCTGCATTCTCCGGCAAAAAGAAGGTCTTATAGGTTCGTACATCTGCTTTGGGATTGATTTCTAAAATACGCTCTTTCATCACTTCAACTTTGTCTTTGCCCACTGTTTTTCTCGTTGCTATAATTTGTCGATTTATATTTGTAAGGCAGACTTGGTCATCATCGATAATATCAAAAGCACCGACACCACTACGGGCAAGGGCCTCACAAACATATCCTCCGACACCTCCGATTCCAAAGACTGCAACACGTGCTTTACTTAGACGTTCCATCCCTTCTTTTCCTAAAAGAAGTTCTGTTCTTGAAAATTGATTTAACATGTTTATTCTCCTACATAGACTTAGCGGATGCATTGCATCCGCTAAATAGTTTATCGTTCATTTAATTTTAACATATTTTTCTTAGAAAGAGAACATTAAATTCATTAACCAAAAATATTTAATAATACCCCCGCCGCAACAGCTGATCCGATAACGCCAGCCACATTGGGACCCATCGCATGCATGAGCAAAAAGTTGCTTGGATTTTCTTCCTGGCCGACTTTTTGCACAACTCGAGCAGCCATGGGTACGGCTGAAACGCCTGCCGCACCAAGCATAGGATTAATCTTTCCACCTGTTATTTTACATAAGATTTTTCCAAAGATAACACCTGAAGCCGTTCCTATGGCAAAGGCAAACAAACCAATAGCGATGATTTTAAGGGTTTCCGGATTAAGAAAAGATGCCGCATCCGCCTTAGCTCCTACCGTTAATCCAAGAACAATAGTCACAATATACATCAAGGCTCCTTGAGCTGTTTCAACTAACTTAGGCACAACACCTGACTCACGGATAAGGTTTCCTAACATAAGCATACTAATTAAAGGTGCTGATGAAGGCAATAAGAGGATAACAAAAATCGCGACTATAATGGGAAAGGCCACTTTTTCATTTTTACCGACTACTCTTAACTGCTCCATCTTAATGGCACGTTCTTTTTTTGTCGTCAATAATTTGATAATCGGTGGCTGGATAATCGGAACCAAGGCCATATAAGAATATGCTGCAAGAGCAATGGGCCCCAATAAATCCGGTGCCAATTTTGATGTTAAGTAGATGGCTGTCGGTCCGTCAGCACCACCAATAATTGCAATTGCTGCCGCTGCCGCACCATCAAAACCTAATAAAATAGCTGCGATAAATGCGGAGAAGATACCAAACTGAGCTGCTGCTCCAAGAAGAATACTCTTAGGATTTGCAATTAATGGACCAAAATCTGTTCCGGCTCCCACACACAGAAAAATTAAGGGTGGGTATATTCCTAGTTCTGTCCCTATGTATAAGTAATGGAATAAGCCCTCATCACTCATTAACCCAGTTAAGGGTAAATTGACAACCAACATACCAAAAGCAATCGGAATCAACAAATAAGGTTCATACTTTTTGTAAACAGCTAAATATAAGAATATGCAAGCAATCAAGATGACAATAACTTGTTGCCACGTCAAAGCCATAAATCCACTGCTGTTAAAAAATTCTGTCAACATAATATCGTCCCTTCCGTCTATCCTATAGCAATCAGTGCATCATTGGTATTGACATTGTCACCCTTATTCACTTTAATCGCACGAATAATACCTTCAAAATCCGAGAAAACTTCATTTTCAAGCTTCATCGCCTCAACGATGACCAAAAGATCACCTTTTTTAACATTTTGACCTTCTTTAACACAAATATCCAAAATTTTTCCCGGAAGTGGTGCTGTTACTTCTTGACCGCCCGCGGATGCTGTTGCACTCGTCGCAGGGCTTGCAGAAGGTGCAGGCGTTGGCGCAGGTCGACTTGTATCACTAATACTCATATCTGCAGATTCATTCACAAGTTCTATATCCACTTCATATATTTTATTGTTTAATTTCAACTTATATGTTTTCATCGTTTTCTCCATTTCTATTGATAACTATTCACTTATTTGTCTTACAGCTACAATCTTAACCTTACTCATATCTTGTCCACCACTGGCTTCAATAGCCGCCGTCAAGGCCACAGCTATTTCTTCATCATCTTCAAGTTGGTCGACTGTTTTTCCTCGAACACTCGTCTGAATTGTCGTCGGCGTGATTGTCTGTGTGTTTTTATCTTTTTTCTCAAATCGATCCACAAAACTAAAAAATATTTTTTGAAGGTCAATCATCCACATAATAATAATCAAGGTTCCAAAAACAATGGCCATACAGGCACCACTTATTTGAATCGCTTGTAACAAGGTAATATCTGAACTCATAATGCCTCCTACTATATAATTTCTATGTTTACTATTTCAGGTTTTTGCTTTGCTTTGAAGTAGTTACTAACCACATCCGGAAATATAGCATAGGCTATAGCCATTTTTTCATCATCGCTATATTGGGCAACGGCCTCCTTCGCCTTATCAAGTTCCGGTTCTAAAATATCTGCCGGGGCTACGTCAATACGTTCACTATCACCAATGGCTTTTTCAATAATCCATGGCAAAATCGGAGCCGGAGATCGTCCGTATTTTCCTTTACAGTATTCCCTTACTTCCTTGGGAATAACCTTATAGCGTTCACCAAGAAGTACATTAAAGACAGCTTGCGTTCCAACCATTTGACTCAGCGGTGTCACTAGTGGAGGATAGCCCAAATCTTTTCTCACTTTTGGAATCTCCGCCAACACTTCTTCATAACGGTCACCTGCATTTTGGTCATTCAACTGAGAAAGCAAGTTAGAAAGCATGCCCCCCGGTACTTGATAGTGTAAGATTTTCGGTTCAATCTTCATAACTCGGGGATTAAAATTCCCTTTTTGTATATGGTCTTCTTTAACCTTGGCAAAATGGGCTGCGGCTGCATTCATTTTTTCTTCATTAAGGGGGTCAGCTACTTTTTGATCCGAGAAGATTTTATACATGGATTCTGTCGCCGGCTGAGCGGTACCTCCAGCAAATGGAGACAAGGCTGTATCAACAATATCCACACCGGCTCGAACTGCTTCATAATAGGTCACTTCGCATATACCACTGGTCGCATGTCCGTGCAGTTCCAAGGGTAGCTTCACTTGACTCTTGATGCCCTTAACCAAGTCATAGGCATTGGCTGGTGTTAAGATACCTGCCATATCTTTAATACAGATGGAATCAGCGCCCATATCTTCAAATTCTTTGGCCAGCTGCACATAATAATCAATGGTATGCACTTGGCTGGTTGTGTACGATATGGCTGCTTGACAATGACCGCCTTCTCTTTTAATGGCTTTCATACTTGTCTTTAGATTTCTCGTATCATTGAGAGCATCAAATACTCGTACAATATCTATACCTTCTGCAATGGAATGCTGAATAAAGCGCTCCACCACATCATTGGCATAATGACGATAACCCAGAAGATTCTGGCCTCTTAAAAGCATTTGAAGCTTTGTGTTTTTCATATGTTTTCTTATGGTTTTTAAGCGTTCCCAGGGATCTTCATTTAAATATCTTAGGCACACATCAAAGGTGGCTCCGCCCCACATTTCAACCGCATGATAGCCCACTTGGTCCAACAAATCCAGCCCCGGAATCATTTCTTCCGTATGCATTCTTGTCGCTATCTGGCTTTGATGTGCATCTCTGAGAATGGTTTCTGTAAATTTCAAAAGCCCTACCTCCTAATCAAAAACTTATGGTTTAGACACCTAAACCACACTGATAAGTCTATTATGAAGGATACATTATGGCCTGTAAAATATTTGATTTCTATGTTATAATAGTTTTATCCTATGCATTATATACTTTGTTACTATTAATTAAATTCAACATCTTTGTCTATAAAAGGAGACTCCAATGACCCTTAATCAACTTTATTATTTTATCGAAGTCAGTAACCAAAGTAGCATTACAAAGGCTGCGAAACGTCTCAACATTTCCCAGCCTTCCTTAACCGTTGCAATTAAAAACTTAGAAACCGAACTTGGCATCAGTCTTTTTCACCGAATTCGCAACCACATCGAACTAACCAATCATGGTCATCATTTTTACGAAAAATTGATACCACTTCTTAAGAATCTAGATGATTTAAACAGAGAAATGATATCCCTTGGATCCAACAACAATATTCTTAAAATCGGAATCCCTCCTATGATGGGCACTTTATTATTTCCTGAAATATATCGTAACTTTAGTCAAAGTCATCCCCAAATCCAGTTAGAAATCTTAGAATCCGGATCCCTCAAGATAATGGATTATCTTCTCGATGATACCCTCGACTTATCCTTCATACTCGAAGAAACAACCGATAATAAAAACATCGCGACAAGTCCGATTACAAGCTTGTCTTTCCATTATTATGTGAACAAAAGCCATCCCTTAGCCTCAAAAAAATCCGTTAAGGTTCAAGACATAAAAAAAGAGGCTTTAATCCTCTTTAATCGTGATTTTGTCATTAGTAAAATTGTTAAAGAACATTTCTCAAGTATCAACGTCAATCCGAATATTATTATGGAAACAACTCAAATCAACACCATCCGACGTTTTATCAAGGAAAATCTGGCCACGTCCATATTAATCGAAAAAACTCTAGCTGATGATGCAGATATTGTGGGTATACCCATCGAAAACATTGGTCCCATCACCATATGCATTGCCAGGAAAACAGATCATTTCCTAACTGACAGCGCTGATAAAATGTTGAGATTCATTAAATCCAATTATGGAAAAGACGTTTGAGCATCCATGCCAGGGGCACCATAAAAAAAACCCATCAATACCACTTGGGCTGATGGGGGAATTCATACATATCTTTTTTTATTTCAAGGCTTCATGGACATTACGTATTGCGCACATTTTTCCACACATTGAACAGGTCGTCTCATCTTCAAGCTCTGCATGTTCTCGATATGCACGTGCCTTTGACGGATCAATGGATAAGTCAAACATCTGTTTCCAATCAAGGTCAACTCTTGCCTGACTCATCTTGTTGTCCCAATCTCTTGCTTTTGGCACTTTTTTTGCAATGTCTGCCGCATGAGCAGCGATTTTTGTTGCAATAATTCCTTCCTTCATATCGTCAACTGTAGGAAGACGTAAATGTTCTGCCGGAGTGACATAACATAAAAAGTCTGCGCCGGCTGATGCAGCTATTGCACCACCAATAGCACCTGTTATATGGTCATATCCGGGAGCTATATCTGTAACCAAAGGTCCTAAGACGTAGAAGGGGGCTCCGTGGCATAGTTTTTTCTCTAATAAGACATTGGCTTCAATCTCATCCATAGACATATGACCCGGACCTTCAATAATGACTTGAACGTCTTTTTCCCATGCACGTTTAGTTAATTCTCCCAATGTAATGAGTTCATGAATCTGGCTAGCGTCTGTTGAGTCCGCTAATCCGCCGGGACGGCATGCATCACCCAAGCTTAATGTAATATCAAACTCCGCACAAATGTCTAGCAGCTCATCAAAATGCTCATAATATGGATTTTCATGCCCAGTCAATCGCATCCATGCAAACATTAAGGAACCACCTCGTGATACAAGATTCATTAATCGACGATTTTTAAGAAAGGTCTCTGATGCTGCTTTATTCATTCCAGCATGAATGGTTACAAAGTCCACACCGTCTTCCCCATGCTTACGCACCATACCTAGGAAATCTTCCGGCTTGACATCTTTTAATTCCTTTTCATAAAAACCAAAAACATCATAGACCGGAACTGTCCCAATCATGGCCCCAGACATATCGATTAATTCTTTACGAAATTGCTCCGTTTTTCCGTAATTACTCAAATCCATTATTGCTTCAACGCCCATTTCCAGAGCCACACGAACTTTTTCAAGTTCCATTTCAGGATCATTACAGTCTTTGGAGATTCCTAAATTAACATTCATCTTTGTCCTTAAGCCTTCACCAACACCTTCCGGATTAATGGACAAGTGATTACGATTTGCCGGAATTGCAATCGTTCCTTTTGCCACACGCTCCCGAATAATTTCAACGTCCATATTTTCTTTTTTGGCTACAATTCGCATAGCTTCCGTGATGATTCCCTGTCTTGCTGCATTCATTTGTGTTGTATATGTTTGTACTTTTTCCATTTGCTTTTTTCCTCCTAGAATGATTGTTTGATTTGATGAATCATAGTTGATATGTTTTCTGTTTTTTCTTGATAAAGGGATGAAACCATGGCGACACCATCCAAATATCTAGTATGTTCAAAGGTCAAGTTGTTCGGTGTAATTCCACCAATACCATATAAAGGTAAGGACATATTTTTGTATATGGATTCTAATGTTGATAAATCCATAGGAATAGCATCTGGCTTAGTCAATGAAGGAAAAAGAGCCCCCACACCAAGGTAATCAGCGCCTTCAACTACTGCCTGACGTGCCTGGTCTAGTGTTTTTGCCGTTGCCCCGATAACACACCTACTTCCGAGTTCTTTTCGTGCCTCTCCAACTGTCATGTCTTGAGCTCCTAAATGAACACCATCAGCTCCGATAGTCTTAGCTAATGCGATGTCATCATTAATAATGAATGTGGTTCCGTATTTTCTGGCCAGTCCCTGTAACTCTTGACTTTCCTGAATCTTTTCTTCCCACGATTTATTTTTGACACGATATTGCACATATCCGATTCCGGATTGAAGTGCAACTTCTGTTTTTAACAAACAAAGGGATTTAAATTCCTGGGCATTTGCACTTTCTTGTGTAATCAAATAAATCGGCCTATTTCTTGTCGCCACTTCATCAATGAGCCCTTGCTTATAGCTTCCTAAATGGCCTTGATTATGAATCCTCCTGGCGGCGCATTCACTGCTTCGTTTCATACATTCAAGAACTTTCATCAGACTATAGTGCCTACCATAGCTTCCGCAAAAACGTGTCATCAAGAGACTATTTAACATACATCCTGTCCCTGTAATGCTTTGTTGCAAAATACTCCCTCCGGTAACCTCGTCGCATCCATCATCGGATACGATGTAATCCGTCGCTCCGGTTATGATTACAACGATTTTTTTATTCAAGGGCTCATATTTTTTCCACAAGGAATAGGCCAATATTTTTACTTGTTCAGGATTCATGGCTTGACTATCCACACCATAAAACACGGAACTGACTTCTTCATCAAGCAAAGCTTTCGCTTCTTGACCATTACATTTTAAAATCGATACTCCACCATCCTTTAATAGTTTTAAAGAATGACTTAAACGAAACTGACTTGCGCTACATCCAACCGGGTCTAAAAGAAGTGGCTTATCTAAGGCTTTAGCGATTCGATGGGCTTGATGAAGCTTTTCAAACCTTAATTCATCTGCCGTTCCGATATTGAGAACGAGGCCATCGACTTTGGAAATAATTGCTTCAAATTCCGACACCGCTTCAGACATTATTGGGCGACCACCCGATGCAATACACATATTTGCCACATCATTCATGGTGACATAATTTGTCAAAAAATGAATCCTCGGCGCCTTATATTTCAAGTGCATTGACAACCCCCTCACCTTGGCCGGTTCGATACCCATAGCGTATCGCTTTGGTTACCTTTGTTTTTGCTCCAACGATTGCCCTGTATATGTCTTTCCCCGCCGCTAGTTCACATGCAATTGCAGAAGACAAACAACATCCTGTACCATGTGTACATTGACTCTCTAAGCGTTTCTCAGCAAATGTTTGAATCGTCTTTCCGTCGTAGAAAAAATCAATGGCCTGATCGGCATCATCAAAGTGACCTCCCTTTAATAGGACCGGCGTCTTATATAAGTGAACCATTTTTTTGCATGCAGCTTCCATATCTGCTCTTTTCTTGATTTTATTGCCTGTTAACATTTCCGCTTCAAAGCGATTGGGTGTTATGAGGGATACCTTATGCAATATTTTTTTTATAGCTTTTAAGGCATCTGCCTGAATGAGTTGTTGACCTGTTGAAGAACAAATAACAGGGTCTAAAACAATGGGGCAGTTACGGTCATCAATCCATCGACTGACTGCGAGGATATTTTCCACCGAATAGAGCATACCGATTTTGATTGCGGATATCTGAAAATCTTCATCCATAATCTGCAATTGTTGCTCCACCTGTATGGGCTCAATATGACCTACTTTTTGGGAATTTTGCGCTGTCACTGCCGTAATAGCTGTTAGTCCATGATGCCCATAGGATGCAATTGTTTTAAGATCTCCTTGAATTCCTGCTCCGCCGGAAGAATCCGAACCGGCAATGGTCATAACATTTTTCATATCTTTTCCTTCCACCCTCTCATGATTTTTAATAAATCAGTGACTTCAAAAAGAATTAGTGAAAATCCACTACCGACTAATGCGCTGATTCCAAAGGGAATAATAAAGAAAAAAAGTCCGACCGGATTGCCCATCACATAACTTGCAACCAAGCCTGCTAGGACACCTCCAATGAGTCCTGTTCCGATAAGTTCTCCAAGACAAGCGATACGGTGACTAGAAAAAAAGCGATAGAATAGACCGGCAAGTGCCGCACCAATCATACTGCCCGGAAAAGCTAACAAGGATCCCATTCCTAACATATTCCGTATCAATGATATTAAAAATGCATTAATAACAGCATAAGCAGGCCCTAACATGACTGCACCTATGACATTAATAAAATGTTGTACCGGAAAACACTTTGATACCCCAAACGGAATATAAAAGGTACTAAGTACAACACCTAATGCAATAAGCAGTCCTGAAATTGATAGTTTCAATGATACATTTTTCATCACTAACCTCCATATTTCTGAATGATTTGATAATTCGGTATATGCAGTTGTGTCAAACCCTAGAATTGCTTTGAAAGAAAAACAAGAAAAAGCTATTATACATGTTTAACCTGTATAATAGCCCTATATTTGACTTAAGCTTTCCTACGTCGGCATGATCCGAATCAGGTCAAGGGTCAAAGACAATGGTCTTTATCTCAGCCGGCGTTTCCGGCCCCCCTAGCGTTCTTATGAAATTATGTTACGGATAAAGAGTATCATAAAGAATTGTGAGCGTCAAGGTAATATTCGTACTAATATTTTAATTTTTCGTTTTTAAATAGTACTGGACATGATTAAACTTGCGAAGTGTTTCTTGCTCATTTTTATCAAGTTCACGCACAAAGCCATCGTCTTTAACCCATGCATCTTGACTATGTATAACCGAAAATTCCTCTTTAATCGTGTTAGAATATTTCATAAATTTCGGTCCTTCATAACCTGCCAATATAAAGAATTCATTCATCAGAAAATATGACCCTATATCTGGGCCTTCTCCAAGAAAATCATTATCAAGACTTTCTTTTGCAGAAGCATTTGCCCAAATTAAATAACGTGTCCCATAATAATTATAAAATCCTTCTTCCGTACTTAAATCAATATTAATTCCCAACTCGTGATAAACACTATTTGCATCGCCTAACCATGGCCTGTGATCACCAAAGATTATAAGCACCACCGGTTCCGTGTCATTTTTAAGCGTATTAACCATCTTTTCTAAGGACTTTGTTGTTTGATCAATCCCCTGTAAGTAATTATTCATGATAGCTGATGATTCTTCACAATATCCTTTATTAATAATATAAGGTATTCCTTCATAGGTCTTTCCATAAGGACCATGATTTTGCATAGTCACTGAAAAAGAAAAATACGGTCGGTCCATTTTTTTCCCCTTTTCATAAAAACCCAGAATCTCTTCAAACAAAAGTTCATCTCGCATATAATGCGTATCTTTTTTTCCCGAATAATAATTTTCAAGATAGTAGTAATTCTCAAATCCTAAATATGGATTGACATTCATCCGATTATAAAACCAGTTATAATAAGGGTGACTGCCTTCTGTATAATATCCCTGATCACGTAGGTACCATACGTATGTATCTACCTGCCTTCTAAAGTTTGGCAAGGATGTGTATCCCGTCAAAAATCCACGTTCTGTCGATACCGTCCCGCCCGCAAACACATTGTTAATCAAATTTCCGGTATAAGATTCTTTCTCTAATTGGTGATAAAATTCATATGGATTCTCTGAAAAATCTAATTGCTTTTGATGACTAAAGTCACTATAACCTTCAAGCATAATTGAAATGATATTCACTTTTTTATCGTCTGCTATTTCTCCGCCTTCATATACATCTAAAATCTTTATTACTTCTTGCTTCGAATATCCTTTCGGAGCTTGATTGATACTCGTTTTAATACTTGCTAAAAATGGATAAACAACCCCTCTGCTAATGTAATCCTCCGTTGCATTCCATCGATTAGCCAGCGAATAATTTTCTATGCTTTGGTATAATTTATCATTGCTATATAGATAATTACCCATAACTATTGAACAAATCACAATAGAAAAAAATAAAATTATTCTTTCTTTTTGAGATAATATCCCTTTCCTAAATAGAAAAATCGACATAATCGTAATAATTGCTATAGCTACAACTGTAATAGCCATTTTATAATTCGGATAAATTTTATACTGAAAAAGCATATTTTTTGACTCGTTAATAAATACCAAATCCCCTGCTAGAAGTGGGTCGTTTCTTAACTCAATTTTAAAATAATTAACCCAACTTATTAAAATTGTAATACAACTTGTCAGTAAAAAACTTAACCACACACGGTTAGAAAGGGAATAAATACATAAAATAATCATAATAACTGGCAACGTATTTAATATGGGAATCCATGGATTACTAAAATAGGACATAAACATTGGCATAATATATTTTGCAGCACCAAAATACATACTTACAAAAGCGATTCCAATTGCCATCACAATAAGTGTGATGAAGATAACTCTTTTACTACTAAATTTAAACTTATTCATGTAAAGCTCCTTTTATGTAAAATTGTTTTCATATTAATCTATCGGTCAAAGTAGGGTTGCAGAAAATAACTTATAGCCAATAATGCTCCTCCAAAGACCATGGATGTAATTACTTTCCAATAGACTTCAACGGAAGCCAAATCAATCAGCACAAGACGCCCTGCAACAAAAACAACCAGTCCTAATGCAACATAGGAAAACCGTTGATTCCTTTTTATAATTCCATATATCAAGCCACCAACACCCATAGCCGCCCAAAACAAGGTTACAAGTCCTGTCGCCACTTCCCTAAAGGCGCCGTAAGTATATAGGTAAAATACAGCTGATATGATTAAATAATTTAAAATCTGCTTTTTGGATGTTTGATACAAATGCCAAATAAAAAATAGTAATACACCGACTTCTGCCGCAAATTTTATCCATTCAAATTCATAATCAAAGACTTGGTAAATAAGTCCGAATAAATAGATGGCAAAGAAAATGCCACGATAAACCAAAATAAGAATATCTTTTTTATTAAAGGTATACCAAATTGTACGTTCGATAAGGGTAAGCCCCAGTCCTAAGGCTAGTAGACCGTAAATAACTTCTTGGGTCAGATCAATAGTATCCACAAAGGCTCCCCACAGAATAATGAGAGAACCTAAAATTTCATATAAGTAGCCCTCGCTTTGTTCTTGCTTTCGCATGAAGACTCCTATTATGAAGATGATGATTCCCATAAGCATGAGTGAGGAGATCCAATACCCTTCCCTTTCCAAAACGAAATCCCATGTTACTGCTAGGCGAATCAAGAAGAGGATAAATCCATATGCCGGTAAGGTATAGGAAAAAAACAAGGTTTTTTTACGATTTACAAACCACAAAATGCCAATCATGGCAAATGTAAGTACTGCAAATACGAATAAGCGATAGCCTTCATCCATTAGGTGATTGGCATAATAGGCATTAAAGAGTGTTCCGTAGCCAAAAAAGGTGCCACTGCTATATATTTTTCTAATCCATGCTTTTTGCCAATATAACACTCCAATGAGTAATACATAGATAATCACCGATGTACCAATATACTCAAATGAATAAGCAAATTCATCGAATCGATCAAGGGTATTAATGATAAGGGTCACCCAGGCAATCAAACTCACGCCATGACCAATCCATTGAAAAATCTGTTCCCTTCGACGATGGTAAAAAAAGAAAAAGACATGGGCCATAATGATGAGAATCATCCATTCCATTCGACCTTCAAAAAACTGAATAATTCCAAAATATATGAAAGTCGCCATCACCACAAGTGTGGAATTATTGATGATATCTTCACCCTGCATTTTAAAGTAAACATAAGAACCGACAAAATATGCAAGAGCAACTCCTACAAACAAAAGGGTCCAACCATTTACTGACCAATCCAGAAGATTTTTTGTAATCAGAATTGTAAATAAAGGGATAATAATCAATAAGACACTGGTCATCCATAGACCCTTTTCCTTAAGGCGTTTTTTAAAGGCCATGATTAAATCTTGTCCATTAAAGATGGCATATAAAACAAAAAATAAGATTCCAAGTTCCGTTTTTTGTTGATCTGATAAAACAACTTGGCCGGTTACAATGAAGATGACAATATAAATACCAATAATGGTCAGCAATTGTAGACTTCGCCATCGCTTATAATAAAATATAAAGCCGTTAAATATTGCTAGTGAAACAAGATATAAGCCAAAGCCAAAGAATCCGATAAACTGAACATCCACCAATAAGGGAATAATAAGGCTTCCTAATAGAGCTGTAATCGATAGTGATAATTTTTGATGCGTTAAAGAAATATAAAAAGCTATGAGACTTACTAGAATTAAAAATAAAAAGGCTAGGATGTCATTTAACATTTCATAGACGGCATATGCACCATACACCGTGATGTATAAGGTCGCAATTCCACCTCCATACACAACTTGCGAAACAAGATCTCGCTTCTTGCTATATGCTATTCGACCAAAGGCAATAAGCCCCCAGCCAATAATTACACCAAAAATCACTGTGATAAATTCTGTGATAAACCCTTGGTCATAGCCCCATTTAAATAGAAAACCTATTCCAATCAATACTAAAGCAATTCCCATTTTACTTAAGACTGAAGCCATTGAAAAATTCAGTCGAACTTGTTTCTTCGGTTTCTTCACAACTTGTTTTTCAGAAATTGCCTGAACTTTTTGCAAATGTTCTAATGGTCGATATTGGCGCTCTGCCTGCGAGTCATCTAGCTCTTTGTGCTTTATATCCCTTTCCTTCATCTGTTTTTCAATCCAATGGACTTTATTCCCTAATATGACCACATAGATGATTAAAGCAATGATTAAAATATATAAAAAAAACAACATAATAAGTCCCCCTTTATCCTTCAATTCGAATATTTTCTATTTTACCACATTTTAATGGTATAATAGGAATAACATAAAAATTTTTCAAGGAGGTTTATTATGATTAAACTTGGGATATTAAATAAACATGAATATACGCTCATTGCTGATTTATTAGAAAATGATTTCAGCGAGTATGAATCTAAAAATGTCACACCCATTCTTCTTCAACGTCAAGATAATGAGGTTCACGAAAAGATTACACATCTTATTTCCGGTCAGTTTTCGGAAAAAAATTTGGATACTCTTCCGAATATACAGCATATTTTTGTACCCTATACGGGTCTAGACGGACTTGATCTGGATCTATTGCATTCACATAAGATTCACGTTCATAACACATCTTCCCACGCACCCTTCATCGCCGAACGGGCTCTAGCTTTGCTTTTAGCTTTGCAAGGAAAGTTGTTATTCTCCCATCAAAAATTAGTTCAAAGGGATTGGTCTAGGGACAACCGAGGACACTACACTGAATTTTGGCATAGCCTTTTTCATAAGAAAGTTGCCATTTATGGATATGGACATATCGGTAAGCACCTACATGATTTATTAAAACCCTTTGCATGCTCTATCGGTATTTTAGAATATAAACATCGTACTTATGACAATACGATGAACTTTCCAAGCCTTGAAACACTTGCTGATTGGTGTGATATTATGGTCGTCACCGTTCCGCTGAGCGACGCTACTCTTGGCTCCATCAATCAATCTGTTCTTACCCCACTAAAAGATAAAACATTGGTAAATGTCGCCCGAGGTCCGATTATCGATGAAGATGCCTTGTATGACACCTTAAAAAATATTGGTTTATATGGATTTGCTTCAGATGTGTGGTATTGCTATCCCACAAAGGATACACCTCAAATATATCCTTCAAACTATAACTTACACCAATTTGGCAATGTCATCATGACGCCTCACGACGGTGGTGCTGAAATTAGTTCAAGACGCGTAAGATATAAAGATACCTTGAAGCAGGTGCTAAAAAGTAACGACCATATCTAGATGCCTACATATAAAATTATGAACTTTTTCATGAGTTTTAGTGACTCTTAAGTGGGAAAAAGGAGGGCACAAAAAAAGGATTCCACTGTTTGAGCAAAGCGAGTTTGGAATCCTTTGTGTTCTCCTTTTTCACACGCTTAGAGTCACTCAGCGAAATGAATCAGAGAATAATTTTATATGTAGGCATTATCGACTTGAATAATACTCTACAACCAGATGGTCATTGATTTCGATAGGAATGTTTTCTCGAGTTGGTTTTTCAACTAAGACAGCTTTATATCCTTCCAAATCATATTCTATATAGGGTAAATTAAAGATTGCCTTTTCATGAAAATTATGCTTATAGATGGCTACATCTTTTGCTTTATCTTTAATCTCAACGACATCACCGACAGATAGCGCATAAGAAGGGCGGTTCACTTTTTTTCCATTGACCCATATATTTCCATGGGTAACGATTTGACGTGCTTGTCGAATGGACGCTCCAAAGTTCATACGATAAACCATATTGTCTAAGCGACACTCAAGGTCCGCAACAAGTTTTTCTCCGGTTAGTTCAGGACTCGCTAATGCCTTATCTACATAATTTCTAAATTGCTTTTCTAAAACTTCATAATATCCACGAAGTCGTTGTTTTTCTAAGAGTTGCTCTCCATATGGAGATAACTTTCTTCGATCTCTTGCTTGGGATGGCACACTACGCTTCATCGCTTTCGGATGCCCACACACATTTAAGTTGAGACTTCTGCATTTTTTAAATCTTGGTTCACGGTTTCTTGCCAATATAACACCTCTCTTTAATTGATTTTGATTATCGTTATCATCAAGATATCATAACAAAGTTTATCACTCTTGTCAACGGTTCTTTTTTAACCATGCATTTGCCTCTTCAAATTCTTGAATTAACATTTCCAACTTTTCTATTTTCATGTCCATGTTTTCTTCTTTCACATCGCAACTGCCATCGACTATTTTATCAATAATTGATTCTTGGATAACAGGGTTGTAGTGTGTCGCATCTCTATAGTTATCTAAATCTATAATCTCACAACAGTCTTGCATATCAATAATTCGTATATTTTCATATCCACTAAATCTTTGTATGAATTCTCTTTTTCCATTCATCAAGAGATTAAAATAATAATCTTCTTTTGTCTTGAACCAAAATAATGCAGAATAAGGTGGAAAGAAAAAAATATATTATTTATCTGATTCAATGTCAATTGATTGAGCTAACATCTCAATGTTATAGCTTATATTATCTTCAATCTGAGATCTTACAAGTGATGTCGTTGCGTCTATCTTACTTAAATGCTTATCCTTGACAACTTCTTCAGAGTACGTGTAGTCCTTACTCCAATCACCAATTTTATCAACATTGATATAATCATCAAACACCGAATCATTATACAAATAACTGGGAAATTTTTTTTGAGCTATATTATCAGCACCTTCTTTGGCCAAAGTATGTAAATCAATACTCATAATATATGTAGATGCTTTATCTTCATCTTCAATCATTTCATATAGACTGATTTGCTCCTTAGACGTTAGCCCTCCAGCCGTTACTTTCAAAGGATTTAAATCCATTTTTTCTCCCCCTAAAAATTAAAATATATATATTATCCACGATAGGTGGAAAGTTTAGTATACCATCATAAACCATTTCGGCTAAGTTGGCTCGAACATTATTTAGATTGAAACTGAACAAGTTTCTATATATCGTTATTGCTTGGTTAAAACTGGTCGCTCTGAAAAGAACCCACGTCATTGCAACTGCAAAAAAAGTCATGCCAATTCTTACTTTATGATTAATTTTATCAAGAATCGTTTCAAATTCTCGTTCTATAACCGA
The DNA here is from genome assembly GCA_964563505.1 of uncultured Eubacteriales bacterium. Taxonomy (GTDB): domain Bacteria; phylum Bacillota; class Clostridia; order Lachnospirales; family Vallitaleaceae; genus UBA1351. The sequence continues at coordinate 100,754 of CAZLXW010000002.1, forward strand.
CATAGCTCCATGTAAACCTCCCCATACAATAAATGTCCACGTTGCACCATGCCAGAATCCGCTTATAAAAATGTAATCATTAAATTAATATAAGTTCTTCATTTACCCTTTCGATTTCCTCCAAGCGGTTTATAGACAAATTGACCAAGCGCACGCCCTAATGTAATATGCCAGCGCATCCAAAATTCCCTTATACTTGCCGAAAGATAAGGGAGGTTAAAATTAATCGGAAGATCTATATTAAACATTTTTCCAAGTCCTATAGCCATTTCAGAATACCCGCAAAAATCAAAGTATATTTGAAATGTATATGCTAATATAACAAGTAAAGAAGATAAACTATCTAAACGTCCTGCCATGTTATAGCCATTATCAACAAACAAGGCAAATGTGTCTGCTAAAACAATTTTCTTAAAGAGACCAATGGTAAACGTATAAACTCCAATCGAAAAATTGTCCGGATTATAATATCTTCTGTTTTTTTCTTTAAACTGAGGAATCATTTCTGAATAAGTTACAATAGGTCCTGCAACTAGTTGTGGAAAAAAAGTAACAAAAAGGCAATAGTCAACGAAACCTTCAATAACCTCTTCTTGTTTATATATCGAAAGCAAAAAGGAAAATTGCTGAAATGTGAAAAAACTTATTCCTAAAGGTAGAATTAAATATTTCAGATTATATGACGCATTAAATGTAGTATTTATATTATCAACAAAAAAATCATAATATTTAAAATAACCTAAAAGACCTATGTTAAATAAAATACCTAGTATTAAAAATATTTTTTTGTTATCTCTGCCTGGTTTAATGGTAAATGCGATAAAGTAGTTTACAATGATCGAACTGATAATAATAATTAAATAGTATATGTTAAAATAACCATAAAAAAGCAAGGAAGCTAAAACCAAAAATAAATATATACGATGAAAAAACCATAATCCCTCTCCCCCTCCGTAAGATATTTCGATTATTTTTTTACATCCTATGATTAATCAAATTGTAGACGCTTGACTTTCATATTGAGTATTTTTCATTCTTTTCCAGTTAATAAATGCATAGAGATCATTAACGAAGAATACAATAAAGCAAATAACCATAGATATATACATATTATCTTCTAAACTTGCCAAACTCCAGAGAATAATCAGCACTAGATCATTGGTCGCATATGCAATAGCATAATAGTGACTGCGTAGCATCATTAAGCTCGATGCCACAAAACTCGTTGTTATAGATACGATACTAAATCCTAAATATGTTGTTCCTAGTTTTTTTAATACCATACCCAAAAAGATTGTGACACCAATTGTAACAATTGTGAGAATAATTACTTGTTTTTTTGTAAGCTCACTCACTTTAACTTCTTGCTTAGAATAAGGATGTTTGAGCCATGTAATAACTGACAAAAAAGCAATCGGTGCTGTCATTCCAAGATAGGTAATAATTTCACCATAATACTTGAACCGATAGGAAATAAACCCATATATTAGACTAAACACAATGATTAATATTTGTCCAACCACATCGCCCTTAGCAACAAAAATCAAAGCCGTTACACCAATTAAAGAAGCGATAATGGTTATCCAATCGTTTTGATTTGATACTATAAATGAACCCCCAATGAAGATTATCGATGTTCCCCATAATATTTGTTCAAATGCTGATAAATTTTTTATTGACTGATAAATATTCATATTGCTTTTTCCTCCCAAAAAAAGCATTCGTGACATATCTTCTAAGACCTAACGATATGTTACGAATGCTCTATGCATTATTCTACCCGGTGGCAGTGTGTTTATTTAATTTATTCAAAATCAAAACTAAATTGATCAAGCCCTAATTCATCACGTACATCTATAAATTCCTTTTGTACTGCTTCATTTACAGGCACGCCTTTATCTTTGCGGTCTAACCAAGCCAAATACTCTTTTTCCCCCGCTGTAAATATTTGTTGATATCCCGGGGCTTTTTCTGAGTCTCTTAGACTCCTCAATATGTCACCTGTAGTTTTCTTAAAGCTATCTAAGCCCATAAAAGCTTCTGTATCTATTGCAATAAAGAAATGACCGAGATGATAGGGAACTTTTTCTCCACTCTCCGATAATCCTGTCAACATTTTCAGGAAGTTCCCTTGTTGCAATGCCGCTGATAATATCTCAACAACGGTTGCATATCCATATCCTTTGTATCCTGCAAGCTCTTCTCCGATTCCACCTAACGGTGCTAAAGCGGCTTTTTCATCCACCAAATCCTGTAAAATCTGATTTGAATCCGTCATAGCTTGACCTTGACGATCTAGTACCATTCCTTTAGGTGTATCTTTTCCGACTCGGGCAAAATATTCAATCTTACCTCTTTGGGTAATCGATGTTGCACAATCTAAAATAAAGGGAAAAGCTTCATCCGTGGGCATTCCAAATGTCAAGGGATTGGTTCCCAACATATTTTCCACACCAAAGGTAGGTGCGATAGAAGGGCGAGCGTTTGTTCCTGTCATTCCGATACATCCAGCTTTTGTCGCCATCTCAGCATAGTATCCGGCGATGCCATAATGGGTTGAGTTTCTAACAGCAACCATTCCCATACCATACTTCTTAGCTTTTTCAATGGCCATGGACATAGACTTATATCCAATCACTTGTCCCATGCCGTCGTGACCGTCGACCACTGCCGTAGTGGGTGTCTCCCGTACTACTTCAAATTCTGTAACCGGCTTCTGAATCCCCGCCTTGATACGGTCTAAATAGATGGGTTTAAACCGGTTGACCCCATGAGAATCAATACCTTTCATGTCTGAAGCGATGAGCACATCCGTACAAATCTTGGCATCTTCTCTCGGTACATTATATCCTACAAAAGCTTCTTCTACAAATGAACGTATAATATCCCACTGAATATGTGTAGTCCCCATAAACATCTCCTTACTTTAATCCATTGTCAAGAATCAGGTTATGATTGTATTATACACAAAAATCGGGGGGTCTTGCAAGGCATAAACTATGAAAAAACACATTCATAATATATCATATTATTTAATGAATACAAGCATCAAAGCGATGATTTGGAATACATTCAATCTCTTATACTTCAATAATGTATGTCTTTATTTCAAAGGGTTTGAATTTCATTCCTATGGTGGAAGCCTTTACCTGTTCTCCAATGGGGTTCTCCATTAAATCGCATTCACACCAACTTTTTATTTCAAAATTACAGTGCATACTGAAATCGCTTTTTCCTCCATGCATTTCATGAAGACGAATTAATATTTTGTTGCCATCTTCTGTCTTCTTAATGGCATCTAAAGCTATGCCTGAACCATAAACTTCAAAAAGTCTTTCGCTTCCTTGGTACAAATTGATATTACCTTTTATGGCCCTTAATGGTGAATTTAAACTCCATGCTTCTTCAATTATCCGCGACTGATTCCAGGCTTCTTGATGGACAAATAAACTATAGGTAAAATGCTGTTCACCTAAGTCTGCTGTTGGATCCGGAAATGTGGGTGATTTCAACAAGGTTAATCGCATAACATTATCTTTAATATCATAGCCATATTTACAGTTATTTAACAAAGCTATCCCTAATCCCTTTTCTTCTAAATTGGCCCATTGATGCCCTACGACCTCAAATTTAGCCGCATCCCATGATGTACTTCTATGGGTTGGTCGTTCAACACTACCAAACTGTATATCATATCTTGCATTAATCGTTCGTACATCTACCGGAAAGGCAACCTTTAAGACCTTATCTCGCTCTTGCCATTGAATTTTTGTCACAAAATCAATCCGTTTCGAATGATGATATAAAATCATATCTTGTATAATTGTTGTTTTATTATATGTCCATCCAAAACGTATTTTAATAAATAATGGGCCTTCTGATATCAACTTAGTTCCGGTAAAATCATGAATAACTTCTTTTTTATCATCGATCGTCGCTTCCAATTCCCAAGCATCATACTCTCTTGGTTTATCTTCGAAAATCTGTAATTCATTACCTGTATCCGTGAGAATATTTTGATTACTTGACTTATCAAAAATTTCTATAAGCTGTCCTTGATTATTCCATGTGATTTTACAATGCTTACTTTCAGCGCTATTGCTTTTATAGGTAAATCGGCTTTCACTTTGACTGTCTTCTAGAATCGCCTCTTTTTTCACTTGATAATTTTTTGTTTCAAGAGGCGAAATCGAACCTATATGAAAATAGCATGCATTTTCCGAGATTTGTCGCATCAAATGTCGATTGTCCAGATCAACTAATTGTAAATCTTGATAAACATTATCCTCAATACATATAAGTTCATCTCGATTCCATAGGGCTGTATTGGTGATAGATACATTTGACTGAT
>CAZLXW010000003.1:0-101791 GCA_964563505.1 uncultured Eubacteriales bacterium
GCTATTAAGTTTTTAAAGTTCATTGTTTCGGACTCTCTAATTCCGAGAGACTATCTATCCAAATAACAATTAAGTGCATTGCTTTCTTCTAACTCTACATCATCAAAAGTAAGAATGTGACCGGGTTCAATATCACGTTTAAGACGAGTGTGTCGAAGCAGACAAATAGGAACCTTGTCCTTATTTTCTTCTATCTTAATAGCCTTACCTCTAACATCAAAGCCTCCTGCACCTAATTTAATTATGCCGTCTTTTTTTATTGCTTTTTTTGCAACGGCTCCAACGGTAATCCTTGGATTAATTGAGTTATTAAGTAGCATAGGCTCTCCTGCCACAATTTTTTCTAAAGTGTTTATGCATTCTAAATAGCATAAATGATAAGGTCTAAGTAAAACATAAGCCAGTTTTTCCTTTGTCTGTATTCGTGTAAAGGGTAAATATCCTGGTCGCATGTCAGCTACTTTATTCTTAGCAACAATCAGGACCCCTGGTGGTGAACCCTCACATAAGATGTATTCACTTATGGGCTGCTTCATTTCTTCTGATGCTTTAACCATATAGTCTAAATCATATATCGTATCTACTCTTGAACCAATAAGACCATCTTGTGCTATGGTTGCACCTAAGCCATTCGCAACAAAAGCTTGTTCAATTTGAAGCTTGGTTCCATCGGTAAATGATACCACTTGATTTAATGCAAGCTGTTGTTTTTTTGACCAATACTTCATTTCTTCAAGTTCAGGGTTGGGATTTAAAAAGCCTTTTAAATTAACATAGGCTACCGGGTCAAATCCCATGTTTTCGATATCTGCTTTTAATCGGGCCAAGCATCCCGGTTGATCGCCTTCTGCTTCTGTAACATAGTGGCCATTCTTAATAAAATATGTGCCTGCCGTAACGTGAAATTCTGAATTCATGGTAACAACTTTCTTGTTCACTTTCGTTGCTGCCATAATTATATCCGTTGCGTGATGAACATCTCCCGAGGATTCAAATACAATATCAACATTCTCTAAAAAATCTTCAAATGAATTTGTTAATATTTCCTGGGGTAAATCTTTTATGCTTTCTATTTTTCGTCGTGTCAGTATTTTTGAAGTAACAAACTTATTTGAATGTTCTATTGCATAATATAGTCCTGATGCAATAAAGCCAGTACCAACGATGCCTATCTTGGTTAACTCTTCCATATTATTCCTCCTGTACAAGTATTCTATCGTGTTCGGTTAAATATTAAGATAGTTACTCATACATTGTACCATTATTCAGACTTTTTTGCAGTCCCAAAGAAATTTACACCCGGGAGTGCGATTGTATAAACGCTTAGTATACGCCCTCTTTTATAACCTTCAAACTCTTTTTTTTAAGACTAATCAGCATAAGTATATACCAAAAAATAGCGGCCACACATACTAGACCCGAAAAAAACATGGTGTTTTTAAGACCCATAGCATCTACCATCAGCCCGCTAAGTAGAGCACCTATAATCCTTCCAAAAGATGTAGAGACTCCAAGAACTGTCTGACCTCTCGTTCGCAGTTCTTTTTTCACTGTCCTATTAATATATACAGCCAAGCTGTAGGCAAAAACAATAAATGTAGCCCCATTTAATAAGGCTAATGGGAACATTAACCAAGAACTTTCTATAAATAAAACTAAGACACCTCTTAATCCAATGATTCCCATAGATAAACCCAAGGTACCTTGAATCGTCAGTTTATTAATAATTTTCTCTGCATTCAGAAGAAATGGTAGTTCACTCACCGCCGACAGGAAAAATATCCAGCCCAACTGCCCTTTCGTTCCGCCTAATGCCAAAAAAAACAATGGGGAAAATGTCATAAAAGAAACCATTGCCAACATAGCAATTAATGAAAAAATTAAAAATACCACTAGTTGTTTATCATTGAATATTTCACCAATGGACGCTTTGTGACTGTCACCTTCATGCCCCACAACTCTGGGGATTCGAAAAACCAGTAAAATATTTAAACTTCCTATAATCGCTACTAAATAGAATATATTTTTTATATCACTTTCAATCAGTAGGCTGGCAATAACAGATGCAATGGCAAAACCAAAAGTACCTGCTAATCTAACTGGACCATAATCTTTACCCTTTAGCTCTAACCTTTCCAACGTAATACTTTCTGATATTGGAATAAGCGCTGATTGAAACACGGATAATATCGTTCCAAGTACTAAGGCATAGGCAAAAATACTACTGATAGGTAACAGAAGTATAGAGGCTATAGTACCAACCATAAGAAAGGCAAACACTTTGTTCTTAGAGCTGGCCATATCTGCTTTATGTCCGAAGAAGGGCTGTGTTAGCACTGCCATTAGTGGGTTAATTGCCATGATTAGTCCAATCTGGGTTGAACTGTATCCATTAAGGTCAAAATATATCGGTAAGTAGGTCCATAAGATTGGTATACAAGACCATAGTAGCGCACTTTGAGCAGCGTAAATAATCATTGAGTCTTTTTTTAGCGTCATGTTTCCACCTATTCCTTTTATAATATTGTCATATCAATTATTATACAAGTTAAAGTCTACTCAAAGTCAAGTATCAGAAAAAAGATATTTGTACAACGATTTTATTTACACCCAATTTTGTGTTTTTGTTTCAATTATTTGATTCGATTTATTGGCCTCTTCAATCATAAATCCGATATAGGTATCTTGAAGGGCTTCTTGGAGAGAATATCCGCCCTCACCTGTTGTTACATATGTTTTCATATTCATTAAACATGTTGCTATTGCAATCTCATCATCATTAAGTCTAGCATGAGAAAACGGATTTTCATAAACAAAAGAGCTTCCTAGCATAATTCCCTGATGGGACCAACCTTTATTATTATAAACACCATCGTCAATACGATTTAGATCCATAGTAACTCCAATGTGCTTTTCATTCAGGTAGCGAAGGGTCAGATCATTAATCTCGCCGCGATGGCCTTGAATATTTAATCGTCGTGTTCGAATCAGCGACGCATATTGCTCTCCTGAAAAATCAAGAAAACCGACTTTTCCGCTTTCAAACTCAAGTGTTGCTATCTGTCTTGTGGCTTTTTTTACTTTTCCGGTGCGTAACACGCCTTGCCTTGAACCGGTTTCTGTTACATCGAATTCGTATTGTTTAGCACGGATTGTACAATTTTCAAAACCGACGCCCAACATTTTTCTAAAGATACTCACGGCATGATATGCATGGACTGAAGACAGGGTCATATTTGACACTTGTCCAAGAAGTCCATCTTCTATGACCTTCAACCAGGCCGCATATAAGGGTTGTACATAATACTGTTCCGCAACTTGAACCCGTCCCTTATATTTCTCCTTCAATTCCCACAAAGCGTTTAACTCATCAATATCTTTCGCCGGTGGCGTTTCGCATAAGACAGGGATATCTTTTTCCATGAGGATGTGTAAATAATCTTTGACAATGGCCCTCGGAAGGCACAATACGACAAAGTCCGGATTTGTCGCTAGGGCTTCATCTAAATCATCTGTCGCAAAAACACCTTTTTTTTCTGTTACTTCTTCTGCCCGTTTCTTTGTTCGAAGAACGGCAGCACAGATACTAAACGTATCCGGTAAATATTTTACAATGCGGTAAAAAAAATCTGCCCGCCAACCATAACCAATCATTACAAATTTTGTTGTCATTGTTTTTCTCCTTTAAATTTTATATTTTGATCGTATTATGTCTATTATCCCTTAAATTTTAGTATCCATCAAGTCCATGATTTGCTATAATAAAACCAAATAAAACATCTAATCATTTTTTTCATCTTAGGAGGTATCTATGGCTAATTTCTGTAAATATTGTGGAGCAAACCTCCAAGCAAGCAGTAAGTTTTGTCCAAAATGTGGCACGCAGTTGATTCACTCTGCTCCTGCTCCGATTCAACCGACTACAAAAAAGAAGAAACTTTGGATTCCTCTTGTTGCAGGTATTCTTATTGTTGCTCTTTTGTTTACAATGATTCGCTATCTTGTCATACCTCATTTACCCATGGGCTTTGATGACACGCCAATTACATTTAACCCTGAACCTCTTGCTATATCCGGCAGTGCAGAATTTTCTATCACTCCCTTATCTGGTGTGACAATCTCTGCTGAGGAAAACGCCTTGGACCGAGATCGAACCTTTACTGTTGAACGACTTGACGATTCACAAATCCAAGCTGTAGCTCAAGATATACATGCGACTACTTTCCTTCCTCTCGCAGGTATTGATATAAATTCTGGCATGGAAGCAAGTGAAATATTTCCCGGTGCATTAAGTCTTACTATGGATTTGGTTGAGTTCAACATTCCTGAATCCATGTATGGACATCTGAGCGTTTATCGTGTTGAAGAAGATGGCTCTACTTACCGCCTACCGTCTTTTGTTAAGGATGGATCCATTTTTATTGAAACCGAACGAAATTGTAAGATAATCCTGGGCTTATCTTCTCATTTTTGGATTGCCTTAGCCGTTGGACTCACTGTTGTCTTGCCGGCCATTGCAGTTACCCATGATACTTTACAAAAAGAAGGTTATATTCATGATGATTGGAGTCTTGATACGGACTTAATGTCAACCGGCTGGTTGGATATTGATGACGTCAATGGATACACCATCTACTATCCGGCGCGTATGGCTCCCGGTAACCCTACAGAAGTGAAGCGTGTCACCAACCTTCTTATTCAGGCACTTGAAAATAACAAGATTGGGGTAACTGCAAATAACATCAAACTTCTCATGGAAAACCCCAGTGGAATGAAAGCACTTTGGACGCAACTACAAAAAGATAGGGATTTTTTAGAAGCCCAAAAACTATTGGATGACAAGCAATGGCGAATGAATAATCTCTATCCCGGAGAAATCGCGGCACTTGCATCGCAATTAACCCTTGCCGATAAGTATCTCTTTAACTCCCCTGAAAATGGTGGACGCGGATTCAAAAAATATAATGATATGCACATCATTGCTTATGACAGGTGGCCAGGCGAAGCATCCAATCAAGCCCAATGTCGTAATCCCATCAGCAAGCAACCCTATGTCATGGTTAATATTGAAAGTGCTCCTCTTCCTCGTTCTTCTGCTATGAAGCACTGGACTGATACCATGCTACCTACCCTTGTGCACGAGCTTTTTCATACGAGTCAAGTCCGATATCTTGGCACGTTTTCCATGGAACGCGAAAAGGACACCTGGTTCTTTGAAGCCACAGCTGTTGCCGTGGAAAAACAGGCACGCGAATTTTTTGAAGAAAAGCAAATCATAACATCCGACCCAATGATTATTAGCCAACAAAACATCAACTATTGTCAAGAAAATCTAGCTTATGCTAATGGATATAATGATGTGATTTCCTTGCAAAACCAAGGATACGCCTATGCAATGCTTATCGAATATATTAGTCATCAATACGCCGCTTCGACAGGCAAGTCAGCAAATGACTATCTTCCCTACGCTTTACAAAAATATGCTGAACTTAGAGATTCTAGGCAAACCTTAGTTAAAACAACAAGCAATAGCAACTATGGTTTCGAAACACTTTATCATGAATTTTGTACTTCTTATGGACAGGAATTTCTCAGTGGATATCATTTAATCAGTAATCCTTCACCTGCCTTGCCTAGTCCGGTAAGCCTTAGCGTGACACAACCCTTTACACGCTTAACAAAGGATTATGAATCTCTCTCAGCCGACGTGCGACGACTTATGATTAGTGATGCGGATTCTCAACAAGTCAAATTTGTCTTACGCGGTAAAACAGATGCACTTATTGGTTTAGTGGAAGGTTTCAGTCTCAATGCATTATCCGCTGAAAACGGATCCGTCAAAAGTAAACACCTTCACCAGCCAAATGATCTATCCAGTTCCTCCTTTGACCTAGATTTGGGATTTGCAAGCACAGCCAATAAGCATTCTCTTTATTTGCAAGGCATCAATTATAACTACGATGAAGATATCCGTCGCGAATACGATGTGTTTGCTATGTATCCACCTAGTATTCCGGGCATGGATTTCAACAAAATCACAGAGACTATGTGGAATTTGCGCATTCATCTTGAAGAATCCGTTCTTTATCAACAAGGCTATGTTGACGCCTATAAAGTTTCGATCCGTTGTCCCAACGGGGATATTTATAGCTTTGAAACCGAAGAAAGAGATTTTGAACTAAATACGTCCTATGATAAGCAAGCTCTAAATGAAAGCATTTATGCCAATGATGCTATTTATAATATTGAACATACTAAAGCAACGAGTCAAAGCACCATTACCGGGAACTTTGACATGTTTTATAATGAATTAACAAGTACGGATACCAAAGTTATGGGACCCAACAGTCCGGTTGTTAGCTTAAAAGTTGCAGAACGTGTTGATTTGACTGCAAATACAGATACGCTAGGTATCGGCGAAGAGATTTCCTACACCGTTGATGTTATTCCAGACAAAGGCAACTACTCCTATCGTTGGATTATTAGCGACTACTTTGACCAAGAAGGTGGGCGTGAATTTCAAACAAGCTTTGACCAGCCCGGTTCATATACTGCTCAAGTTATTGTAAGTGATCAAGAGGGTAATCTCGTTGGTTCAGATACATGGACGTGTACCGTACTCGACGTCACCGCATCTGACGACTTTAATCCGGATCTAGCCTTCTTCCAAATATACAAGGAAGATAATACTCGGACTGATTATGTGTATAGCTTTGTAGAAGGATATGTCGTTGAAGGCCGCTATGATCAAGTACAGATGTATTATGAAGATGGCATCTATCTAGAAAAATATTATATATCCTTTGGTACTTACCGTTATGACTCCACGACACAAACGTATTATGGAGAACTTAAAGAACATGGTTCCTTCACCGGCGTTGTGAATAATAATTGGATTACGCTTTATCATGCAGATGGTTCTTTCCTTGCTTCTGCCATTTTGTTGAACGAAGACCGACCATTTGAATATCGTTCTTCAGAGCCAAGTACACCTTCATTTAACTATGATAGTGTCATCCCTGAAGGGGATTAAAAAAATTTGACAGTCTTTCCTCTTCGAGCTATACTATTTATTGGCATATGACATTAACAAAGTTTTAGAATAGGAGTAAATATGATGATAAAAAAAGAAGCACAAAAAAAAGGCGCCTTACAACCGTCACCAAAAGTTTTAGTATCATGTCGTGGTTTAGACGGAGAAGAAAACGCACTTGCAGTAGGCTACTGCGGAAATTGTAGTTATGACCCTCCAATGGTTATGGTTGGGATTGTACCTTCACGTTACTCATATAAATTGATTAAAGAATCCGGTTGCTTTGTTGTTAATCTAGCTACTAACGATTACAAAGAAACTTTTGATTACTTAGGCAGTGTGAGTAAACGCGATGAAGATAAATTAAAGGTTAAAAAGATCAATACCAAAAACGGAAAAGTTGTCAACGCACCAATATTATCTGATTGTCCCGTTAATATTGAATGCACCATCGTTGACTCCATTGTAACCGGTTCTCATGAAATGTTTGTCGGAAAAGTTGAATATGTTCATGCCGATGATACACTTCTTGATAGTGATGGTAAAATCGATTTTTCAAAACTCACGCTTTTATAGTTCTCTTGATCTGCTCATATCTCAGAATAATATTTCACCATATACTCAATTAATTCTTGGAGCACTTGACTCGGCTTTTCTGGTTTTATCTTTAAAATTATTTTACGCCGAAAGCTTCCATTGCAGATATGGAAAGTTTTTATTTTGGGATTATGGATTTGTCCCCACGTTTTTTCCGGATAAAATGCATAGCCACCTAAGGCATCAATAATTTCTCTAACCATGGCAGGATTATCACTTTCATGGGAATAATTTGGCTGAATTCCTAGTTGATCTAAATAATTGTCTGTCATGGTTCTGAAAATATTTCCTTTTCTTAATCCAATCAATTCTTGATTCTCTAATTCCTTAAGATTAATCTGTGTAAGCTCACGGTATTTTTCATCATCGCTTGCTAGAAGGATTTCTTCTTCAAGCAAAACAATTTCGTCTTCTTGAGTTTTTTCGTCGCTGATTTGTGCGGTGATGCAAAGGTCCCATTGATCGGAATCTTGATTTAACAGACTGAATTTTATGCCTTGATGGTCGGCTTTATATGAAGAAATCAAGTTGGGCATAACACTTGAAGAGGCCTCAACTAAGATGGCTATCTTTTGTTTTTCTTTTTCAACAATCTTATTGACCTCATTTTTTAAGGAGTCAAGTGTGTTGATTATATCTGGTAAGGTTTCATAGAGATACTTGCCTGCCTTGTTCAAGGATAAATTCTTCCCCTTTCGATCAAAGAGCTGACCCCCCATTTCTTTTTCTAATCTTCGAATGGATTGACTAATTGCCGGTTGCACGATATGCAGTTCTTTGGCGGCTTTAGTCATGTTTTCATATTTTGCAACCAGGCAAAAATATTTTAATTGCAATAGCTCCATATTTTCACTTCCCTATACTTATTTTATTCGATTTTTATATAACATCTACGTTATATATATACTATCATTTTTCTATTGGACAAACAATGGTTTTTCTCATACACTAATAATAAATATATTCATCGAAAGCGAGGACATGATTATGTCACAATTATTTGAATCTTTAATGGTCATCAGTTTTGGAATCTCTTGGCCTCTATCCATTATCAAATCCTATCGTTCCAAAACAGCCAAAGGAAAAAGTTTGCTTTTTAGCTGCTTCATCCTCATGGGTTATGGTTTTGGTATTACAAGTAAACTCTTACAGGCTAATGTTAATTATGTACTTATTTTTTACGTGATTAACTTTGTCATGGTGGCAACAGATATCGCCTTATATTTTAGAAACCTAAAATATGACCGTCAAAATATCCTACATGTTCAGGAGGCCGCATAATGAATAAAGAAATGCAAGTATTTCAAAAGATTGAAAAAACAAATAAAATCGAATGTTATCGCCAACTAAATGCATATGTTGATAAAGGAAAGATTCTGTTTACTGGCTCTTCTTTAGCTGAACAATTTCCCATCAATGAATTAATGCCACATCAAAGCATTTATAATCGAGGGGTTGGGGGTTTTGTTATCGATGAATTTCTGGAAAACATAGATACCTTGATTTTTGATCTTAAACCCTCCAAAATTTTTATTAATATCGGGTCAAACGATATCGGTCTTCCTACCTATGATCAAAATATCCTGATGACAAAATACCAAAAAATTCTTGACCTTGTTAGCGAAAGACTTTCCAAATGTCAAGTTTACATTTTATCCTATTATCCGGTCAATTCGAACAAAAAAAGCTTTATTCCCGAGGAGGAAAAAGCCTTTATCTTTGCTTCAAGAACGAATGCAACCATTAATAAAGCAAATAAGGCATTGTCTTTGTTAGCCTCCAAAAACAATGCCCAATATATTGATGTTAATACGTGCTTACTTAATGATGATGGTGTTTTACGTGAAGATTATACGGTTGAAGGTATTCATCTATGGCCAAAGGCATATGCCCGTGTTCTTGAGGTGTTGATTCCTTATTTAAATGCATAGGCTATTTTTTATCCACAATTTCATGCTTTCCAATTGCTTGTAACAAAATTATGGAACCTTCTTCGTACGTAAAGATTATTCTGTATTCCATATTCACACTACATTCATATACTTTTACTTTCAAATAATTACTCCATGAATAATTTGTCTTCGTTCTGAGGCTTGGATAACTTGGATTTTCAGAAAGAATATGTAATGTTTTTTTCGTTTTTATTTTTATTAGCTCAGGAAGTTTATTATATTTTTTTTTGAAAACTTTTGTGTACTGCAAAGAATATTTCATATCTAATTCTCTTCAGTATCTAGATCATCATACAAGTCATCAATATTATCATAGACTTTGTATTCTTTTTTGTTTGTTAGATAATGTTCATATTCTTCTTTAACTTCACTTGCCATTTTTTCATTCCAAAATTCTCTTTCTATTAAAATAACGGGAGAAATAATGATACGATTACTTACAATATCAATATTTACATCATCACCAATATTTAAATGCAAATTTTTCATGACTTCTGTCGGTATTGTAAGTTGATTTTTGGCTTTTATCTTTGCTAACATATTTAGCCTCCTTTTTATAACTTTCTAACTTTCTAACTTTTATTATATCACTCCTGTTTATTTTTTCAAGTTTATACCAAAAAAAGTGTGAACAATTTCTGTTCACACTTTTTTTACAGTTCTAGACCCCTATTCTATGCACCTGTGATCAAAAGCATATGCACGTGTTCTTGAGGTTTTGCTTCCTTATTTGGTTGCACTTTCCCAATAGCTTATGTTTACAAAAGCTTCACTTAAGTCTGCTTCTTCTGATAACAAGCCATACTCTAATGCTAGATCAGCTGTTTGTTGCATAGCTTCCATATCTGTATAACCGATGTTTGCCGGGTCAAAACCTTCCGGTACCACGAGTTTTGCAATCTCACCTGCCATATAGATTTGATGTTCTTTGGATACAGATTGATCTACATTGTATACAACTTCACCTGCTGCATCCGGATCTGCACTTGCATCTGCCCAGCCTTTTATTGATGCGCGTAAGAATCGAACGTAGAGGTCTTCATTCTCTGCAATCCACTCTTCACTTACAAACAGACAATCTTGTAACATGGCCACGCCTTCATCATTCATATCTAGCACATTTAGTTCGTCGTTTGTATAGCCTGCTCCTAATAATAATCCATACTCATTGTAGGTCATGGCTGATGCAGCATCCACTTCATCATTCATTAGCTGATTCATAGTAAAGTCCTGTTGAACAAGTTCTAGATCTTCACCTGGCGTTAATCCGTTTGATTCAAGCAATGCAAGAATCTCATATTCATTACCGCCAAACCAATTAGATACCTTCTTTCCTGCAAGATCTGCCGGTGATTCTATTCCTGCCTCTGCTTTAGATACCAATAACATAGCTGACTTTTGAAATGGCTGTCCCACGTGGACTAATTCCCACCCTTGAGACTGATATTTCAACAAACTTGAAACCCATGTTACACCAACATCTGCTACACCATTATATACTTGTTGCTCCGGAATAATATCACTTCCACCAGGAAGTATTTCTATATTGATTCCTTCGTCTTCATAATAACCTTTTTCTTGGGCAACGTAGTATCCCATGAACTGAGATTGAGGTAGCCATTTTAATTGCAAGGTCATCTCAACGAGTTCTTGGGGTTCTTCCGTTGGCTCTTCAGCCGCTTCTTCTGTCTCCTCAGCAGATGTTGTCTCTGCTTGTGTTGACGCGGCGCCGTCAGATGATGATGCCTCTTCTGTTGTACATCCTGTTAGTGCGAGTGATAAAATCATGGTCAATGCTAATAGTAACGTCATTATTTTCTTCTTCATAATTATCTTCCTTTCTAATTCAAAAAATCGTTGATTTATCTTTGTGAAGCGTGCCATTTGATGACATCGCGCTCTACCAAAACAATGAATAGATATAAGATAACTCCGGCTAAGGAAGCAACAACAATATAGGACCATCCCATTGCCATTTCTGCTTTTCGCAAATTATCTTTGATTCCAAATCCCAATCCAGCGGTTGATGTTGCAAAATATTCACTAATAATTGCCGCGATAATGGAAGATGCAATATTTATTCTTAATGCTGTAAATACATTTGGTAAACAATTGGGTAAACGCAGTTTTTTAAAGATGAGCCAGCGACTAGCTGCAGCTGAATGCATTAAATCGATGGAAAATGGTTTTAAATCATTCATACCATAATAAGCATTAATCGCCATGGCTGCCATACACACTACGGTTACTACACCAATCTTTTGTAACATTCCTGTTCTAAACCAAAGATTCATAATTGGCGATAGAGCAACAATTGGAACCGCATTAAGGGCAGTTACCAAAATCATTCCTCCAAATCCCCATTTTGGAAAAATGGTCGCTACCACTGCAATAGAAAATCCTAAAAATGAGCCGATAGCAAGTCCTATAAGTGCGCCACTAACCGTGATAAACATATCACGAAAGGCTTGTTTATAGTTTTCAAATAAGCTTGTTGCAATTTCTGACGGAACCGGCAATTGGAAAGATTTTAAATCAAGTAAGTGATGCACTACTCCGAATTCCCATAAAAGTAAAAGCAAAATACCAAAAGAGATCGGCCAAAAAAATCGCATTATACGTTCTCGCATTATTTATCACCTACTTTCGTCGTTGTTACGTTTTTCCATGGAATCATAAGACGTTCAGCAAAAATAACGATATTATAACTAAGGATTCCCATAAATGCACTTGTAAATACAGATGCCCAAAATATATCAAAAGAGCTGGAATACAGTGAATAAAGAATCTTCACTCCGATACCGCTTTTGGAACCTAACATATCAACTAAAATAGAAGCTGTTACCGCCATTGGGGCTGCAATTTTAAGTCCTGTAAATAAATAGGGCAAGGAATAAGGAAACATCAGTTTTAGATAAATGTCCACTCGATTCGCTGCAATGGAACGCATGAGTTCTTTCTTTTCTTCTTCAACGCTTTTAAAACCACTGAGCATATTAACAGCTACGGGAAAAAAGGTGATATAAGCAGCAATAACAATACGAGACATATTCATATCTCTTACAATATTAAAAATAATGGGTGCCAATCCAAGTACCGGTATCATCTGAGATACAATGAGATATGGAAAGGCAATCTTTTCTGCAACTTTTGAAAGACTCATAATAACGGCTAAGATGATTCCGATTAGACCACCAATTGCAAAT
Source organism: uncultured Eubacteriales bacterium (assembly GCA_964563505.1). Lineage (GTDB taxonomy): Bacteria > Bacillota > Clostridia > Lachnospirales > Vallitaleaceae > UBA1351. The sequence goes on from CAZLXW010000003.1 coordinate 12,789, forward strand.
CCGAGACCTGCTCGAGATAAGGTGACTATCCCTGCTACAAGGAGGGTTTGCCATTCGCTGATAAAGGTCATAAGAACGTCATGAGGAAAGGGTAATTTAGATGAAGCCATATTATCTTGAACCACATATAATAAAAAAGCGGATAGGAGTTCCCACAAAACGATAATGCTAAGGAGCCATACTCCGGTTACGATACGGCGGTCTTTTCTGGTTAATTCCATACTCACACCCCCTCAAAACTATGCCTGATTTTTGCTATATAGTTATAAAATTCCGGGGATTCTCTTAGTGCTGCTGTTCTTGGTCTCGGTAAATCTATATCTACAACAGCAGATACTCTTCCCGGATGCGGTGATAATACAACAACACGATCAGATAAAAAGATAGATTCAGGAATATTATGGGTAACAAAAATAATTGTTGTCTTTGTCTTTCCCCAAATCGCAAGCAAATCTTCATTGAGTTTTTCTCGAGTAAATTCATCCAATGCTGAAAAAGGCTCATCCATAAGAAGAATCTCTGGTTCTAAGGCTAATGCTCTTGCAATACCTACACGTTGTTGCATACCTCCGGATAGTTCAAAGGGATATTTTAACCCGAATTTTTCAAGTCCAACCAAATCTAACATACGGTCGATTCGAGCCGTTCTTTCACTCTTGGGAACTCCAATAATCTCCATAGGCATACACACGTTACGGCGAACATTACGCCAGTCATAAAGTACCGGTTGTTGAAAAACAATGCCATATTTTTGTTGTAATCGGGTTTCCCTTGGCGTTAAACCGTGAATGGATACTTGACCTGTAGTGGGCTCTAAGAGATCGGCAATAATTCGAAGCAGGGTACTTTTTCCGCATCCCGACGGTCCTAACAAGCAGATGAATTCTCCTTCGCGGATATCTAAACTTACATCGGTAAGTGCATGGATTTCTTCTCCATTGTTATTGGTATATGTTTTGCTTACGTTTTTTATTTGCAGTTCCGGTACATTCATAAAATAACCTCCATACGTTTTCCGGCGCTAATAGCTTCTGCCGGACACACAACCTTACATAGATGACAACCAACACATTTGTCCGGTATTAAGCTTGGATTTCCCTTGTCGTCCATTGCAATTGCTTGATGTCCACCGTCATAGCACGATATGTAGCATCGTCCGCAACCAATGCATTTTTTCCGGTCAAATTTTGGATATACAATACTTCGACGATTTAGGCAATCTGCAGGTAGAATATGTTCAAGTGCATTTCCAACGAAGGCGTCTAAATTTTCAAATCCTTTTTCACCTAAATATGTCGATAATCCATCAATCAAATCTTCGATTACTCGGTATCCATACTGCATTACAGATGTCGTTACTTGTAAATTGGTACATCCTAGTGCAATAAATTCAGCTGCATCTTTCCACGTTTCAATTCCACCCATACCGCTAATTGGAACATCGGAAAGCTTATCGTGTTTTTTCATGTCGTGAACAAATCTTAATGCGATGGGTTTAACTGCATTTCCTGAATAACCGCCTATTGCCGATTTTCCTTCAACATTTGGTTCTGAACTAAAATCATCCAAATTCACATTCATAATGCTTTTGATTGTATTAATCGCTGCAATCCCATCTGCACCATTTTCAACAGCTGCAATTGCGGGAATCTCCATGTTTCCTATATTCGGCGTCATTTTTGCTATAATCGGTAAATGGGTTCCACGTCGCGTCGCTGCGGTATATTTACCAACTAATTCCGGGTCTTGACCAACATCTGACCCTAATCCATCCCCAGCCATGTGGGGGCAAGAGAAATTACATTCAATCATATCCACTCCGGCTTCTGTCATAACCTTTGCTAAATATGTCCATTCCTTTTCATCTGTTCCTAATATGGAAACGATGATAAGCTTCGATGGATAATTTTTCTTTAGCTTTTTTAAAAACACAATGTTTTCTTCAAGTGAATGGTCCGATATTTGTTCAATATTCTTAAATCCACGAAAGGCTTTTCCATACTCTCCGTCTGTAGTAAATCTGGGGGATACCTCTTCAGGAATAAAGGTTCCGATAGTTTTAAATGCAACGCCTCCCCATCCCATTTCAAATGCTTTTGCAACCATTTCATAGTTACTTGCTACGACAGATGATGAAAGAATAAATGGATTTTCACATTCAAATCCCAAAAAATTAATGCTCAGTTTTTTCTTATTATGACTTTTATCTAAATGGCCACTATAGGTCATCAGTTTATCAATCTCTACCGAATTATTGATTTTTCCTTTTAAACAAGCCTCCATACAACTTTTTGTATCACAACGCATACACACATCTTCGTCCGGTGCTCGATTTGCTGCTCCCCATGTATTTTTAAATCGTAATGCGCGAATTACTCGAGCAGGATCTAGTCCTTGTGGACAAGCTTCTGTACAAGGTGTCTTATAGCACATAAGACAAGTATCGATGGCTTCAGCTGCGGTCACTCGCGATATTGTTTTTTTCTTCATTGGACATCCTCCTTGCGCGTTGAATGAATTGTCCCCATCCGGGTTCTCCAACAAAATGTTCATTGTCATAGACAAGTTTTCCTCGTGAGTAGGTTTGCACCGGATACCCCTTGAGCGTTTTTCCTTCCCATATTGTATGATCATAATCGGAGTGCATGGTATCCACAGATATGGTGAATTCTTTTTGAGGATCATAAATAACAATATCTGCATCCTTACCTACTGCAATATGGCCTTTATGGGTACAACCAAAAATTTTGGCCGGGTTTGTCGAACAAAGTTCGACTGCTCGATTATAGGTAATCTTCCCCTCACCTGCTGCTGAGAGCATATATGGATATAAGTTTTCGACGCCGGCACATCCGTTGGGAATTTTTGTAAAGTCATCTTTTCCCCAATCTTTTTCATAGGATTGGAAAGGACAATGGTCTGTTGCTACAACATCAATATCCCCGTTTTTAATTGCCTTCCATAATGCATCTTGACTTTCTTGTCCTTTCATAGGTGGGGAACACACAAAGTTGCGTCCGTCTTCACGTTTATAGACCGCATTTGTAAATTCTAAGTACTGTGGACATGTCTCGACATAGATATCATTATTTTCTTCTTTTTTGGCTTCTATTACTGCTTCAAGCCCTTCTTTATTAGCCATATGTACAATGTAAAGAGGTGCTTTAAGGTGCTTCGCCCAATGAACCGCGCGCTTGTCTGCTTCTGCCTCAACAAACTCCGGTCGGCTCAAATAATGATACCAAGGAGACAGTTTACCTTCTTCTTTAAATTGATTCACATAATAGTCAATTAAATCCGGATTTTCTGCATGTAGATTAATCATTGCTCCAACTTCTTTGGCTTTTAGCAATAGTCGGGCAAAGGTTCCGTCATCCACCATCATGCCTTCTTTTTTATAAACGAAAAAACATTTAAAACTTGTGATACCGTCTTGTACTGCCGATTCCATCTCATCGATAATCTCACCATCATTTAGGTCTGTAATAATACAGTGAAATGCATAATCGATACATGCTTCTTCTTCACAGATTGCTTTTTTGGAATCAATAACTTCCTTAATCGACATACCTTTTCGTTGCATGGGATAGTCAAATACTGTCGTTACTCCTCCACAGGCTGCAGCGCGAGTACCTGCTAAATAAGAATCTGCTGATACTGTCCCGCCAAAGGGCATTGCCAAATGGGTATGCACATCAATGGCTCCTGGGAGTACCATCTTATCGGTTGCATCAACCACTGTGGCCCCATCAGATCTTAATGTTTCTCCAATAGCAACAATCCGTCCATTAAAAATACCGATATCTGCTTTATATGTTTCACTAGATGTGACGATTGTTCCGTTTTTTATAATTAAATCCATGGTCTACCTCCTTACCAACTTCGTCATTGGTTACCATTTAACTTTTTCAAACGCTCTTGCATCAGCTTCGGTCACGTTAAGAAAAATAGCAACATTACCTTCAAGTCCCTTCTTCATAAAGTCAGTTCGAACTTTATCATAGGGTGTATGTGCGTATTGTTCCTGCATCGGCGAATAACCAATGGTCGGCTTACGATCAATGCCACAAGTTTTACTTGCATCCGTACCAAAGTCCCAATAGCCATATTTAACCTCTTGTCCAATGGCTTCTAACCCCGCACTTGTTGCTTTAACAAAGGCATGTTCTGTTGATATTTTCCAAGGACTCATGACTTTTTCTGCTTGAAATTCCATACCTGTATAGGAGACTTCGAGTGCTTTTTTCACCACAACATCGGCTTTAAATTCAGGGTCGTCCTTGGCAAGCACATCGATAATATCTTGTATCTCTTTTAAGGCGCTTGCTGTTGTTTCTCCGGGAAGTGTTCGTCGATCAATGGATAGCATGCATTTATCCGGTACGATTGAAAGGGCTCCGGGTGAACATTCAATAATGTTTAAAGAGATGGATGCTTGACCCAATTCGCTGTCTTTAGGTAATGATGGATAGAGTTCATCTTTTATTTTTGTAATCAGAGGAATGGCTTTATAGATTGCATTGACCCCTAGCCAAGGAGCACTTCCGTGAGATGTTCGACCATATACGGTAGCTAGCATCTCGATTCGGCCACGATGTCCACAATAGACTTTTAAAGAAGTTGCTTCTGACGAAACCATTGCGTCATAGCTTAAACCTTTTTCCGCTAATGTCTTATCGATGAGGTGTAGCATACCGACCATTTCTGCAGGTTCTTCCTGAACAACACCGGTAAACATAAAATCACCTTTTATGGGGAATCCTTTTTCTTTTAATTTGACCAGTAATCCACCGGCATAGATTTGAACGGCTTCACCAGCTTTGACATCAGAGGCTGCACGTCCATGAATACACTCAGCCTGCTCACCTTCTTTTTCTTGTGTATCTACCTGACAGATATCAATAAGTCCGCCATAAGGCTCATAGCCTTCCCAGTTATTCGTGTCGCCTGGACTTACATGGTCCATATGGGAGTTATACATAATCGTTGGACCGTCTTGGCTTCCTTTAACAATTCCGACAACGTTTCCTTGATCATCTCTAAACACATCGTCATAGCCTAATTTTTTCATTTCGGCCATGTTCAAATCGGCAACAACTTTTTCTTCACCACTTATACTTGGTGTCTGAATCAGTTTTTGGGTAAATTTAATCATATCTTCATAGAGTTCGTCTGATAATTCGCTAATAGCTTCATAAATTTTCTTACGCATTTATTTCACACCTTTCTTTGCTTATAATTGAAACGCTTCTTGACTTAATTCAACAAGCTCTTGGTAAATACCAACATTCCCTGCAAGTGCTTTCAACATGTAATCAATACGCACCTTATCAATGGGTCGGTGGCAATAAAATTCTTGCATTGGTGAGTATCCAATGGCCGGTTTATGATATCGTCCGGCAACAACGGATAAGTCAGTTCCAAAATCCCAATATCCATATTTTACGGCTTGTCCAAGTTTTGATATACCCTGAGACGCCGCCATGGTAAATGGATGCTCTTTGCTTATTTTCCAGGCTTCTTTCACATTAGGAACGGCAACTGTTTTTCCCGTATAGGTCGTCCTTGGTACGGTTGCGATCTCTACCGTTGCTCTAAAATCAGGATCTTTTGCTGATAAATCATCGATTATTTTTTGGATTTCTTCAACACATTTGTCATAAGTCTCTCCTGGGACAAAGCGACGATCATAGGTTATATTGCAACGATCCGGAACAATGCACATAGCCCCCGGCGTACAGTCAATAATTGTCAAAGCGATACTCGAATCGCCTAAGTCCTTATCTGTTTTGTGGTTTTCTTTTATATATGCTTCGACTTGGTCGATGAATTTCGTTGATTTGTTGACCGCATTAATGCCTAACCATGGAGCACTTCCATGGGATGTGACCCCTGAAAGGGTAACCTTAAGCTCAACGCGACCACGATGTCCTAGATATATCTTGAGTGATGTCGCTTCACAGGAGACAACACCATCAAATTCTAATCCTTCTTTGGGTAAAGTATCTTCAATCAGTTTTATCATTCCTAATTGTTCAGCCGGTTCTTCGAGAACAACACCTGTAAACATATAACGCCCTTTTACCGGATAGCCTTTTTTCTTAAGATCTGATAAAATCTTACCTGAATATATCTGACAAGCACCGCCGGCTTTTACATCCGCTGCCGCTCGTCCATGTATAACTTCAACTTGTTCATATCCGTCACAGTCTTGATTTTCCATTTGATTAATATCTATCTCGGCTCCATAGGGATCATAGCCGCCCCATTCAGAGATGTCTCCGGTATCGACGTGGTCTAAGTGGGCATTATACATAATTGTTGGTCCGGGTTCATTGCCTTCAACAATACCGATAACATTTCCCCATTCATCACGTAAGATATGGTCAAACTCTAATTTTTTCATCTCTTCGAGATAGAGGTCTGCCACTCCTTTTTCTTCACCTGAGAGGGCAGGTACGCGTATTAGCCTCTGACAAAAGTCAATGACATCGGATTGATATTTTTTTGTTAATTCTTCAATATCTTTAATTATTTTTTCCATAGTAACCCTCCTGGTTTGATTATTTTATTTAAATGTTACTTTAAACATATTTACAACCTCTTCTTGTGTTGGTCTTACACGGCAATTATTCATATTTCCTGTATTTACTGCCTTTTCACTAAATCGTTCTATTTCTTCTATGGTTACTGTTTCAGGTTCTCCCAGTAATGTATTCATGAGTTCTCTAAAGGCTTGAATGGTTTTTGATCCCATCGGATGAAGAATCTTATCGACTAATTCCGGTTCTTTTTCATTGACTAGTTCAAGGTATTGCGCTAAGAGCAGCCCATTTGCTCGACCATGATCAATTGTTTTAAAATAGGTTAATGAATATCCCATTGCATGGACGACGGTTGTACCCGTTTGTGCGATGACCATTCCTGCTAATGTGGAACACTTTGCAAGCATATCTCGAATCGTATCATTAAATACTTCGATTGAATTCCTTGCTTTTGCTTCTCCTAAGCTTTGAATACATCTTGAGAAAAGTTCAATACTTTCTTGGGCCAATGTATCGGATAGCACACTTGAGCGAACACTTAATATGCCTTCAATAGCGTGAGATAAGGCATCAATAGCTGTGTTAATTGTTATTTCAACAGATAGATCTCGCATATATTTTGAATCCACAAATGCTATTTTAGGAAAAATCACTTCACTTGCCACACCGGTCTTACTTTCGATAAGATCATTAGTCAATATGGCATACTGTGTCACTTCTGATCCTGTTCCTGCTGTTGTAGGAACGGCAATGACGGGAAGCGCCCTATGTTCAAATTCTCCTTGAAGTAATTGTTCTTGAGATATCTCTTGTTTTGCTAATAAAGCAATTGCTTTAGCTGCATCCATTGGTGACCCGCCGCCAATAGCTACTATAAAATCAATACCCACTTCTTTTGCTATTTTCGCTCCTTCATAGCAGCAATTTGTGGTAGGATTACTCATCACTTTGTCAAACATAATGTATTCAATATTTTGTTTTTCTAAGGCGCGAGTAACATCTTCTTGTGAACCATTTATTTTTGAAGAATGTTTTCCGGAAACAATCATGGCTTTTTTTCCGTATGCTGAAAAGAGTCCGCTATATTCTTGTATGCAATCTTGCCCAAATACTAGCTTTGTCGGCATATAATATTTATATGACATATCTTCCTCCTATTTAACGAATCATTGTATCCACTTCATCTAATACACCATCCATAATTTTCATGGCTTCTTTTAATTGTTCTTCAGTAATAATTAAAGGAGGTGCAATAATGATACAGTTTTCGTGAGAATATGTATTGAATCCACCCTCTTTTAACATTCCTAAGATTTTAGGCATTAATTTTTCCGGATCCATTCCATATGGCACAAGGGGTTCATGGGTTTCACGATTTTTCACCAGTTCAATCGCTGAAAATAAACCGATATATCGAACATCCCCAACAGATGGATGTTTTTCTTTTAAATCCTCTAAGAGCTCGCCAAGAATTTTTCCCTGGTCTTTTGCTTTTTCTATAAGATTTAATTCTTTATATACCCCTATTGTCGCTATTCCTGCTGCACATCCGAGTGGATGTCCGGAATAAGTTAGTCCACAATAGAGTACATGATCATCAAAATGTTCGGCTATTTCTTTACTGACAATGGTCCCACCTAAGGGTGCATATCCGCAGGTGATTCCTTTGGCAAAGGTAATGATATCCGGTTTAACATTGTAATTATTGATTGCAAACCATTCACCTGTTCTTCCCCATCCGGCCATAACTTCGTCACAAACCATCATAATTCCATAGTCATCACAGATTTGACGAACACCTTGCATATATCCTTTTGGAGGGATAATCACGCCATTACTTCCTGTAATCGTTTCTAAAACAATAGCTGCAACCTGATCACGGCCTTCATATATGACCTGTTCTCTTAAGCGGTCAACAAAAAATTTTGAAGCTTCTTCCTCGCTGCTAAATTGAATGGGTGTCTGGTAAGTATATGGATCAAAGAATTTAATAAATCCGGGGATGCCGGGTTCCGATGCATATCGTCTGGGTTCACCGGTTAAATTTGCCGATCCATAAGTTGATCCATGATATGATCGATACCGTGAAAATATTTTATGCCGACCTGTGTACATCTTTGCTATTTTAATGGCGTTTTCATTGGCTTCAGATCCACCTAAAGTGAAGAAGACCTTTCCCATGTTTTCCGGAGCAATATCAATCACCATTTCTGCCAATTGGGATTTAACATCTGTTGCAAATCCCGGGGCAGCATATGGAAGTTTAGCTGCTTGTTCTTGAATGGCTTTAATCACTTTTTTATTACCGTGACCTATATTCATATTTACAAGTTGAGACGACATATCATAGCTTTGTTTGCCATTTTCATCCCAGAAAAAAATTCCTTCTGCTCGCATCATTACTTTTGGGTTGAGATGTCTTTGTGCTGACCATGAATGTAAGTTGTATTTTTTTGATTTTTCCACAATATCTTTTGGGTTGACTAATTTTTCCATTGCCGTTCACCTCTTCAATAATAGTTTTTTTGCTCAATACATAAAAAAATATACAAAAAGAGGCCTGTTATCTCTAACAGGCCTCTTCGCCATCATTCAATTACCTTATTCTTCATTGAATAATTCGGTTCGAATTGATAAATAATATCTTACCACAAAGTAGGAGGCTTTCAAGCACAATGAGCACAAACATTTTTGTGCGCAAGCACAATAACTATATAAATTCATTAATGTGATAAGCCAATAAAAGGCCTACTCCATCTTCATAGGTCAATTCACACCCTAGTATCTCTTTAATCTTCTTTATCTTATAATTCACTGTATTACGATGCACATAGGTTTCCTTAGCCACCCGCTCAACACTATGATTATAGTCCAGATATAGTTTTAGTATTGTGAGTAGATCGGTTTCATTCTTTAAATCATAGTCAACAATCTGGCCGAGAGACTTATCATAAAATTTTTTTAGGACCTTCATATCATCCACCTCAATCAGTAACTGATATATACCACTTTCATTGTAAGTCATTATATCTTTAGATTGCTTTTTTGCAATACGCATAACGGCTTGGGCTCGCTTATGGCTTCGAGGCAAAGAGAGAACGCCATAGTCATTGCCACTAATTCCTCCGTGAATATGGTTGGTTCGATTCGTCGTTGTGACTATCTCTTTGATTCGGTCAAATACTTGCAAAATAAAGTGCTCCGGGAAATCCTGCAAGACGACAACTAAGGATTTATTTTCCGAAAAAATATTAAAGCGATCGCTTAATTTATAAAGTGCTTTGGTTAAATGCAGACGGACTTGTTTTTCAAAATACATAAAGTCTTCTGCTTTATTTACTTGCAGAGCAATCGTCATTACACAAAATTCTGCATTTAAATTAAAGGACTTTTTTTCAAGAATAGGACGAAGCTCCGGTATTTTATCCGGTGAGATAATAAGTTCTCTAAATGCTTCTGAGACCGTGGTTTCAGCTTCTTCCGCTTCAATGATTCGGTGACAAAACTCATTGGTTATGTCAACAATCCGGGTTTTCCATGGCACAGACATTAATGGAAATTGATGCTCTTGACAGTAATCAATAAGTTCTTTGGGGACTTCTTGAATATAAGGTCCAATATTCAGGACCAATCCACTCGCATTGTTCTCCATCAATCCTTTGGCAAAAGCGACGAACCAGGATGTATCGGAATGTCCGATTCCTGTCGAAAAAATCAACTCACGCCCATGCAGAAAGTTTGCTGTTTCCGGATCTTCAAGCATATGGACCCATTCAACCAAATTACCCATGTTCTTTTCTCCACAGATGAGTTCCACGCCATAATCTTCTTTTGCATATTTACATAATTGGCTAATTGTAATCGGCATTTTTGCGTCGCGTCTTATGACTTCGACTTCCCTCCTTTTCGTAGCGTAACAGATCTTTCTTTACGCCTTTATTCAATTAATATAGATTTGTTTATTGAAAAACTATAGATCATGGTCTCTTTCACGGGTTTTCCTGTAATTCTCTCGAGTGCTTGTTTATAATAATCAAGTTGCAGCCCATACCGTTCTATGAGCGTGGATGCATCTTGGCCTTCTAGATAATCCGTTTTGTAATCAACTAGAACCAGCTCGTCACCCTCCACGAAGTAGAGATCAATGACACCTTGAATCATACGCAAGTCGCCTTCATCATTAATCTGTAGCACAAAGGGTTGCTCTCGATGGATATCTATAGCATCGATAGCCAATATACGTTGATAAATTGAAGAAGCGACAAATTGTTCTAAGGCAGGTATTGAGATGCGCTTGCCGTCATTGGGTGTAATGATCTTCTTATCCACCATCGCTTTTACAAAAACTTCTAGCTCTGTCTTGGTCCACGCTCGGCTAAAATCAAGCTTCGACAAGACCAAGTGAATCAAAGTACCGTACCTAGCTCCTTCTTGTTTTATGCTATCACTTTCTTGCATAAATTCAGGAATCGGTTCTTCTGCAGATTTAATCAGTTGTTCATGCGCCCATTGGTCTTCTTCCATTTGAATGGCTTGATGCTTACGTTTGATTTCAGATACTGACATGGAGAGATATTTTTTGGTTGATGCTTCATATGCGTAGGGTTTATATACCGCCTCTTCATAACGTTTAATCTCATCTGCCCATTGATCTTGTTTTTGAGTACTTTGCAGCAATAGGTCTTTTAACTCAGACTTTTCTTCTTCTTGACTTAACTGATAAAAAGCCTCCTGCTCAATAATCTCTGAATATTCAACTTTATTAATCGTATACAAATCACTACCTTGTGCTACACACCGCATCAAGATTAAGTCCATATAGCTCCGTGCTTTTTGTACCAGCACCGAAGGAATGGCACTCTTGAAATAGGTATGATATTTTTCAGTCATTCCTTGAATCGTTTTATCATAATCCGGTGTCGTACCGATTAAATACAGTTTTTCCTTAGCACGTGTCAATCCAACGTATAAAATACGTAGTTCTTCAGAGATTAATTCATTCTTTGCCTTTATTCGCATGGCTTCCGTAAAGACACTCTTTTTCTTGGTCCGTGCCTCAATATCAATATAATCACTGGCCATTCCTAGGTCTTGATGCAAAAGGACTGATTCGCGAAGATCCATTTCATTAAATTGTTTTTGCAGATCTAAAATAAAGACAATCGGAAATTCCAAGCCTTTGCTTTTATGGATACTCATCATCGTCACGCTATTATCATCATCCACCGCATAATTAGGTTCCGGTGAATCCACCTTATATTTTTTCATATGTTCAATATAACGCACGAAATTAAAAACACCTTTATAACTGGAACTTTCAAAGACCTCACTTTGCTGTAATAAGTAATCTAGATTCTGCATACGTTGACTACCATTATCCATGAAACGCACAATATTCCTATATCCAGTCTCCAAATAGATATGATTGATGAGCTCATGAAGTTCAAGATATTTGGATTCCGCTTTTAAACGCCTATATAGGTTTAAGAAAGCGTCAACCTTTTTCATCAATTCCGGTCGCTCCTTAGAATCTTCTTCTAGATGATTTTCTTGATATAACACAAGTGCCTCATAATAACTTGAGTCTTTATTGCCTTTTTTTATATCTAAAAGCTCTTGTTCATTGAATCCGACAAAAGGGGCCCGTAACACTGAAACTAAGGGAATATCCTGTATGGGATTATCTAAGATCATTAACAAGTTTAATACAACTTGGACTTCTATCGCTTCAAAATATCCTGTGGATACATCCGTTGCATAGGGAATTCCCTTCTGGTCAAATAAATCTTTGATGTCATCAATGGATTTTGAGGGGCTTCGCATGAGGAGACAGATATCCTCATACCTTGCCCTGCGCAATTCTCCATTCTTATCTACAACGGATAATGTCCCTTCATTCACAATTTCTTTGATTTTATTGGCTACAAGTTCTGCCTGAATTGTCGCTTTGGACTCCCCTTCCTTGGGATCTTCGATAAGCATAATTTCCGGCCGGTAATCATCTATAACAGGAGTTGAAAAGTTAATCGAACCGTAGTTTAAACGTGTCTTTTCATCGTAATTAACATCACCGACACTTTCACTCATAATCCCTTCAAAAATGTAATTGGAAAAAGCAAGTACCTCTTGTCGACTTCGAAAATTCTTGGATAAATCGATTTTAATCTCATCAACTTTATCACCGTCGTAGAAAAAGCGTCGATATTTGCCGCTAAAAATCTCAGGCCGAGCCAGTCTAAATTTATAAATACTTTGTTTAACATCACCCACCATAAAGAGATTCTTTGTCTTGTCTTGCTTGGAAACTGCTTGTATCACTGCTTCCTGAACTTCATTGATATCTTGGTACTCATCCACAAGAACTTCCTCAAAGGCTTTTTTATAGCGTTTCCCAATTTCTGATACACTATCTTCATCGTATAATAAGGCTAAGGCAAAATGTTCGATATCATTAAAGTCAATGAGCCCCTTATCGTATTTTTCTTCGGAAAATCGTTGGTCAAACCATTGTGTTAATCGCACTAATTCTTGAATATCGCCGGCAATCACCTTTGCCTCTTCAAGGCTCATCTCCTCATCAAAACACAGTATATCTACCGATGTTAGAATCTCCTTAACTTGATTGATGAGTCCTTTAGCCTCTTCTGCTAACTCTTTATCATAGCCTTTTGATTTTCGACTTAATGGCGCTATTGTCAAACTCCGATTTGCTGCCTTTAAGGCTTCCATATCCTCTTGCTCTAAGGCTGTGAGATAGCTTGCTAATAGATGTTCAAGATCACTCACTGTATCTTTATATTTATCCGGTCCACCTTCAAGTGCCATTAATTCATGAATCTCAGGAAGCATTGTCTGGACAATGGTAAGGTTTTGGCGAACGTAGTCTTCAAGAACACGGAAAAAGTCTGTTGTGTAAAGCTCTGCTACCGTTTCAATTTGTAACTTCTCAATGGCTTCTTCTAGCCAAGTATCCGGTTTTGGATGGCTCTTGGAGAACCGCTGGATCGTTAATATTAAATCGCGAATTTTCTGATCATCATTGCCATAAGCAAACGCTTCAATCACCCGTATGAATTCGGGCCTACCTTCTTCATAAGCTTCTTCTAATAAATCATCAAGTATTTCTTCTTTCATTAAAGCGAGTTCTGTTTCATTGCCGATGCGAAAATTTGGATCTAGCTCCAAAAGATAATAATAGTTTTTCAAGATTTGCAAGCAAAAACTATGCAATGTCATGATATTCGCCGAGGCCATCATCGTCAGTTGCTTGACCAAGTGCTGCATCATTTGCTCATCGGTCGTCTCTTCAATCACTGACTCAATTGCCAAACTAATACGTTCCCGCATCTCGGCCGCTGCTGCATGGGTAAATGTCACGATTAAAAGTTGATCTACTGATATAGGATCATCGGGATTGGTAATCTTATGAATAATGCGTTCGACAAGGACTGCCGTTTTTCCAGACCCTGCCGCTGCCGAAACTAAAAGACTTCGTCCAGAATCCTCAATAATCTTTTTTTGTTCCTTTGTATATTTAAATGCCATAGCGCTTTCCTATCTCCTCTTTTGTGCTATTATTCTTCCACCTTCTCTTATTGTAGTACAAGTTTGTCGGAAATTCCATATACAGTTTTATGCAATAGTTTGGTATAATAGAAGTGAATTCATAAATCAGAGGAGGTTAAGATGAATAAAACAAAGATTATATGTACAATTGGCCCCGCAAGTGATACAAAAGAAACCTTTACACAGCTCGTTAAGAGTGGCCTAAGTGTCGCTCGACTCAATTTATCTCATGGTAATCAAGAGTATTATAAAAAAATAATCAGTATGATTAACGAAGTGCGTGAGGAACTCAGTATTCCTGTTGCTATACTTATGGACACACGTGGTCCTGAGATTCGTACCAAAAAATTCGTTGGAGGTTCTGTAGAACTTATTGCAGGTAAACAGGTTCGCATCACTTATGGTGATTTTGAGGGAAGTGCAGAAAAGTTCTGTGTGACCTATCCAACACTTCATGAAGATATTCAAGTTGGTGGTGCTATCCTCATTGACGATGGTTTGATTGAGCTTGAGGTCTTAGCAATTGAGGATAAAGATGTGATTTGTGTTGTTAAAAATGGCGGTATTGTAAAAAACCGTAAAGGTGTCAATATACCTAACATCCATCTAAATCTTCCTGCATTAACTGCAGCTGATGAAGCCGACCTTATTTTCGGAATTGAAAACGATATTGATTTTGTTGCTGCATCCTTTGTTCGAACAGGAACAGATATTCAAGTCATCCGTGATCATCTCAACAAAAATGGCGGTCAAAGTGTAAAGATTGTCTCAAAGATCGAATCGCAAGAAGGTATTGATAATATTGATGCCATTATTGATATGTCTGACGGAATTATGGTTGCCCGTGGTGATCTTGGTGTCGAGACGCCTCCTGAAGCCATTCCGCATATTCAAAAACTTATTGTCAAAAAATGTAATGAAGCCGATATTCCGGTCATTATTGCAACGCAAATGTTAGACTCGATGCAGAAAAATCCCCGTCCAACCCGTGCTGAAGTCTCTGATGTTGCCAATGCAATTTTAGACGGAACCGATGCAATTATGCTTTCCGGGGAATCTGCTGCCGGCAAATATCCCATTGAATCTGTTCGATCCATGCGAAGAATTGCTGAAGTTGCTGAGACGACTATGGACTATCAAAACTTATTTACAAAAATTGTGAATCGCCGTGAAAAATCCGTAACAAACTCTGTAAGCCATGCTTCCTGTTCAACAGCCATGCAGCTAAATGCAAAAGCAATCATCTGCCCGACTTACTCAGGAAGTACAGCAAAACTTATAAGTATGTATCGCCCGAATGTTCCTATTATTGCAACAACATCAAATCCAAAAGTTCAACGCCAATTGATGCTTAATTGGGGTGTGCTTCCACTTATTATGGAACAACAAACTTCATCAGATATCTTGTTCTATAAATCTGTTGAAAAAACAAAAAGTCTAGGACTTGTTAAATCTGGTGACCTTGTTGTCATCACTGCCGGTGTTCCTCTTGGCATTACAGGAAAAACAAATCTCATGAAAGTTCAAGAAGTCGATTAAATTCCAACAAAAAAGTCCCGAACTCGGGACTTTTTTTATTTTCATTTATACTCGTGGTCAAAATGATTAATCCAACAAGTCGATAATATTCACTTCACTCAAATCTTTTGCTCGATAATCGGCATCTGGAGAGTCAATCGCAGAACCGACTGCAAGCGATTTCATACCGGCTGCTTTGGCCGCTTCAATCCCAGCATATGCATCTTCAACAACTAAACATTCTTCTGGTGGCATTCCAAGTTTTTCCGCTGCAAGTAAAAACACTTCCGGATCTGGCTTGCTTCTTGTAATATCATTCCCATCGGCAACAGCATCAAAGGTGTCACTCATACCAATATACTCAAGAATTCTCGGTGTGTTTCGACTTGACGAACCAATAGCTATTTTAATCTCTTTTGCTCTAAGATTTGCTATGGTTGCTTCAACACCCGGTAAAATATCCGCTTCTGATAATTCATGAAGTAACTTAATATATGTTGCATTTTTTTCATCCAAAAATTCTTGTTTTTCTTCTTCTGAATATGCATTGGTTGCATTTTCAAGAATTATGCTTAAGCTCTCATAACGACTAACACCTCTTAGTCGTTCATTTATCTCTCGGCTAAATGGTATTTGTAAACGTTTTGCCAATTGCATCCATGCTTGGAAGTGAAATTCATCTGTTGATACGATAACTCCATCTAAATCAAATATTACTGCTTTTATCATAACTGCCTCCTTGTACTATCTTTTCTAATCTATTTCTTTTTTGTTTATATCTATTATACCCGATAGCGCTTTGGACAACAAGACCTATCCTTAAGTCATTGACCATATCTTCTTACCTATGCTAAAATAAATTAAACATAATTCTAACATTACAAACAATGATAAAATTAGGAGGTTTTATATGCCATTAATTGATATGCCACTTAGCGAATTAAAAATCTACAATGGTGCCATGAGCAAACCAAAAGATTTTGACTCCTTCTGGGATGATGCTCTCGCTTCTTTAGACTCCATCGATTTAGATCTTTCGATTACAGAAGCTGATTTTCAAGTCCCTTTTGCACGGTGCTATGATGTCTATTATAACGGAACTGACGGTGCACGAATTTATGCAAAAATGGTAAAACCAATCACCATTCAAGAAAAAGTTCCCGCTGTATTACGCTTCCATGGTTACACCGGCGATTCCGGTGATTGGACAGGATTACTGAATTACGCAGCTGCCGGTATGATTGCACTAGCTATGGATTGCCGTGGTCAAGGCGGTAAATCAACTGATTTCAGTCAAGTAAAGGGCGGAACACTTTATGGATTCATTATGAAAGGGGTTGAATCCGGCAAGGATTCCCTATATTTCAAACATGTTTTCTTGGACACCGTACTTCTTGCCCGTATTGCTCTTAATATGGATGACGTTGATTCCAAGCGTTTATATGCTTGTGGAGCTAGTCAAGGTGGCGCACTCACACTTGCTTGTGCCTCTTTAGAACCTCGCGTGAGTAAACTTATCCCTGCCTATCCTTTTTTATGTGACTATCGTCGAGTTTGGGATTTAGATCTTGCAAAAGACGCTTATGTCGGACTCCGAGAATATTTCCGTCACTTTGATCCACGCCATGAACGTGAAGAGGAGTTTTTTAACACCTTAAGTTATATCGATTTACAATTTTTAGCCTCTCGAATTCAAGGGGACGTACTGATGGCAACAGGACTTATGGATACCATCTGTCCGCCATCTACGCAATTTGCCGCTTACAATAAAATAAAAAGTCCTAAAAAAATGGACATCTACCCCGACTTTGGTCACGAACGTCTTCCCGACCACAATGACCGCGAACTCGCCTTCTTACTCTCCTAAAAATTTTAGTATCGAAAGCAGAGTGAGAATCGGCGACAACGATAAAAAGGCGTGGACCCTCATGAATACATGGGAATTCCGGTCACTGGAACATATAGGATTTACTGCCTAAAACAAGGTTTTAGGTGGGAAGTCCTGCATGTTTCTGTGTCCGGCGCTCCCACTTCATGAGGGTCCACGCCTTTTTTATTTCTTCATCGATTTAATCATCTTTAGACGCGTGAATTCTTCACGCTCTTTTTCTTCTAAGGCGTTACTAATGTCTTTGGTCAGTTTTTCATAACGGGGTATCATGACATTTTGAAGGGCATTAGCCCTTTTTTGGGTTCGTTTAATATTTATTGCCAATCGATAGATGGCATTTTCGACTTCGGCTAATAAAAGCGTCAGTTGCTTTACTTTTAAAAATTTTTCATAGGCTTCATCCAAGGAGATCGTCGTTCTAGCAAAACCATATTCCGGCTCAATTTCTTTTTTGATCTCACCGATAATCGGAATCTCCACCCCCATAATGGAGCGGACTTTTATAACAATCTGGTCTTCAAGTTCGACGGCTTTACTGATTTGTTCCACTGTGTTGATACCAATAGTTATATTTGCCGTCTGAAGGGCTTTATAGGCTTCTGAAAAGGTTGTACCAATTTGCTCTTGTATTTCCTTGGCCTGGTCAATTAATGTCATCATTTCGCGCACCAGGATATTTCTCTTTTTATCCAAAAGATCATAGCCCTGTTTTGACAGGCCCAAACGACTTTTTGAAAGCATCAAGTTTCCTTTTGTGGGAAATAGTGTTGCATCCATGACTAATCACGTCCTTTTTTTCTTGGTTGATAATAGCGATCTAATAAATCATCATCTAAACGATCCAATTCATTTCTTGGTAAGATTCCCAATAATTCCCAGCCAAGATCAAGAGTTACTTCCATAAATCGGTTTTCATCAACGTCTTGGCTTACAAATCGTTCTTCAAACTCATAGCCGAAATTCATGTAAAGCTGATCAATCTCAGATAGTTCATCTTCGCCGATAACCGAGGCCAAGGCTTTGACTTCCTGCACATGAGCATAAGATGCAAAAAGCTGATTTGCAATCTGCGGATGATCCTTGCGGGTAAATCCTTCGCCGATACCGTCTTTCATGAGCCGCGATAAGGACGGCAAAACGATAATCGGTGGATAGATTCCTTTTTGATGCAAGGCACGGTCAAGAACAATCTGTCCTTCTGTAATATAGCCGGTTAAGTCCGGTATCGGGTGGGTTATATCATCATTAGGCATAGTCAGTATAGGAATCTGGGTAATCGAACCTTCACGATCACTTAACATACCGGCACGCTCATATAATGATGCCAAATCAGAATACATATATCCCGGGAAACCTTTACGACTAGGTATCTCACCTTTTGAGGAAGATATTTCACGTAAAGCTTCACAATACGCGGTCATATCTGTCATAATAACCAGTACATGCATATTCAGTTCAAAGGCCAAGTATTCTGCAGCTGTTAATGCACACCTTGGTGTGACGACACGCTCAATGACTGGATCATTGGCTAGATTTAAAAACATACTTACCTTTTCTAAAACGCCACTTTCTTCAAAGCTACGTTTAAAATAGTCGGCAACATCATTTTTTACGCCCATTGCTGCAAATACAATAGCAAAGTTATCCGCTTCTTCACTAGAATCAATAGCTAACTGAGCTTGACTGGCAATCTGAACTGCCAGTATATCATGTGGAAGACCGTTACCGGAAAATACCGGAAGCTTTTGGCCTCGAATCAATGTTGTTAATCCATCGATTGCTGAGACACCCGTTTGAATATAGTTTCTCGGATATTTTCTGGCAATGGGATTAATCGGCGCCCCGTTTATATCCCATCGAACGTCAGGAGAAATCGCTCCAAGTCCATCAATAGGTTGACCTTTTCCGTCCATTGTTCGTCCCAAGATTTCACTTGATAAAGGTAGCATCAGAGGTGTTCCCCGTAAACTCGTTCGTGTATTTGTTCGAGATATTCCGGACGTTCCTTCAAAGACCTGAACTACGGCTAATTCACCTTGAATTTCAATGACTCGGCCAACTTTTGTTCGTCCGTCCTCAAGTTTTATATCAACCATTTCTTCATAAGATGCATCCTTTACGCCTTCTAGGATGATCAGTGAACCATTGACTTCTTTAACACCTAAATATTCGATTCTCATTCTTTAATCACCCTCTCAAAGCCTTTATAACTGTCGTTTACTTGAGTAAATGCCTTCTCAATTTTCATCTTCAATTCATCAAACGGTGTAAAGTTCTCATTATCAATCGTATACTTCATCTTAACTAAATCATCAAAGATTCCTGTTTTACGTATTTGAGATACTGGGATTCCCCGGGCAACGATGGGTTTTGATACATCATATAAAAACATAATAATTTCCATCATTTTAAACTGTTTTTCCATTGGTACAAAGGTATCCACATCATGGAATGCATTTTGCTGTAAAAAACCTAACCGAATCAATTTGGTAATCTCTAAAATCAATTTTTGTTCTTCCGGCAAGATGTCAGCACCAATGAGCTTTACAATCTCCATCAATTTGTCTTCTTCTTGTAACAAACTCAACATTTTTTTACGTACGGTCATAAAGTCCGGAGTCACATTGGTATCAAACCATGGTTTAAGTTCATTGATGTATTCACTGTAACTAGTCAACCAATGAATGGCCGGATAATGACGTGAATATGCTAAGTTACGATCTAATGCCCAAAAGCATCGTATGAATCGTTTGGTATTTTGCGTCACCGGTTCACTAAAGTCTCCACCTTGAGGAGAAACAGCACCAATAATACTCACTGAACCCTCTTGACTATTTAATGTTTCTACAAATCCTGCACGTTCATAAAATTGGGATAAACGCGACGGTAAATATGCAGGAAAGCCTTCTTCTGCAGGCATTTCTTCCAATCGCCCGGATATTTCACGCAATGCTTCTGCCCACCGCGACGTTGAGTCTGCCATAATAGCCACATGATATCCCATATCCCGATAATATTCTGCAATTGTAATCCCTGTATAAATCGACGCTTCTCTAGCTGCTACCGGCATATTCGAGGTATTTGCAATCAATACCGTTCGTTCCATGAGTGGTTTTCCGGACTTTGGATCAATTAACTTCGGAAAATCTTCGAGAACTTCGGTAATCTCATTTCCACGCTCACCACAGCCAATATAGACAATAATGTCTGCATCCGACCATTTTGCCAACTGATGTTGTGTCATCGTCTTGCCTGTTCCAAAACCGCCGGGAATTGCCGCTGTTCCGCCTTTAGGTATAGGAAATAATGTATCAATAATTCGTTGTCCTGTAATAAGCGGCTGATCTAAGCGTTTACGTTTGGAAAAGGGTCTAGGGTCTCGAACCGGCCAATATTGGACAAGTGTTAACTCAATAATTTCATCATAGGCATCTTTGATTTTCACAATACAATCTAATATTTTATGATTACCTTCCTTAACAACCTCAACAACTTCCCCTTCTAAATGGGGGTGTAACATAATTTTATGATTGACTAACTCTGTTTCTTGAACGGTCGCATAGGTTATTCCACCTTCTAAGTAGTCGCCTACTTGTACCTTTGGTTTAACATACCAATCTCTCTGGGTATCTAAATTGGGTGTATCAATACCTCGACCAATAAAAGATCCGGTTTTTTCAAAAAGTTTTTCTAGTGGTCGCTCAATTCCATCAAAAACACCACCGATAATTCCCGGTCCTAACATCAGTGATAGGGGCGCACCTGTGGAGTAGATGGGTTCTCCGGCTTTGAGTCCGGTGGTTGATTCATACACTTGAATAATCGTATTGTTTGGGTCGATACCGATGACTTCGCCAATAAGTTTCATCTCACCGACATAGACCATCTCCATCATACCTAAATCTTTAGTTTTATTGACAGTTACTACCGGTCCGTTAATTCCGGAAATAATACCTTTTTGCTCCACTTTAGTCACCTACTTTATCTTCAATTTGAATTTCACAATACTGTAAAAAATCTGCTCTTTCTTCTTCGAGTCGCTTTGCATAGCTATCATCAATAAACACATTTTTCGTTTTATTTAAGAGTTTACATCCACCAAACATTTCAATATGTTTACGTTCGATTAAAACCTGATGTTCCGGATAGCGTTCTTGTAAAAAACGATAGAGTTCTTTGTCCTTATAATTAATGTAAATAACGTAGTCCCCTTGGCCCATATAGTCCATGTGTGTATTGATTTTTTCTATAAGTTCGTCTTTGTATCCTTCAGTTTTCGTATGGGCTTCGAGTCGCTTTTTTGCCTGCGTAAAAACTTCATCAATAATATTTTTACGTCCATTAAGAAGCGCCACCTTATTTTTCATTAAAGTCTTCGAAATGACTTCATTTTTTTCTCGGTCAATATCTTTCAATCCTGTTTGTATTATTTCATACGCAGCCTCTAGATACTCCAATTCTTTTTTTTCGTATTCTGTTTTAAGTCGCTTGTCTTGTTCTAATTCAATTTGACTTTTTTGCTCAGCAACTCCTGACATGATTTCACTTGTAAAATGTTCAAGCTTGATCATTTCATTACTCATTTTATTCACCTCTTAACCTTAAATTCTTAAGCCTATCGCCTCTCGAACATACTTGGTAATCGAGTCAAGACCTCGCTGACTTCCATGCCGATCCGGTATTAAGACAATGAGTGGGGTCTGATAGTTCATCTTGATATAATCAAGACGTTTGCCTACCAAATCACCTAATTTCTCTGTTATTAATAATACGCCGACTTGACGGTCTTTTAATATTTTATCGAGTTGGTCTTCAACTTCACTTGCCTCATGAACGACGACGCCATCAATACCTGCCAACCGCATACCTGTAAGTGTATCTACATTATCACTAATTAAATACATTTTCATTTAAAATCACCTCAAAACTTTGCACTTTATGTTATCCAAGGATCATAATCGAAATAATCAAACCATAAATCGCAATACCTTCTGATAATCCAACAAAAATGATTGTTTTACCTAATAACTGAGCATCTTCACTGATGGCTCCAATGGCTGCAGCTCCTGATGCGGCAACGGCAATACCTGCTCCGATAGATGCCATACCTGTTGAAAGGGCAGCACCGATGAATTTAAGTCCTTCACCATTGGATATGCCTGACGTCACGACAACAGCACTCTCTTCAGCCATAGCCACATCACCACTCAACATGTATACCGTAGCACCAATCATTAATAAAAAGAAGGTTCCAATATTGATTCCTAGTACTTTTGCTGCTTTTTGATTATTCATCCCACGCTTAATTGCCAATACTCCTACTGTCACTGTTGTAGCGACTAAGATTACTGTTAATGCTAAAATAAATTCCATGTTTCTTCCTCCTAATATGTCATTATCCCTTTATTTTAAATGGTTTAAACTCGGTACCATTACCCTCAAAAAATTTCGAAAACAACTCGTAGTATTCTAATCGGATACCTTGAATAGCCACGATAAGTCCTTCTAAAACAATAATCAGAATATTACCTAAAATCATAACTCCAATGCTTCCCGTACCTCCAACAATATCCGCTAATGCATGAAAGGCCATGAAAAAACCAATATGGTTTAAAGCAAATGCTCCTATACGTATAAACGACATTGTATTACTTAATATTGATAAAAGTGTCTCAATCAATTCGAAAAGTGTCTCAATAACAAATCCACTTTTATTTTTAGGAAAAATTTGCTTCTTTCTAGACATCAAATTACTTAAAGGATGTTCAAAGAACATGACCACTAAGGGAGCGACTAAAAAGAAAATCATGATAATGATTGAATATTCGATCTGCATAACAATTGCAAAAACTAAATAAATAATGGTTAAATAAAAGATTAAACCAATAATTCCGTTCCGGTCTAATAGCATTTTTGAATAATTTTCTTGTTTATATGCATTAATAATATTTAAAATCATCGCGATGATCAACAAAACAATTCCAAAGCCCACTGCAACGCCTAAGACAGGAATTTTATAATCCATTGGATTAATCATTGGAATGAAAGGCAATGCTTCTCTTAAAATCTCTTCATTTCCAAATAAGGATCCATAGAAGATACCGGCAATCGCAGAAACAATCCCGATATATACAGCTATTTTCCCTAACATATTTTGCTTTTTCTTAAACAATAAACCTCCCAATAAAGCAATGACAAGTCCTTGTCCCACATCCCCAAACATAATACCAAAAAAGAGCATATATGTGATTGCAAGAAATGTCGTTGGGTCTAATTCGTTGTAGCCGGGGGTTCCATACATCTGAACCAAGGTCTCAAAGGGTTGGAAAAATCGATTGTTCTTTAAACGGGTGGGTGGTGTTGTCTTTTTCACTGCATCATCATCTTCGATAATACATGAGACATTACCAATCTCGTCCACCATCTTTTTAAATTCATTCACCTGGGATAAAGGAATCCAACCGGTTAAGTAAAAAGCCTCTTTTGAATGAAGTGCGAATTGACGTACATTATAGACCTCGTTAAGTTGAATCGTAAAGTTATATAATTCTTGTAATCGTTCAAAATTACGCTCCACAAAATCTTGAGAATCTTTGTCTAACATTGCAATTCGTCCTTCAAGTTCCTCGATTTCTTCATTTAAGCGTTTTAGCGCTTCCTTTGGAAGACCTTTGACATCTTCAGATATCCATATTCTCTCGAAAAACAAAGATGCAAATAGGGAATCAATATTACCGACTTGAGAATGGGGAGTAAAATACATGACATAAACGTTTTCATTTTCTTCGGATATTTTATAGGTAATCGTATCTAGATTCTCAATATATTTAATGAGTTTTTCAAATCCATCCTTTGGCATTTTCCCAAAGCGAAATCGCATGTACTCAAAGTGAAAAAGTCTGTCGACTTGAACATCTAAGTTTTGAATAGGAATAATCTGCTTGCGAAGTTCTTTTTTATGCTCTAGGTCAACTTTTAAGGAACGTCGAATACGCTGAATGGTCTCAAGTTGGCGTTCATATCCATCAATCTCAGGTTCTAATAATGCAATCGGCATTAAACTTGCTGCTTTTGTCGGATCATATTTAATATCATGATCTAATACATTAATCAAATCTGCGACTTTATTATTTAATCGTTCATATGGATTGTTTTCCGAAAAAGGCTGCATACCTTTCACCGAATCTAAAATATACATTGCATTTTCTAATTGAATATCAAAGGGTACAATCGCTTTGATAACAAAATCATCCATCTCAGCAATTCGTCCTGCAATGTTCACAAACCGCATTTTTTCTACAGCCATTTGTCTGTCTCCCTTCTATTTCACTCCGGCTAAATAGCCCTTGATGTTATCTCGTCCAATATTATAACGTATGCCTTCAACGATATTGGTAATATTAAGGACTTCTGTCTCTTTTAAGTACATATAGCCAATAATTGGTGCAATCGAAAATGGTTTTTGACGCATACTTCGTTCCTGTAACTTATATATGAAACTCATGGCTTGTAACTCGATGCGTTCATGGGCAAAATCGATAATTTGACCATAGTATGTTTTTTCCACACGGCTGATAAAGGCTTCCATTGATTTGCTTTCTATCATTTCCGTAAGTGTTTTTTGGTTGAGTTTATAATTATGTGGAATTAAATATCGGAAAATCATCTCACGATTAAGGTGATAATATTTTTTTGCACGATATATCCAAAAAATATTTTTAAAATCCGCTTCAACACCTAATAATTGTTCTAATAATAACTGATCCGTTCTTGATTCGGCCTTCTTTACCTGTTTTGCTGTTTTTTGAAAGTAATACAAATCCAAAATCATCTCTGCAGCAAACGTATCCACTTCGCCCGTTGAAGAAACAAGGGGACGTAGTAGGCCATAAAAATTGGTTCCTTCTAAACTTTCCACAAGTTCATCAGCATTGGTTGCTGCTAAGGATTTATCAAAATCAATCCGACTATATCGACTCACAAATAACCCTGCTCGATCTAAGGTCTCCAGCGAGTTTCCTGTGGCTAAGGTACGTAACATCTTTTTCAAATCTTCTATCTCTAATTTGCGATAAATATAACGATAGATTTTCTTTTCCGTTCCACTGAGATGCTTGGCAATTTTTAGAGCATCACTGACCACCGATCGATATAGCATAACTTCAAGCTTGCCTCGATGAATATCTCGTTCATTTAAATCCTTAAGCGCTTCTTTATAATAGGTATTATTCTTGAGATATAAGGCAACCTCTTTGACATTGGGCTTCATCATCATCTGCTCATAGTCATATTCCGTTAGCATTTTACCTTTCATTGCACGAATCTTTGTCGATAAATCTCCATATTTAAATAAACCGATCATAACAACACTCCTAGTCTAATACACGGTTGACTAACTCATTGACCCATTGATCCATCTTTTGATTGGCATTATTCTGCATCCGTCCGAGCTGAGCTTGACATTTATCTTCCATGGCCGTTTTCTTTTCATTAATTTCTTCAAATTCACGGGCCCGTATTTGCTCTACTTTTTTATGGGCATTATCAATAATTGTCTCATGAAGATTTTGAATCTTGTCTTCATGTTCCTTTTCTTTGCGCTCTTTTTCTTGTATGGCTTCACTGATAATTGATTGGGCTTGTTCCTCAATCTGAATGATTTTTTTGATGACTTCTTCCATCAGGGTCTCCTTTCATATCCTCAAAAACATTCTCCTTGGAGTCTGGTTTGATTTGATGAAAATGTTCTGTCGTATTTGTCGGGTCAAACCGACATATACTTTTGTATTGGCAGTAATCACACCCGGTCTCCTCTTTATATCGATATGGTGTAATCCTTAACTGACCATCATAAATATCTGTAGCAATTTCTTTGGCTTTTTTTTGAACAAAGTTCTTTAAGATCCCTAAATCCACTTCTTCAATGGTACTTGACTTTTTTGATATGGAACCATTCTTATTCAATGAAGCCGGAACGACTAAAGATGATTGATCAATCGTCTCATCAAAGTAACGAAGAATTTGTTCATCATGTAGTAATAGTCCCCTTAGTTTCAAGCTTTTTAATCGTTCATCTTCAATATCCGATACATCTGTATCATTGATATTTAAAATGGGGTCTTGAATTCGATAATAATACATTCCACAAGGAATGACTTTTTTCTGTACTTTGTGTGCTTTAATCTCTTCAATGACATTCATATAAATAATCAACTGAAGTTGAATGCCCTCTTTAACTAAATTGAAATCTAAGTCTTTGGATCCTGATTTATAATCAACGATACTAAAATGTAAAGCATCCTCCGTCTCGTATTCATCAACACGGTCCACAACACCTGTTAAATAGGTCTTATGTTGATCCGAAACCTTTAATGTTAAGTTATCTACAGGAAATTCTCGTCCACTAAAGCTATACTCCGCCTCTTTTGGCTTAAATTTACTTCGCTTAAGTTGCTCTTCAATACCCCAAATCGCACGTTTTAATATTCGTGTTAATTTGACAATCAGATAACGGTTTCGATGCGAACTCGTAAAAATAGTCATATGATCGATATCCAAAGCTTCTTTGATGGATTCTTCGATTAACTGATTACGCAAGGCAACCGTTATCGTATGAATATCAATTCGGCGCATAAAACATTTTTTCATGTAAAGTTCCAAACAGCGATGGAATAATATACCAATATCAGGCATGGAAATGACGTATTCACCACGTTCCCGAACACCTAAGCGATATGTTAAAAAGTGTTTATAGCTACAACCGGCATATGTTTCAAACTGAGATACACTGGATTGGGTATCTTGATTGATGGGTTCAAGTTTCACCGGTTGATTCTGATAATCGATACCTTCAATGAACTGTTTGGGGTTGACACCCATTTTACCTTCACTATTATACGCCTTATTAAAGAAAATGTACAATTTTTGAATTTCATCTTCATAATCTCTAAAGGATCGGCTGCCTGCCAAGCTTACTAAACGGTTAAAAAGGGCATAGCATGGTGTGGGTTTATTATAGCCTTCAATAATCTCTCCGGCTGACTCCACCGCCATCTTTGGAAACATTTTACGAAGTAAAAAAATCAAGGTTGCCGGTCGCTCCGTTTTTTCTTCAAGTACTCGTGCATAAGAAATATGTAGGAGTTTACGGCTACGTGTTAGCCCCATAAAGATATTCATTTGTTCTTTGAATAAACTTTTTTCTTGGTTGGGTGCCAATTCTAAGCCCAATTCTAATAGCGTACTTCGTTCATAATCAGTTAGAAGCTGATTGGATGCACGTACAAGAGGAACCTTCCCTTCATTGACGCCTAAAACAAAGACATAGTCAACTTCCCTAAAACGAGTTCGACTCAAATCACCAACGATAATTTGATCGACACTTGGTGGTGTCTGTCCCATCTTAATCTGCGTCAATCCGGTTTCTATAAGACTGGAATAGTCTTTGATTGTAACTTTTTCATCCCCGATGAGATCGACCATTTCATCCAATAGTTCCACGATTAATGTGTACACTCGTTGATAACTGTCTGCACGCTGTAATTGGTCATGTTCTTGAAAATATTGCATCATATCCATGTTTTTCACATAAATATCCATACGTTTTAAATATTTATATAAAGCTTCTGTCCGTTCACGAACCGTCTTTGCAGATTTAAATGTATTGGCAAAATCCATGAAGGGTCCGATTAATTCATTTTTCAGTGCGTCGTATTCTTCCCAAGTATTTTCCCATTGACGCTTGCGCTTAATGCCATGGGCTAACACATAATTTTCTATTTTATGAATATCTTCTTCTGACCCTTTGTAATATAAGGATTTTAAGTGGTAAAAAACAGTTTCATACTTAAAATTATATTGAATCGATAACATAGCCGATAAAATGAACTGAACTAATGGGTGGGATGATATCGTCTCTTTTTGATCAATAAAGACTGGTATTTCAAAATTTTCAAGTATTGTCTTAACTGGAGTTTTATAAAGCTCTAAATCCGAAACTAAAAGGATTATTTCCCGATAACGAACACCTTGTTCTGTTATCAACTGATGGATTCGACAGACAGCAGCTTCAACCTCTGCCTCTATTGTTGCCCCCTCCATAAGCCGGATACTATTGCTTGATTTTTGATAAGGCTTTACAGGATATTGATAAAGATAATCAATGAGATGTTGTAGTGATTTTTTTGAGCTTCGATAAATCGTTTCTTTCCAAATCGCATCATGCTCAATAATCCCTATTCGATCACCAATCTCACGAATACGACTTAACATTTTTTTTGATTCATAGTAAATATCTGCTTCATTTTTCATATCAGCAACATGCGTTCCTGCCGGCAACGTAACTATAAAAACGATGTCTTTGCAATAAGCCATAAATTGTTCTATAAAGGCATATTGCAAAGGCGTAAATCCATAAAACCCATCAATATAAATCGTAGTCTCTCTCAAACTCTGAATATTGGGAAATTGCTCGATTAACTTCATTCCTGCATGTTCAGATGTTAGATACCCTTGATGCATCAATGCATCAAATTCATTAAGCAAGACCTTTAAATCTTTAAGCTTATCTTGTAACAATCCCGGAGCCACTTTTTGAATATATTCATTTAATGTCTCAATATCTACATTATACTGATGACACTCTTTTAAGAGTTTATTTAACTCATCCATATAACCTTGTTTTTTTTGATGTTTTTTGATCCACACCAATTCTTCATTGTTGCTTTCGAGTATCTTACGAATGAGCATACTCTTACCGGTGTCGTTGATCATAGCTGTGTCTGCTAAACCAAGTTCATCAAAATAACGGTATACTAAACGATTAAAACTTAACACCTCAATATCTAATATCCCTTTTGCCTCTGAATGCTGTATAACATCTTCTTGGGCCTGTAATGTATATTGTTCAGGAACGATATATATGGCAGCTTCTTTTTGCCGGTGCATCTTTTGAATCACATATTCTGTTTTTCCGGTTCCTGTTGCTCCCAAAACAAATTGAAAGCCCATAGTTACAGCTTCCAATCTTGCCAATATGCTTCAATTTCGTCATTTTCAATGGCTACAAGATAGCGATCCACAATTTTAAATAATTCCGCTTCATCGTCAAGCTTAATTTGAACATCTTTCCCTTTTTTTATGAGCTTCTCGTTCTTCTTTTTTGAAACATAGTCTTCAAATTTAACAACCCAAGCCTCAATCAGTTCTTCTGAAATCTCTTCATATCCTGCCATCTCTGCTTTAACTTCTTCAATAAACTCTGCTTTATCTAATGTAAACATCTTGAACCTCTTCCTGCCATCTTGGCTATTCTCCAATAATTTTTATCAAAACACGTTTTTCTCTTTTTCCATCAAATTCTCCATAGAAAATCTGTTCCCACGGACCAAAGTCTAATTTTCCATTTGTAATTGCAACGATAACTTCACGCCCCATAATCGTACGCTTTAGATGTGCATCTGCATTATCTTCAAATCCATTATGATTATAGCGATCATAGGGTTTTTCCGGAGCTAGGGATTCAAGCCATCGCTCAAAATCTTTATGTAAACCAATTTCGTCATCATTAATAAATACACTACTGGTGATATGCATAGCATTACACAGTAATAATCCTTCTTTGATTCCGCTTTCGATAAGTGCAACTTGAACATCAGATGTGATATTAATTAATTCTCTTCGTCGACCGGTTTTAAAAAAAAGCTCTTCTCGATATGTTTTCATCCTTTTCCTCCTTTTTTTCCCTGATTATGCTTTAATTTATAATAGCTGCTGATATCATAGGGTCCTCGAATAATTTTTTTGGAAATTTTCAGATTCCCTTGTTCATCCGGCCTTACGCGCCAATCAATTAACATAATCTTACCTTTAGCGATTTCTATGCCCGTAATACCTCTTGGATGAATGCAACATCCACTGTTGAAATAAGGGGCTTCATTTTTCTTTGCCAGTTTGGGACGATGTGTATGCCCACATATAATGGCTACTTTTTTCCGATTAATCCATTTTGTGAAATTTAGTTCAATCTTATGACGCTTCACTCGGTTCTTGGCTGGACTTGACGGATTATGAAATCCCATAATATGTAAAAATCGCCAAAAATACCGCAAAGAAAGCATGGAAACCGGCCAGAAGCGGTCATTAAACAAGTCCCCTTGATGTCCGTGCACGAGAAGTAATTCCTGCCCCGTCGCTTTATATTTAAGTATATAGCTTTCTGGTACAGATATCTGATCAAATAAATCTTTTCGTTGGTCCAAGTATTCATCTTCAAATTGATAGAGATTTTTTTTAATCCATGCTTTGTTTTTTAGATAAATATTATGATTCCCATAGACCATTCTTAATCGATCAGATCGAAAAAACTTTCGAAGGAGCATAAAAACATCACTGTGGGCACTCATGATCACTCTAAAATCTGCATGTTCCCATAGTTCGTCTCCATCACCAAGTTCGAAGTGGTCATATCCTTCCTCATAATATTTTTCCAAAGCATGATAATAAATATTTTGATTATGTGCAAATTCATCCGACATACTATTATCTCCGCGATGAACGTCACTGAAAAAAATTATCCGATCATCATCATCAAATTCCAGCACTTCTGCTTTTTTGTAGCATTCATTTAACCTTTTAATTGTTCCCACTTTCATCACCTCAAATTATTTTCTCTTAATTCTATTATATCATGTTTTAAAAGAAAAAAAAGCTACAGCAATCACAAATGTGAGTGCTGTAGCTAATAGAATTATATAAAATTCGTATAATAATGTCTGTTGATTATACAGTGTAGTCCATATTGACCATTCTTACATAGCTTTCATAACGCTCTTTGGCGTCTTGTTCAGCTTGTTTGAACATATCCTTAGCGATTTCAGGGAATTGGTTCATTAATGAAGTATAACGTACTTCACCTTGTAAGAATTCTTGGAAATCAGCTGTAGGTTCTTTTGAATCAAGAACAAATGGATTCTTCCCTTCATCAGCAAGTAATGGATTAAATCTCCATAAATGCCAGTAGCCGGCTTCAACAGCTTTCGCCATTCTTTCTTGCGCTTTGCCCATACCTACTTTAATACCATGATTGATACATGGAGCATAAACAATAAGCAGTGATGGTCCATCAAAACTTTCAGCTTCTTTTAAGGCCTTCATAAATTGATTTTGGTTGGCACCCATAGCACATTGAGCTACATATACATAACCATAAGTTGTTGCAATCATACCAAGATCTTTCTTCTTAACTTTCTTACCTGAAGCAGCAAATTTAGCAACTGCAGCTGTAGGCGTTGATTTTGAAGATTGACCACCTGTATTTGAGTATACTTCTGTATCAAATACAAGAACATTCACATTTTCACCACTTGCAAGTACGTGGTCAAGACCGCCATAACCGATGTCATATGCCCATCCGTCACCACCAACAATCCAAACAGATTTCTTAATAAGATAATCTTTGTTTGTTTCTATATCGCTAAGAAGTTTGTTTGCTTCTTCGCTTCCAAGATCTGTACCAAATAAAGCTTCCACTTTTTTAGAGGCTTCTTTTGATTGATCTGCATCATTCATGCCGTCAATCCACTCTTGAAGTGCAGACTTAACATCCGCATTGACATCAAGTGCTAAGATAGCTTCCATTTGAACGAGTAGTTGTTTACGGATTTGTTTAACACCCATTGCCATACCATAACCGTATTCAGCATTATCTTCAAATAATGAGTTCGCCCAAGCTGGTCCTTTGCCTTCTGCATTGGTTGTATATACTGTTGATGGTGCTGAGCCACCCCAAATAGATGAACATCCAGTTGCATTAGCAACTAACATACGGTCGCCGTACAATTGTGTAATATCTTTCAAGTATGGTGTCTCTCCACAACCTGCACAAGCTCCTGAGAACTCCATTAATGGTTGTGCAAACTGACTACCTTTTACTGTACCTGTGCTAACAAGTGTATCTTTGTAAGATACGTTTTCAGATACATACTCCCAATTTTCGATCTCTTTTTCTTGTGTTTCGATTGGTTTCATCACTAGTGCTTTGCTCTTAGCAGGACAAACATCCGCACAGTTTCCACAACCTTGACAGTCAAGAATATCTACTTGCATTACATACTCAAGTCCTTCGAAGCCTTTTCCTTTTGGTCCAACGGTAATAAGACCTTCAGGTGAATTTGCTTTTTCATTTTCGTCTAATAAGAATGGACGAATAGAAGCATGAGGACATACGAATGAACATTGGTTACATTGAATACAGTTTTCTGGAATCCACTCAGGAACGTTTACAGCAATACCACGTTTTTCATAGGCTGCCGTACCTTGTGGGAATGTACCGTCTTCTGCACCAACAAATGCGGATACTGGAAGACTGTCACCTTTTTGTGCATTAACCGGCCGAAGAATATTCTTAACAAATTCCGGAACATTAGCATCAGCTTCAATTGTATCTTCCGCTTGAGCCCAATCAGCAGGAACGTCAACTTTAATTAAAGCGTCTTGACCTGCATCAATTGCATCATAGTTTAATTTAACAATCTTTTCACCTTTTTTACCATATGCTTTTTCAGCGTATTCTTTCATGAATTTTACAGCATCTTCTGCTGAAATAACATTTGCTAATTTAAAGAATGCCGATTGCATAATTGTATTGATACGATTGCCTAAACCGATTTTTTCAGCTAAATCAACAGCATCGATAATATAAAGGTTTACTTCTTTTTCAGCGATTTCACGCTTCAATTCGCCTGGTAAGTGCTCATTAAGTTCTTCCGCCGTCCACTGTGTATTAAGTACAAATGTACCACCTTGAACGAGTCCTTTTAATAAGTCATATTTATCGACATAGGATTGGTTATGACATGCAACAAAGTCAACTTCATCAAGTAGGTATGTTGACTGAATTCTCTCTTTACCAAAACGTAAGTGAGACACAGTAATACCACCGGATTTTTTAGAGTCATAGCTGAAGTAACCTTGAGCGTATAAGTCCGTCTTATCACCAATGATTTTAATTGTATTTTTGTTGGCACCAACTGTACCGTCAGAACCAAGACCCCAGAACTTACAACGACGTGTTCCTTCTTTTTCAGTAACGATTCTTTCGTCTTCGTTTAATGAAAGATTAGTTACGTCATCGTTGATACCTAGTGTAAAGTTATTCTTAGGTACATCTGCATCTAAATTCTTGAATACTGCAAGAATTTGTGAAGGTGTTGTATCTTTTGAACCAAGGCCATAACGTCCACCTACAACAAGAGGTGTTCTGTCTGAATTGTAGAATATAGAACGAATATCTAAGTATAATGGCTCTCCAGTTGCTCCTGGCTCTTTTGTACGATCTAATACAGCAATCTTTTCAACAGATTGTGGTAATGCTGCTAAGAAATGCTTTGTAGAGAAAGGACGATATAAACGTACTTTAAGTAGTCCGACTTTTTCGCCTTTGTTCATTAAGTATTCAACTGTTTCTTCAATTGTATCAGTAACTGATCCCATTGCAATAATCACTTTTGTAGCATCAGCAGCACCAACATAATCAAATAAGTTGTACTCACGACCAAGAACTTTACTAATCTTCTTCATATAGTCTTCAACAATTGCAGGAACAGCATCATAAAACTTGTTTGCTGATTCTTTTGCTTGGAAGAAAATATCAGGATTTTGAGCAGTACCACGAGTTACAGGACGCTCAGGATTAAGTCCGTTATTTCTAAATGCTTTCACAGCATCCATGTCTACAAGTTGTTTAAAATCTTCGTAGTCAATCATTTCGATTTTTTGTACTTCATGAGATGTTCTAAATCCGTCAAAGAAATGTACGAAAGGTACACGCGACTTAATTGTTGCGAGGTGAGCAACACCACCTAAATCCATAACTTCTTGAACACTACCGGATGCTAACATAGCAAAACCAGTTTGTCTTGCCGCCATTACATCTGAATGATCACCAAAAATTGATAAGGCATGACCTGCAAGTGCACGCGCACTAACATGGAATACACATGGTAATAACTCACCTGCAATCTTGTACATGTTAGGAATCATTAACAGAAGTCCTTGAGAAGCAGTATATGTTGTAGTTAACGCACCTGCTTGAAGAGAACCATGAACGGCACCTGAGGCACCACCTTCAGATTGTAATTCTGTTACACTAACTTCCTGTCCGAAAATGTTTTTTTGACCATGGGCAGCCCATTCGTCAACATTCTCAGCCATTGGAGAAGATGGGGTAATCGGATAAATAGCAGCTACGTCTGTAAATGCATAAGATACGTATGCAGCGGCTTGGTTACCGTCCATCGTCTTCATAACTTTTTTGTTAGACATTATTATACCTCCTTGAAATTTAAAAAAATATGTTGCGGTCAACTGCAAAAAGCAATTACCATATATATAAACTCTACGCTTAAACAAGGTCTTTAAGCCTAAAGTCATTATATCAGTTTCATGATTTAAAGTAAACTATATAAAAATTGTGAGCAAAAGATACGTCAAAAAACCTGATAAGGCCGGTGTCATAAACCATCCAACCAATATACGATACAAAAGTTTTATATTAATAATCCGATAATCTTTAATTAATCCGATTCCAACAAGCGAACCGACAACGGCTTGACTCGTGGATACCGGTATTCCTATACGCGCATATATGTAAACTGTAATGGCCGAGGCAATTACAACTATAAATCCTGTAATATCCGATAAAGGCAATATTCCTTTACCCACCGTTCGCATGACCGGTTTTGAATACGTTAAAACTCCAAGTGCGATTGCCATTCCTCCAAAAAGTCCTGCATAGGATGTAATCCACCCACTTGATACTGATGATATAACGCCAAATACATTTGCAGCATTATTGGCCCCTAAACTATAGGCTCCAAATATACCGGCAAAAATATAGCCATAACGAATAAAACTCTGAAAAAAGCGAAAATTCGTCAACCGTTCTTCAAAATGCTTTTTTATGATTCCATATAAAATCATAGCAAAGAGCATCCCGCCGATTGGGGTGAAAATCCATGCACCAAAAAATTGTTTGGCGGTTCCTAGATTTCCTTGTCCAAGAAAAAATCCATGCCCAAGTATTGCACCTATTACTGCTTGACTTGTTGAAACAGGAAGTTCAAATAGTGTCATTAAGAGAACCGTTATCCCTGCTGCAAACATAACCAATGTGGCATTTGATAAGGATATAATTCCATTTGTTGCAGAAAGACTACTCACTTTTATAACGCCTTGATGACCTTCTAAGGTTGCCCCTAATGTAACAAAAATCGCTGTTAATGTAATTGCGAGTCGAAAAGAGACCACCCGACTATATACTGCTGTTCCAAATATATTCGCCGAATCATTCGCACCAAGTCCCCAGCCTAAAAACACCCCGGATATTAAAGCTAAAACACCCATTAAATCTTCCTAGAAGCCAATATGATTTCAACTTCATCAGATAAGTCTTCAATGTTGTCCGAAATCTCAGCAACCATATTTATCAAGGCTTTTAACTGGTTTTTGTATGCTAATTCAACGTTAGGCATATTAAATATTTGCTTGATTGTCGCAATTTCTATTGCATCAACTTTGGATTCTAAGGCTTCAATTTTTTCTAAGTCAGATACGACATCTTCAAGGTTATAGTCGGATACAATCTTGTTCATAAGATCAATATATAGTTTTAATTGTTGGTTTGTAATGGTGTTAATTTCTATAATCTGTTGCATAAGCCACTTTGGCAGTTGAATCTTTTCATAAACAATCATTTGAATAATATCTTCTGATAAATCCGCAACATGATCAAGCCCTTCGATTAAACGCATTGTCGATTTTCTGTTATCAACTAGAAAACCACCATTAAGAAGATAGCGAATCACTTCATGTCGAATGCGATCGGCCCGCTTCTCGAGTTGACTTAATTCATCCACCATCGGTTCAAATTCATCGACATACTTTTGTTCCGGTGTTTGAGCAACTTTTTCAAAACTTTGCTGAAAGCTTGCAAAGCATTCTTGGACTATGTTTGAATGAAGTTCTAACTGCTCAATAATTTTGTTTGCTTTAGAAAAAAACATAACTTCACCACCAATCACTGTCTATTATATCATTTATGTTTATTGTATACAAGATGCATTAAAAATTTTTTCAAATCTTATCATATGCTAATTTAGATAACTTGCATATTCACTCATTTTTTTCATATTGATTAGTCGAAATGTATTTTGATAATAATCTAGAATCCCTTCATCTTTCATTCGAGACAACTCTCTGGACATGGATGGTCTCGATACATGCAAAAACTCTGAAAGTTCATTTCGGTTAAAACGAATATCAAAGGTTTGTTTTTGATGTTGATGATATTCTTCCATAAGAAATTTTGCAAGTTTTCCACGCATACTCTTGATGGATAGATAACTCACCTTTCGATTCAAGGCCAATGCCTTATCAGAGATTAAATGCAGCAGATTAATCGTTAGCTGGCGATGCCCCATGCACATACGACTACATTGATTAATAATTATATCCGGCTTGATAAAGAAAATCTCTGTGTCTTTACTTGCTAAAACTGAGGCTGGCCACTGGTTCATTGAGGAAAATGCAACCATCTCACCAAAGATACCACCTTCACCAAGAATACTCATGATGATTCGATCTCCGGCTTCGTTGGTCTTGGTCACCTTAACTTCACCTTCAATAACGACTCCAATACCCGTAAATGGATGCCCTTCCATCGTAACTATGTCATTGGCTTGATACTTTTGAAAGGATGGTTTCAAGCAAACCAGCACATACTCCAATTCCTTGGCATCAATATTTGCAAAAAGAGGGGTTCGCATCAAGTGTTCAATATATTTTGCTTCCATAAAAATCCCTACTCTCTATACGTCTTTCGGAAAAACAATTTTTTCAATCTGTTTTAGAATACTCACGACCGGAATCTCTTCATCCTTGATTGCTAAAACTTCATAGGTATAAGCCTCACTTAACAAATCACATAATTGATCTTTGGCTTCGTCTGTATATGCTAATATTCCTAAGGTATTTTTATCCAATGAAAAGGTATATTTGTTATGTTCTTTTATGTCAGAAACCACCCGGCGATGAAACAATTGCTTGTCTTTGGCTATTGCAAGAATAATATAAAAAGATTCTGTACTGTAGCGCATGTTATCGACAAACTCAGAAAGGATATTCACAAACTCTATGGCTTCATCTCGAATATAGTTTAACCGAACATTTTCGACCTCATTCAGCTGTTTTACAATCGGTGCAATATGATTAGCAATCGTTTCTAAGGTCAATAAATTTTCTTCCGAAAACATAAGTCCTTTTTCGACAGAAAACAAGCAGATAACTCCTAGTAATTCCGGAAGAATATGATCAATATGCAAGGGGACTATAATTGCCCCTTGAACAGACTCATAGAGGTCATCCGTGTAAACTTCTGCAAGCAGACTAGCAACATCATCCGCAGAATACTTTATAACCGCTTTACCATTTTTTAAAAACTCAAGGTCTTCCTTCATCGAAAAAGATGAGCCTTCAGTTTCCATATGAAGTTGATTTTGAATCTGAAAAGAGGAATCCCTCTGATTGAACAAGGCAAAGCAACTTGACTTGTATCCAAATGCTACTTTTAATGTCTCTAGGGTAAGCTCTCCTAAATTTTCAATGTCTTCAGCCAAATTCAAGTTTTTAACAAGATTATTCATGACTTGTAATCGTGTAAACTTTTCATGCAAAAGTTGACGATGATTTTTAAGTGCTTCCATATTTCTTGCATTGGCCACTGCAATGTATGTTGCCGATGCAAGACTTTCAATCAATTCAAAAATCTCGCTTTCATACTCGCTTTCATTGACTTTTCGACTTAAGGTAACAAACCCAAGCAAATATCCATCTTGAATTAGATTAATAATATATTTTGTTTCATAGGTATCTAGTATACTCATGGACTCAGAAAAGAAAGCTGAAAACAATTGTTTTTCATCGGGATTATCATAATCGATAACCACTCCACACCGGTTATTCTTAATATTTTTACTATGAATAAAAGAAGGTCTAAAGCGAATTTTATTATATACATCAATTAAATTCATGCATTCATATCGTTGTCCAATGTCATCAAAAATATAAATCGATGTAATTCGACTTTGTGTCAATTCAGAAAAGACACTGTTTGTCATTTGAATAACTTGGCCTACATCAAGTTCACTCAGCAATGCTTTTGACGCCTGATTGATTGCAAAAAGGTTGAATACTTTTGCATCTAATTTTTTCTTAACCTGTTCTAATGCATTATATGATTCATAATTTGAAAGAGATAAACTAAATAAGTTCATTAAGGCTTCCGCTATGATTAGGTCACCTTCCGTAACGTCCTCTTTATAAAATGCCACAAACCCAAGTAAGCTTTTTCCCATAATAAGAGGAATCGCATACTTAGGTTTATCTTTTAAAAATAGTTCACTTGGTATGTAGGTGTTTAATCTTTCTTCATTAATCAGTCCTGCATGAAAATACACAAGTTCATTATGATGGGGTTCTTTTAAAAAAGACAAGGCATGATTATATGCACCTTTGTAATTTTCAACTTCATATATGCCATCTTTTTCAACAATGAGTATGCACGATGCCGGATGAATCAATTCTATTGAAAAATCAAATATATATTCAAGCATATTTTCAAGGGAAAATCGTTGAGAAAAAAATTCAATCGCATTTACCAACTTCGTGTATTGTTCTGTCTGTTGCATAGGGCCCCCTATTCTATCGTTACAGATACAAGCGTTGCTTGATTATAGGCATCCTCAACACCATAGCCTATCGTATAATCCTTAATCTTCATCGTTGCAAAACCTTGGGTTCCGACTTCGCCAAATTTATTGGCAACTTCACTGTAATCGTTAAGGATAAACAATACCCCGGATATATCATTACCCATTCTCGGCAAGAGAACACTCGATGCTTCATCCGGAACAAAACGAACAACTGTTCCAAAAGATAATCGGGATGTCTCATGATAAAACGTTCCGGTAAGTTCCACTTCGCCATCAAAGACAATTTTGTTGAGGTTATCAATTTGGCTGATTTCTTTAACCAGCATACCGACAATTTGATCACCCACATTGATTTCATTGGGTTTAAAAGGATTATCGATATACTGAGGAATTGGCATAACTTCAATATCTACGATTTGTGTTGAGTTTTCCTCAACGCGAATAGTAATCTCTGTCTGTGCACAAAACCATCCTGCGACATATCCTTGCTTATTTGGCTCAAATTCCACGAGATACCATAATCTTTTTTGCGAATCTTCTTTTTCATCAATCACTTGAAATTTATCATTTTTATAGACTGCGCCGACTTGTGTACTTTCAATATCTGCATCGCTTCGGACATTTAACCGTTCCGCTTCCACATTGATATAGCTTGCAGAGACTGTTCGGGGTTCAAATACGGTTTCAACAATTACCTCTTGCTCCGTTGATTTATCGTTGCCTTTTCCGACATCAACTGTTTCTAGAGTACATCCCATAAGAAGGAGCATGAGACTAAAATATATAATCACTTTTTTCACGATGATACCTCCTCTTTTAGAAACTGCTTTTTTATCTGACATTTAGCGTTAAACATATTTTTTGATGATAGTACTATAGCCAAATATATATTAAAGTACTTGGTTATAAATATTGCAATCATAATTGCAATTTGGTATCGAATCGCTTCAATCGGAATCGTTCCCCCTAGGATTTGACCAGTCATCATTCCTGGTAGTGAGACTAAACCAATTGTAGCAATTGAGGCAATGGTCGGATTAACCGACACTAAAACAGCCTCTTTAAAATATGGTTTTAGGGCTTCAAATTTCGTTGCGCCAAGCATCAAATCATAGTGATAAACATTTTCATTTTTTATTAATCCATTATAAAACGTGGATAAACCAATCATATTTCCATTTAGTCCGTTACCTAACAACATCCCCCCAATTGTAATAATATACTTTGCTTCAAAGATTTGATCAATTTGGATGACAAAACCATTAAAGAAAAGTAGCATCAATATATTCGGGATCAGCAAGGAAATTAAAACCGGCAAAAATGCGATTGTGCGTTTTATGGGAATCGAGCCACCAATAGATATCGTTGCTACTACAATCATAACAATGATATAAGCAATATTCAACCAAATATTATTTAAGTCAAAAATATATTGCAAATAAATGCCAACAATTGTTAACTGGATAACCATCCGTGCTATTGAAATGATAATTTTTTTTGTTTGAGTGATACCTATACTTCGATTAAATATAAAAATCGGTATTACTAATGCAATGAGAAAAATCAGATTTAGGGTTCCTATTGGTTCAACACCCATTAAGCCCACCCAACCTTTCTAAAAGCCCCATGGTCTTCCCATATTTGGTCATGACTTATGGCAATGACGGTTTCTTCACATTGGGCAAAGTAATCGACAGTTTTTTTCTTCAGTTCTTTATCAAGTCCCGAGGTTATTTCATCCAGCAAAAAAATGGGCCGTTTTAGCATAATTGCCAAAATAATACCGAGTCGTTGTCGTTCTCCCCCCGATAAATCTTCTGAATTTTTATAGACATAGCGGGGATCAAATTCAAAATACTCCATTAATTCATTGTCTAATAAATAATCACCGGAAAAATTTAAGGAATTATGTTTGTAGCTTTGAATACTAAGTAAGTAATTCTTTACATTTCCCTTACGAATAGTTACATCTTGATTGACGTAAGCAAACTGATTTCGAACCTCTCTAAAATCTTTGCCTTCAATAGCACTTCCTTGAACGACTATCTCACCCGCTTCATATTCAACGAACCCCAAGAGTGCCTTGATTAGACTGGATTTACCCGTTCCTGATTTTCCGGAAATTAATACTTTTTCTCCTTTTTTAATGTCCAAATTATAACCTTCAATAATGGTTTTTTTTTCGAATTTTATCATTAAATCTTTAAACTGAATGTCATAACCCATTAATTTTCTCCTTAATTATTTTTTTAGGATCCCATATCCTCCATAAACCGGTTTTACGTCGTTAATCGTAATGACGGCATTATGCTCCAATTGCTTAATTAAATTAATCGCTTCAGCAGACCGTTTACGCTTAATATGCATAATAAGAACCGAACGTGGATGATTCATCCCCTGTCCAACAACTTCTGTAACTGCAAAGCCTTTTGTACGAAGTGCTTTTCCCAATTCTTTGCCTGAACTTTCTTTCACAATAATCTCGACACGAACACTTCCAAACCCTAACTTTTGCTCAAAGAAAGAACCTGAAAATGTTCCAATAGAAAATCCTAATGCATACACCACCAGTTTAAATGGATCTTCTGTCAGATTCGCTAGTACTTGCGATACTAAAAGAGCCCATATGACAACTTCAACAAGCCCAATCATAGCTCCTTTTATACGTTCACCTTTAGTGACCAGCACAATACGTATTGTTGCCATTGTCACTTCAATAATCTTTACGACAAATATAATAATATAAATGTATATGGGTTCATTCAAAAAATTCATTATTTCAACGCCTCTTTTTCTCGCTTTAATTCTTCAACTAACTCGCTAAACTGCCATTTTTTACTTGTCGGAGTTACCATTGCTACAATAGGACGCACATCAACATCCTTAAACAGTTTTGTAATAAATGCATTAACCTCATACTGGCTTGTACTATTAAAAATAATCACTTTATCATCATGTTCATGATAGGATGACACTGCGTCTGCTTCCTTATCTGTAATTATTTCTTTGATTCGTTGATTACAATCTGCCTGTTCAATATAGATGAGCTCATCAATACCTGCCTCGGCCATGATTGTTCTCAAACTCTGGACACCTTCTTTACTATATCCATAGACCAAAATAGCGTTGCGCCCTTCAGGCCGTTTACGATCTTCTAAATCCATTCGATTAAATGACATTCTCTTCCTCCTTTAATGAAATGATAATACTTTATCCAAAAATATTCTTAACTTCTCTGTCTGAGGTTCTTCCAATATATTCGTTGCACCATGTTCGATGATTCTACCTTCTTCCATATAAATAATGTAATCTGCAAGTTCCCTTGCAAAACCTATTTCATGGGTTACTAAGATAACATCTTTGTTGTCTTCAACCAAAGTTTCAATGGATTTTAAAACCTCAAATGTTAGTACCGGATCTAAGCTTGATGTCGGTTCATCAAGCAAAATGACTTCCGGCTGTATAGCAAGGGCTCTTACGATAGATACTCTCTGGGCTTGACCTCCACTAATTTGATGAGGTTGTTTATTCTTATGATCAATTAAGCCGAATTTTGTTAATAATGCTTCAACTTCTGTTCGTGCTTGTGTATGTTTTCGATGATGGACTTTTTCCATAATCATACATATATTATTAATGACCGACAAGTGATTAAATAGGTTGTGATCTTGAAAAACAAAGCCTATACGTTTTCGATACTCCGTCAAATCCACCTTGTCAATGGATTGATTATTTAACACAATATTACCACCTTCAAAGGATTCAAGTCCGGCTATTAATCTAAGAAGCGTCGATTTTCCACTTCC
This sequence comes from uncultured Eubacteriales bacterium, assembly GCA_964563505.1. Lineage (GTDB taxonomy): Bacteria > Bacillota > Clostridia > Lachnospirales > Vallitaleaceae > UBA1351. Next base: position 55,882 of record CAZLXW010000003.1, read on the forward strand.
TGAAGGACCAATAAGCGCAAGCACTTTTATATTTTTCATAGATAAATCAAGTTTATCTAATATCCTCACATCATCATAGTATTTCTCAACGTGATCGAGTTTCAAATTCACGATTTCACCAAAGCCTCTCTATTATTTTATAATACGTACATGAAGTCGTTCTTCTAGCTTTCGCACAAAGATGATCAAAGGTACTGTGATAATCCAATAGCCAATAGACACAACGACAAATCCTTCTGCAAAACGGAATGTACTTGACTGCACAACATTTATTTCATTAAAAAATTCGTTCAACGCCATATAGGACAACAATGCACTTCCTTTAATCGTTAATGCAAACTGACCGGCAAGTGGCGGTAATATACTTTTTAGTACTTGGGGAAAGATGACATAACGATATGTTTGGGCTCTTGTAAGCCCAAACATTTTCGCTGTTTGCCATTGGTTAATATGAATCGACTCAATGGCGCCTTTGTATATGTCCGAAATATATGCGCCAATGTATAAGCCAAGTGTAACCACACCCACTAAAAGCTTTGAATCAACTGAAAAAGCATTACCTATATAATAATAGGATACAATTGCAATCACAAGTAGTGGTGTACCAAATATAATTGTTTTATGAATCCCTGCAACATATTTTATTGCCACTACACCGGATTGACTCATAAAATACAAAACAAGACCTACAACTAAGGACAGTAACACCCCAAGAACACTTACTTCAATAGTTTTAATCCATCCGTTGAATATAACTGTTCGGTATTCAACATAGGGAGTAAAATCTAGCCTCACTCCAATTGCACGTGTGGTCACAAAATAAAATAAACCGACGTACAAAGATAAGGCTATTATAAAATTTAAGGTTTTATTTATTTTATTCATACGGTCCTTCTTTCATGTCTTTTCTTCTCTAGTCATTTCGAGTTTAGAAAAAGAAATCTAACCCGTATTCTTCAAATTCTGCTATTTCATCTTGTAGATAGTTTTGTCGGATTTCATCATACGTACCATCTTCTTTTGCTTCTTCTAAAAATGTGTTGATTTTCTCTTTTAATTTATCTTCGCCTTTTCGCATAGCAATTCCCCAGCCTTTTGTATTTGGAAGTGGCTCTAAAATTGCCTTTGTTGTATCCGGATAATTTTGATTATGTCGAATAACTGATAGCGGATCATAGATAAATATGTCTGCTTTTCCTTGAGCAACCTCTAATACAGCTGTCGCTTCTTGTTCAATATTAATAAGCGTTGCTTCTTGTGCGTTTGTTTTTGCCCATATTTCTGCAACCGTTCCTGATTTCACAGCAATCTTCACTTCCGGATCATTAATATCTTCCGGACCATTAACTTTTGAATCCACATGTGCCAAAACCATTAATGGTGCTGACGTATATTCATCTGAAAAATCAACACGTTCAAGTCTTTCCGGTGTGACCGTCATTGACGAGATAATAATATCGACATTGCCTGTCTCTAGTGCAGGAATCAAGCTTGCATATCGAGTATCGACGATTTCGATTTCTTTGTCCAAATACTCCCCTAATGCATAGGCTAATTGAACCGAAACTCCATCCGGCTCCCCCTCTGTATTCTTCGTTTCAAAGGGTGGATATTGAAGTTCCATACCTACTTTTATAACATCTTTATCAAGTGTGTCTGTTTTTTTACCATATGCATCATCTGTCGCATTCTTTCCACAACCTACTACTAATATAAGAATTATAAATAAAACACTTATTTTTTTCATCATCTTCATTCTCCTCCATTTCAATTCATATATTTCTATATTATGTAACTCTTTTAATTATACCGAAATAAATAATTTAGTCAACATCGGGAAAGTTCTTTATCTTGAAAGTTCTTACGTTAATTTTTCTATTTTCTAAGGATTTTCTAATCTAAATGGGTTATTATAGAGATAACATATAAAATGAAACATATAAAGGAGTGAGTATTTATTATGAAAATCGGACTCTTTACAGACTGTTATCTCCCCCAAATCAATGGTGTAGTTACGTCAGTCCTCATGTTAGAAGAAGAATTAGTACGCTTAGGCCACGAGGTTACAATCATAACGGTTGATGTTCCCGGATATTTAGATGAGCGGACGAATATTATACGCATAAAATCAATTCCTTTCCATCGTTGGAAAGAATTTCGTGTCGGCATTCCCATTAGCACGCATAAATTATCCCAGATTAAAACAATGCACTTTGACCTAATCCACACCCATACTGAATTCAGCATCGGACTTTTAGGACGTCATATAGCCAAGACACTAGATATACCAACTGTTCATACCTATCACACCATGTATGAAGATTATACCCATTACGTCAATCGTCTAAAGTACGGACACAGTGTACTCAAGAAATTCATTAAAACAGGCAGTAAATTTTATGTAAAAAGTTATGACGGTGTTATCGCTCCCTCTGCAAAAACCCGAAATGCGTTGATTGATTACGGTGTTCGAAATAATATCTTTGTGATGCCAACGGGCATTGACTTAAGTCATTTTATACACATGAGTCAGAACACTCCCGAACTTGATGCATTACGCCAAAAATACGGCTTAACAAAAGACCATCATATTTTGTTATCTGTTGGGCGTTTAAGCGAAGAAAAAAGTCATGATATGCTCATTCGGCAGTTACCTAAATTACTAGACCAGAATCCATCGATTCGTATTATGTTTGTTGGTGATGGCCCATTTCGATCAAAACTTGAAAAACTTTGTCATAAATTAAAAATTAGTGATTATGTGATTTTTGCCGGGAAAATTCCTTTTGAGCATATTCATCTTTATTATAATTTAGCGACACTATTCATTAGTTGTTCAAAAACGGAAACTCAAGGTTTAACAATTATTGAGGCAATGGCATGTAATCTACCTGTCATCGTTTACAATGATACCCATGTTAAAGATATTGTTCTTCATAAAAAAACCGGTTATTTATTTACGACTGAACAAGAACTGCTTGAAAACATTCAACACAGTTTATCCAATCCTGTCATAAGAAAGCTATTAACTCAAAATGCACAAATTATTATTCGATCAATTTCAAAAGAAAACTATGGAAAAAATGCCGAAAAAATATATGCGCACATTATTTCGAGACCAAAATCTGAGCTTATCTAGGAGGAATTATGAACGTATTATTATATTCAGAAGCATTACATTTCATTAAACACTCCGGTGTTGGTCGAGCTATTATCCACCAAAAAAAAGCCTTGGACTTAAATGAAATAAATCATACCTCAAAACTTAGAGACTTTAGACAATGTGATATCATTCATATTAACACGATTGGTCTCCAAAGTTATCTACTCGCAAAGTATGCTAAGTATAAAGGAAAAAAAGTTGTTATTCATGCTCACAGCACGGAAGAAGATTTTAAAAACTCCTTCATTTTTTCCAATTATATAGCACCCTTGTTTAAATGTATTTTACGCAAGATGTATAATACCGGTGACCTAATTATAACTCCAAGCAAGTATTCAAAACAGCTGCTTGAAAGCTATCATTTATCACCACCTATTGAAAATGTGTCCAACGGTATTGATTTAAATCATTTTAACCGTCGACAATTCCAATATATGAAAAGCAATTTTCGAACCACCTATGGCTTTGCCTCCGACGAAAAAATTATTCTGTCTGTCGGTTTACAAATTAAGCGTAAAGGCATACTTGATTTTATTAAATTAGCCAAGCAACTACCTGAATATACTTTTGTCTGGTGCGGAACGACACCCAAAGCACTGATGACACCTGAAGTTAGAAAAGCAATTAAAACTGCATCTTCAAATATTCATTTTCTCGGCTATGTCCACAATATGCTATCTGCCTATTGTGAGTCTGATTTATTTTTGATGCTCACTTATGAAGAAACTGAAGGAATTGTTGTGTTAGAGGCACTTGCTTGTCGTTTACCCATTATTGTCCGTAATATTCCGGTCTATGCAGACTGGCTTGAAGATTCAATTCATTGCAAAAAAGCAAGCACCAATAAAGACTTCAAAAAATATATTTGCGACTATTTTTCAGGAGCATTAACGATTCAATTAGATCAAGCGTATTTGATTGCTAAAGAGCGTTCTTTAAACATTATTGGACATTCACTTCACGCCATCTACTCTGACTTATTAAATGAGGTGTACCATGAAGCACATACTAACTAAAGGAAAAATAGCACCAATTATTGCTTTTACTATACTTTCCATTATTATATTGATTAAAAATGAGTATACACAGATTTTGTCACAATTGCAGTCGGTTCATTGGGGATGGATCAGCATCTCCTTACTACTAATTCTTCTTTACTGGGTATTCGAAGCCAAATCACTACATTTGTTTATCAAAGCTTATGATGAAGAGTATGCCTATTCCAAAGTATTTAAATTAGTATTATCTACCCAGTTTTTTAACGGAATCACTCCCTTTTCTAGCGGTGGACAACCCTTTCAAATCTATGCCCTAAGCAAGGAATCTAAGTTTAGCATCGGTCATAGCACGAGTCTTTCAACACATAATTTTATTGTCTATCAAATTGCTCTCGTCTTACTAGGATCAATCACTTTGATTCTTGGGCATTTTAGTTATGCCAAAATTTATATTAATGCATCCGCCAATTTCTTTACCGTCATTGGCTTCATCCTTAATTTACTAATAATTGTCTCCTTATGCGCTATTGCTCTTTCCTCAAAAATATCGCATCGATTATTACATTCTATCCTTTTAATGCTAAAGCCTTTTTCTTGTGCAAAAAAGCAAAAAAAACGCTATAAAAAATGGAAATCTCTTATTGCTGATTTCCATCATGAAATACACTATTTACTTAAGAACAAACGATTATTTGCTTTAACTATATTACTCAACATTTTCAAATTAATGTCATTTTATACCATTGCGTATTTTATACTTTTGTCCCTTGATATCTATCCGGTTAGTTTTTTACGAATAATACTTGCAAGCTCTTATGTCATGTTAATAACGTCTATCGTACCCTTACCGGGAGCTTCAGGTGGTGCTGAAGGCGGCTTTTTCTTAATCTTTAGCACCTTCTTATTACATCACCATATTACATCCGTTATTCTTATTTGGCGCTTTATTACCTACTATCTGGGACTTATTATAGGCTTTATTAGTTACACTTTTTTTCACAGAGCGAAAAACTATGCTTAACGTTCATCGATCGGTATATATTCTCTTCGCTTAGCTACTGAACGATATGCCGGTCGAATAATCTTACTTCCGTTGTTTAATTCCTCGATACGGTGGGCACACCAACCGACTGTTCTAGATATTGCAAATAATGGCGTGTATAGTTCTGTAGGTATTCCTAACATTCTATATACAAATCCTGAATAAAAATCCACATTGGCACTAACACCTTTATACATTTTCTTCTTTTCACCAATAATCTTGGGCGCAAGAGCTTCCACTCGACTATATAGATTATATTCGTCTGTTAAGCCTTTTTCTTTAGCCAATTGCTCAACATATTCTTTAAAAATAACAGCTCTTGGATCAGATAAGGAATAAACCGCATGTCCTATTCCATAAACAAGACCCTGTTTATCAAAGGCTTTTTTATCTAAGAGTCTCTCAATATAATCTGAAATTTGATCGTCATCGTCCCAATCAGAAACTTCTGTCTTAAGATCGTCTAACATTTCAGCCACCTTTATATTGGCGCCACCATGTCTTGGTCCTTTTAAAGATCCTATAGCCGCAGCTATTGTTGAATATGTATCTGTACCTGAAGAGGTGACTACATGTGTCGTAAAACTTGAATTATTACCGCCTCCATGCTCTGCATGCAAGACCAATGCCAAGTCTAGTAATTGAGCTTCAAGAGGTGTATATTCATTATTATGTCGCAACATATATAAAATATTCTCAGCTGTGCTTAAATCTGTTCGTGGCGAATGGATGATCAAACTACTTTTTCCTTCATAATATTGGCACGATTGATAGCCATATACAGCCAATAAAGGCATTGTTGAAATTAATCGCAAGGATTGTTTCATAATATTATCAATACTAATGTCGTCCGGATTATCATCAAATGAGTAGAGTGCAAGCACACTACGGGCCAAGACATTCATCATATCTTTGCTTGGCAATCCCATAATCATATCTCGAATAAAGCCATCAGGTAATATGCGATACCCACCTAGGACTTCAGTAAACTTATCAAGTTCTGGTTTTGTCGGAAGATTTCCCATAAGGAGAAGATATGCTGTTTCTTCAAACCCTAATCTTTGGTCATCACGGAACCCATTAACTAAATCATCGATATCGATGCCTCGATAAATTAATCGTCCCGGTTGCGGAATTGTTTCGCCTTCATCTATAATATACGAATGAACTTCACCTATACGAGTTAATCCGGCGAGAACGCCTTTACCTGACAATTCTCTCAATCCTCTTTTTACTTCATAACGCCCATATAAACTCGGATCAATGACGTCAGCCTCTTGCACCAGCTCACTCCATTTTGCAATTAAATCAGAATAATCTTTCATGTTCACACCTTACTTTCTCTAATTAGAGTCTTAACGTATCCTTAATATAATAGCATTTTTAGAACTCAAAGTCAATATTTCAGGATGTTAAGCCATTCATATAGTAGTTTGATATTTGCAATTAAACTTCATAAATGATTTTTTTTACAGTTATATTCAAGGTATTTGCATTAATTAAATTCAATTGCTGCAATTCATCGATTTTCTTGCCTTTTTCAATTATTTTCACAATCGGTCGCAAAGGATTATCTGCATTATATCCAGTCACAACAGCCTTCTCACCATTTGATAATAAGACGAATGAACCTATGGGAAAAGGTACAATACGACGTACAAAGAGATTGGCAATCTCAAAATCAAAGATTCTACCATTGCCTGCATTTCCCATAATATATTCAATGGCTTCATTGGGAGGTACAACTCTTCCAAGATGACCGGAGGTCATTTTATCATAGACATTGGCCACATGAATAATCCGTGCATTGATATGAATCTGCTCTTCTTTTAACCCTAAAGGATACCCACTTCCATCATTGTATTCATGGTGTTCTAAAACACCCATTCTAGCACCTACACTTAGCATTGTATTTTCTTTCAAAAAATCATTCCCCAGCTTACAATGTAGCTGATAGTCCTTTTTTTGCTCTTCCGAAAAGTCTGAACGATAGTTCACTAATTCTTTGTCAATAAAGGCCAGCCCAATATCATGGAGCATTGCAGCAATTGCTAAGTCTTTCAACATTTTCCCATTCATTTTCATCGATATTCCGATGAGAATAGATAAAATTGTCACTTGGATGGAATGTTGATACACAAATGATTGCATATTTTTAATGTCAACAAGTCCAATCATGACGTCTTTATTGTGCGTAATATCACCCATCATTTCATTGATGATTTGTTCAACACCTTCAAAATATTTTTGATCCACCATGAGCTTTAATCGTCGATTCATTTGAATCTGCTCGTTTTTTAAAGTATGCACTGTTTTTTCAACTTCTTTTCGAATCGCCTCAAAAACAGTCTTGATTTCTTTAACCGCTAAATTACGCAATTCCGGCCGAATAACATCTTTGATCTCACCAACACTATAGTCATCTGCAATATGTACCGCATAGACTTTATTCACTTTTAGTTTTTCGATTAAGGATTCTGTTAAATCGACGCCATTATTTAATAATACACGTCCATCTTCATCATAGATACTCTTTGCAAGTAATGACCCCTCTTTTATGGAGCCAATAGGAACTAATCTCATTCTTACACCTTCTTATACTATTTTATAATCGATTAAATCGATATCCCACTCCCCATACGGTCTCTATAATTTTGGGTCTTGTGTAATCTTTTTCAATTTTTTTTCGTATTTTTTGAACATATACGGGAACGGTTCCGATATCTCCATACTCATCTTCTCCCCAAACACGCTCAAATATTGTTTGTTTACTATGTACGATATCCGGGTTTTTCATAAAAAACAAAAGAATGTCGAACTCTGTTGTCGTCATAATAACTTCTTCTTTATTGACGTAGACCCGCCTTGATTCTTCGTTAATAAGAACTCCATTATACTCAATTTCACCTTGTTTTGATTTCATGTTCAATAAACGATCATACCTGGATAATTGATTTTTAACGCGGGCAACAAGTTCATTAGGATTGAAGGGTTTTGTCATATAGTCATCCGCTCCCAGTTCTATCCCTTTGATTTTATCCATGTCATCGCTACGCGCTGAAACTACAATAAAAGGAATATTTAATTTATCACGTATCATCATTAGTATATCATATCCATTCACATTGGGGAGCATAATATCAATGATAATTAACTGATAGTCGCCTGTCATCGCTTCTTTTAAGCCTTTGTGTCCGTCTGCTTCTATATTTACTTCGTATCCGTTCATTTCCAAAAAATCTTTTTCTAAAGCTGCAATCTGTTGGTCATCCTCGATAATCAATATCTTATTCATCATGGTCCTCCTGTAAATTTTGATCTTTTAGGCTAAAGGTTATTGTTGTACCTTCTCCTATTTTTGATGTGGCAAAAATGGCGCCTCCATGAGCTTGAACTAACTGTTTTGCAATCGACAATCCTAATCCCGTTCCGCCAATTTCTTTGTTTCTAGATACATCTTCTCTAAAGAATACATCAAAAATATGTTCTAAGTTTTCTTGTGATATACCTTGACCGTTATCTGATATTGCCACTTTCACACCATCGGGCTCTTCCGTCGCTTCGATGTGAATCTCCGGCGTTTCCTTGTTTCCGTACTTTATTGCATTCGACATGATATTCGACATAATTCGATAAACCATTTTCCCATCGATAGCTAACAGTTTATCCTTAGCAATATCAATTGTATAGGAAACATTAACGCCGCTTTCTTCTAGTTCCAACTGTTTTTCAACAATGACATCTTGCAAAAATTCACAAATCGGCATTCGGACAAACTCGTACTGCATTTGATTAATATCCAGCTTTGAAAACAAAAACAAATCATCGATAAGCTTATTGGTATACTGGGCATTAGACTCAATAATATTTAAGTATTTTTCTTTTTTTTCTTCTGTTGTTGCAACACCTGATTGAATGGCATCCACATATCCTATGATCGAGGTAATGGGAGTTTTAAGATCATGGGAGATACCTGCAATGAGTTCTTTCCGATTCTGTTCATAACGTTCTTTTAATTCTTCTGCTTCTTTTAATTCAATACTCATTCGATTAAATGAGGCAATTAAGTCACCCACCATGTTAAACTGTTCTTCTTCCACGGTGAATCCATAATTTCCTTTTGCTATTTCTTCAACCGCAACTCGAAGCTTTTCTAAGGGTTTCATCAATCGCTTTCTCATATGTAATGAAAAAAGCACCGTACTCAATTCTTTTAATATAATAACTGTACTGATTGTCACCAAAATAAATGCCGGTAAATTGAGTTCAAACAACTTCATGACAGCAAAAAAAATCCCGCCTAATACAGCTAAGAAGATTACGGGTACCCACCTCAAAACTCTTTGTAAACGTTCAAAATCTCGCATGGCCTGGTAGATTTCTTTTTCACTGGGTGGTGTATTAAAAAACCCGCTGATGCGGATTGTATGAACCACTTTATCTTTTTTTGATTCCATCTGATTTCACATCCACTTTTTTATTTAACCTTATTTTACTATATTAGCACAAACAAATATACCCTTTATATAAAAAGTATTAAAAATATATAAACAAGGCACTCTTTAAAGAGTGCCTTGTTTAACTTATATAATCCGCCTGTAATCTAATGAGTTGTAAATCGTTTCATAAGCTCATTCAGTCGATTGGTGTTGTCTGACACTTGATTGGCAATGGCATCAAGCTCTGATATGATTTCTTTTTGCGTCATCATGCTCGCATTAATTTCTTCACTCGCTGCGGCATTCTCTTGGGTGACTGCCGAAATCGACTGTATTGAATGAAGCGCTTTTTCTTTTGCATTGTTTATGCCTTCAAAGGATTCTTGTACCGACTTAACCTTTTCATTGGATTCAGCCGTAATTTCAGAGGTTTCTTCAAATGTATCTTTGACATTATTCATTTTTTCAAAAGCTTTCTTAATTGACGTATTTGAATACTTCATGTTTTCTTTTGATCCTTCAACGCTTTCAGTGACCATGTGAATAATCGCATTAATCTCTTTTGTTGAATGGGTCGTCTGCTCTGCAAGGGATCGTATCTCTGAGGCAACGACCGCAAATCCTTTTCCGGCTTCACCGGCTCTAGCCGCTTCTATGGATGCATTGAGCGCTAATAGATTTGTTTGCCCTGCAATACCCTCGATAACACTTATAATATCATTTATGCTATTGGAATGTTCACTCAAATTATCAATATCATCATTTAACTTTTTGATAACATCAAGTGTTGTATTAAACTCTTCAACTAAGGATTTAACTGATTCATTTCCGGCTTCTTGACGATTAAAAACTTTGTTCGATAATCCTGAGACTTCTTCGGCCAGCTGATTACTCTGAGCAATAAAGCTATTGAGAGATTCTAAACTATATACGCTTTCTTGAGCATCTTCTGCTTGTTCTTGAGCTCCTTGTGCAAATTCATCCACTGCATTGACAACCGTAATAGAATTTTCCTTGGTCGTTGCAGATATTTGAGCCATATCTTTTACATAGGTATTCAGATTTGAGGTGAATTGCAAGATTTCTTGGACAACGTCTCGTAATTCTTTATTCAGTGAATCTAGCGAACTTGCCATTTGACCGATTTCATCTTTTCGTCTTGATAATTTTGCTGTATTTTGATCCGTTGAAAAATCTAACCGAGAGACTTTTTCTAAATTCTTTGTCATTTTGCGTATTGGCTTTGTTATTCCGATACTAAATATATTGGCCCCAATAAATCCAATACCAAACATAATGACGGCCATCACTAGAACTAATAAAAGACTATTTCTAAGCTGTTCATTATGCTTTGTTCTTTGCACATCAATGTAAGCTTCTATATCATCGATATAATTTCCTGTTCCGATAACCCATCCGAAGGGTTCAAACAACTGGGTATAACCTCTTTTTTGTTCCGCAATGTCTGAACCTGCTTTAGGAAAATAATAATCTGTATATCCACCACCATTCTCAGCCGCCTCAATCATAAGCCGAATCATTTTTGTCCCGTGCGCATCAGAAAGCTCTAGACGATTGGTTCCCTCTGTTTCACTTCCTAATAAAACTACATTATTCCCTTCCCTATCATCTGCCCAAAAATAGCCTTCGGGGCCATATTTGGCATTACGAATAATATCTGCAGCAATGATTCTTCCTTGGGTCTCATCAATGACCCCGGCTTCAATCTGATTGACAATCCCCTCTAATTCCGTAATGAGAATCTCAACATGTTCTTGTAGCATTGCATCATATTGAGAGTACATCACATCTTCCAATTCTCTAAGATTTTCTTCACCACTTCGTTGTAGCGCCAAAAAGGAAACTGTTGCCAATCCAATGACTACAACTAAAATTAACAAATTTGTAAATAATGTTAACTTTCCTCGTATGCCCATAAACATACCTCCTGTTCTCTAATCAATGAATTCCTTGTCTATCTTTATTATACGCTTATCAAGGATAATATACTAGACAAAAAAAGGAACTAAAGCACATGTTTTGTGCTACAGTTCCTCATCGTTATTTTAATTACTTTTCGTTTTCATCAACCCAGTCTTTAGCATCATTGATTGCCTCTTCATGAGGAATATGAACATGGGTTTCTTCTTCATAACGTTCTGCATCTAAAACCGCTTCGGTTTTATTTGAACCTAGATTTTTCTCTTTACCAACATCTTTCATTAAATCACTCCTTTACAATTATTTCTTTGAATAATCAAATAGTCTAAATATAGTATGCACTATTTTCTGATAATTGTCAATAGCAAGCGATAATGATTGTTAATTACTCATTCTAGTTTAAATAGCCTTCAGCCTTTAACAGTTCTGCAATTAATACTGCCCCACCTGCAGCTCCTCGGAGAGTATTATGAGAGATACAAACAAATTTGTAATCGTATTGTTTATCTTCACGTAAACGTCCGATTGTCACACCCATGCCACGTTCATAATCTCGGTCTAATCGTGTTTGCGGACGATCATCTTCCGTCATATATTTTATGAACTGCTTTGGCGCTAAGGGTAAGTCAAGTTCTTGAGGACGCCCCGAATATGCGTTCCATTTATCAATCACTTCTTCTTTTGTAGGTTTTTTCTCAAAATTAACAAACACAGCAGCCATATGTCCATCAAGTACCGGCACACGAATACATTGTGCTGAAATCAAAGGTGATGTCGCAGCAACAATTTTATCATCCTGAATGCTTCCCCATATTTTCAATGGTTCATTTTCACTTTTTTCCTCTTCACCACCAATAAATGGAATAATGTTATCAAGCATCTCCGGCCATGTGTCAAATGTTTTTCCCGCTCCACTAATGGCTTGGTATGTACACACGGATATATCTTTAGGTCCGAATTCTTTAAGGGCACTTAATGCCGGGACATAACTTTGAATTGAACAGTTTGGCTTAACTGCAATAAATCCTTTTTTTGTACCTAAACGTTTTTTTTGCGCGTCAATAATGGCAATATGGTCATTATTGATTTCGGGAATAACCATGGGCACATCTTGCGTTCCACGATGGGCTGAGTTGTTTGAGATTACAGGAACTTCAGCTTTTGCATATGCTTCTTCTAATGCTTTGATCTCATCTTTTTTCATATCCACTGCACAAAAAACAAAATCAACGTCTGATGAAACACTTTCAATATCTGTCGCATTCTTTACCATGATTTGACCAATGCGCTCAGGTATATCTATAGACTGACTCCATCTGTCGCCAACTGCTTCTTTATATGTTTTGCCTACTGAACGAGGACTAGCTGCAATCGTTGTCACTTCAAACCATTCATGATCATGTAATAGTGTTACGAAGCGTTGCCCTACCATTCCAGTCCCGCCAATAATTCCGACTTTTAATTTTCGATTCATAATCTACCTCTTTCTACCAGTTTGTCTTCTCAACAAAAACAATTGTTTTTCAGCTGTGGATATTCTATCATGAAACGAATCTTGCGTCAATGTTTTTTATCGAATAATATGCCTAAATCCATACAAATCTTCAATCTCTCCAAGCTGGATTCCCGTCACTAAATCATACAGTTTTTGAGACACCTCACCAATACGCTGGTTATTATAACAATACTCTTTTCCTTGGTATACCAATGTACCTACTGGAGATATAACAGCTGCTGTTCCAGTTCCAAATGCTTCTGTGATTCGCCCTGCTTCAGTGGCTTCAATAATTTCGCGAATATCTATTTTTCTCTCCTCAACGGGAATGCCTAATTTTCCAGCCATTTTGATAACACTGTCCCTCGTAATTCCGGGTAAAATGCTTCCACTTAAAGCCGGTGTAATCAAGGTGCCCTCTTTTAGAAAAAAGACATTCATTGTTCCGACTTCTTCTACATATCGGTGTTCTTTGCTATCTAACCATAAAACTTGAGAACATCCATTTTGCGAGGCTTTTTCTTGGGCTAATAATCCAGCTCCATAATTACCTCCGGTTTTTGCAAATCCGACACCACCAACAGACGCTCGGACATATTCTTCTTCGACCTGAATCTTGACCGGGTTCAAGCCTTCTGTATAATAGGCTCCTACCGGTGACAAAATAACCATATATTTATATGTTTTTGCCGGGTGGACTTTTAAGGATGCATCTGTTGCAAATACAAAGGGACGAATGTAAAGGGACGTGCCTATGCCTTCCGGAATCCACCGACGGTCTATTTTTACTAATGCTTCGATACTTTTAATGAAGTCTTCTACGGGAATCTCAGGTATGCACAAACGTTTATTTGAGTCATTTAAACGTTTGCCATTGTATTCAGGTCGGAAGAGAAAAACCTCTCCATCGTTTCCTTTGTATGCTTTTAATCCTTCAAATGTCTCCTGCCCATAATGTAGAACCATCATCGAAGGATCGAATTCGATCGGGCCATAAGGAAGAATCTTTGCATTATGCCATCCTTGTTCTTCCGTATAATCCATCATAAACATATGATCTGTAAAAATAGTACCAAACCCTAAATTTTCAGGATTTGGTATCGCTTTTGGTTGGCTTGATTTAATTATTTCAATCGATATCATCATATACTCCTTTATTTATCCTTCTTTAATCGCGATGTTCAATTCAAGCATTCCTGCATCAAACTCCAAAGGAATGGCTATCATTCGGCTATCACCAACATTTAATGACAAATCTTTGCTCACAAATATAGTTGGAGGTGTAATATCGAGCAAAATATTCTTTTCCGCAAAAATCGTCATTGCATTTCCCATCATCATATTCATGAGTTCACCCAAGGCACTCTTTGCCATATCATTCAATTCCGGCACCGGCATACCCATCATCATTTTTGATGCTAAAACTTTGGCAATCTCTTTTGACATTGCTAAAATGACTTGGCCATGCAATTGACCGGTTATTCCTAACAATACAACAAAAACATCATCTGTATACTCCGATTGAGTTACATATGGCTTTCCTGGTTTCAGTTCAATTCCACACGTTTGATTAATAACAAACTTTGATGCCGCGATAATTGGATTCAAATGTTCTGCATTCATAGCTACACCTCTTCGTTTTTGAGTTAATATTACTTATATTATCACATATTTTCGCGCTTTGTTCAACAAAAAAATAAGGATGCCAAGAAGGCCTCCTTATTTTTATTTGATTTTCATTAAATTTTAGTTCCTTTTCCTACAATAAATGGATAGGAATCTTCACCTTTAAGAATCTTATTTTCTCCAACGACAACTTCTTTGTCTAATATTACATTTGTCAATTGTGCTCCATTCAAAATCGTCGTATCCTGCATGATAATACTGTCTTTAATCACAACACCTTGACTAACTTTTACGCCTCTAAATAAGACACTATTTACTATCGTTCCTTCGATAATACAACCATCTGCTATAATTGAATTTTTTACTTCGGCTTCTTCGTTATATTTAGCGGGTGTTTCATCTTTGACTTTTGTGAACACACGCCCATCATTCATGAACAATTCCTCACGAACTTTTGGATTTAACAAATCCATATTGGCCTTATAAAACATTGAAATTGAATGCATTGCTCTCCAATAACCTTCAAATCGATAGCCTTTGATAACAAGTTGGTCTAATTTTTTAATAAGAATATCGCGAACAAAATCATAATACCCCTGAGACTCGCTTTCTTCCAGCAAGTCAATAAGAAGCTTACGACGTATAATATAAACACCTAAAGATGCTAATGTTCCTTTTGGTTTGGGTGATTTTTCATACATTTCTGTTAAGCGATTGTCTTTATCAAAAGTCAGCATTCCTAAATGCTTGAGCTCTTCAGGTTCTAAATCACTCATATCCCGATAGAGAATTGTAATATCTGCGCCACTGTCAATATGTTCTTGTAACATTTTATCATAAGTCATTTTATAAATACAATTACCCGTTGTCATCAATACAAATTCTTCATTACTACGGCGTAAAAATGTGGAGTTATGATACAATCCATCCGCCGATCCCTTATACCAGCCTGAATTATCACCGGATAAATACGGTGGGAACAAAAATAAACCTCCGCGTCGCCGATCAAGGTCCCACTCTTTTCCTGATCCAATATGATCCATCAAAGAACGATAACTATATTGGGTTAAGACCCCCACTTTATTAATGCCTGAATTAATCATATTGGACAGAACAAAATCAATAGCCCGATATCGTCCACCATAAGGAACGGCAGAAACGGATCGTTTCCAAGCAAGTTCTTTTAACTTTTCATTTTTACCACCTGTTATAATAATACCCATTGTACTATTCATAAACAATACCTCCTTTTAAAATCGTCTCCCCTGAAGGTACTTCCGTATGTTGATAATCTTCATCTGCCACATGACGATCAATGACAACGTTTTTACCGATTTTACAAAGATCCGGAACGCTCGCACAATCGGCGATTACCGTAATGCCACTATTATAAAGATCAGGTTTAAGTGTGTTCACCGTGTCGTCACCATAACCAATCTCAACATCTTTACCAATATGAACATTCTCACTTATAATTGCTTTCTTTATTTTTGTATTGGCTCCTATTGTTGTGTTGGCCATAATAATAGAGTCTTCAATGACAACACCTTCTGCCACTTGAACACCTGGAGAAATAACGGAATTGATCACTGTACCATAAATCATACAACCTTCTGCTATAATCGAACGTTTGGCTACTCCAGACGGCCCGATATAATTTGCCGGCATTACCGGATTTACTGTAAAGATTTTCCATTTATGATCAAACAAATTAAAATCAGGTATTCGTTTTACTAGATCCATATTTGATTCCCAATACGCTTGTATCGTTCCGACATCTTTCCAATAACCTGAAAATTCATATGAAAACAATCGTTTTTTATCTTTCAGCATTTTAGGAATAATGTTTTTTCCGAAATCATTAGATGAAGTAGGATCTGCTTCATCATCAATAAGATATTGCCGCAATACATCCCAAGTAAAAATATAAACACCCATGGAGGCTAAATTGTTCTTAGGGTTTTCCGGTTTTTCTTCAAACTCGTAAACGCTTCCATCATCATTTGTATTCATAATACCAAATCGATTTGCTTCTTCGATTGGAACTTCAAATACAGATATCGTTGAATCTGCTTCATTGCGTTTATGCGCTTGAAGCATCTTAGCATAATCCATTTTATAAATATGGTCTCCGGATAAAATGATAACATATTTTGGATTTAGTTTATCAATATAATGAATGTTTTGATAGACGGCATTGGCTGTTCCCGTAAACCATGCACTATTATCACTTTTTTGGTAGGGTGATAATATAGTAACGCCACCGGATATTCGGTCCAAATCCCATGGTTTACCAATTCCTATATGTGCATTTAACTCAAGTGGCTGATATTGAGTAAAGACCCCTACTGTATCAATACCTGAGTTGACACAGTTACTTAATGGAAAATCAATAATTCGGTATTTCCCCCCATATGGAACTGATGGTTTTGCTGTTGTTGTTGTTAGTACGCCGAGACGGCTTCCTTGGCCTCCTGCTAAAAGAAGACCTACTATTTCTTTAGATACCATAGTTTCAACTCCCATCTTTGGTCATAATGTGTAAAAATATGTATATTCTTATTTTATCACAAAACCCTTATTAATGCACAAATAATCTGAATTATTTACTATATCACTTGTTCTCTCGCATTTTCTTCCCCATGAAGGCTACCGCCAACATACCTGGTCCTACATGGGATGCGATTGTTGCCGATAGGCAGGTGAGCATTACGGGATTGTTGACCTTTGCTTTTTTTAATTCTTGGACCAAATATGCCGCATCTTCAGGTGTATTGGCATGTCCGATAACAACTATTTCTTCAGAATTTTCTAAATGTTCAGAAATTTTACTTATTATATATTTACATGCACGCGTTTTTCCACGCACTTTTCCAAAGGTCTCCAACTTTCCCGTGTGATTCATAGAGAGTAACGGTTTAACGCTAAGCACCGTTCCTACATAAGCTGTTGTCGCCGGAATTCTCCCCCCATTTTTCAGATGCAACAAGTCATCTACCACAAACCAATGATTTGCCTTTAATTTTTCACCTTCGACATACTTTACTAATTCATCTAGATTTAAGTTCTCTTTTACATTTTTTTCAACCACCGTATATACCAGAACACCTAAACCTATGGATGCCGCTAATGAATCGAGAATTGCAATCTGAGCATTCGGATTTTCTTCCAATACCATACTTTTGGCAATAACTGCGTTATTATATGTTCCGCTTAACCCTGAGGATAAGCCTAAATACAAAACGCCTTTGCCTTCTTTTGTCAAACGCTCAAAACACTCATAGAAAGTTACAACATTGATTTGTGAGGTTTTGGGCATTGTTCCTTTTGCCATTTCTTCATAAAAAAAACTATGAGAAAAGCTTTCTCCCAAATCATCAATATATTCTTGCCCCGAAACCGTCACTGGCATACCTAAAACTTCAAGATGCTCAGAACGTTCTTTTACATAGGATAGGGGTAAATCAGAACTCGAGTCTGTTACAATCTTTATTTGCATTATATTTCCTCCAAATTATTCATCAAAGTTATCCGGCAAGTCATTTTCTATAAGTACAACATCCCCGGTCTGTACTAATTCTCGTATTTTATTAAATCCTTCAAATACCGTTTGACATATATGCACCTGGTCCATCGGATAATTCTTCGCCTGAAGTCCTGCCACAATCGATTTGGTCTTTTTTTCTCCGATTAGAATGACTTCATCGCAAACCTCAGCAATCTGTTGACCAAAAGCAGTATGCAACTCATCATCCATGGCACCTAACTCAATCATTCCCGGTGTCATAATAATATGTCTGCCGTTTTCAAAGCGTGCCAAAACATCTAAAGCACTCTTGGCACCTGTTGGATTTGAGTTGAAGGCATCATCTAAAATAAAATAATCCCCTTGGGTTTTTAATTCTAACCGATGTTCCACGGACTTTAATTCTTTGACTCCCGCATATATCTTTTCATATGGAACCCCTAGCTCGATGGCAACGGCAACTGCACCTGCAATATTTAACATGTTATGATCACCTAGTAATCTGGTTTGGAAGCGATACATTTGATGATTGATCTCAACTTCGAATTCTGACCCTGAAGCATCTTGTCGTATATGCCTAATTACGACTTGGTTATCTTCGTCACTCCCGTAAGTTACATACTGAGGATTTGAATACCGCTCAATCCCTATACGTACATTTTTATTATCTCCGTTCACATAACAAATCCCCTTGGAAGCGACACTTCGAGCCAACTCAAACTTTGTATCGATTACAGTATCTACGCTCCCAAAGGTTTCAAGATGCTGTGGTCCAACTGCAGTTATTATACCATAGTCCGGATTCACTAATCGACAGATTTCTTCAATATCTCCTTTTTGCTTTGCCCCCATTTCAACCACAAAAACCTCATGAGAACGTCGAAGCATATCACGAATAGTTATGATAACTCCAAGCAATGTGTTGTAGCTATGAGGTGTCACTAATGTATTGAATTCTTTGGAGAGAATTTTCTCTAATATAAATTTTGTGCTTGTTTTTCCGTAACTTCCTGTAATACCGATGATCTTTAACGTCGAATGTTGACTTAGACGCTTCTTTGCATCCCTATAATAATAATTCTTCATCATCTTTTCCCATGGTATGAGCACCATGTTTGCGACCAATAAAATTGGTAGACTCAGAAAAATGATTGTCGCAAATATCAGTAAGTCGGCATTGAATTGATACATCAAAATCATCAGACCACTATATAAAATCACTTGTACACTAATCATTCTTTTGACTCTTGCTGTATATGCTAGGGGTTTTTTCGTCTGCTGTTTTGTCTTCACATCGTAAATTAATCGAATAGCGAGCACAAAAATAACGCCTAAGTGAATGCCTAATATACTTAGCAACAAAATAAGGCATATAAAAATACTGTTTTTAAGGGATAATATTTTTTGAATATTACTTTTAATAAATCTAAAAAATCGTGCATATCGATATGAATTCAGTTGAAACATATGCGTATAATACAATGCACGCTTAAGAAAATATGCTGTTCCCAGCACAAATATAGCTATATAAATAATGTTTTCCATTCTATCCTCCATAAGACCTATATTATATAAATGCATCTAATACTTTTAGGAATCGTTGCGCCTGTTCTAAAAATGCATAGTGGCTTCCTCCTTCAAAGACGACTAATCCTGCATCTTGAAACTCTTTTTCCATTAACTTACCGTCATTTAAGGGTGTCGCTGTATCGAGTTCTCCCCATATTAAGAGCGTCGGCACCTTAACTTTATTAAATTCATCTACTAAATTCTCATTAACGACTTTCGACAGTACTTGCTTCATCATTGGACTGGCTTGATTATAATCTGCTGACCCTGTTTTTTTTCTGTATTTATCTAACATATTTGGAAAAACTTTTTGAACAGGACCCATCCGGTACAAACGCTTCATCACCTTAAATGTATATACTTTAACATAGTATCTTAATGGCCTCTTATTAACAACACCTGCGCTACCCGTTAATATGAGTTTATCGAATGTATAAAACGTTGCCATTTTGATTAATATCCGCCCTCCAAAGGAATGTCCGATTCCAATAGGATTTTTTATCTCAAGGGCATCAAAAACTTCTTGCATTCGCCTTGCATAATCCATGGTTCCCATGACTTGAGTCGGTTCATCGGATCCGCCAAATCCAGGTAAATCAAATGCAAAAACACGATATTTTGACTTATAATGGTCAACTAAAAAGTCAAACATTTCTTTATTACAGCCCCATCCATGAAGAATAACTAAATCTTGACCCTCACCTTCTACACTATACTCTATATTATATTTTTCAAGTTTTCTTTTCATCTTGGCCTCCATATGCCATTACAAAGCATTTAAAAGGAATTATATCACATGTTTTTCACGACATCAATGCTTTGCTTATTAATAAAAGAGTGGAAATCTTTTCGTCTCTTTGATAAAATATAAGCTAGTCTATAATTTCATCTCAAACGGAAAGAGGTAGCACAATGAAATCACTTAGGATTGAAACAAATTTGTCAATGGAATTTCTTTATAATCTAACAGGTATTGCCTATTATTCGATGAACCAAACTTCCGATGAAACACTTTCAACAAAACGATTTGACCATTTTATAACTGATTATGTCAAGTTAATTTATCCCAAATTACCTATTCTCGTCATTAATGACATCGAATTATTTTTAAGAGATTTTTCTTGCTTTTATATTGTTCTGCTTGATGTGATTATTCATGAAGATTTGGCACATCCTCTTGACCTTATTTATTATTTGAAAAATTTCTCAACACACGAATTACTTGACCTTTATATTGAACGCATTGATACGCCTATGTCTGCAGACACTGACAATATTCATTTAGACAAATTACTGGATGAATTAACTGGTCTACGCCATGAATATGGTATGGATAAAAAGCTCTACTATGAATTCACAAATTACCCGGAGGGTGTTATCGAACGTATGATTTATGCTTTCGAATTCATTTACCAACATTTTTTTGCTAAGAACGAGGACTTTCTAAGACAACAACTTCAGATTCATCAAGCAAAGCATCAAGCATTACTTGATGAAAATCCAGAAGAATTTATCAATGCCATCTTATTTCAGAGCAAGGAATCTTTATCGAATGAACATACTTCTATTCGGATTTTTGTTGGCTATTACTTCGGAGATAAAATTTCTGTAGCCTATGGTAATCATGATGAAGTCTATTTTTTCTATGGACTTGCTGCTGAAAAAAAATTATATTCCGATCATCATCAAGCTCAATATGAGGAACTTATTAAGTCATTGGCTGATGACACCCGAAGAAATCTCATTCGCTTTTTAATGCATGCGCCACATTATAACAAAGAGATTTCAGATTATTTAGGAATAACAACAGCAACGATCAGTTATCATATCAGTCGTTTAGTCGATCTTGGCATTATTCATATGAAATATCAAGAAGGAAAACGCATTTACTATCAAGTAGATTCTGAGCGCTTCAACCAATTGTTTGAAGGCTTAAAACGCTACCTATACGTTGATCCCTTTTAATGGTGCAATGCAATTAAGGCTTCATAATTCATGCCGTATTTTTTAGCAATCTCAATACCATAACTTTTTCCTAAAGGTCTCCCACGTTCAATAATGTAGGGAGACTTTTCCATATCTTTACCCGCAACAAGGCTTTGTATGGCTTCAGGATTAATTTTATCTTCTAATGATTCCACAAGTTCATGCAGATGCGTATTAAATAATACAAAACTTCTTTTTTGATAAATGGCTTGTAATATTTCTACAGATATTTGCAAACTTTCATGATGGGATGTTCCGGAAAAAGATTCATTCATAAAGAAAAAACTCTCCTCAGAGCAATCTTCAAACATAGCTTTAAATCGATTGCACTCTTCTCCTAGTCGGCCATAATTCACTGTTTCTTTTTCTTCCCGTGGAAAATGAACCTTAAATTCCTTAATTAACGGCAAAGTTGCGCTTTGCGCCGGAACATAAAAACCCAACTGGCCCAACCATATCGTTTGCATTATACTCTGAGTTATGGTTGTCTTTCCGCCACGGTTGGCTCCGGTCAAAATATTAATAGGCCGGTTCTTATCAAGATGTATTGTATTCAAAATGACTTGACTTGGCTCTAAGGTCATGCCTAAATTTAGATGAAAGAGTCCATTGACCTTATAATCTCGTCCCCAGTCAGGAATGGCCATTTCAAACCCTTTTTTTATAAGCTGATTATACATGGTTACACCCACATCATAATAGGGTAAATCCTGGTGAAGTATACTGAGCACTTGCAAAATTTTCTGGGTGAACTGGTCACAGAAGCTGATTAATTGCAACATTGCCGGTTCCACTATTTTTTCCAGGCTATTTAGAGCATCGGGTGGTGCAACTGTCTCTTTTGCAAATATTTTTCGTGGTATAAGCATAACTTCTTTTACACCTTGGGCAACATAATATTCAATTTTTTTATCAAATCGTCCATATTTAAATTCTTCTTCACTGACATCTAATAAAATCGCTTCGACCGGTTGTAAATAACCATTTAAATTCAAACCAATTTTAATGCTTTTAACACCTTCTGATAAAGATTTGATTTTCTCAATATCACGAATAAAGGCTTCATAGAGTCTTGAATGAACAATCTCTTGAAGCAGCTCATGATATTGGATAAGTCCTGGAGATTTTATCTTTGCTTGATGAAAATTTTCCAAAATATCTTCAAGCATATTTCGAAGATTATCCACTTCTGACACCCGTTTAATCAAATTATACACCGTTGCTTCTTTTTCAAAGGAAAACTTGCTTAGTGTCATTTGATGATAGGCATCTTGTCCATCCATTAAAAGTTTTTCAAATAGGTCTGGATTATTCACGAAGTCATCTAATATACCTTGTCGATATTGAATATCGACTATATTAACTGGTACATCACCAAGCAATGTATACAAATCCTCTTGTTTTTCCGCTTCAAAATAGTTAAAAAACCAATCGATACCTATATCATTCATATCTTTTTTGGATAGGCCAAATGTTTTTTTTTCTGATTCTATCGTCCACAACAAACTCATGACTTGTTTACTCATATTACACCTCGATCATATATCTTTTATCAATTGTTCATAAGTAACACCATATTTAAGCGCGATTTCTCTAGCATAGCTTTTTCCCAAAGGTTCCTGCTCAATCATAAAATACGTACTTTTATCATGTTCCATCTTCGTTGTCATACTTATCAAACCATTGTGCAAATGCTTCAAATCTTTTTGAGAAAGTTCTCCTAAAACTTCATCATACAACTCATGTAAATGTGTATTAAATACAAAGGGCGTACCTGCTTTCATCATGGCCAAAACGCCTTGGGTCGCAACACTTAAACTTTCCAAATGACTTGTCCCTGCAAAAGATTCATTCAACAACATTAAGGACCGACCTGTTGTTCGTTTAAAGTTTTCTACAAAGAGTTCACATTCTCGGCCAAATTTCCCTTTATCAATAGACTCTTTTTCTAAGGCAGGAAAATGGGACTGAATCGTGTCCACTAAGCTAATCCGAGCTGTCTTTGCGGGAACAAATAAACCCAACTGTCCCATTAACTGTATTTGTCCGATGCATTGCGTATATGTGGTTTTTCCGCCACGATTTGCTCCTGTCATTAAAAAATACTTCCTATTCGCATCCATATGAAATTCATTTAAAACGATTGCTTCAGCATCGAAGGTATCTTTAATTGCCAAGTTAATATTATACCCCTCGGTAAACTCGAGGCAACTTTCCTCTTGAACTATTTCAGGCTTTGTAATCGGAAGACCTTTTTCTTCCATTTTTTTAAACAATTGATAACTTGAACTATAAAACGCAATTTCTTCATAAAGTTGAATAAAGGGTTTTATATCGACACGTTCATAGGCCTTAATAAACGTTTCTAACTTTTCCTTATGGTCTCTTAGTGCATATTCAATCTCTTCGAGTATATTATAGTTCATTTTTTGAACTTTAAAGACAGGTACATAACTCGAAACACGTCGGTCCAAAAAAGTTTGGTCATCCGCCAATGCATCCGAGACATGTCGAAATGCTTTTGGATACCGGTATTGATGACTATCGACTTGTGTCACTTGAGCAAATTTGGGACGCATTCCTGATGTCATCGAAACGGATAATGTGGCTCCTTTTATCGTATTAAAAATATAATGAATCTCTTTCAAGTCACTTTTCATGGACTTATACCCATTTGTCAACAAATTAGCAGCTACACCATTTCTTAATGCCACCAATCCAGTCGATTCAAGCGTGTAATACCTTAAAATCTGATCCAGTTCTTCAAGGCTGGTTATGGCTTTTTCCATGGTAATTAGCATATCAATAATTCGATACAAGTTTGATACTTTATACAAATCCGAATGATATAATGGCTTTAGCTTATAAAACTCTTCTAAGCAATGTATAAGCTCGTCTAATAGTCCTTCATTCATCATAAAATCTTTGAGTATGGCTTGGCGAAATTCAATTGTCTGAATATCCATACATAAGGAATAAAGAATCTCATCATTCGAAAGAAGTTGTTCATAAACTTCTTCCAAATTCAGATTCTCTATAATTTTATGTTCAATTGTATTTTTAATACTGGTATTCAGCCATAAAATACTTTCAAATTTCATCTGCGCTCCTCAACATTTTCTCCAACGATTCAAAACCATCTATGCATCTGTTTGCCTCTTTTGGCACGCGTGTTTTATCTTTCTCAAATGCTTGACCACCCACGATAATTTTACATGATTCACATGTCTCCTTAAGACGTTTTATTAAATTAACTAATGAGTCATTTAAAGATTCGGATGTTAAAGATAATGCAATAAATTCAGGTCGTATTTGCTCCACAAATCGAATAACTTCACCTGTTGGAATATTGGCCCCTATATAATAAGGCTGATATCCTAATATATTAAAATAATCTGCAACCATTCGAATGCCTAAGGTATGTTGTTCCCCTGACAAAGCCATACACAAAACACTTCCTTTTGTCGGCGTCTTACGTTCTACATTCTCAGACACATAACTGACCATGCGCCAAACGCATTCTGAGATATAGTGCTCTTTAGCAATAGATATCTGTCCGCTTTCCCATAAAACCCCTACTTCATATAGCAATGGTTTAAACACGTTCTCATACAATCGAATAATTACATGCTCCGTTATTTTTATATTCTTTACGATAGCAATAGCTTCTCGTTCATTCCCCTTAATTAGCAAGGCTAATAGTTTATTTCTCAATTCTTCTTCGTCTTTTAATTCTTTATTCTTTTCAATACTTTCTCGTCCAAGTAATTGGTCAACGGATATATCAAATATATCCGCCATATGCATTAAACTCTCTTGGTTTGGAAAGCGTATATCTTTTTCATAATTTGCAATCGTTGTTTGACCGACACCAAGGCGTCCACCTAACTCCTTTTGGCTCATATGATGTGTTTTTCGAATTTCTTTTAGGATCATTCCAAATGATTTCAAAGTTATCACCTCTACATCATTTTATCACATAACGTGATTACTTGTCCATCATTTTGCAAAGACTTTCAATATGGCCTTTTATATGCTTTCCCACTGATTGGATTTTCCTGATTTCACCAACTGATCAATAATATGCATATTCATTCGGCTATCTTCTAAAGATAAGGGAACCTCTATATCATCTTTGACTGCTTTTGCAAAGGCATCTAGCATTTGGCCATATTGATTGGTCGGTTCAAACTCAATAACACGTTGTCCTAAGCTTGTTGTCACGATAATTTTTCCTTTTATATCGTCTAAATCGTTAAAAGGAATAAGAACTTCAATTGCTCCCCCTGTTCCATATATTTTAACTTCCTGCATTGGATACATGGCTGTACCTACTGTAAATAAGACTCGTGTTTTTCCAAAGTCTAATATTGCAGATGAGAGTATGTCCGTTCCAAACGCATCGGAATAACTTATCTTAGATACCACAGATACAGGATCTTGTTCAAGAATATATCGGGCCGAATTAATTGCATAACATCCAATATCCATCAGTGCACCACCACCATATTCTTTAATGTTTCGAATATTGTTTTCATCTTGATTATTGTAGGAAAAAATTGTATGTATAGTCTGCACTTCACCAATACCTGAGACTTTCATAAGTTCTTGAACTTTTTTCCATTTAGGATGAAATCGATACATAAAGGCTTCCATAATTTTAACACCCTTAACTTTTGCATAGGCAATTAATTCATCTGTTTCTTTTGCATCTAGCGTGAAGGGTTTCTCACAAAGCACATGTTTCTTGGCATCAATTGCCTTTTTCATCCATTCTAAATGCATATGATTTGGCAAGGGAATATAGACAGCTTCAATCTCCGGATCCTCAAGTAGAGCTTCATAACTTCCATAGATTTTTGGTATATCCCATTTCAGCGCTACTTTTTCTGCCTTTTCTTTATTTCGAGATGCTAAAGCCACCAACTCAACTTCTTCAGATTGACTTAGGGGAAGCATGATTCTTGTCAATAAATGCCCCGAAGCACCTAATGCACCCATTTTTAGTTTACTCATTATAACCCAACTCCTTTTCGTGTAATACTCTTATCATATCACAGTTAACTATTGCTTTTCAAACTAATTTATGCTAAACTTATCAAGTTTGAATAGTTCATTTTCACGATTATGGAGGTCCATTTTGTTAAGTGCAAATAATGTAAGTTTAAGTTTTAGTGACAAGCAACTTTTTAAGAATGTTAATCTACAATTTAATCATGGTAATTGCTATGGTGTTATTGGGGCAAACGGGTCTGGCAAGTCCACTTTTTTAAAGATATTATCCGGTGAAATTGAGCCCAATACCGGCGATGTAACCAAAACCCCGGGAGAACGTATTGCGGTGTTGAAACAAGACCATTTCCAATACGATGCTGAAACCATTTTAGACACGGTTATCATGGGACATGAACGATTGTATCAAATCATCCATGAAAAAGAAGCGCTTTATGCTAAAGAAGACTTTACCGAAGAAGATGGCGTCAAGTCAGCTGAACTCGAAGCAGAATTTGCTGAATTAGATGGATGGGATGCTGAGTATGATGCAGAAAAACTCCTGATTGGGTTAGGTATTCCCAAAGATCTTCATCAAGTCAAGATGGGTGATCTTAACGGATCCGAAAAAGTCAAAGTTTTATTAGCGCAAGCTCTTTTCGGAAATCCACACACTTTATTACTCGATGAGCCAACCAACCACTTAGATTTTAGAACGATTAATTGGCTGGAAGAATTTTTAATCGAATATCCAAATACGGTCATTGTTGTATCCCATGATCGTCACTTTTTAAATAATGTATGTACGCATATTGTTGACATTGATTTTGGTAAAGCCAATCTATATATTGGTAACTATGATTTTTGGTATGAATCCAGTCAATTGATGTCACGAATGATTAACGATCAAAATAAAAAGGCTGAAGATAAAATCGCTGAATTAAAAGCATTTATCGCACGCTTTAGTTCGAATGCTTCAAAAGCCAAGCAAGCAACGTCTCGTAAAAAAATGCTTGATAAAATTAAGCTTGAAGATATTAAGCCATCTTCAAGACGCTATCCTTTCGTAACCTTCGCTCAAGATCGCGAAGTCGGTAAAGAAATCTTACGCGTCGAAGGGTTATCAAAAACTATTGATGGTGTTAAATTATTAAACAATATTAGTTTTACACTGAATAAAGATGATAAAGTTGTTGTTTTAAGTCGTAACGAGCAAGCGCGAAGCGCTTTATTTAAGATTTTAATGGGTGAAATGGAACCGGATGAAGGCGAATATACATGGGGTGTTACAGTAACAAAGGCTTACCTTCCAAAGGATAATTCAAAGTACTTTGAAGGGTCTGAACTCTCCCTTGTAGATTGGTTACGTCAATATTCTAAAGATCAAGATGAATCTTTTATTCGAGGGTTCCTCGGAAAAATGTTATTTAGCGGCGATGAAGCACTGAAAAAAGCTTCTGTTTTGTCCGGTGGCGAAAAAGTTCGATGCATGCTGTCCAAAATGATGCTCTCCGGGGCTAATGTGGTCCTTCTCGACGAGCCGACAAACCACCTTGACCTTGAATCCATCCAAGCTGTCAATGACGGTCTTATTAGCTTTAAGGGCAATGTTATTTTCTCTTCACATGACCACCGATTCATTGAAACGGTTGCAAACCGCGTTTTTGAAATCACACCACAAGGTCTCGTGGACCGTTTATCCGATTTTGATGAGTTCTTAGAAAATGATGCCTTGCAAGCAGAAATCGATGAAATGTATAAGTAAGTCGAAATAAATACGAGAATATAAATCATAAAAAGCAGGTCGCCTACGCTTGGGAGCGCAAGTCCTAACGTCAGCCAGAAAGATGGTCCTAAATCAGTTGACTGATTCAGGACCATCTGACTATCTGAAGTCAGGACTAGGTTTCCCATGATGCCTAAACGACCTGCTTTTTATTCGGTATCCTCTATTTAAGAGTAAGAACATTGAAGTATTAACTTCCACTATTAAACATTTAGATTTTAAATTGTTTCATCATTTCGTCTAATGCTTTTGCGGATTCGAGGTTTTCGTCTGCAATGCGTAAGAAGTTTTTGGCATCTTTTGATATGGTTACCATGTTATCTCTGATTTTATCGATTCCTTTTGCGCCATCGTGTGTTGAATCAGCAACATTTGACATAGCGGTATGAATAGTATCCATTGAGCCAAACAATTCTTCTGACGTTGCACTCAAATCTAACATGATTTCATTAAAGGCATCTGAGTCTTCATTGTACTGTTGTCCCAAGTCGGATAGTTTTTCATAATCTTTGAATACTTTTGAATCGATAAATGTTAAAATATCTTTTGAGTCATCCACTAGAGAATTCACCACGTCTTCAATTCGTATTGTTACATTTCGAATATCTTCCACCATTAATGATGAGGACTCTGCTAGCTTCTTGATTTCTTGAGCTACAATTGAAAAACCTCGACCTGATTCACCCGCTCTAGCCGCTTCAATGGATGCGTTTAAAGCTAATAAATTGGTTTGATCGGTTATATCCAAAATAGCTTCAAGCAATTCATTGATTTTTGATACTTCTGAAGCACTTTCAATCGCTAATGTCATCTTTTCCTTTGCACTCGCATACATTGCCTGTGCATCTTTTTTGGATTCTACCGCGTCTTCTTTCATCTTAATGGCTCGATGACTTATATCACTCGACATGACGGAACCATTACTCGCCCGTTCAGCAATAACTTCAATTGCATTCCTAGCTTCACCGATGATTTGAGCAACTTCTTCTGCATTTTGTCGTGTTGCATTCATACTATTTGATATATTTTTAGTGCTGTCTTCTGTTTCTCGAGTTATTTCTGTTAAAACGGATAAATTGTTTCTAATCTCTTGAAAACTACGATTGATTAGACTTGAACTTGCTGTGATTTTCAGAACAATCTGACGGATGCCTTGATTGACACGATTAAAGGCCTTAGTAATTAATCCAAACTCATCTTTTTGTTCTATTTGTATCTCTTCTCTAAAGTCGTACTCTTGATACTTTTTCGTATGTCCTAAAATGATGTTCAATGTTTTTTCAAGAGGAACAATAATCGCAATAACAAGAATCACTGAAATGAAAACGACAAGCAAGGTACTTATAAGCACTTGGTTTCGCATGGAATTTTCGATAACTTTCAAATCGTCCACGTAAATACCTGTTCCAACAATCCATCCCCATGGTTCATATTTTTCGACGTAAGACAGCTTTGGCTGATCTGATGTAAAGCCATTTTCCGATACTTTTGGCCACATGTATTCTACAAAACCCTTGTTATCTTCATTCGTCAAACGAACAAAGACTGAGAAAAAGTTTTCTTGAGTTCCATTCGCCACATTATATCTTGGATCATCAAGAACTGTTCCGTCCAATTCAGGAGATGTTGTATGCATAATCATCGTTGGAATGGGTAATGTATCATCATTGACCCAAAAATAACCAACGCCATTATCATAACGTAATTTTTTTATTGTTTCTAAAGACATCTCTTTTGCTTCATCTTCAGTTATGCTGCCTTGGGCTACCATATTGTGGTACTCACTTATAATACCGAGTGGCATTTCAATAAGTTCAACGAGCTTTTGTTCTGTACGTTGCTCAACAATCCCATTAAATGTGGGTAATACTGAAAATAAAATCAATACAACAAATGCCATAATAATGACTATTGCCAAAGAAAACAACTTGTATCTTAACTTGATATTGCGCATAAGTCCTCCGTTTATATTATATTTCTAAAAGTACTTTTTGAAGAATTCCTTGATTCAAGTAATAGTCGATGTCAACAGCACTGTCAAGCCGAATACGTACTTCGAATACTTTAACCTTACCGTCAGCACTTTCAGCAACAACTTTGACTTTATCCATTGGCTTAGAACCTGCTAGTCCTTCAATACGATAGGTCTCTCGCCCTGTCAATCCAAGTGCTTCACTCGATTCACCCGGTAAAAATTGTAGTGGTAAAACACCCATTCCCACCAAATTACTTCGATGAATACGCTCATAACTTTCTGCAATGACCGCCTTAATCCCTAAAAGATTCGTTCCTTTCGCCGCCCAATCTCTTGAGCTTCCGGTTCCGTATTCTTTTCCAGCTAAAACAATCAATGGAATGTTTATTGATTGGTATTGCATTGCTGCATCAAAGACAGACATAACTTGACCGTTTTCCTCCATGGTTGTATATCCACCTTCAACACCATTGGCTAATCGATTACGAATTCGTATATTTGCAAACGTTCCTCGCATCATAACTTCATGATTTCCACGTCGTGATCCATAGGAATTGAAGTCTAAACGATCTACACCCATACTAGCTAAATATATACCTGCCGGTGATTTTTTAGCAATACTACCTGCCGGTGAAATATGGTCGGTTGTAATTGAATCTCCTAAAGACAATAAGACTTTCGCATTTGTTATATCTTCAATAGCTTCTTTTTTCTCAAGATCTTTAAAGAAATCCGGCTCCCGAATATATGTGGAGTCTTCTTCCCACTCGTAAAGCATACCCGTTGGTGCTTCAATCATATTCCATTGATTATTAGCTTCATAGATTCCTTTATACTCTTCAATAAACATCTCGTGTGACACCGATTGTTTTACTGCTTCTTTTAATTCACTATTGGATGGCCATAAGTCTTTAAGAAAAACTTCTTTACCTTCCTTGTCTTTACCAATAGCTTCTGTTTTAAAGTCGATGTCTAATGTTCCTGCAAGAGCATAGGCAACAACTAACATAGGTGATGCTAAATAATTGGCCTTCACATGTTGGTGAATACGACCTTCAAAGTTTCGGTTACCACTAAGTACCGAACCAACTAACATCTCATTATCAATAATTGCATTTCTTACCGGTGCATCAAGCGGTCCACTATTTCCGATACAAGTCGCACATCCATAACCGGCCACATTAAAGCCTAGCTTCTCTAGACTAGCTAAGACATCGGCTTTTTTTAAGTAGTCCGTTACTACTAAAGATCCCGGTGTTAAACTTGTTTTCACATAGTTTGGCACCCTAAGTCCTGCTTCAACAGCTTTCTTAGCAATGATTCCCGCTCCAATCATAACTGATGGGTTTGATGTATTGGTACAGCTTGTAATTGCAGCTATAACGACATCTCCGGTTCGAAGTTCTGAAGCTTTTCCATCTTGATCTTTCCAACCGTCAAGCAATACTGTTTTGTCTAAATCAGCTTTATCAATCCCGTATCCACCTTCGTCAACCGGTTTTGTTGCCACTTGTCTGAACTCTTTTTTCAAATCATCTAAAGCCACTCTGTCTTGTGGACGTTTAGGTCCGGCCAAACTTGCTGTTAATGTCGTTAAGTCGAGCTCAATGACTTGACTATATTCAACTTTTGTCTCTATATCAATTCCAAATAAATTCTGTCGCGATAAATATTCCCGTACTAAATCAATCTTTTCTTCTTCTCGCCCGGTCATTGCCATATATTCTAAGGTTTCTTCGTCTGCTGCAAAATATCCCATAGTTGCACCATATTCCGGTGACATATTTGAAACTGTTGCACGGTCCGGTAATGTTAATGATTGTACACCGGGTCCGAAATATTCAACGAATTTACCGACAACATTGTTTTGGCGGAGAAGCTCGGTTACTCGAAGGGCAAGATCTGTTGCCGTAACTCCTTCTTGAAGCTGTCCTTTCATATGTACACCTACAACTTCCGGCGTCACAAAATAAAGCGGTTGTCCAAGCATCCCTGCTTCAGCTTCAATACCACCAACCCCCCATCCTAATACACCGATGCCGTTAATCATCGTTGTATGGGAATCTGTTCCTACCAATGTGTCCGGAATTAACATTGTTCCATCTTCCGTCTCTCGCTCTGCCACAACGGTTGCAAGATATTCCAAGTTCACTTGGTGAATAATACCGGTTGACGGTGGTACTGCTCTAAAATTCTCAAAAGAATTCTGGGCCCACTTTAAAAATCGATAGCGCTCATGATTACGTTCAAATTCTTTCTCAACGTTAAATCTTAATGAATCACCCGTACCGTAAGCATCTACCATAACTGAGTGATCAATAACTAGATCAACAGGGACTAATGGGTTGATGACACTTGGGTCTTTTCCCATTCTTGCGACCGCATTACGCATAGCTGCTAAGTCTACAACTGCGGGGACACCTGTAAAATCTTGTAATACAATTCGTGATGGGATAAAGCCAACTTCTTTGACTTCTTCTGTTTCTCCCCAATACAATAATTGATTAATATGTTCACTCGTAATGAGATTCCCGTCATAATTTCGAATTGCATTTTCCAGTAGAATTTTTATGGTCTTTGGCAAACGCTCCAAATTAACACCTGTAAGTTCTTGAAGCTTATTTAAGTTAACATATTGATACGTTTTCCCATTACGTTCAAATGTATCCATTATGTCTTTTTTCTTAAAATCGATCATTTTCTTACCTCCTTATAGCATGATTAGTCATAGTAAAATATACCACATTATGACAATTTAATCAATTGCATCAATAGAGTTTCAATGATAAGCTTAGTGCGCCGTGACACCATGTATCTTTTCATGCTTTTCTTTATATACAATTTTCAATAGAATCGGTGTAATTAGTGTTGTTACTAAAACAACAATAATGACAGGTGCAAAATACTCATCACGTATCAGACCCACTGCTGCCCCTTTATTGGCAACAATCAAAGCCACTTCACCACGTGAAACCATACCGATGCCTATTTTTAAGGATTCGTTTTTGGTGAATCCGGTTAATCGTGCACCAATGCCGCAACCAATAACTTTTGTTAATATTGCAACGGCTAGTAATAATAAGGAGAAAAAAACAATATTCCAGCTCATGGAGTGAATCGACGTTTTGATTCCTATACTTGCAAAGAAAATTGGCGAAAAAAGCATGTATGAAGTGATTTCCACTTTTTCTGCAACGTATTCATTACTTTTTAAATTACTGATGATTACACCGGCCAAATATGCACCTGTGATATCGGCAATTCCAAAGTATTCTTCTGCGACATAAGCTAATATTAAACATAGAATAAAGCTATAGATTGGTATACGGCGTTTACGCCCGTATTTTCTGGTCATGTACTTAAATCCTTTGTAAAAAACAACCGCGCATACTGCTGCAAAAACGAAGAATAGTGAAATACGCATAAAAATACTTAATATACTGACAGAGCTATCCCTAAAACTAATAACAAAGGTCAAAATAATAATACCAAGAATATCGTCAATTACTGCCGCACCCAAAATTGCTGTTCCTGATTTTGATTTTAATTTTCCCATCTCACGAAGTGTCTCTACTGTTATGCTCACCGATGTCGCTGTCAAGATGACCCCAATAAAGATATTTTGTAATAAGTCAAGTTTTGACATCTCTGTAAAATCTCCAGCGAATAATGCAGCCGCCAAGAATCCACCAATTAAGGGAATACCTACGCCAAAGGCCGCAATAATAAATGATGCTTTTCCGGTTCGCTTAAGTTCCTTCACATCGGTTTCCATGCCTGCTGTGAACATGAGTAAAATAACACCAAGTTCCGCCATTTTGTTAATAAATTCTGTTTCTTCTAAAATATTTAAAAAAGTCGGTCCCAAAATCACCCCTGCCAAAAGTGCGCCGACAACCTGTGGCATTTGAACCCTTCTTGTTAAAAGTCCAAAAAGTTTTGTACTTAACAATATAATTGCTAAGTCTAAAAAAAAGTCATACGATAACATGGTCAGCCTCCAAATAATAATGTTTTTTTAAAAAATTAGTGATTTTTCTAGAATGATGACATCCATACGTTCTCCGGTTTTTGTACTGATATCATTATGAATGGATATAACTTTACACCCGGTGATTTCTTCAATCATTTCTTCCAATTTTGGTCGAATAATTTCCTCCAATTGGTATCGCATTTCCTTAACCAAGGCTTTTCCCTTTTCTTGCCTTGCTAATTCTTTTTCCGCCGCGGTTAATACACCTTTTAATCGAATGATAATCATATCATCAATAATATAGGTTTTTGCAGATTCTGCACCTCGACCCAATTGTTTTCGTTGAAATGTAATCATGCTTGAACTAATATGCGCTTCCATTTGCCCTTTTTCCATAACAGCCTCCATAATATTCGTGCACAAAAAAAGACCAATATGAACACACTAAATCTAGCTATCATATTCGGTCCACAACTTTGCTTGCTTTTGCACTCAATTTTATTTACCAACGATTTGATTTCCACTCACTATTATATGCCTCCAAAATCTTAAAGTCAAATATAGTAATAGTGTTGATGGATTTATCTGTTTCTATCAATTTTTATGGTATTTTTACTTTTTTCACTATTTTTCTCACCATTTTTTTATATATATTGAACATATGTTGATATTCTTTCTCATTTTCAATTTCAGATATGCACATTTAACTTATTAAAATTTCATAAAAATCATCATTTTTCAAATAAACATGACAAAAAAAAAGCAGCTAAAACCTCAAATTCGAGGTATTAACTGCTTTTTTTCTTTGCGTCTATTTACTTTCTTCTTCATTTCCTTCAAAAACTCGAATATACATATCTTTGATTTCACTGATTAAGGGATATCTTGGATTGGCTCCTGTACATTGATCATCAAAGGCATTTTCACTCATTTCATCTAATGTAGCATAGAATTTCTTTGGAGAAACTCCGGTTTCTTTGATTGTTTTTGGAATGCCTACTTTTTCTTTTAATGCATCAATGGCTTTGATTAAATTTTCAACTTTTTCTTCTTCTGTTTTACCACCTAGCTGCAAGTAGTCAGCAATACGCGCATATCTCCATTTTGCATTTGGATATTTATATTGTGGGAAGGCTGCTTGTTTTCTTGGATTATCCACTGCATTAAAACGTATAACTTCATTAATTAGCAATCCATTCGCTACCCCATGGGCTATATGGTGTGTTGAACCCAACTTGTGTGCCATTGAATGACATACACCTAAAAAAGCATTGGCAAAAGCCATACCGGCCATCGTTGATGCATGGGCCATTTTTTCACGAGCTTTTATATTTGTTGTACCTTCATTATATGCATCCGGTAAATACTTAAAGATTAAGCGAATCGCTTCTAATGCTTGGCCATTTGTATATTCTGAAGCTAATACAGAAACATAAGCTTCTAATGCATGTGTTAAGGCATCAATACCTGATGCAGCCGTTAAGCCTTTAGGCATATTCATCATCAATTCCGCATCAATTATAGCCATGTCCGGTGTTAATTCATAATCCGCTAGCGGATACTTGACATCTGTTTTTTCATCTGTAATGACTGCAAAAGGTGTCACTTCTGAACCTGTTCCTGCTGATGTCGGAACCGCAACCATCATTGCCTTTTGTCCTAATGTCGGAAAGCTAAATACACGTTTTCGAATATCCATAAATCGCATTGCTAAATCTTCAAATCGCACTTCCGGATGTTCATACATAACCCACATTATCTTTGCAGCATCCATTGGTGAACCACCACCGAGTGCAATAATAACATCTGGTTGAAAACTTTGCATCTCTTTAGCACCTTTTCTAGCTGTTGCTAAAGTCGGATCCGGTTGAACATCGAAGAAAACTTTTGTGTCAATGCCTATACTGTCCAGTTTATCCGTTACTTTCTCTGCATACCCTAAATCATAAAGGACTTTATCCGTTACAATAAAGGCTTTCTTCTTACCTAAATCTTGTAACTCATCTAAAGCTATATCTAAACATCCTGATTTAAAGTACACGCGATTAGGAATTCGATACCACAACATATTTTCTCGCCTTTCTGCAACACTCTTTACATTCATCAAATGTTTTACTCCAACGTTTTCAGAGATAGAGTTTCCACCCCAAGATCCGCACCCTAATGTCAATGACGGAGCTAGTTTAAAGTTATATAAATCTCCGATAGCACCTTGAGAAGATGGCATATTAATCATTGTACGTCCTGTT
This sequence comes from uncultured Eubacteriales bacterium, assembly GCA_964563505.1. Classification (GTDB taxonomy): domain Bacteria; phylum Bacillota; class Clostridia; order Lachnospirales; family Vallitaleaceae; genus UBA1351. Next base: position 92,642 of record CAZLXW010000003.1, read on the forward strand.
TTCATTTTTGCCCCAAATTGTTCAATCCGATCCTTTTGAGTGCTTTGGTCTGTATATAAAACCGATGTATGTCCAAGTCCACCTAGTTCAACAAGTCTTGCCGCTTTTGTTAATGCCGCTTCAAAGCTATCTGCTTTATATAAAGCCAATACAGGTGACAATTTTTCATGAGAGAACGGCTCTTCAAGCTCAACAGATGTCACCTCACCAATAAGAACTTTCGTCTCTTCGTCAACTTTAATTCCTGCCATTGCAGCAATTTTCACTGCCGGTTGTCCAACAATCTCTGCATTTAGTTTACCGTCTTTTAAAATAACTTTACGCATTGCTTCAACTTCTTTTTTATTTAAAAGATATGCCCCACGTTCAGCAAATTCCTGTTTCACTTCATTATATACTTCTTTTAATACGATAACAGATTGTTCAGATGCACATATGACACCGTTATCAAAACTTTTTGATAATAAAATGGAGCTTACCGCCATTTTAATATGGGCTGTTTCATCGATAATCGCCGGTGTATTCCCTGCACCAACACCAATAGCCGGTTTTCCGGATGAATATGCTGCTTTTACCATGCCAGGACCACCTGTCGCTAATGTTAAATCACAAGCCTGCATTACAGCTCCTGAAAGCTCAACACTTGGTTGATCAATCCAACCAATAATTCCTTCAGGCGCTCCTGCTTTAACTGCAGCTTCTAATACAATTTTTGCAGCTTCAATGGTACATTTTTTCGCACGTGGATGCGGGGAAAAAATAATTCCATTACGTGTTTTTAGAGCAATTAACGCCTTAAATATAGCTGTTGATGTCGGATTCGTTGTCGGTACAATCGCAGCAATAATTCCAATGGGTTCCGCTACTTTTGTAATTCCAAAAGCTTCATCTTTCTCGATAATTCCACATGTTTTATCATCTTTATATTGGTTGTATATATACTCAGATGCAAAATGGTTTTTAATCACTTTATCTTCAATTATCCCCATGCCTGTTTCCTCAACTGCCATTTTCGCCAATTTAATTCTTGCATTATTTGCAGCCATCGCAGCTTGTCTGAAAATCTCATCAACTCTCTCTTGTGAGTATGATGAAAACTCCACTTGTGCCTCTTTTATTTCTTGTATTCGTTTTAATAAAGTTTCCATATCTTTAACCGTCGTCATTCTTGCACCTCTTTCTTGTTAATAAATTAACACATTGAATTAATATTTTCAATTAGCAAATCAACTTACCAAGCTATTTCACTAATTTAGTCGCCTTTTTTTGGTGATTATTCTTAGCATTTCATGAATATAGGGATATAATAACACATCATAGAATGAATTGCAATACTTTTCTCGTTATTTTTTTATCACACTATTATCTATAACATTGTCTGCATTTTTGTGTTATACTATAGTCAAAACTAACAAAATAATTGGGGTATCATTTTACTTCCCTAGAAAAAGGAGTATTGTCTATGGAAAAAAGCAGCTATAACATTTACACGAATATCGAAAGTTTACTTTACAACTCAATCACCTCAAATTCAAGCGAATCTTTTTACGCTAAAGATCTCAACTCTCGGTTTATCACCTTAAGCCAATATCATGCTAATTATTTTGGTCTAGATTCTATTGAAGAGGCTCTTGGAAAAACAGATTTTGACTTTTTTACAAAAGAACATGCCCAAGAAGCCTACGATGATGAACAAGAAATTATTCGTACAAAAAAGCCTATTCTTGCAAAGGTTGAAAAAGAAACTTGGGAAAATGATTATGTTTCTTATGTTATTACTTCAAAATATCCACTTTTAGATAATAGTGGCGAAGTTATTGGCACATGGGGACATAGTATTAATGTTGCCTCTACAAATAGTGAGTCCGGTCCGATTAAACAAAAGATAATAAAGGAAGATGCCTTTGAAGAGCATTTGGATAAAGCTACAAAAATTGACCCATTGACAAAACTCAAAAATATTAAATCCTTCTACGAACAAATGAATCTTTTTTACCAATCGGCAATGAATACTATGAATATGCCGTCTACAATACATTGTTTAATGCTCGTTGATATAAGCAATTATGCCATAATTAACGTTAATTATGGACAAGAAGTTGCTGACCAATCTATACAGTCTATTGCATACTTCTTGAAAACATTACAATCTTCACAGTTCCATGCCTTTCGTTATAGTGGTGACCGTTTTGCGATACTTACCGAAGCTCCTTCCTATGAGAAAGCTATCAATATTGCCAAATCAATAATACACGATATCGAAAAGCTTCCCATTACAGAGAGTCAAGATATAAATATTGAAGTGAATATCGGATTAAGTCAATTCCGTGAAAAATTACCCCTTGGAGATATATATGACATTATTGATCTTACGGATAAACGCTTATATGCTTCTCAGAAACTTCTAAAAACAAGTTTAATTTATGATGACAGCTATTAAATACTTCAATAAATAGTGTTACACTAAAAAAGAGTCTTTGTCCTGCATGAATCGTGCAAGGCAAAGGCTCTTTTTATGCTATATGAAAGTCCTAGCTTAATTTTTTTCCATAGATTTCATTTTTTCTGCTTGATCTGCCGTATTTAGGCTATCAATTAATTCGTATATATCTCCATCCAAAATTGTGTCCAACTTATGCAAGGTCAACTTAATCCGATGATCGGTTACGCGACCTTGTGGAAAATTATAGGTACGAATCTTTTCACTCCGATCGCCCGTACCAACTTGGCTTCGTCGATCTTCTGCTAATTCACTTTGTTGCTTCTCAAGCTCCATATCATATAATCGTGAGCGAAGAACCTTCATGGCTTGATCGCGGTTTTTAAGCTGAGATTTTCCATCTTGACATGATACAACCAATCCTGTCGGCAAATGGGTTATTCGCACGGCTGAATCCGTTGTATTAACACTTTGACCTCCATTACCTGATGATCGAAACACATCAATCCTCAAATCATTTTGATCAACTTCAACTTCAACATCTTCGACTTCAGGTAATACTGCTACTGTTACTGTTGACGTATGGATTCTCCCCCCCGATTCGGTAACAGGAACACGTTGAACTCGGTGCACGCCACTTTCAAATTTTAACTTTGAATATGCGCCTTGTCCTTGTATAGAAAAAATAACCTCTTTGAATCCACCTACCCCACTTTCGTTTATATTCATGACATCAACTTTCCAATGGCTACGTTCAGCAAAGCGTATATACATGCGATATAATTCCGCCGCAAATAATGCCGCCTCATCTCCACCAGCACCGGCACGAATCTCAACGATAACGTTTTTATCATCATTTGGATCTTTGGGTAATAAGAGTTTTTTCAATTTAGCTTCATTATTTTTTAATGCTTCTCTTGCTTGTGCTAATTCTTCTTTTGCCAATTCAACAATCTCAGGATCTGATTCTTTTAACATTTCTAGTGACTCTTGAATCGTTTCCTCGTTTGCTTTGTACGCTTTGTAATTTTCAACTACAGGCGTTAAATCAGAATGTTCTTTCATATATTGTTGCCATTGCTTTTGATCAGCAATAATATCCGCATCATTAATTTGTGCAGACAGAAATTCATATCTGTCAATAATACCTTCCAATTGATCTAACATTTCTTCACCTCATAATTAATTCTTAGTCCCTGAAATAATTCTTTCAAGACCAGCCATATCATTTACTTCTCGTATATCAGAAAAGCCTCTTAACTCCATTAATTTTTTAATATCCTGCATCTGTCCGTTCCCAATCTCAAAAAACAAGCCGCCTCCATTTTTCAGTCGTGCAAAACTGTCTTGAATAATCCGACGATAAAAGATTAACCCGTCATCGCCTCCGTCTAGTGCAATTGTGGGCTCATAATCTTTGACTTCCTTCATAAGTCCCTCTAAATCATTGCGCGGAATATAGGGAGGATTTGACACAATGAGGTCATACTTCATTTCAGATTCAATATGACTGAATAAATCACTTTTCACCCATTGAATCATCGACTTATCCAAAAGAAACTCTTCATTTTTCTTGCTAACTAAAAGAGCATCATCTTGAATGTCAACACCAACCCACTCCATGTCAACCCCAGGAAATTTACTTGAAATTTCTTTTACTAAACTAATTAAAATACATCCACTACCAGTACACATATCTAAGATACGCAACGTCTTTTTTCCTTGACAAATCATCTCTTCAATCTTGGATAAACATAATTCAACGAGAATTTCTGTCTCTAGCCGAGGAATCAATACAGATTCATTGACATAAAACTTATTGCCCATAAAATATTGTTCATGGGTTATATACTGAAGAGGAACACCTTCCATGCGTTGTTCAACAAACGTCAAATACAATGAAACGACGTCTTCTTTCACATCTTCGCTATACTTGGATAGCAAAGTAGTAAAATCAGTCTTCATCGCATATTCAAGTAATAACCGTGCGTCAACTGTCGGTATCCCCTCTTTATCCAATTGTTCCTGTCCGGCTTTAAGCAACCGGTGTACTTGATATGTCTTCAATTCCTGGATCCTTTATCTCTTCTTCATTTTTCACTTCATCTGGATTTTTTAAAACGCTTTTCAATGCTGTTAATGCCACTTCAAGTTGTCCATCATCTGGCTCCGCTGTCGTTAATTTTTGTAATAACAATCCTGGTTTAGTGAATATATCTAATATCTTCGACTCACTACGTCCTAAGAACTTCAATACTTCATAGGATATTCCTGCGATAATCGGCAACATAACAAGTCGAACTACTAAACGTTGAACTAAAGTTTGTGCATTAATAATTGTAAGTACAAAAACACTTATGACCACAATATAAAGCAAAAAACTCGTTCCGCAGCGTTTATGCAAACGCGTTTGTTTCTTGGCATTTTCCACTGTTAGGTCTAATCCACTTTCATAACAATGGATAGATTTATGCTCTGCGCCATGATATTGAAATACTCTTTGAATATCTTTCATTTTTGAAATTAAAACAATATATGTAAGCAGTACAGCAACTCGAATAATACCGTCTGCAAAATTTACCCATTGGTCCGATGGTAAAATAGGTTTCATTAAATGCGACAACCCTAATGGTAATATAACAAATAGCCCAACAGACATAAGTAAGGCTAGAACAACCGAAATCATAATGAACACATCGTTTGCTTTATCTCCAAATACCTTATTAATCCATCGATCAAATTTTGATTCTTCTTCTGTTTCCCCTTCAACTTCAAAAAATTCAGCTGAAAAAGTTAATATTTTCATACCCATTACAAGAGACTCTACAAATGCAACAATCCCTCTGATAAAAGGTAATCCTAAGATTTTGCTACGTTTAGTGAAGCTTTTATGATTCATTTCTTCAACAATTATTTCCTTATCCGGTTTTCGAACGGCTACAGCGTATAAGTCATCATTACGCATCATTACACCTTCAATGACTGCTTGACCTCCAACACTTGGTTTATTCTCTTTCATTTTATTCACTTCCATTTCTATGTTTTAAGCACATGTGTACATGCTCCATTATATACCTAACTCACGAAAAAATAAAGCTATGCATAAATAAAAGAATGTTCTATAGTAAAACAAAAAGTTGAGGTTACCCTCAACTTATTATTATTCTTCGTCGTTACTGATACCATATTTACGATTAAATCGGTCAATACGTCCACGCGCTTGAACTGATTTTTGTTGTCCGGTATAGAATGGATGACATTTTGAACAGATTTCTGTATGAATTGCTTCTTTTGTTGAACCTGTAACAAATTCATTTCCACAGTTACATTTTACAGTTGCTTGATGATATTCTGGATGAATTCCTTCTCTCATACTTTTCACCTCTTTCATACATTACTTCTAAACGATTAGATTATTGTCCAATGAATTCTTGTCCATCTAGACAGCCTACACATTATAACATATTGCTAAACCCATTGCAATATGTATCTAGTAATTATTCAAGATATTTTTTGATAATTTATGGGCATATTCTTCGTTGCTTTTTGTGTCAACAAATACCTTCAACATACTATCAATGACATCTTCAGACCGCATATTGGCAGAAACCTTACGCAGTTTATTCACCGCTTCTAATTCCATTTCACTGTATAACAAATCATCACGTCGAGTGCCTGATTTACTTACATCAATAGCCGGGAAAATACGCTTTTCTTGAAGTTTACGATCAAGTACTAGCTCCATATTACCTGTCCCTTTGAATTCTTCAAAAACTACATCATCCATCTTGCTTCCTGTTTCAACTAAGGCTGTAGCTAATATAGTTAATGATCCACCTTCCTCAATATTCCTCGCTGCACCAAAGAATTTTTTTGGCATATGTAAAGCAGCCGGATCTAATCCACCGGAAAGGGTTCGACCACTTGGTGGGATAATCAAGTTATATGCTCTGGCTAATCGTGTAATACTATCTAATAAAATAACAAGATCTTTTTTCTGTTCAACCATACGCTTAGCTCTAGCTAGAACCATCTCTGAAACACGTTTATGATGTTCCGGTAATTCATCAAAGGTCGAATGAATAACTTCAACATTCTCTCCTACAATAGATCGTCTTATATCCGTCACTTCTTCTGGCCGTTCATCAATCAATAATACAATTAGTCCAACATCCGGATGATTTTTGGTGATTGCATTCGCCACTTTTTTGATTAATGTTGTTTTTCCTGCTTTAGGAGGGGATACAATCATACCTCTCTGGCCTTTACCGATTGGAGCGATAAAATCCATGAGGCGCAATGCATAATCATCTGAGCGTGTATTCAAGTTCAAGCGTTCATTCGGAAATATCGGTGTTAGCTCCTCAAACTTCGGTCGAATAGCTGCTTTACCCGGGTCATCACCATTAACAGACGTCACATAAAGCAAAGCTCTAAATTTTTCTTTTTCTTTTGCTACACGAATATTTCCTTCAATTATATCGCCCGTTCTTAAACTAAATCTTCTGATTTGCGAAGGCGATACATATACATCATCTTCTCCGGGCATATAGTTATCGCTTCGAATAAATCCAAATCCGTCCGGAAGAACTTCTAAAATACCTTGTGCTACTTCTCCACTATCTAATGCGTTCATCACTTTCGGCTTTGGTTTTTTCTTTTGAACAGATTGTTCTGTACTTGTTTCCTCTGGCGGATTCTTTTCTTCTATTTCATCGGCAACTTCAATTTTTTCTTTGTTTTTTTTCTCTTTGTTGGCTTGAGAAATTTCCGAATAATTCAATTCACGCGTTTCATATTCTCTTGTTGATTTACGTTTTGTCATTTTTTCTTCATTTTTTTGTTCAATTTCTGCGAGCAATTGAACAAGTTCAGCCTTTTTGAAGTTTTTCACATCTAGTATACCTAATTCCGTGGCTATTTCACGTAATTGTGCTACCTTCATCTTCGAATAATTTGTTTTCAAGTTTTGTCCTCCTATTTAATTCCACTACTATTACTTAATAATATAGTGCACGAATAAATCGCAATTCAATTTTAATCATTGGGGATATCTATGATTTCTGAATATAACTTTAGATAATTCGGGATGGTGCTAACTAAGATAAGAATTATAATTGTTAATTTCTATACATTAATCTAATTATACCATAAAATATAGAATACACAATATATTTATGCGTCAAGATTTATAGACCTAAAAAAATCCATGCAGCAATCGTAAAGAAGATTAATAAGGTTGTTGCGTCAGTAATTGTTGTTATTAAAGGGCTGGCCATAATTGCCGGATCTAATTTAACTTTCTTGGCAACAATCGGAAGAATTCCGCCCATTAAGGCCGCCATTGTTGTCGTACCAATCAATGTTAATCCTACAATTAATGCCAATTTTACATTTCGGCTAAATAACATAATTCGAAGAAAATTTAAGAAACCTAAAGTAATACCAATAATAATTCCCACGCGTACTTCTTTCCAAATAACTTTAAATAGATCGTTAAATTTTATATCACCAAGGGTCAATCCACGGATAACTAGTGTGGATGATTGTGCTCCAGCGTTTCCGCCTGTACTCATTAGCATTGGCATGACACCGACTAATACTGTAAATTGAGCGGTTAAGAAACTATGTTGATCTGTAATTAATTGTGAAATCGTAGCTGAAAACATTAATACAACTAACCATACAATTCTTTTTTTTGCTAGCGTAAATGCAGACATTGTCATGTATTCATCATCTGAAGGTGCGATTGCAGCCATTAATTGAAAATCTTCTGTTGTTTCTTCCTCAATGACATCAACAATGTCATCAATTGTTATAATTCCCACTAACCGACGTTCATTATCAACTACAGGTAGAGAAAGCAAATCATATTTTTTAAATATTTCAGCAATATATTCTTGGTCATCGTGGGTATTTACACTGATATAATCATCCGTCATTATATTTTCAATCATTTCATCTTCTTTTGCTAACACCAAATTTTTTAGTGATAAAATCCCTTGTAGTTCTCTATGTTCAGCCATAATATAACACGTATATATTGTTTCTTTATCTAATCCTGTTTCTCGAATATGTATCATTGCTTCATGTGCTGTCATTTTTTTATGCAAATCAATAAATTCAATCGTCATAAGGCTTCCTGCTGAATCTTCAGGATATTTTAGAAATTGATTAATCAATGTTCGTTGCTTTTGTGTCGAATTTTTTAAAATCTTTTTCACAATATTTGCAGGGACCTCACCTACCAAGTCGACCATATCATCAAAATATAATTCATCAATAATTAATTTTAATTCATCTTCACTAATTAATGAAGTAATCTCTTTTTGTCTTTCCATATCAATCAAGGGAAATACATCAACAGCTTTGCTTTTTGGTAATAGTCTATAGACGATTAAGGCCTCTGACGGCGACATTTCATCAATAAACTCCGCTATATCTGCAGGCATCATATTCATAAGATATTTTTTTAATTCAGTAAATCTTTTGTCTTTGACTAACTGCTCTAAAAATTTTAGCTTTTCTTCATATCCCTCCACGTTATGCCCTCCTAACCTATGAATTTTTAAATTGTTTCCTATGAAGTATAATACCACAAAATTGTAAATTAGAACAAAAAAAATCTATATCATAGGATATAGATTTTTTGTTCCTAGCGTGCGCAAAAGGATTTGAACCCTCGGCCTTCTGGTCCGTAGCCAGACGCT
>CAZLXW010000004.1:0-99582 GCA_964563505.1 uncultured Eubacteriales bacterium
AAGGAAGGCATATATTTTCTGACTTTTCTTATTGAGTATTCTTTGGATAGAATGGATGAGCCGGAAGTTGAATCTTTGTTTTTACGCATTGAAGAAGGTCTAAAACCGGAAGGCCTTATATTATTAAGTCATCAAGCGAAACGTTGGTATGAACAAAAACCGCTTAGAACAAACGTCTTCCTAAATAACAGCGTTTATAAAACGATCGAAGTTCATGACAAAAACCTTCATTTGTTTTTAAGTAAGCTGTTAAATGAGGCATCTCGCAAAGCTTTATTCAGTATATATGAGCAACTGTCTCTTGATGAGCAAAACCAAGTAAGACATTTACTGTGTCACATAATCTGCCGACGCATTCTTATTGACGAAATGGCACCAAGCAAAGAAGATATAAGCATTATTCAAAGTTGCTATGACCATGAGAAAAATCATAATGCTGGCCTATTATTGACCTTATTAAAGGTTCTCCCAAACCATAAGTATATTCGAGAAATCAATTATCGTGATATAATAGTTCCATGGTCCTATAAAAACAGTGGAAAAACTTTAGAGACTAGTATACAATATTATGGAGAACTCAATGATGAATTAAGGATTTATTATCGCTACGAAGAAGATGAAGACTATCATATGGAAGTGATGGAACATTTAGCCTTTGGTATGTTCGTCTTTCCAATATATTTGTTTTATGGAGAGTTTATGGAGTATTATATTGTAAAAACGATGTCAAATGGTCAAAAAATGATTGTCGTTTCAGATATTATTTATAAACAGACCGCAAGTGCACATATTGATTTCATAACATTTGCCATGGAAGTTGGAGATAGTCAAGGCGTAAACACGCTTATAGATGAGTATGAAAAATATCTTGATGATACGAGATGTCTATTCCGTATATAGAAACAAGGAGGTTATAAATGTGGGCGTACTAAGTTTAGAACTTAATAAAGGCTTATACATGGGAATTGATTTTGGAACAACAAATTCTGTTGTTAGCATATATCAATATGACCAAAATGAAGTACATACATTGAAAATCGATGGATATACAGTGTTTCCTTCAGCAGTACAATTTGAAACGGATTCGATGACAGGAGAACTGAATCGTATTTTTGGATTAGAGGCAAAAGAATCTGCAGTGATATATCCGGAGAGTACGATTACATCAATTAAGCGAAGACTCGAATCCGACGAACCTATCCAAATAACAAGTAATGATGAGAGCTTTAGTTTTTTACCGGAAGCCATAGTGGCTGAAATACTAGCGCACTTAAAGAATCAAGCAGATGAATATATTCGAGATGTATTAAATATATTCGGTGCTTTTTCAGGCTGTGTTATTACTGTCCCGGCCAATTCAACCGATAAACAAAAGAGAAAAATGAAAAAAGCGGCGGTGATGGCCGGTTTTGATGAAGAAAAAGTATATTTACGCTTAGAACCTGCCGCAGCTGCAATCCAATATGCCATGACCTCAAAAGAAAGCAAAAAAGTATTGGTGTACGATTTTGGAGGGGGAACATTTGATGCATGTGTGTTAAATATCGAACACATGGATGATTTAAGTGAACCCAATATTTCGATTGTGAGTACATATGGAGATAACTATTTAGGTGGCAATGATTTAGATCAATTAATGGTTGACTTGATTTATGAGAATTTTTTAGAACAAACCCATCATAGTATTGACTTGTATGACTTTGATGCACAAGACGGTCTTAGCGTTCAAGAAAAAAAGATGGCAATTATTCGTATAAAGCAAGTCGCTAACCAAGTCAAAGAAAAATTATCGATGACCCATAATGCGAAAGTTGTATTGGCTCCATTTATTCAGACGCCTGTTCCGGTGAATATTCAGTTTGAGCTAAGTAGAGACGAATTTTATTTGCATAAACGACACCATCAGTTGGATGATCCGGACTATATTTTTGAGCGGATGAAAAATGAATCTGTGGATAGTTTGGTCGATAGAACAATGGATAGTGTGAAAAAATGCTTAACCAACGGGCATATTGAAGCCACAGACGTTGACGATATTTTTTTAGTCGGTGGTTCATCGGCGATTCCTATTGTTGAACAAAAGATTAAAGAATATTTTCAACAAGAGCCTTATCGGTCTAAGATAAGCCCGGCCTTAAGTATTTCACAAGGAGCGGCGCATTATTGTCATCAAATCATGTTACCATCGACTCGCGGACCTAAAGTTTACGAAAAAACAATCCATTCCTTAGGTATTGAGATTGCCGGACGACGCTATTTAGAGATAATCAAACGAGATATGGATATACCGGAAGATGGCTTAGTTGTAGAATCGCCATATATATTTGAAACAAGTCACGACGAGTTAACCAGTATGGCTATTGTCGTATATGAAGACTTAGAACCCAATGAATATCAACGTAAGTTTGTTTATGAAGATAGTATGCGGCGACTTTCAGGAACGACACTAAGGAACATCCCATCAAGGCCAAAAGGGGAGGAAAAGATTCGAATTCAATTTAGACTAAATCAAGACAACATGTTAACTGTTGAAGCTCAGTCATTAGATACAGAAGGTATATCCACATCGCTGACTGTTGATGAACTGTATGAAAAGTGAGGAAAGTATGTATAGATTTATTGAAGAAAAACAAATCGAAAAAATTGTATTAGAATATATACTGAACAATAATCATATGGAAGATCGGTGCATCGATGTCCTCAAAGTAGCTTTTGATCAAATGGTTTCCAGAATATTACTTCAGATTAAACTGTATATTGAAAATATTAATCAACTCAAAAAAACCGAAAACTTATATCATGTCATTCAAGAAGTTAAAAAGCGGTATGAAACATATCTCGATCAAAGCCTTGAACATATTGGGAACCCAGAGATTCTTGAAATAATAAAAATGATATTTGATGTGTTAGAAATGCAAAAAGATGATTTCTCAGTTGAACGTGAAAATCCATTGGAATATGAACGTACGCTAATCGAATCCCTTGCCCTACTTAAAGCACAAGATGCATTAAACCACTTAAAAGATGAATCGATTCGAGAATTCACCTTACCAATCAGCATATATAATGAATATAAAGATATATTAAAAGACTTTATTTTAAATGCATACTATACTATGCAAGATGACTTAAAAATAATTGTAGAAAAGCATGCAAGGGAAATCAATATTTATGAAAGCAGATCAGAATTAATTAACTATATTAAAGTAATTAATGAACAAAAAACAATCCTTGAAAGCTTTATTCATATTGATTTAAATATTGATAGTGACCGATTTAATGAAAAGGCCAATCAATTAACCAGTGAATTTGTCTATCCCTTAAGAGATACATATCAATATATTTGTTCTACAATTGATGATGTTGAGCATGCAATCAAAAAGTGTGAAAAAGTGGAGTATAACTTTGTGGTTAAAAATATTGAATCAATCATAGAGAACAATATTATGAATAATTCAAAATTAATCGCCCTAATGGAGGTTGTCGAAGCTAATAAAAAAAATACGCTTGATCTTTTCTTAATGCATGTAAATGATGAATTGGTTAAAGTAAGTACAAAAGCAGTCAATAATCTAAAGCGGGTAAGTCATCCTTTTGAATTAATTAATTATAGTCTGATTGATCATATGAGCACAATTTTAATGGACGTTCAAGCTTTAAATATTAATCAAGTCGAAGAAGAACATCATCGAAATATTATACAAGGTGTGATTGACACCCTAATGCTTAAGTATGATGTGATAAAAGAAAAGAATGAAGATTATCAACTCGAGAGAAAAGCTAACCAATTGGACGTGACCAATATAATTTTTGATTTTAGAGAAGAATTTGAAAAAAATTGTAATACATATTTTGAAGAGGCAATACAGGGAACAAGTTCTGGATTCGAACATGTTCAAGACCGTTTTGATAAAGTTATTCATCAAGCCATAGATCAGGCTTATGAACGTGAATTAACACATTTAAATAAGGACATTCTTTTTGAAATTAAAAGTCTTGAAGATATAATTCACCAATCGATTGCGATTCTAATGGAAAATGAACAAGAACTTGTGCAATCCTTTGGAAAAAAAGTGCGTCGTTTGTTTGAGTTGATGATAGAAGATCTGAAAAAATATCAGGTCGATCGTATTTTTCCGGAACCGGGAGAAAAGTTTAATGGAAGAATGCATGAAATTATTCTAGTTGAAGAATCAAGGGACTATATTAAAGGCGAGATTATTCGTACTCAGAATAGTGGTTTTGCTATAAAGGGCCGCATTATAACACGCGCAAGTATTGTTGCAGCAAAATAGGAGTAAATATGAAGGCTACATTATGGATTGAGCTTGGAGAAAATAGGAGTGCTTTCGCTATTGAGAACGAGAAAGTGAAAAGCTTGTACTATGTTGATTTAACTGGTGGATACGGAATGATTCAAATACCTTTTAAAATCGCTTATCTTGACCATGAAGAAGATGTATTATGTGGTGAAGAAGCCGTTTCTTTCGGACATGCGGTGTGGGCAGGTGAATCAGTTCAAACGACTTATGATTTCTTACATAAATGCATAAGAAAGATTGCCCAGCAATATCATGATCTTAAGATTACATCCATTGTATTAATTAATGCAGTAGAGTTCACATCGTATCATTGTGATGCGGTCCAAGCGCAGTTGACAAAGACTCAATATGCAGATGTGCAATGGATATCAATGAAAGAGGCATTTGTTGGCTATGGGTATCAAAAACAAGTACATGAAAGTTCGTTCATATATTTTAATGGTTCATGGAGTGCATGGTTTGAGTTTCGATATCAAGATATCCTTAAGGAAACCGTTCGAGAGGTCAATAAAAATTCAATTGCTTTAGAAGCCATCGATAAATTTTACTTAAGCAAACTCAAAGAAGAACATGAAAAAATCTATGGTTCAGAGATTGATATGCAGGCAATTATGCGGACCTATGAAGATCAAAAACTCCTCTTATATCGCCAAATTCAACAGTGTCAAAATGTTCACCTATATACGTCAATCCAATATCCGCCCAAAAAGATAACCTTAAAATATGTGGACTTTGACATGTTTTTTAAACAATGGCTAGAACGAAGTTTACAGATGTTTATTATTCAACATGAAAATATCTGGATTGGTGGTGGCTATAATCAAGAATGCTTTTGGAAGCAATTATTGTCTGAACAGAATTACCAATATGATGAACATATGTTGATTAAAGGTGCTATTGCCTTCTTAGAGTTTAGAAAAGCACATAAAAAAGATTTATGTACCACGACAAAAACCCATTGGGGCTATGCAATTATCGATCATAATAACAATCAAGTTCCATTTATATTTCCGGGAGAAAAATACCAAAATCCATATATTATCGATGTAGTTCTTACCAATTATCAGCGTAGTGTTCCTTTTGTACACTTAGATCAAGAAATGAATGAAAACCATCTATTTAATCTATACATTTATCCTGAAAATGCAACAACCCATATAGAAATTACTTTGGAAATCAGTATTGAAGGACAGATCGAAGAGGTGAAATATGAATATCGAACATTATAAAAAAATGATTAGAGAACAAGGTTTAGATGAGAATACATATATTTTAGGTGTTGATTTAGGAACCACCCATTCTGTGATTAGCTATTGGCACCAACAAAAAAATGCACCGGAAGCAGTTGATATGAGTAACGGATTTGGTAAGATACCTCTCCCGTCTGTGGTTCAATATCGAAAAGATGAGCTTGATGAAGAATGGATTATAGGATCAGAAGCATTAAATACTTATGTAATTTTCCCGGAATCCACAGCAATCTCTTTTAAAAGTTTAATGGGAAGCAATCAAGTCGTTTCTCTCAATCGGCAGTCGTTTACACCGGAAGAACTTTCAGCAAAAGTCCTTCGAACCTTATTAGACCAGATAAAAAGTATGAATCCCAAAAGTAATCTTGCAGGAATCGTCGTTTCTGTACCATATGATTTCGATGACGCAGCAAAAAAAGCAACGATTAATGCATGTCATATAGCAGGGCTCCAAGATGAACTCATCTGTTTAATAGAAGAACCCAAAGCAGCAGCACTTACTTATAATTATCATCATCCCTTTAATTCCGGTGAAAAAATCATGGTGTTTGACTTTGGAGGAGGGACTTTAGATATTACCTTGTTTGGTGTAGAGCAGGTGACAGACACTGAACAAACGCTTAGCGTATTAAGTGAGGGTGGCCAAGCAAAACATGGTGGCGATGTTCTTGACGAAATTTTATATACGCATTTTTTAGAAATCATTGAGCAAAAGGGGATAAATCCTGATCAATTGTCCAAAGAAAATCACGCAGAGATTAAGATGCGTGCAAGAGAAACCAAAGAGCGCCTTTCAGGAACACAAAAAATCCGCATTCCATTTCCTTTCTGTACACCGCCCTTTGTGGCAAACATGACACGGGATGAACTTGAGACTATAGGACTTAAGTTTATTGAGAAGACAAAAACACTTGTCCTAAAAACATTACAAGAGGCATATAAAGGCGCTATAAAAGCTGAAGAGATTGATCGAGTTCTTTTGGAAGGTGGATCATCTCAGATGCCATGGATTAAAGCCATGATGATACAAATATTTCAAGACCAAAATAAAATATATTTGTCAGACCGACCTGCATTAGATATTTCTTTGGGAGCAACGATTTATGCGGCAATGAAGATGGGCGTTCATAATCAAACAGAGCTTGTTACCGGTAGGCAACGAATGAACTTCGAAGTTTGTGTTCCCCATGATATTGGATTTGAGATTGAGCTTGGTGAAACGAAAAAGTTTTATACAATGATTAGCCGAGGAACACCGTATCGATTAGCAAGACGTTCCCAAGTATTTACAATTGAAGGAGATAGTGAAGACGATATGACGCGCTTATCGGTGCGTATACTTGAACGCATCCATAAAGAGCAAGGATTAGATGGGTGTAGTATCATTGGTGACATTGAGGTTTCGGGCTTGCCCAAGCGACCAAGTGGTCAAACACAATTAAAAGTGGCTCTATCAATAGACGAAGAATCGGGAACGGTTCAAGGTGAAGTTGAAGACTTGGGTTATGGTACTCTATATTCACCGTCAGGTTTTAAACAGGAATTTATACCGAAACGACATCAAAAGACGCTAGTCATAGACGAAAGGTAGGTAAAAATGGCTTTTTTAGGAATTGATTTAGGAACAACAAATACCGTAGGAATGCTGTATGATGACCGAACGGATTTAATGGACGTCGTCAAAGTCGATGGTACGGAAGATGTTTTACCATCTGTCGTTTGTTATCTCGACGATGAAGTCTTAGTCGGGACCGAGGCGAAAAATAGCGCCGTCATATATGCGGAGGAAACAGTGTTTTCAATCAAACGAAAGATGGGTCAAGAAGAGGATATCGTTATTGGTGAGCGAGACTTATTGCCGGAGGATATCAGTAGTGAAATTCTGAAAAAAATAAAAAAAGCTGCCGAAGAACAAGTGGGAGAACCGATTTCAGAGGTTGTTATTACTCATCCGGCGTATTTTAATGATCGCCAAATCTATGCAACAAAAAAAGCCGGAACACTTGCCGGATTTGAAACCGTTCATCTCTTAAGTGAACCCTTAGCTGCAGCTATTGAATATGGCTATAAGCAAAGTTATGTTCAGAAGATATTAATCTATGATTTGGGTGGCGGAACCTTTGATGCATGTGTTTTATCTGTGGCACAAGACATATATGGGAACAATTCATTTCAAGAATTGTCTGATGTAGGCGATATGCAGCTTGGAGGCGACGATTTTGATCAGGTGTTAGTTGAAGCAATGATCAATAATTTTGAAAAAAAATACGCAATTTCATTCAGCCAGTTTGAAGAACTTGAACAAAAACAGATGATGCAAAAAATTCGTGTTGAAGCGGAACGAGCTAAACGAGGGTTATCTGAAGCTAATAAAATAAGTGTCAATATTCATCCCATTACCATAGTTGATGGTGTACCTTATCAACTATCCTTTGAAATTACGAGAGACCAGTTTGAAGAGCTTATTCGCGACTATATAGATCGTAGTATGGACGTTGTTGAATCGGCATTAGAACGTGCGGGAGAAACAAAAGAATCTATTGATAAAGTTATCTTAGTTGGTGGTTCAACATTGGTGCCAATGGTAAAAAGAATTATTGCCGGCCAAATCAAAGAACCTTATCGAGCAAGTGATCCTGCAAAAAGCGTTGCTATGGGTGCTGCAATATATAATTACCTGATGCACTTACCAAACAGCAGTGTGGAAATCGGTCAAATCATGCGACAGCACATCGGAACGAGAGCCATTGTCAATGAAGCAACGGGTCAAAAAGAACTCATTCCTATACTTAAGATGGGTACGGAAATTCCTGCAACAGCAACGGATGATGGATTTAAAGTGACGAAAGGAGCAAACGCCGTCCAGATTGATTGCTTTCAATGGGAAGACGGATATGAACAAGAGTGTAAATATATTGGTTCTGTATTTTTAGAACATATTACAGACGAAAGTGAATTAGCCATAACATATAAGATAAACAGTGATAATCTTTTTGAAGTTGAGGTACTCGATAAAATGACAGGACAACAGGTGAATCAGGCCTTTGATCGAACAAAAACGTCAACAGTTATTGAAAGAAAAAGCTCAACACCGACGGCAGATATAACGGGGATGGATATTGTGTTTCTAATAGACACAACAAGCAGTATGGATGTTTATATAGAAGGTGTCAAGGAAAAAGCCATTGAATTTTCTAATCAATTACATAAAAAAGGCATTGATTATCAGTTAGGCTTAATTGGTTATGGAGATTTAGGGGAACGTGAAAAACCCAAAAAATACAAGTGGACCAAGGATATTAATCGTTTTCGTAAAAATGTCAAAAAGTTGCCAAGAAATTATGGGGGCGATATACCTGAATCAACATTAGAAGCTATAGAGACAGGGGTTGAATATTTAGAGAAACGTCCCATGAAAAATGCCTATAAGGTTTTTATTGTCATCACGGATGCGCCTCCACATATTCCCACTCATGATGGACATTCCTTAGAAGAGGTTATTAGCAAGGTAGAAGATGCAGGTCTTGTTTGTTATGTTGTCGCAAAAAAAGATCACGACAGTGTTTTGGCGTATACACCTTTAGTCGGTGAAAGAGGGTATTATTATTCAATGGATGAACCCTTTTATGATATTCTAGATGAAATAGCATATAAACTCGCAGAACTTGTACGTATTCCAAATGAAAGATAAGGAATATATGAAAGGGCTTTAAGATGGGCATATACTTACTTAAAAAAGATGGTTTACATGGAGAAAATAATCTCATATATCCGGAGAACATTCCGATAAATACATTAGAAGGATTTCGTTATTTAGGTGACTATTTGTATGATTGCCAAAGATTAGATCATGGATTGAATGCCTATTGGAAAAGCTATTTGCAAGGAAATTGGGATGCACTCATAAATATAGGGATTTTGTTGTTGAAGTACGGATATGAAGAGGAAGGCCGACGTTGTATATGTCATGGATACAAACATAGTCAAACGTCAAAAGCATTATATGTTTATATAAAGTGTATTCTCCTTTTTGATTGGACACAAGAAGATGTTAATATAGAACAACACATTATCGATATTGTAGAAAATCCAGATGAAGATGCATTTGATTTTCTTGTGTGGTACTATAGTTTTAAAGATGAAATAGACCATAGTATTACTGCATTTTTGCTATTAGAAAATGAAGCAAATCAGTTGAAATGGCTTGGTCTTTATATGAGATATATTTTAGGCCTAGGCAAAGAGGTATCAGGGCAAGCAGAGATTAAACATCTCAAGAAAAGATATCCCAAAGTCTATATAAAAGAACTCATTAAAGCACATTTAGATATAAAATCTTATAGCTTTGTTGTTGATTACACAGAAAAAAATGGTAACTATGCCTTGTACCAATCGATTGCATATTTTCATTTGAATCAAATTATATCATCGGTGAAAGCGGCCAATACTATTGAATTCAATCAACTAAATCACGATGAGCGTATAATGGCCTATCGCCACATGGCAAAACTTGCAGAAGTCGGGGCTGATTTTGAACGAGAAACCCTTTATTTAGAATCTCTATTACGTGAGTGGAAACAACATGAACGCTATATCCGGCGTGAGATGCGAGCGCATGAGATCCGATTTATACATTTAGATAAAATGCAAACGTGCTAAAACAAAGATTGGGATGTGACCATATGTTTAAAAAAATAATACAAAAAATAGGAAAGATAAAATCGCACTTTAAGCCATATGAAGAAGAGTTATTACTTGGAATGGATATTGAAACACTTTTAAAAGATCCCTATAAAAACGATAAGATTAAAGTGCTACTTACGGAAAACGATGCTAGACTAAAGGACCTATCCGAAGAATATCACAAACAAATGAATAATTTCATTATCGTTGAACGCGTAAGGATGAGTGATATTGTCACCAAAGATACCATACAAAGCTTGTGTAAACAACTATCCGAGCTTAAGGTATCGGTCAAAGAAGCTGAAGAAAAAAATGTGCAAGCAAAAAGT
Source organism: uncultured Eubacteriales bacterium (assembly GCA_964563505.1). GTDB lineage: Bacteria > Bacillota > Clostridia > Lachnospirales > Vallitaleaceae > UBA1351. The sequence goes on from CAZLXW010000004.1 coordinate 10,585, forward strand.
CGGGAGAATCCCCATATACGTTCAGTCTCAAAAGACATCGCAAAAGCAATCAAAGTATTAAAAGAACATGAAACCAACCAAAATATGGTTAAAAAAGATTTGGATATTTTAGAGGGAGAAAAACATAGCTTACTCTTTCATTTTACGAATTTACGACGAGCGCTTTCTTTCTTGAAGTATTTCATGTTGCTCCTAGTTTTTATCACTTTGATTGTAGGAATTGTCCTATCGACACTATTGATTGTCTATAATAGAAATGTCTTTCTTCCGTCCTTGATTAGTATTGTCACCATCTCCTTTTTGTTTTTATGGGGTTTTGTCTTCCGGAGGTACTGTGTTCATGAGATTGAAAAAAATCAACGATTACAAGAACGAGCGGTTAAACTAATTAATAAAACAAAATTAAAGTTTATTCGAAATCAACAGTTGTTGGATTTTGAATATGAAAAGTATCAAGTCAATAGTTCGGAAGTTCTTGAACTTCGCTATGAACATTACCTTGATGCCCAGCAACAACAAAGAAATTACGATCATATCAATCGAACAATGAGAAACTTAAGTATGGATATTGAAGATACGATGAATAAAATACAAATAGATAATGCAAGCTTTGTCATAAAAAATGCAGAGTACTTTGCGACAGATAAAGGTATTGATCGATTATATGAAAAACATCATGAACATAGAGAGCGTTTACAAAAAGAGCTAAAAAAACTTGAACACGAAAAAGAGGTTCTGGAGAATTTATTGACAAAATAGGTAAAATCTATTATGATAATAGACAAAATCAAATAAGAGATGCATTGATGAAGAAGAGTATGTTAGTATATTTGGCTTAGAGAATGGAATTCACCGGCTGTAAGATTCCTGCAAAGATTTAACGGAAGGTAGCTTCGGAGCAGATAAGTTAAGAACCACCTTTAGGTGATAGATTTATCCGGTTCGTGTCGTTATTCACACAAGAGTCTGATTTTATCAGAAATTAAGGTGGTACCACGGTCTTTTCGTCCTTTGCGAGAAGGCTTTTTTTGTGTTTTCAAATCAAATGCGTGTATAAATTAATGGAGGTTAATGATGGCAAAAGAACTAGAAAAAAATTATGATCCCAAAAAAATGGAACAACGACTTTATGATGAATGGATTCAAAAAAAATATTTCCATGCAGAAGCGAATCCGGAAAAAGAACCCTATACTATTGTAATTCCACCACCAAATATCACAGGTAAATTACATATGGGCCATGCCTTAGATAATACATTACAAGATATATTGATTCGTTTTAAACGTATGCAAGGGTTTGAAGCTTTATGGCAACCGGGAACTGACCATGCGGCAATTGCAACCGAGGTCAAAATCGTAGAAAAACTTGCAAAAGAAGGCGTTGATAAAGAAATCTTAGGTCGTCATAAGTTTATGGAAGAAGCCTGGAAGTGGAAAGAGGAGTATGGTGGCACAATTGTCGATCAACTTAAGAAACTCGGGGCCTCATGTGATTGGGAACGTGAACGATTTACTTTAGATGAAGGATGTTCAGATGCAGTCCTTGAAGTTTTTCAAAAATACTATGAAAAAGGATATATTTACAAAGGGGACAAACTGATTAACTGGTGTCCAAGCTGTCAAACGACTATATCTGAAGCAGAAGTTGAGCATGTTGAAAAAAATGGTCACTTTTATCATATTGAATATCCGGTGAAAGGGGAAGCGAGACGATTACGTTTAGCAACAACACGCCCTGAGACTATGTTGGGAGACACCGCGGTTGCTGTGCATCCGGATGATGAACGTTATGCAGATTTGGTGGGTAAAACAGTTATATTACCTCTTGTTGGTCGCGAGATTCCAATCATTGCTGATCATTATGTTGATCGTGAATTTGGAACAGGTGTTGTAAAGATTACACCGGCCCATGATCCCAACGACTTTGAAGTGGGTGAGCGCCATAATTTAGAGCAGATTAATATGATGAGTGATGATGGAACCATTAATGCTAATGGTGGTGAATACGCAGGAATGGACCGCTATGATGCAAGAAAAACCATGGTTGAACGACTAAAAGAAGAAGGTTATCTCGTTGAAGTTGAAGATCATGTACACAATGTTGGTATGCATGATCGTTGTAATACGGTTATTGAACCCTTACTTAAGTCACAATGGTTCTTAAAAATGGAAGAGTTAGCACAACCGGCGATTAAGGCTTTAAAATCGGGTGAACTTAAATTTGTTCCTGAACGTTATGGAAAAGTTTACTTAAACTGGCTTGAAAATATTCGAGACTGGTGTATTTCACGTCAACTTTGGTGGGGACATCGTATTCCTGCATACTATTGTGATGACTGCGGAGAAACAATGATTAGCAAGACACCGGTTCATACATGTACAAAATGTCATCGTTCAAATATTCGTCAAGATGAAGATTCATTAGATACATGGTTTAGTTCAGCTTTATGGCCCTTTTCAACACTTGGTTGGCCTGAAAAAACACCGGAACTTGAGTATTTTTATCCAACCAATGTTTTGGTAACCGGTTATGACATTATCTTTTTCTGGGTGATTCGTATGGTGTTTTCAGGTCTTGAATTTACCGGTCAACTGCCATTTGACACAGTATTTATTCATGGACTGGTTCGCGATTCAGAAGGTCGCAAGATGAGTAAGTCATTAGGTAATGGTGTGGATCCTCTTGAAGTTATTAATGAGTATGGTTCAGATGCACTTCGTATTTCTCTTGTAACCGGAAATTCACCGGGAAATGATATGCGATTCTACTATGAACGGGTAGAAGCTTCTAGAAACTTTGCAAATAAAATCTGGAATGCATCACGATTTATTTTGATGTATGATATCGAAAATGTTCCGGAAGCTTTTGATTTAAGGCAATTGACCGAAGCTGATCGATGGATATTATCTAAGGCCAATGATTTGGCAAATGATGTAACCGAGAATATGGAAAAATATGAACTAGGTATTGCCGTTGAAAAACTAACGGAGTTTGTTTGGGAAGAATTTTGTGACTGGTATATTGAAATGGTAAAACCACGATTATATAATGAAGACGATTCAACCCGTCAAGCTGCCTTATGGACATTAAAAACAGTTCTGGTTCAAGCCCTTAAACTTTTACACCCATATATGCCTTTTATTACTGAAGAAATCTACCAAACCGTTTTAAATACCCAAGACTCCATTATGGTATCAGCGTGGCCTGTGTTTAAAGACGACTATCACTTCCCAAATGAAGAAGAAAGCATTTCCCTTCTCAAAGAAGCGATTCATCAAATACGAAACATTCGCGCAGAGATGAATGTTTCACCCAAGAAAACAGCCAAAGCTATTGTTGTTAGTGATCAAGAAAAAGTACGCCAAATTTTTACGGAGGGTGCGACCTTCTTTAAACCCTTAGCCTTTGCTAGTGAAGTTGTTGTGCAGGCAGACAAAGACGGTGTTGAAGATGATTTTGTTTCTGTGATGGTACCTAATGCAAATATCTATATTCCATTTAATGAACTTGTAGATATTGAACAAGAAATTACACGACTGGAAGCAGAAAAAGCAAAACTTGAAGGTGAAGTATCACGAATTGTAAAAAAATTGAGCAATCAAGGCTTTGTGAGCAAAGCGCCAGAGGCCGTGGTACAAGGCGAAAAAGAAAAGCAAGAAAAATATGAAGGTTTATTGACACAAGTGAATGAACGATTAGCTAAACTAAAGTAAAAAAAAGCCGCGAAAGCGGCTTTTTTAATATGTTTGTTTTTTTATTCAGTTATTACATCACCATAACGTGTCAGTTGGGCTTCAAGATTAAGAACTTGGTCGCCCCTTGCAACACTGAGTTTAATAACGTCGCCGACAGCTTTATCAGACAAGGCATCAAATAAATCATCCGTGTTCATAAGCTTTTGACCGTTTAATGAATAGATAACATCTCCAGCTTCAACACCGGCATTAGCAGCAGCACTGTTTTCATAGACTTCAGTGACATAAATACCAAATGGCATTCCGGTTTCGTTATAAATCTGTTCATTAATATCACTGATTTGAACACCTAAGAAAGGTTTATCATCATTCATGGCATAGGCAACGTCTTCACCACTTCCGTTTTCAATAATGGTTTCGATTACAGGTAGACCAATGTGTACAGGAATGGCAAAACCCATACCTTCAACGCTTTCATTAACATATTTTGCCGTATTTATACCGATAACTTCACCATTTGAGTTTACTAAAGCACCGCCACTGTTTCCTGGGTTAATGGCTGCGTCCGTTTGAATAAGTGTCAATGAAGTTTCTGAAATTGTAATCTCGCGATTAACAGCGCTAACAACACCTGCAGTTACTGTGTTTGAAAATTCTTTTCCTAATGGATTACCAATAGCAACGGCTAGTTCGCCGACTTCAAGGGCTTCAGAATCGCCAAAAGTAGCCACTGTAATATCGGATAAGTCTGAATTATCGATATCTTCTAAAGAGACAGAAATAACAGCTAAATCATTTCGTGAATCATATCCGATGATGTCTCCGGGAAGATGGGTGTTATCTGAAAAAGTGACTTCAACGCCATTTGCGTCGGCAATAACATGATGATTGGTAATAATCAGTAAGTCATCATTACGCAGTTTATAGATGATTCCAGACCCGGTACCTTCTCTTTCAAAGGTTTGGCTGTTGAAAAAATTGTTTTGATTAACAAGGTAAGAACTGGTAATTGTCACAACCGATGGACCGGCAGTTTTTGCGATGGAGCTTACAAGATTAGTTGATTCATATAAGGTAGAATTTGATGAGACAACCGGTTCAATTTGATTGACATCAAACGTTAATTTTTGTGCCTGTGATTGTATCAATGATGGGGTAAGTTGATCTCCAAGATATAAGGCTGTTGAGTATCCGGCACCAAAAGTGATTCCGCCCAAGAATATAAATACAACAAAGAGAGCAACAAAACGAGGGAATGAGCGTTTTGTTTTTTTCTTGGTTTGATTTGGAACAGGGTCCTCAGTTTCTCGATAATCCACCTCTTGTGGTGGGGTAGTCTTGTATGTGGGTGGGTAAGATCTATATTGGTTTTCATTAGTGTTCTCCTCCTTTTGGTAGATTGGATCGATGTTTTCATATTTATCATTCATAATATCATACTCCTTTTGCAATAATGATTTGTTTTTTTTTATGTTTATACTATAATATAGTAGTTGGTCAAAAGGTGGATGAAATTGTGAACAAAGTATGAACAAAAAATTATATGTGGAGAAAAGTATGGATAAAGAACAATTACACCAATTAAATACATTAATGAATGCAATTCCCTTATTTGGAAAAAAAGTAGGACTTCATAATATTGAAATGATGATTGCCTTAATGAATCATACACTTCCTATATCTTCGTATTTAGAATCTGTACATGTCATTCATGTAACGGGAACGAATGGCAAAGGGTCAGTATGTAAAATGTTAAGTGAAATTTATGATGCAGGTGGTTATAAGGTCGGATTATTTACGTCGCCACATATTGATGTTATTACTGAACGTGTGCAAATAAATAACGAAAATGTCTCAGGAGAATTATTTTATGAAGCCTATCAATGTGTAAAGAGAATATGTCATGAATTAAAGGAAAAAGGTGTGGAATCGACATTTTTTGAATGGATGTTTTCCATTGCCTTATATTGTTTTTGCAAAAAAGAACTGGATGTGTTAATTATTGAAGTGGGGATTGGAGGCCGATTAGATACAACCAATGTTCTTCCCCAAAAAGATTTAAGTGTGATTACGTCTATTGGACTAGATCATCAAGACATTCTAGGAGAGACTTTACTTGATATTGCAAAAGAAAAAGTCGGAATATTGCAAAAAAAAGGAAGGCTTGTTATAGGAAATATTGATAAAGAGGCAGAAGAGCTTATCCGACAAATAGCGGTAAAAAAAGAAGCAATCGTTTGTAAAATTCAGCCATATGACTATAAAATTATAGATTTTACGGATAAAAGCATTGATTTTTCTGTGCATAACAAGTATTATAATTATGAGTGCTTACGTTTGAATACATGTGCAAGATATCAGTTGGAAAATGCTTCCATATCTTTAATGTGTGTATATGCCTTGCGCCATGTTATTCCTGTGAAAGAAGAAGAAGTTATCTCAGGCTTAAATCAGTTTTTTTGGCCGGGAAGACTTGAGCAAATTCATGACGGTATATATATTGATGGTGCTCATAATGTGTTAGGTATGACAACGTTAATCGAAACGTTAAAGACTGTTTTTAGTGCACAACCATTAGATTTATTAATAGGGATGAAGCAACACAAAGATTATACAAGGGTTATTCAGTTGCTAATTAATTCGGGATTGTTTAAAGAAGTATATCTTGTCGATTTATCCATGGGCAAGGGAATTGAAAAAGAAGTATTATATTCAGAAGTAATTAAATACACAAACGCAGTATATTATATAGAGAATTTAGATGCTTTTTTTAAGGAACGATTAAGAGAACAAAGAAGCAGCATTTTATTAGCGACAGGATCTTTGTTTTTAACTAGTGATATCAGAAAAATATTTCAAGAGGAGGCAATACATGATTAATTTTGAAGAAGAAATAAAAAAGTTTAAACCTTGTTTAGAGATTGAAGAAGCGGAAGAAGCGATTTATTCATACGAGACAAAAGATATTGTTGATATTTTAGCAGAAATGATTAAAGAAATGAACAGAAATGAGGAATAGACATGTTGAATCGATGCCCAAAATGTGGACAGGAATTAAATGAAAAATCGCACTGTAATTCATGTAATATTACCTATCGTTCATTTCGACTCATTAAGGAAGTATCCAAAAGTCTTTATAATGAAGGCCTTCAAAAATCTAAAGTTCGGGATTTGAGCGGTGCAGTGGAAAGTTTGAACCGGAGTATTAAATATGATAAACGAAATATTGATGCAAGAAATTTACTTGGCTTAGTCTATTTTGAATTAGGTGAAACAGTGATGGCTTTACGCCAATGGGTTGTCAGCCAAAATATTCAACCGGAATTGAATGTTGCATCAAATTATTTGAAACTTGTTCAAGACAATCAAGTTAATTTAGACCGGTTAAGTACAGCGATAAAAAAATATAACCAAGCCTTAGTATATATTCGTCAAAATTCAAGAGATTTAGCGATTATAAATCTAAAAAAAGTTATTTCCTTGAATCCGAAATTTGTAAAGGCCTATACGCTCTTAGCTCTTTTATATGTCAAAGAAGAAGAGGTCAGTCGAGCAAAAAATATTTTATTAAAAGTGTTATTAATTGATAAAACCAATTATGTTGCTCACAAGTATTATGAAGAGCTATTTGATGACCATAAAGAAGAGGCTGTTATTGTTGAGCCACAAGAAGAATTGAATAAAAACAAAAAAAAATTAAGACGTCAGATAGCTATTAATCAATCCGTACAGCAATTTGCCGGTCTTGTTTTTGGAGTAGCCATCGGAGCGGCATTAATCTTTTTCCTTTTAATGCCAGGTCGTGTCGGACAACTTAATGACGAAATTGACGACTATCAAACACAATTAACGGAATCTGCCGATCGATTAGAAAAACTTGAATCTCAACAAACTGAAAATGAATCCAAAATTCGATCATTAGAGGCTGAACTTGCAGATGCTGTCGAAAAAAATACAAATTTATCTGAAAAAGACGGACAAGTTCAACAGCTCATGATGAGTATGACCAGTTATTTACAAGGAGATTTAGTCGGAGCGGCAGCACCACTTTCCGCCATTGATATTAATGAAAGCACAGATGGTGTCCTTAACAATCTTTACACACAATTAAGAGAAATTGTTTTTCCGGAAGTAGCTAGAATGGAATATAATGCTGGATATTCTGCTTATAACAGTGCAAGATATCAAGAGGCTATTGACCATTTGGAAGTGTCTGTTCGTTATGAAAAGAATGCAACATATTCCCACTATGCGGTTTATTATTTGGGTCGAAGTTATCAGTTTTTAGATCGTCCGCAAGATGCGATTGAGCAGTTCAAATATCTTCTTGCCAACTATCCAAATTCAAATACAAGAGGATGGGCAGAAAATCAGATTCGTATTCTAGGAGGAACGCTAGACTGATTTAGTCATTTGCTTCTATGAGAGGAGTTACATATGATTCGAGGCGTAGGCGTATCAGACGGTATAGTCATTGGTAAAATCATCAAAAAAAAGAGTCATCAAAATGATGTTAAAAAAAAATCGATTGATAATGCAGAACAAGAAATGAATCGATTAGATGAAGCAGTGATAAAATATCAAGAATACCTTGAAAAAATTTATAAGAAAACAGTGAATATTATGAGTGAAGAAGAAGCAGATGCTTATCAAAATCACTTGACAATATTAAAAGATTCTGTTCTTATTGGCAGCGTCAAAAAGCAAATTCGAGATAACCTAGTGAATGCTGAATGGCTACTCGAAGAAGTCAAGAATAAATATGAGTCTATTTATAATCGTGTTGCGGATGACTTTCTTAAGAAAAAAGCAGAATATATTAAAAAAATTACCCAAGACTTAATTTATCAGTTGTCGAATGAAGGACATCAATTTTTTGGCGAACTTCACGAACCGAAGATAATTATGGCTCAAGAGTTAGTTGCATCTGATCTTATTGAACTAGAACAAGGACATGTTTTAGGAATCATTCTTGAAGATTCAAGTATGCATTCTTTTGGGACAGCACTTGCACATAGTTGGAAAGTTCCATGTATTATTGGTGTTAAGCATATTATCGAGATTGTTAATGACGATGAAGATGTTATCATGGATGGCAAAAAAGGTGAGATTATTATTCATCCGGATCACGAGACTCTTGAATTATACCAAATGAAAGCAAAGAAGAGTTTTGAGTTTAAAGATGTATATGAAAAATATATCAATGTAAAGACACGCACCAAAGATGGTTATAACCTCAATCTTAATGCAGTAACATCAAGTATTTCAGATGTTGAAAAAGCGATACATCACGGTGCAGACCATATTGGATTATTTCGAACGGAGGCCATCTTTGTCGGTCGCGATCAAATACCGGATGAAGAAAGCCAGTTTTTATATTATAAAGATGCAGTTGAAGCGGCAAAAGGTAAAAAAATATGTTTTCGTACATTTGACTGCCATGGGACTAGTGATCTCCCCTATATTTACTTTCCGGATGAAAAAAATCCATCTTTAGGCTATTTTTCAACGCGTATTGCCTTAACCCATCGGGAAATCTTATTAACACAAATAAAGGCAATTCTTCGCGCCGGTGTATTTGGTGATGTTCGGTTTGTTATCCCCATGATTGCATCTATAGATGAGCTATTAGATATACGCTTGCTCGTTGAAGATGCCATGCTAGAACTTGATGTCAACCATGTGGAATATAAAGAAAATATGTCCTTTGGGGTTGTTCTAGAGACGCCCTCCGTTGCCTTAATAACTCATGTGTTTGCACAAGAACTTAATTTTGTTTATGTTGACTTGGATGATTTATTGCAATATACAACAGGCGTGGATCCAAGTAATGAAATGACCTTTGATTTGTATGATGAATTTCATCCGGGATTTATTCGATTATTAAAAAGCATGGTTCGTGGAGCTCATCGGGAAGGCACACCTATAGAATTTGTCGGTGATATTTGCACCAATGAACTGTTAATTCCTTTTTTTATTGCCATGGGTGTTGACGGACTTACTGCAGAATCTACATATATCTCACGTATGCGTTGGGAGATTAATTCCATGAATAAACGTGAATGGGGAAAAATCATGCGGGAGATTTATTTTATGGGGTCAGGTAATGACATTAAAATGACCTTGGAAAAAAAGTTCGGTGAACTGTTTTTGTGGAAGAAGCGATAGGCAATTCTATTGACATTTTTACAGTTATATATTATATTTGATAAGAATATAAGTAAAAGATCTTCTAGAGAGGATAACAGAGGTGGAAGCACGCATAGTCGTCTCTTATCATTGATAAGAGGCTTTTTTTTATTATATTGTGAGGAGGTTTTTCGTGAATATCTTTAAATACATTAAAGAAGAAATAAACGTTATAAGAGAGAGAGATCCTGCAATAAAAAAGACGATGGAAGTTTTTTTGTATCCTAGTTTTCATGCCATATTGAGGTATCGGTTAGCACACTGGTTTTTTATTCACAAACGTTATTTTATTGCCCGATGGATTTCACAACGGACGGTTCGAAAGACAGGCATTGAGATTCATCCGGGGGCACAAATAGGTAAAGGCTTGTTTATTGATCACGGTCATGGTGTTGTTATTGGGGAAACGGCAATTGTTGGTGATGATGTTACCATCTATCAAGGGGTAACGCTTGGTGGAACAGGTAAAGAGCATGGCAAACGTCATCCGACCATCGGTAATAATGTTATGATTAGTGCAGGTGCCAAAGTATTGGGTTCGTTTACGGTCGGTGACGACGCAAAAATCGGTGCTGGTTCCGTTGTATTAAGAGAGGTGCCCCCCAATGCGACGGTTGTTGGTATTCCGGGGCGTGTTGTACGCGGAGAAGGCGTTGTCCATCACCCCCAAGATTCCCTTGATCAAGTCCATCTTCCAGATCCTGTTCGCCAAGAAATATGTAAATTGATTATTCGCATAGAAAGCGTTGAAAAAAAATGTGGTGGACTCGATCCGGAGTTGCTAGAAGCACTGGAAGACCAACGGTGTCAACTCTGTCCGGATAATCCGAAATTATATGAAAATTAATGTATAAAAACAATAATAGATAAGGAATGAGAAGAATATGAAAGTATATAATACCTTAACCCGACAAAAAGAAGAATTTGAGCCATTAGAACCCGGCAAAGTGAAAATGTATGTGTGTGGGCCAACCGTCTACAATTATATTCATATCGGTAATGCACGTCCCTTTATTATCTTTGATGTGGTGCGACGATATCTTGAATATAAGGGATATGATGTAAATTATGTCCAAAATTATACAGACATTGATGATAAGATTATTCAACGCGCGATCGAAGAACAATTGACAACGGATGAAATAGCAAGTAAATATATTAAAGAGGTTGAACATGATACCGCTTGTCTTGGGGTTAATCCGGCGACCCATCACCCAAAAGCGACGGAGGAGATGGGGGGTATTATCGCAATGATTCAAGCCTTAATTGATAAAGGTGTAGCTTATGTCGTTAATGGCACGGTTTATTTTGAATCCAATAAATTCAGTGGATATGGCAAATTATCTAAAAAAAATATTGATGATTTAGAATCAGGAAAACGTGTTGCGGTTGAAGATGATAAAAAGAATCCAACGGATTTTGTTTTATGGAAGCCTAAAAAAGACAATGAACCCTATTGGGAATCGCCATGGAGCCAAGGTCGCCCGGGATGGCATATTGAATGTTCCGCTATGGCAAAACGTTATCTAGGCGATCATATTGATATTCATGCAGGAGGAACAGATTTGGTATTCCCACACCATGAAAATGAGATTGCTCAAAGTGAATGTGCTAACGGTATAGAGTTTGCTAAGTATTGGTTGCATAATGGTTTTATCAATGTGAACAATGAGAAAATGTCAAAATCCAAAGGGAACTTTTTTACCGTTCGAGATATAGCGGAAAAAATCCCCTATGACGTCATTCGCTTTTTTATTGTCAGTGCCCATTATCGTAGTCCGATCAACTTTAGTGAAATACTAATGGATGCTGCGGGACGAAGCTTGGAACGAATAAAAACCGGTTATAGTCGACTAGAAGAGTTGACAGAAATGATGAAAGAAAATGCATCTCAATCAAAGGCCTTATCCACGGAAGAAAAAAAAGTAATTGATGATTTTATTCATCAATTTGAACGCGCCATGGATGATGACTTTAATACATCGGATGCAGTATCGACACTATTTGATATGGTAAAATATATCAATACAGAGATGGAGTCGGCATCTAACCTTGTATTTATAGAGAATTTTAATGAATGTTTTGTACGACTTTGTGATATACTAGGTGTATCCTATAAACGCGAACAAGTTATCTTAGATGAAGAGATTGAAGCAATGATTGAAAAGCGTCAAGAGGCTAGAAAAAATAAAGACTTTGCTCTAGCTGATCAAATTCGTGATGAACTCCAAGAACAAGGTATCGTTCTAGAAGATACCCGTGAAGGTGTTCGATTTAAACGCGTTTAAAATGTATAGAGGTGTCTAGGTGGAGAAGTTTATTGAAGATTTTTTAGGACAATTGGGAGAGGGCATCGAATCTGTTGATGTGAAGCAATATTCACCCTTAACACTAGCCTATTTAGGCGATTCGATTTACGATTTCTTGGTTAAATTTTATATTGTACAACAAGGAAACCGATCTGTAAATGAACTACATGCCTTAACAAAAAAATATGTCAAGGCATCAGAACAGGCGAGAATTTTAGCGAATATTATGCCGATACTATCAGATGAGGAACAACGCATCGTGAAGTGGGGACGGAATGCAAAAAGTCAGTCCGTTCCTAAAAACGCAAAACGTAGTGACTACCAAATGGCGACAGCATTTGAATGTTTACTAGGATATTTTGTGATGACAAAAAATTATCAGCGGCTACTGGAATGTGTAGTCAAGGGGATTAATCATGAGTAGACAATCTTCAACATTAATTCGAGGTACACTTATTCTGACCTTAGCAGGTGTTTTTGCAAAAATTATAAGTGCTTTTTATAAAGTGCCGCTTGCATACTTTACAGGTACAGTTGGTATCGGTTATTATCAGAATATATATGGACTATATAGTTTATTAACAGCAGCATCATTGATTGGGATACCCAATTCGATTTCTAAATTAGTGGCAGAAGAGATTGCCAAGAAGCAATATCGAAAGGCACATGATATTTTTCGCTATGCCTTCATCCTAACCGGAGTTATAGGCTTATTTGTCTCCATATTGCTAGTATGTTTTGAGAGAACGATTCTTCAGCTAAATGGATGGGACGATGGAAGTTATTATGCTTTACTGGGAATGGGATTTGCACCTTTTTTTATTGCAGTTGCAGGTGCCATACGAGGCTATTTACAGGGCATGCAGCAAATGGCTCCAACCGCTATTTCCCAAATCATTGAGAACCTTGTCAAAGTTATCATAGGTATCGGTCTCGTCTATATCCTCTTAGAAAAAGGATATGGTATTCCAATTGCCGTTGGAGGTGCAGCTCTGGGTGTGTCCATTGGATTTGTATTTTCTGCTTTGTTTTTGTTAATGACTTATATGAAACAACATAAAGATATAATGCTTAAAGTACGTACTCAAGAGTCCGATGAACATTTTACCAGTGTTGTCAAAAAAATTGGCATGATTGCCATACCTATTACAGTAGCCAGTGCTGCCTTATCGATCATGTTAGCTATTGATGCAGCGACTCTTCCCAGACTCCTTGATACACGAATAGTTATGGAAGGAGAACGGATTGCGGAAGGAACTTATATTAATGGTATACTCGGTAAGATGCAGACAATTATTAATGTGCCGCTAGTATTAAGCGTTTCATTAATTATTAGTATCGTGCCAACGATTTCTGCAGCGAATACAAGAAAGACAAAAGATGAGCTTAAGAAGAAAATTATTGAAGGCATTGAAATTGCAGTTAAGCTTGCTCTACCTGCAGCTGTTGGTATTGTTATTTTAGCAGAGCCGATTCTTAATTTTGTTTATCAAAAACCAGAAGGCTATCGTTATCTTCAGATTATGGCGATTGGACTTGTTTTTATGATTTTAGGCCAGTCAATGACTGGGATTTTACAAGGGCTTTCAAAGTACTATACAGCATTAAATATTGTTTTAATTAGTGGACTTGTAAAACTTATCCTTAATGTATTCTTTATCAATATAGGATTGAGCGGATATGGTGTAACAGTAGCTACGGTCATTTACTACTTGATGATTACAGTCCTTAGTTATATAAATGTTAAAAAATGTGTACATATAAAAAAAGATATTTTTCATACGTATGGAAAGCCACTGATTGCCTCATCGATTATGGGAGGAGCGACCTACATGGTATATGCATTCATGCATTCGCTTGTAGGCAGTAATGCAGTGGCATTGCTATTAAGTATATTTACAGGCGTTATCGTTTATCTTCTAATGATGTTGCTATTAAAAGCTTTTTCGGAGGAAGAATTGTTGTTAATACCAAAAGGAAGTCGACTTGTTCGTTGGATGGAGAAGAAGCATATCATCTAATTGAACAGCGTGTGAATAAAATAAGAGAAAAAGGAAGAAGGAACATAATGAATAATGAAATAAATAATAACCAAGAAGTAGATAATTCATCGCTCATCATTGAAGGGAGAAATGCAGTTAACGAGGCGCTAAAAGCTGATCGAAGTATTGATAAACTATTTATACAAGATCAAATCAGTAAAGACGGCCCACTTAAAGGTATTATTGCAAAAGCGAGAAAAAAAGGAATTGTCATTAATTTCGAGTCTAAAGACCGTTTAGATGCACGTGCAAATTCGCAAAAACACCAAGGTGTTGTGGCTTATGTTGCTGCCTATGATTATGTATCCATTGATGATATTTTAGCCATTGCTGAGAAGAAAGGTGAATCACCCTATATCATGATTTTAGATGGCGTTGAGGATCCTCATAATTTAGGTGCAATTATTCGTACAGCCAATGTTGTTGGTGTGCATGGTGTTATTATTCCGAAGCGACGTGCTGTTGGTTTGACTGAAACGGTTGTTAAAACAAGCGCAGGTGCCATAGAATATACACCCGTCTGTAAAGTAACCAATATATCTAAAACGATACAAGAGTTAAAAGATAAAGGCTTATGGATTGTGGGAGCAGATATGGATGGCCAAGTTATGTATGATGTGGATATGAAGGGTGCCATAGCAATCGTCATAGGAGGCGAAGGAGAGGGCTTATCAAAGCTTGTTCGTGAGCATTGTGACTTTGTAGCCCAGATTCCAATGCAAGGGGATATATCCTCCTTAAACGCTTCTGTAGCAGCAGCTGTTCTTATGTATGAAGGATATAGACAACGCCTAGGATAACATGATATACTTTAAGATACATGATAATGAATCATATAAGAGTGGAGGCGATGACTTGGAGCAAGCACAGCAGTTAGAAGAGTTTCAGTCAATGGTAGATGAAGAGTTAGTCGAACATATTCGTCAGAAGAATGATTTAGCCATAGATTTTTTAATGAATAAATATAAATTACTCGTTGAAAAAAAAGCCAAAACATATTTTTTAATGGGAGCAAGTAAAGAAGATATTATCCAAGAAGGCATGATTGGTTTGTTCAAAGCCATACGTGATTACAATCCGAATAAAGAAGCCAGCTTCTTTTCCTTTGCGGATTTATGTATTACCCGGCAAATGATTACAGCAGTTAAAGCAGCAACGCGACAAAAGCATATGCCCTTAAACACATATGTATCGTTGAATAAACCTTCCTATCAAGATGATGAAGATCGTCCGGAATTGATGGATTCTGTATCCAATGAAAAAATAAGCAATCCGGAAGAGCTCTTAATTGGACGAGAAAATCTTCATATCATTGAACATGAACTTGCAAAAAAACTAAGCAATTTTGAAAAAGAAGTTTTACAATTATATATTGACGGCACCAGTTATACAGAAGTTGCAACGATTATGAATAAGCCGATTAAGTCTATTGACAACGCTTTGCAGCGAATCAAGAAAAAAGTTGAAAAAATACTACTTGAAAAAAATGTATAATTGTGTATAATAGAAAAGGCAGTGTGCAGTAAGCTCTTATGGCACAGTAGGTAGCGCGCATCCATGGTAAGGATGAGGTCACCGGTTCGAATCCGGTTAAGAGCTCAAGGAATCTCGAAAGAGATTCCTTTTTTAATTTTGTTTAAAATCAGTTATGCTTTTTTAGCTGTAGAGATATATTGAATATTTAACGGAAAAGGGTTAAAAAGTTCGATGCTAACAGTCGTAGCAGACTTGATTTTTACCATTTTTTTTTTGCATGGTAGAGAAAAGCATCTGCGCGATTGGTTAATTCATAGACAGATATTGGCTTATTGGAAGAAGCTAGTCCGATGCTGATGGTAATGTCAAGATCCAGTTTTTTTTCATCCTGATGAATGGATATAGGTTCATTGCGAAAAGTAGATAATATGTCATGTGCCAAACGATGAATAGCCTCAGGGTCTAAGCTGTGATGAAGAATAATAAATTCCTCGCCACCATATCGTCCGATGAAGCTGTCCTTGTTTAGGAGTCCGATAATACGTTCAACCATGACTTTAAGAACAATATCACCGATAATATGTCCATTCTTATCGTTGACTTGCTTGAAATCATCAATGTCAATCATGATGACAGAAATGGTTTCAAGGGAGTTCTTTGTTGCGCTTATGTCTTCAGCAAGTTCAAAGAAATAACGACGATTATATGCAATGGTTAAGGCGTCATATTGGGCCTGGAGATTAACCTTGTTAAATAATTTGGTGTTGTATAAAGTGATTGCAATCTGAGAAGCAAAGTCTTCAATTGTTTCCTGTGTTATGTTATCAAGGGCAACTGTGGTTGCTGAAGTCAATAAAACAAAACCTATAGGTTGATTCAAACTAATGAGAGGAATCAGATAAAGGCTTGTTGGTTTATGATTAATATACTGAATGCAAGTATTTAATATTCCATCTTCAAAGGGAAGTGGCATATCATCCTCTTTAAGAATGAGGGTATTAAGTTCATCGAATTCAGACAGGGTCAATTCTATAGAGTGGATTTTTTGACTGCTATTGCTGTAGATGTCACAAGCATGAAGATCTTGATCGAGGAGAACGACAAGACCTTCTTCAAAATCTGTAATACTATGGAACATATTCAGTAGATATTCAAAAATAATGTGGATATCCTGTGTTGATGAAATTTTTTTATGCATGTCATGTAAATGCTTTAGTAATCGACGCTTTTCAACTTCAATACCACGCAAATATTCAACAGTATTAAATTTTTCAGATAAGGCTAAACTAAATAATGCAATAAGTCCAATGACAGCAAGTTTAGGGGAAATCTCTGTAATAATGGTGTATGGCAGTAATTTAATTCCAGCCAATATGTTTAATGTATTTGCCCCTAAAAAAAACTGCCAAGCCAAGAGATAAATCATCTCAGTTCTGCTTTTCAATCCTTTTTGAATCAAGAATACGATGGAAAGAAGTAAAGTCAAGGATGCATTTAACATGGCAATATACACATTCATAGAACTTGATAAAAAGAAGATGGAAATAAGTGCTAGAAAGTGAGTGAAAAGAGCGAATTGATATACTCGCTTTTTTAATGGTTTGGTATTTGGAGGCGCCAAAAGATTAGCAGAGAAAACAATAAAACTTAAGCTAACAAGATTGATACTGACCGGGTTAGCCATTAAATCCCATTTTCCGTTATTCGGCCAGAGATATTGGAATCCGAAACCATCCCAAGTACCTTGCATAAGAGCAAAGAATAGAATAAACAAAGAGAAGTATATATTGTTCCTGTCTTTTATAGATAGTCCTAATATCAAATTGTAGATGAGCATGATAAAGACAGCCCCGTAAAATAAACCGTTGCCAAATAAATCTTGATGCAAGAAATCAGACCAGTCCTTATCATGCCATAAAGTAACCGGAAACTGGAGATAACTGTTGGTCTTTACTTGGAATATAACCGAATCAATTGTTTCAGTGTTATAGATAGGTATAAAATAATTGCGGTGATTTATAGGTCGATGCGTGTAAGGATGGTTACGACCTACGACATAGGTATCAATAATCTGCTGGTCATGATTTAGTAGATAAACAGCTATATGATCAAGCTGAGGTTTTGCAATCTCAACGAGATGAATGGATTCCTTATCGGATTGGACAAAGTTATCGTAGGCATCACCACTAATCATGAACCAAAAGGTGTCGGTAGTCAGAGAACCGGCATAATCGGTATCTTTATAATGTTCAAAAGGAATGGTGCCTTGAGATAAGGCGTCAAAAAAAGACGAGGTATCCTCTTTCTGTGTACGATAAACAAGTAAGTTCTCGTAAAAAGAATAGCCTAATGTATCGGTTTCCAGAACCGATTTAAGTGGTATTTGAATGACTCCTACAAGGATTGTGATGAGCCACAAGGATAGGCTTGCAATAAGTAACATTTTCTTTTGTTTCATAATAAATCCCCTAAACGATTGCTTATGCGCTATTTCTACCTCCATTATAGTACATAAGCACTATTTATTCCATGCTTTTTTTTGTAAAGAGCATTTTGGCAGTTTCCCAAATAAGGTGTATAATATAGGAGTAACAGTTAATATTATACGGAGGTGTTTATATGGATATGGTACAATTTGAACGAATGAAAAAAGATAGTGGCTTTATTGCAGCCCTTGATCAGAGTGGCGGTAGTACTCCCAAAGCACTTGCAACTTATGGAATTACTCAAGAAGCATATACCAATGAAGAAGAAATGTTTCACTTGGTTCATGAAATGCGTTCAAGGATTATGAAAAGTCCGCATTTTACACAAGATAGAATTCTTGCAGCCATTCTTTTTGAAAAGACCATGGATATGAAAGTTGATGATAAATATTCTGCAGATTACCTTTGGCATGAGAAAGGAATCGTACCGATTTTGAAAGTAGATAAAGGTTTAGCTGATTTGGAAAATGGCGTTCAGCGAATGAATCCGATGCCAAATCTTGATGATTTACTTTTTCGCGCCAAAGAGCGTCATATTTTTGGAACGAAGATGCGATCAGTCATAAAAGAAGCGAATGAAATTGGTATAAAAGCAGTGGTTAAGCAACAGTTTGAAATTGGTAAGATTATTTTAGATGCAGGTTTTGTACCTATTATCGAACCTGAAGTCGATATACATGCACCAAATAAAGAAGAAGCGGAAGTGATTTTGAAAAAAGAATTGCTTCATCATTTGACAGAATTAGATCCAAAATATCAGGTTATGCTAAAGCTTACGCTACCTGAGGTGGATAATTTTTATGAAGAAGTCATTAATCACCCCAATGTCCTTAGGGTTGTTGCATTATCCGGAGGATATTCTAGAGAAGAGGCCAATGAAAAACTAAGTCGTAATCATCAGTTGATTGCAAGTTTTTCAAGGGCATTATCGGAAGGATTAAATGTAAAGCAAAGTGATGAGGAATTTAATACCATGCTTGATCATTCAATTCAATCGATTTATAACGCATCCATCACATAAATAATAGATATTCAGTTATAGAAAAGGAGTGATTAGGTGGCAATGCATAGTTGGTTAACATATAAGAATTGGGCGGTTATCGGAGCGACAACAAATATCAATAAATTTGGAAGCAAAATTTTTAATAGATTGATTGATGCTGGATACAATGTAACCCCCATAACCCCAAATCATGATGAAGTCGAAGGGATAAGAGCATATTCGTCGATTAAGGAATTGGAATTTGTTCCCGATGTTGTGAATTTTGTGGTTAATCCACGGATTGGAATGCGGGTATTAGATGACTGTATTGAACAAGGGGTCAAGCGTATATGGCTACAACCAGGAACAGTAAGTAAAGCATTGGTTGAAAAAGCGGAAAATGCCGGTATTGAAGTCGTAGAGCATTGTGTTTTAGTTGCACTAAATGAATAGGTAAGGAGTGATTACATGAAAACAATGACATGTAGGCAACTTGGTGGAGCTTGTGACAAGGAATTTCATGCGGAGACATTTGAAGAAATGGCTGAGTTAAGCAAAAAACATGGTATAGAAATGTACGAAAAGCAAGATAAAGCTCATCTAAAAGCCATGGAAGAAATGAAAACCATGATGAAAGATCCTGTTGCGGTTAAACAATGGTACGAGCTTAAACGAGAAGAATTTGAAGAAGCCATGGAAGAATAATCAATCAAATACTTGTGGTGCTATAGGTAGTATAGTTTATAACCTATAGTACCTTTTTTTGTAGAGTCAAGAGAACGTTCAAAATAGCATATGAATATAATATAATATTTGGTATAATATAAATCAAGTCTAATCAAAAAGTGGGAGAATGGAGAATGTCTAGATTTCGTCAAATAATCATAAAACACGTCAAATTAGTAGGTCTTATCGTAGTTGTTGCTATAATAAGTATATTAATTATATTGAATATAGTAAGTCGATCTTTTGATGCCACAATATTGAATGAAGATTATGCCAAAGAACATATTAGAGAATTAAGCTTTGAAACGTATCAAGGCCGTCTTGCCGGAAGCAAGGAAAATATTCAAGCGCTTTTATACATTAAGGAGCATTTTGAATCAAACAAAATCCAGGGTGGTGGGGATAATGGCTCTTATTTTCAAGAGTTTTCGACAATTATACCTCATATTGATGAATCCCCGATGTTTCAGATACCGAGTCAAAACACAAATACATCCAAAGAATTTATCATGTATCAAGATTATGTTGCACTACCTTCTTTTGATGGAGGCGGTGTTGATTATAATGGAGATTTATTACTGCTAGGAACGAATCTATTTAGAATTGACCCGACATTACTCGAGGGTAAGATGGTTGTCATTGAAGGCGATGTTATCAATCCAAAGTGGATTGACTATGTTAAAAGTAACAAGGGATTAGGTATTATTTGTTGTGCGGATGCCAACCTTTATGGTGGTAATAACCTTTATGAACGTCAAAAAAGTATAAGTATTCAAGGAAAAACAGGAGAATCTATTTTTGTAAGTTATTTATCAAAAGAACGCTATCTTGACCTTATAGATTTAGTGGGTGGAGAAATCTCAAAAGATATGACAAATCCTAGCGTCGTGGAGGATGTTAAGATTAAGGTGACTATTGATTATCCAATTGTTGAGACATCAAATATTATGGGCGTTATTGAAGGTAAGGAGAATAGTGATCGTGTTTTAATGATTACTGCAAATATTGATGGCCTGGGCACCGGAATGAATCAACAGTATTTTCCAGGTGCAAATAACCAAACATCCGGCTTGGCAGGAATGTTGGAATTAGCTAGAGTTTTATCTGTTCAAGAGAGTTTGCCCTATAAAAGAATTGTATTTGTTGGATTTAACGCATCTCAACAACAAAATTCCGGAGCAAGATACTATATCAATAATCCAATCTATTCATTAGATAAAACGACGGTTATACATTTGGATTCGATAGGTCAAGAGTCTATTGAAGGAATCACCATTTCTTCGGATAATATAATAAGTAAAATTCTGAAAGATAAGGTTATTAATTTTGCCATCGATGCTGAAGTATTCGTAAAACAAGGGAATATTAATGGAGATACTAGCGGAGCCTTTGTCAATGAAGGCGTTCCTGCTTTAATGATTCATGATGGTAGCAATCAGCTAAACACATATGACGATACCATAGATAAGATTAGTAAAAATACCATGTTTAATGTGCTGTCTATCGTCATCAATTATATTCAAAGGGATGTCTATCGAGTGAATACCATCGATTATTTATCGGGTCATGAATTTCTTGCCATAATTCTGGTGATTGGCCTTATGATTTTTAATATTGTCTTTGATATTCTTTATAAACGATATCCGACAAAGATTATTTTCGGTCAATCGATTGAGCTCCACTACTATAAACTTGTATTTGTTCTGATTCGAAAAACCCTCATGGTAACTCTACCGATTATTTTTGTGAGTTTTATGTTGGCTTTTCTCGTTAATATTAATCAAAATGCCGACATCCAATATATTAATCAAGAATGGACAAGTAACTTTTCCTTTTACCTTACATTGAAAAGAAGTATATTATATTTACGATCAATGTTTGATTTTAATACCCATCAAGGGTATACAGTAGGAAATGTTTTTGAGGTTATCTATACATCGAGTTTACTGAGCATAAAGTTAATAAGTGCATCTCTTGGGCTATCTGTGTTTATTGGAATCATACGGGGTATGTATGAAGGATATCACGCCAAAAAAGGAGGGATTCGATCGCTTGGGACCTTAGTGTTTTTCTCAATACCTGATGTTTTGATTGTGTTATTAGGGGTAATGACCTATACATTTATTGCTAAAAACTTTACTTATATTAAGGACAGCTTACCTCTTAAAGAATTTATATTTCCATTAATGACATTATCAATTATACCAACGGTATATATTTCTAGAATAACATATTTAACTATTATTGAAGAACTAAACAAAGAATATGTTAGGGCGGCCAAAGCATTAGGCTATTCAAAAATTAAGATTTTCAGGACGGAGATATTACCTGCTGTTATTTTTAAAGTTGTTGATTCATTACCTACAATTATGACAATGCTGCTTTCAAATATGATTATCGTCGAATATTTGTTTAATTATAATGGGATTGTTTATTACTTGTTGTATTTGTATAAGCGGCAAGATGTATATCGATTTGTCCCCATGGCCTTAACATTAGGGGTGATATATAGCGGATTTGTCTATGGGATTGGTTTAGTTACTAAAGTAATTAATCCATTAAAAAGGGAGGCGAGACGATGAAAAAAATAAATATACCTCTACTACTTGGAAGCCTAATATTAATATTCATTATCGTTCTTATGGTCTTTCCGGATGTGATTGCGTCGAAGAGTCCTTATACTCTTCAACATATGCGCTTCTCAACGGAAAACAATCAGCTCCAAGTTGAGTCTGCCCCCTATCCACCATCAAAAGAGTTTTTATTTGGTAGTGATGATTTAGGGAGAGATATCTTTAGTTATATGGTTTACGGAACAAGGCTCACTATTTTACTTGGCTTTTTTATGTCTTTAGGACAATTTCTGATTGCAATTCCCATGGCTATTATGGGAGGGTTTGGTCATAAAACTTTTAAATCGATAATCCTACAAGGTAATGTCATCTTTTCAGCAATACCTGCTCTTCTTATAAGTATTATTATTTTACAGTTAGAATTTTTTGTAAGCTTAAACAAAGTCTATTCTATGTTAGCCTTTGTTTTGGTAATTACTTTTGTGGGATGGCCAAAACTGGGCAAGCTATTAATGGAACGGGTAGAAGCGATTAATCAACAACCATTTATTCGCGGAGAAGTAGCCATAGGTAAGCGTCGAAGTAAGATTGCCATTGAAAATGTGATTCCGCATTTAGTTCCTGAAATGCTAATATTGTTTTTTATGGAAATCGCTCGAAATCTGTCAATGATGATGCAATTAGGTGTTTTTGGTGTTTTTATAGGAAATCTCAAAATAATTAAAGACTCAAGTATGGGTCAATTATCCTATTATAATGTAAGTTTTGAACCTGAATGGGCAAGTATGTTAAGTACATCAAGAAACATGCTTGGAATTGCTCCATGGACAGTTTTGTTTCCTGCTCTTGCTTTTTTTATAAGTGTATTAGGCTTTAACTTATTTGGTGAAGGTCTACGGGAGATTCTTCAAAAAAGACAAGTTCGATTTATGTCAGCACCAAAAAAAAAATTACGGCTTGATCGAATGATAGCGATTGGAATATTGATCATCTTATTTATTGTGTCTATCAATACCAAATCTTACAATTTTGAGTATGAGAATCAATTGCTTGAAGACTTTGATCAAGTTCTTGTCGGATCAAAAGAAGCAAGAGAAACGGTTTTGCATATAGAAAATAAAATGCGAGAGCTTGGTATAGTACCTATTCAAGATGGTGATTACAAAAAGCCATACGCAATAGGGAATGTATATCAACGATTAGCTCAAAGTATGAAGGCAAATATAGGTGATAAAACACTCGATTTGACTGAAAAGGTTGATTTTACAATCCTTTCCTTTGCAGATGATTTTATTGAAGGATATCTTTATGATGCGTCTAGAGAAGATTTATATACCATAGAAGATTTTCAACGATTCCAAGATAAATTTATACTTATAGATACAAGATTTTATAATGATTCTTCAATAGAATTTATTATAAGTAATATTTCCAAGAATGTTGCTGTAAAAGGATTTCTATTAGTAGAAAGCAATCAAGCTAAGTTTAATGAAGTCATGATTGATAAGAGGGAGAACGGCAATATTATATTAATCTCAAAAAGTATCGCAGAAATATTAACGCGTAATGAAAACAGTTTAATTACATTAACCTGTGAAACAAAAGAAAACCAAGGGCAAGGGATTAATGTTGTCGGTTTTTATGAAGGAAACGATACTTATCTCAAGGATGAAGTCATTGCCATAGGACTAAGTTATAACTATTTAGATGGTGAGGGACAAGATGTTCTTCAGTTTAACTTAGAGCTCATGGAACGCCTATGTCAATTGGAAGGAAATAAACGGTCCTTTATATTTATGTTTTTAGACGGCACGCTGAGTGATCAATATCATGGAATATATACAATGGCGGATGACTTTCCTTATAGTCCGCAAAAAGTTAAAGCCTATATTGATCTAACAAGAATCCGAAGCAATACATTTGATACCATTGAGCTTAGTGTGGAACAAGCTCCTATAACAAGGCAGTTTGCATGGAGCCTAGGTCATCTTTTAAAAGAAAATGTAAATAAAAACGATATAGAAAATGCTCCCTTGAAATCAAATCAAGTAGGAATAGAATACTTTTATACAAATACCGATGCGGCCAACCAAATGTTTTGGCAAAGAGGAATTGCGTCAATTATCATAGGTACAAAAACAAGTGGTTCTAGAGACTTAGACGAAATAGGTCGTATTATTCTTGAAACAGTTAATAAAAATAATTATTAGAAGGGGGTCATATAATGCGTGAAAAAATTTTAGATGTTCAGGATTTTAAAGTTTCGTTTTACCAAGATCAGGGAAAACTTCAAGTGGTTAGAGGAATTGATTTATTTTTGCGTAAAGGTGAAATGATAGGAATTGTTGGTGAGTCAGGAAGCGGAAAATCTGTGACCGTCAGTTCATTTATCAAGTTACAAGATGAATCCATCAGTTCAATTGATCAAGGTAGCGTTCTGTTTAAAGGAGAGAACTTAGTGGACCTAAGTGAAAAAAAGCTGACATCTATTCGAGGAAAGCGCATTGCTTATATTTTTCAAAACCCTTCCCAAGCTTTAAATCCATATAAACGCATTGGAAAACAACTTGAAAGTGTTCTCAAAATGCATGGGCAACCATATAGTTATCCTTTAATCTGTGAAGCCCTTAAGGAAGTAGGTATTGATTCTCCGGATACTGTGTATAATATGTATCCCTTCCAATTAAGTGGAGGACAAAATCAAAGAATTATGATTGCTCTTTGTATATTATCTAAACCGGATATTTTAATCGCCGATGAACCGACAAGCTCCATTGATGCTTCACTTAGAAAACGCATATTGGATTTACTGATCAAGGTGAATAAAAAATATCAGATGTCTATCATACTAATTACCCATGATTTTGATGTAGCAAAATATCTTTGCGAGCGAATTCATATTATGTATGATGGACGCATTGTTGAAGAAGGTTTACTTAGTGAAGTATTTAATAAACCCCTTCATTCATATACCCGTAAGTTAATAAAATGTGCAAGGTCCTTAGATTCTGGAGATAAAAATATCTATTCTCATGGTGGTTCTCCATTAGCCATGGAGAGTATCTTAAAAGTAGGAAACTTATCAAAACATTTTATAATAAAATCGACAACCTTTAGTAAAAAAGAAATAATCCATGCAGTAAAAAATGTAACTTTCGAGCTAAAAAGTGGACAATCGATTGGATTAATTGGAGAAAGCGGAAGTGGAAAAAGTACAATGGCTAACCTTTTATTAAAGCTACTTGAGCCAAGTAGTGGAAAAATTTATTTATTTGGCCAAGACATTACTTACATCAATGAAAGTGAAATGAGGAAATATCGACGGGATATTCAGATTATTTTTCAATATACCAATGCTGTTTTAGATTCTAAAATGACAGTGAGTGAACTTCTTTTAGAACCTCTACGCATTCATAAAATTGTTGAAAAAAGTGAGATGGATAGTGAGGTTGATCGGCTCTTGACGTTAGTCGGACTAAAAACAAATGAAAAAAACAAATTTCCTGGTCAACTAAGTGGTGGGCAAAACCAACGCGTAATTATTGCAAGAGCAATTGCAACGCGGGCAAAAATAATTGTATGTGATGAGCCGGTATCAGCTCTTGATGTATCCGTACAAGGTCAAATTCTGGATCTATTATCTAAATTAAAAGACGAACTAAAGTTATCGTATATCTTTATTTCTCATGACCTGAAAGTTGTAGCGCATATGTGTGATCAAATCGCAGTCATGTATAAAGGTGAGTTTGTCGAGTTTGGGAAGACCCATGATGTGCTTTATCACTCCGAACATGATTATACGAAAAAACTATTAGAAGCAATACTTTAAACTATCGGCAGATAATTTCTTACAAGCTTAAAGTGGTTGTGCCCAATAACTGAGTAGTATATAATGATGGTAGTCACTAAACTAGTTATATTTTACTGTGAGGATATTTGATATGAAAAATAAAATTTTAATTATACTGTTTACATGTCTAATCGTATTCGTGTTTGGGATTAATCTTAATATGAACAATAGGATACAAGCAACAACTACTGTGGTTGATGAAGAAGAAGTGACTCAAAATCTCGAGGACATTGAGGTGCAGGTGAGTGAAGCTTTATCAGAACTATATCGGTTGGAGCAGTTAATCCAAGAATCAAATTTTAAAGTTATTCGTATTCAAGAGGAAAAGCTAACCATACAAGAACGCATTGTAGAAATAAATGAAGAGATCCTTCAAAATAAAGAGCAACTACGTCAATATGAAACAACCTTAGGTCAAGTGCTTGCGACTTATCAAAGAATGGGTGCGACATCTTTTTTGGAAATCATATTAGAAGCAGAGAGTTTGAAAAACTTCTTACAAAGGGTAACGCTTTTTCGAGATATGACGCAAGGTACCGGAGAACTCATGTCTAAAACAGAAGAGACCTTGGATACTCTTGGTTCGACAGAAACATTGCTACAAGAGACCCAAGCGGCCCTTGTTGAAGAAGAACGGGTTTTATTGCTTACTGTTGAGGAAAATCAGAGATTGATAAACCAACAAGAGGAATTTTTAGGATCCCTTGAATCGGAAAGAGAAGAATATGAGGAGCAATTGAATACATTGCGAGACGCATGGATAGCTTTAAAGCCTGTTTTTAAAAATGCGAGTATTGGATTCTCTGAGTTGGCGTCGTCAGGAGCCTTATCCGAAGATATGGTCGATGTGAGCATATCTCTTTCTGGCATTAAAGCAAGGATTACAGAAGCGGACTTCAACCGAGCTATTCAGGACAATCCGGGCTTACCTTCAATGGTGTTTTCTTTTGAAAAGGATGGGGTGGGTATCAATCTGAATCAAGATGTGCTACAACTCATGGGTTATTTTGAAGTCAGAAATGATTATGAAATCCATTATGTAGCAAGGTCTGGTCATTTTTATGGGATTGAATTAGAACCGAGTGGGATTTCAGAACTTTATGAAGAAGGAGCTTTAATTCTTAATATAGAAAATTTAACGGATGACAATAAAGTCAAAAGTATAGAAACCAAAGAAAATGAACTTATTTTAAATTTTGCATTTTCATTTTTTTGATTACTGGAGGTACACATGATACGAGCACAAGAACTTGCATTAACTTATCCGACAGGAACGAAAGCCATACTGCCCTGTGATTTTGAAATAAAAAGTGGTGAATTAGTTTTTCTTATTGGTCCTAGTGGATCAGGAAAAACCAGTTTGTTGAAATTATTTATGGGAAGTGAGCTCTCAACAGAAGGAACACTTGAAGTTTTAGGACAATCTATGACAGGGTCACAACGAAATATTCAGAAAATGCGTCAATGGATTGGACCAATCTTTCAAGATTTTCGCTTAATTCCCAATAAATCATCACTAGAAAACGTGATGTTAGGTTTGCGCTTTTTGCCACATATTCAACAGGATATAAAGGCCATTAGCGAAGAAGCCCTTATTCGGGTAGGCCTTTCACACAAGATTAAGTCCCATGTTGACACACTGTCTTGGGGAGAAAGCCAACGTGTGGCTATTGCACGTGCTATGGTGCGAGAACCCAAGTTGATTTTGGCAGACGAACCAACGGGTAACCTGGATAAAGAAAATGCGGTACATATTCTTAAGCTTCTTATGGATTTGCGCGATTCGGATACAACGGTTATACTCACTACCCATGCAACACATTTAATTGAAGATGTGAAAAATGCAGTTTTCATTCATATGAATCAGGGACAAATGTTCCTTGAAAGGCGGTGATCGCGTGAGAAAAAGAGGTAATAGTAGTTACTATTTGAAGGAGTCCATAGCTATTTTCCGGTATAATATGTTTTCGAATGGTTTAACCATAGTGAGTAATGGACTTATCTTTTTTTTGCTAGCCCTTGTTATTAGCAGTTTTATCATCACAGAACATATGGTTGTGATATTGGAAAGTGAAGCAGAAGTATCGGTTTATTCGAAAATGGAAATACAAGAGGATGCTGCTTGGATTAAGGATCTGACGACAATCAATGGTGTACGAGACGTTAGGCTTGTTTCAGAAGAAGAAGCTTATGAACGCATGGCAGCAATACTTGGAGAAGAAGCCCAAGTACTGCAATATTTTCAAGAAAATCCGTTTTCTGCATTTATAGAATTAAGTATTGACTTGCAAAGCATGGAGACGGTATTAGATACCTTGGAAATCATGCCTGAAATCAGTTCTATTCGAGACAACAGGGATGTTTTAGGAAAATTAAGAGATATTGTTAAAGGGATTACCTTTATGAGTGTTTTAATATTAATAGCGGTAGGAATGACCACCTTAGTCGTTTTATCCCATACGATTCGACAAAGCATCTATCATTACCGTGAACAAATCACAACATTAACACTGTTAGGGGCACCCATGCGTTTTATTGCCATACCTTTTTATATATTAGGGATATGGATGTCTTTTGTTTCGGGGATTTTAGCTAGTGCAGGAGCTTTTTTTGTCATCCGAAGCAGTTATCGCTTTATGATGGGGCCCATTCCTTTTATTCCATTGCCGCCAATGACTGAAACTATAGAAATTGTAGCTATATATATCCTTTCACTATCTATAATCTTCGGAATTCTTGGATGTATGCTAGGTATGGTATCTGTAAAAAAACAATAGGAGGAGACCCAATGAAAGCATTAGAAAAATACAAACTTGGAAATGTTGAATTAAAAAATCGTTTGGTCATGCCCCCAATGTGCATGTATTCAGCAAAGGATGATGGAAAAGCAAATGACTTCCATTTCACACACTATGAAACCAGAGCCATCGGTGGAATTGGTTTGATTATAGTGGAGGCGACTGCGGTGATGCCAAATGGCAGAATATCGGATAGAGATCTTGGGATTTGGAATGATGAGCAGATTGAAGGACTTAAAGAGATTAACGATAGAATCAAAAAACATGGTGCTTGTCCCGGCATTCAGATTGCACATGCCGGAAGAAAAAGTCAAGCGAGCCAAACGGAGCCGATTGCACCAAGTGCCCTTAAGTTTAGTGATGACTACCGAATGCCGAAGGCGATGGATGAAAAAGATATTGAGCAAGTTGTTCAAGCTTTTGTTGAAGGAGCTAAGCGGGCAGTTGAAGCAGGATTTGAGTATATTGAGATTCATGGCGCGCATGGTTATCTGAATCATGAATTTCTATCACCAATTACGAATCAACGTAAAGATAAATTTGGCGGTAGTCTAGAAAACCGTTGTCGACTTCTTACATGGATTATTAATCAAGTAAAATCTGCTATTCCTAATCATGTAGCCCTTGGCCTAAGAGTATCAGTTTCTGATTATGTGGAGGGTGGAATTGATGGAGACGAGATGGTAAGGATTATCAATCAAGTAAAAGAAAAGCTAGATATCGTTCATATCAGTTCGGGTGGTTTGGCTCCGGTTGCTATGAAAGCTTACCCTGGATATCAGATACGATTTGCTGATCAGGTTAAGTATGAATGTCAGGTAGATACCATGGCAGTGGGTCTAATAACTAGCGTTGAGATGATTGAAGAAATATTGAATAACAACCGAAGTGATTTAGTGGCTATGGGAAGACTTTTATTGCGTGACCCATATTTTCCATTAAAGATCTATCATAAAGCAGGTATTGAAGAAGCAATCCCAGAGGCATATAAAAGAGGTTTCTAAAGTAAGTATAAAATTTATAGGAAAGAGGTTATCAATGTCAGGATCAATATATGGAACTATATTTAGAATTTCAACATGGGGAGAATCTCATGGTAAAGGAGTAGGAGTAACCATTGATGGTTGTCCGTCAGGAATCAGTTTAAGTGAGGACGATATACAAAAAGACTTAGATAAAAGAAAACCCGGACAATCACCTTTTTCAACACCCAGAAAAGAAAAGGATGAAGTAGAAATTCTTTCAGGAATATTTGAGGGAAAAACCACTGGAACTCCGATTGCTATGATTGTTCGCAATACGAACCAACGGTCGTATGACTACACCGAAATATCAAAAATTTATCGTCCCGGACATACGGATTATACCTATGATCAAAAGTATGGATTCAGAGACTATCGAGGTGGTGGACGTTCATCCGGGCGAGAAACGACAGCTAGAGTTGCAGCCGGTGCAGTTGCAAAGAAAATATTATCAGAAATTGGTATTAAGATTACGGGCTATACTTCTTCAATTGGACCCATTAAAGTGAATAAAGATCATTTTAGCGAACAGGAGATTTGGAATAATTTCCTTAGTATGCCCGATGTCCAAGCTGTAAAATTGGCAGAAGAATACTTGACAAAACTCAAGGATGAAGGGAATTCTTCAGGAGGAAGTATTGAATGTATTGTTAGCGGAATGCCGAGTGGCCTAGGAGAACCGGTGTTTGAGAAGCTGGATGCGAATTTGGCAAAAGGTCTTATGTCTGTTGGTGCGGTAAAGGCCATTGAAATTGGGGCAGGCATAGAGGTGGCTACAAAAACAGGAATAGAAAATAATGATTTTTATCAATATCAAGAGGATGGTCATATCATCAAAGAAAGCAACAACGCAGGCGGTATAATTGGTGGTATTAGCGATGGTTCAGACATATTCCTAAAAGTATACATCAAACCGACACCTTCAATTGAGATGACCCAACGTGCAGTTAATAAAAATGGAGAAAATGTCATGATCAATGTAGAAGGTCGGCATGATCCTATTATCGTGCCTAGGGCAGTTATTGTAGTTGAGGCCATGGTTGCACTGACTTTAGTCGATATGTTACTTTTGAATATGTCAACAAAAATGGATAATATATTAAAGGTATATAATAAAAATTAATTTAAATTATAGAGGAATCTCGCCTTATTTATTTAAAATGTAGCTGGGGATACTGCATTATAAAGCAATATGTGTTACACTTATTAGGAGGAAATAAATAAAATTAATAAGGTGATTGAATATGCGTTTTACGCAAGAGGAAAAAAACGAGTTGTTAAAGACGTTTACAAATCTTCTGAAAAACGTTAATGGAAAAGGACCCCGAAATATTTATATTAAATATTTTGATAATGAATTACACGTTGTTATTCAAGGTGTAATAACTGATTTTGAAAAATATTTAATTAATAATTTTGGAGAAGAAGCCATTGAAATTTTTCGGAGTTTTTATGAAAGAGATTCCTATAATTTTGAAAAACT
Organism: uncultured Eubacteriales bacterium; assembly: GCA_964563505.1. GTDB lineage: Bacteria > Bacillota > Clostridia > Lachnospirales > Vallitaleaceae > UBA1351. The sequence goes on from CAZLXW010000004.1 coordinate 42,217, forward strand.
CTTTTTACGTTCATTAGAATATAAATATCCCTTGACTTTTTATCAACTAGAATCCGACTTCGACAACGATATTTTCACATATAAAATGAAAATCTTGGAATAATTCAAAATATATTTTGAAAAACTATTGCATATATTTTTGAAAAAGTGTATACTGAGAAAAATTAGCAATTAGAGAAAATGACTTACGGGGAATATATTAATTAATTTGGTTGGACATAGGGAAAAGGGCTTAGACCCTTGGCTAAAATGTAGAATCAATTTTATCAAGCTTTATTTAAAGCTTTATAAAATTGGTTTTTTTTTGTTCTAATATCTTTAGTCGTAGCTATTAGAAATAACATATAAGTGTGTAAAAGTGGTTGTAGAGATAAAAGAAAGGTTGTCAAGATGAATGTAGAGACATTATTTTCAAATTTAAGCAAAGAGACGTCTATGATTTTAAAACAATTCCTTGATGTGGATTCTATCGGAGTCCTAATTCTCAATAGTGAATTAGAAATATTAAGTATTAATAGGTATGTTAGAGATATCTTTGAGGACGACGAGGTTGAAGTTGAAAAATATTTAGAGCATATATTTGGATGTGAGTACATTGAACATAACTCTTTAAAAGATGAAAGGAAAAGTCAATGTAAAAATTGCATTAATAGAAACACTACGATTAACACAAAAAGACACAAATGTGTTGTTGAAAATAGTCATGTGAACAACAAATATGTCATACACAAAAAAAAACAGATAAAATGGCTCGATTTATCAATAGCACCTATTTATATTTATGATGAGACCTATCTTTTTTTATTACTCAAAGATTTAACACAATACATGCATTTTAAAGTGGAATATGAAATGAATCGACTTTTTGACGGTGAAGAAAGTATGATAAAAAAAGATGAATTTCATGAAGCTGTAATGAACTGTATGAAAACCCAATATCATAATGGAGGTGTTTCGTATTTAACACTTTTGGAATTACCATATATCCAAATGATACAAGAAAGTTTTGGATTGTTATGGCGAAACGACTATGTAACGTCTTTTTATCAATTTATAGCAGAACAAATGGATATTTTGGACTTGTATTGCAAATATTCCAATAATCAAATAATGGTATTTTTCCCATGTAAAATCGATGAAGAGTACAATGAATTTATAGAAACAATAATTTCATACCAGTATAAGTTGTTTCAAATGAAAGATAATGTACTTTTTAAAACGATAAAATTCACGATGGATACTGATCGTGTAAAAGAGTTAGTGGATTCAGATTACTTATATTTAGAATATTTTAAAGCAATATCACAGCTTGAACGCATCGAAAAAGACACAATACACGAATTTCGTTTTTAAAATCAAAAAAAATACAAAGAAGAAAATGAGGTAGTTAAATGAAAAAATTAATGATTGTTGATGATGCAGCTTTTATGCGAGTTTCAATTAAAAGAATGTTAGGAGATCATGACTATGAGATTGTTGCGGAAGCTGAAGATGGAGAACAAGCGGTGGAATTATACAAAAAATATAAGCCGGACGTCATTACTATGGATATTACAATGCCAAAAATGACAGGAATTGAAGCGTTAAAAGCAATAAAGGCGATTGATAAAAATGTTAAAGTGGTTATGATATCAGCAATGGGACAAGAATTTTTAATTCGGGAATCTGTCATGAATGGTGCAGAATCATTCGTTGTAAAACCATTTAACAAAGAAAAACTAGTTGAAGTATTGAATAAAGTGACAGGATAGTTAAGAGGAGGGGAATATGTCTAGCTCATTTATTGATGAACCAATGATAGAAGCTTTTGTGTACGAAACATCGCAAATCACAGAAAATTTAGAACAGCTTGTGATAGCAAACGAAAAATCAGGCACATTTAATGAAGAGGCGATTAATGAGATATTTAGATTTATGCATACAATCAAAGGCTCTTCTGCCATGATGATGTTTAACGAGATGAGTACACTTGCCCATCGATTAGAAGACATATTTTATATTATTCGTGAAGATAAAACGGTCCAATATGATTTTACAATTTTAATTGATATTATTTTAGAGAGTATGGATTATTTTAAGATTGAGTTAATGAAAATAAAAGAAGGTGATCCTCCGGATGGAGAAAACGCGACACTGTTACAAAAAGTTACGGATTATCTAGAAGTAATAAAGACAAAAGATAGCTGTGTTAAAAAAATTGTTGAAGATAAGCATCAAAAAAAATATAACGATTACAATTATTATAAAGCTAGAATATGGTTTAAAAAAGATGCGGAGATGGAAAATATCCGTGCGTATACAGTTATTCATAATATAACAGATTTGGTTGAAGAAGTTGTATATGAACCCAAAGATATTATTGAGAACGATAATTGTGTATCAATGATTCAATCGAAGGGATTTCTTTTAGCTGTCAAAACGATAGAAAATGAGGAGGTAATAAAAAAATATTTAGAAAATACAATTTTTCTTGAAAAATTAGATTTTGAAACGATTGATTTAAACGATTATAATTCATTTGATTCAATTGAAAAATCAATCGAAATGGAAAATGAAGTAAAAATACCTAAAACAGCAAAAATAAATGTGAGAAAATCAGAAAAACAAGAATCGCCTATTAATTCACAACAAAGCATTATTAGTGTCCAAGTGGATAAATTAGATAAACTTATGGATATGGTTGGTGAACTTGTGATTGCTGAAGCAATGGTAACCCAAAATCCGGAATTAACGCAATTAGAAATCGAAAGTTTTGAAAAAGCTTCAAGACAACTCCACAAAATAACAGGTGAATTACAAGATATGGTTATGGCCATTCGAATGGTTCCCTTATCAACGACGTTTATGAAAATGCACCGTATTGTTCGAGATATGACAAGAAGATTAGGTAAAGATATTGAACTTGTAGTTTTAGGAGAAGAAACAGAAGTTGATAAAAACATTATAGAAAAAATAGCAGATCCTTTAATGCACATTATAAGAAATTCAATTGATCATGGTATTGAAGACAAGGAGGAACGCTCTAAAAATGGGAAAAGTACTCAAGGTATAATTCGATTAGAAGCGAAAAATTCAGGCAGTGATGTTCAGATTATTATAAAAGATGATGGAAAAGGACTTGACAAAAAAAAGCTATATGACAAAGCAATAAAAAATGGTCTTATAAATTCTTCGTTTGACGAGATGTCAGATCGAGACATATATAATTTGATTTTACAAGCAGGGTTTTCAACCAAAGAGGAAGTAACTGAATTTTCCGGTAGAGGTGTTGGAATGGATGTGGTTGCAAAAAATATCAGTAGTATTGGAGGAACAGTTATTGTCGATAGTATTCCAAAGCAAGGGATGTCAATCATACTTAAAATTCCTTTAACTTTGGCTATTATTGAAGGGATGAATATTAAAGTTGGTAATTCAAGATTCACTTTGCCAATCGTTAATATAAAAGAATCATTTAGACCAAAAAACAAAGAAATTATAAAAGATACAGAGGGTCAAGAGATGATTATGGTCAGAGGACAGTGTTATCCGATTATAAGACTTCATCAATTCTATTCAATTTCCACAAAGATCATGGAGGTTGAGTCAGGTATTCTCATCATGGTTGAAGAAGGTGAACAAAGTTGTTGTGTTTTTGCAGATGAATTATTGGGTCAGCAACAAGTCGTTGTTAAAGGTTTGCCGGAATATATTAAAAAGTCTAAACAAATAAAAGGGTTAGGAGGTTGTACATTATTAGGTGATGGGAGTATTAGTCTTATTTTAGATGTCGGTGAATTTAGTAATTTGTCTAATGTGAGTGATAAACTATAAGCATAAAGAGGTGAAAACATGAATGAAGGAATGAATACTGAAATAGAAGAGTTAGAAGATACACAAAAAGGTAAGTTTTTAACATTTACACTAGGGGAAGAATACTATGGAATTGATATCATGTATGTGACTGAAATTGTTGGTATACAACCAATTACTGTTGTTCCGGAACTTCCGGAATTTATAAAAGGTATTATCAATTTACGAGGAAAAATTATTCCCGTTATGGACGCCCGTATTAAATTCAAAAAGGAAACAAAAGTATATAATGACCGAACATGTATCATTGTAATTGATGTTCATGAGTTATCAATTGGTATTATTGTTGATGCAGTATCGGAAGTTCTTAATATTAATGAAGATAATATAGTTCCACCACCAAATTTAAATACATCAGGTAGGAAATATATCAAAAGTGTTGGAAAAAGTGAAGAACATGTAACACTAATTTTAGATTGCGAAAAATTACTGAATGACAACGAAATTGATGAAATCAAGGGAAGTAATGAATAGGAGAATAGTATAATGAAATGGTTTTTGAATATGAAAATTACAGCAAAATTGATTATTGCATTTGTTATTGTTGCAATAATAACAGGGATAGTTGGTATAATCGGTATTAATAACATTAATACGATCGATGAAAATGGAGATATTATCTATACGAATATGACTGTGCCAATTGCAGAAGCGGCAGAAATGGCTAAATTGTTTCAAAGAATACGTGTTAATTTAAGCAATATGATATTAGAGGATGATATTGAAGAAATTAATGCGATATATGATGAAATAACAATAATGACTAATCAGTTAGATGCTTTATCAGAATCATTTGAAGAAAAATCATTATCAGAAGAAATGGATAATGCATTTCAAAATTTTATGGGAACACGACAAAACTTTGGTGGGATGATTCCAGAGTTTTACGATATTTGTATTCAAAATAATGATGAGGAAGCATATGATTTTCTCAGAGGTGATATGCGTATTGCTGCAACAGCCGAAAGTGATGCAATAGATTTATTAGTAAGTATGAAAGTGCATGATGCAGAGGAAAGAGCCATACAAAACACTAGAATAGCTCAAGCCTCGATTGTATCAATGACCACTTTGATTATCTTTGCTATTATATTAGCAATTGGACTTGGAATTGTCATTGCACGAATTATTAGTAAGCCTCTTAATGAAATGGTTAAAGCGGCTGATGAAATAGCGGAAGGTAATTTAGACGTTGATATTAATCTTAATGCAAAAGATGAAGTTGGAATGTTGGCTAACGCATTTAGAAAAATGGTTGGAAATATAAATGATGTAATGACAAATATCAATTTGGCTTCAGAACAAGTTGCAGTTGGCTCAACGCAAGTATCTGATTCAAGTATGTCATTGTCCCAAGGAGCAACTGAACAGGCGAGTTCAATCGAAGAACTTACCGCATCTATAGAAGAAATTGCTTCTCAAACAAGGCAAAATGCATCCAATGCTGAAAAAGCAGAAGAAATGGCAACTTCGGCACAAAAACATGCTGAACAAGGGAATATGCAAATGACGGATATGTTACAGGCAATGACAGAAATCAATGATTCATCAAATAGTATTAGTAAAATTATCAAAGTAATTGATGATATTGCCTTTCAAACAAATATACTTGCTTTAAATGCAGCAGTGGAAGCCGCAAGGGCAGGCCAACATGGCAAAGGTTTTGCAGTAGTTGCTGAAGAAGTAAGAAACCTAGCAGCAAGATCGGCAAGAGCAGCTAAAGAAACAACAGATATGATTGAAGGATCTATACATAAGGTTGAAGGTGGAACAAAAATTGCTAATGAAACAGCACAAGCGTTAAATAAAATTGTAGAAGGTGTTTCACAGGCAACGTCACTGGTGGGAGAAATTGCTTCGGCTTCTTTAGAACAATCATCGGCGGTTGAACAGATAAATCAAGGTATTATGCAAATATCAGATGTTGTTCAAACAACAAGTGCAACGGCAGAGGAGACGGCAGCAGCTAGCGAGGAATTATCAGGTCAAGCAGATATGCTAAAAAAACAGGTTTCAACATTTAAGTTATGTAGAGTCAATAGTGATAAGATAAAGCAAGAGACAATAAACCCTGAAGTATTAAAGATGCTTGAAAGCATGCAAAATCAAAATCAAAGTCAAAGTATAAACAAAAAGAAAAAAGCAAAAAAAATATCGTTGAGTGATTCTGAATTTGAAAAATATTAAATTGTTAACGGAAGAAATGCAAAGCATTTCTTCCGTTATATAATAAATTAGGTGATGAATATGATAAAAATTACAGATGTAGAATTCAAATTATTAGCAGAGTATATCAAAGAACATAGTGGAATACACTTAAAAAATGAAAAAAAGACTTTGCTTGTTAGTCGATTGAGTCATATAGTATCTGAGCTAAAAATGAATGACTTCATGACTTATTACAAGTATTTGCAAGACGACCAAGATGGAAAAAAATTAAGTGGTTTGATTGATAAAGTCACCACAAATCACACGTATTTTATGAGAGAAGCAGAACATTTTTCTTGTTTTGCGGAGTCGGTATTGCCGTTTTGGGAAAACAATAACAAGAATAATAAAGACTTGAGAATTTGGTGCGCAGCTAGCTCGACAGGAGAAGAACCCTATACTTTAGCAATGATTTTAGAAGATTACTTTAAAAAGAAGAATGAAAAATGGGATAAAAAACTTTTAGCGACAGATTTGTCGTTAAATGTATTGAATCAAGCAGAAAAAGGAATATATGCTTCTGATAAAATTAAATTACTCCCAAAAACATGGACATTAAATTACTTTGATAAAATATCATCGGATTCATATCAAGTAAAAAGTTCGTTGAGAAAAGAAGTTGTATATCGAAGATTTAATCTTTTAGAACCGACTTTTCCATTTAAAAAGAAATTTCATGTGATTTTTTGTCGTAATGTAATGATTTATTTTGATAATGAAACCAAAGAGCAACTGATTAATAAATTATATAATCACTTGGAGTATGGCGGATATCTTTTTATAGGACATTCTGAATCAATCAATAAAGAAAGAACAAAATTTAAATATATAAAACCTTCAGTGTATAGAAAAATATAGGTGGGAGAAGTGTATGAGTATAAGAGTATTAGTAGTTGATGATAGTGCTGTATTTAGGCAAATATTAACGAAAGGAATCCAAGCCGATAGTAATATCGAAGTTATTGCAACGGCGGCAGACCCTTTTGAAGCTAGAGATAAAATATTAAAGTATGAACCGGATGTAATAACATGTGATATTGAAATGCCCAGAATGGATGGAATTGAGTTTGTTCGAAGATTGATGCCTCAATATCCTATACCTGTTATTATAGTAAGTTCAATTAATAATAGAGTCTTTGATGCAATGAATGCAGGTGCAGTTGACTTTGTGTTAAAACCATCAGTATCTTCTCCGGAAGACGTAAAAAAATTCATACTTGATTTGATTACTAAAATTAAAGCGGGAGCAAAAGCAAATGTCATTATTCCTGAAAATCCAAAAAAAGAAATAAAGGTTGCACAAAAAATAATTAAGCATGACTTAATTGCCATAGGTGCATCAACGGGTGGAACAGAAGCGATTTTCTCTGTGCTAAAGCAATTGCCTTTAGGTTTGCCTGGAATAGTGATTGTTCAACATATCCCACCTGTTTTTTCGCGTATGTTTGCAGAACGTTTAAATAATCAAACCCATTTCACAGTGAAAGAAGCTGAAAATGGAGATATGATTGAAAATGATCATATATATATAGCTCCCGGAGATCAGCATATTCAAGTAAAAAAAAGCAATAAAGGTTATTTTTTAAAGGTATTTCAAGGAGAAAAAGTCAGTGGTCATTGTCCATCTGTCGATGTTCTATTTTATTCTGTTGCAGATGCAGCCGAAGACAAAGCCCTTGGGATTATTTTGACAGGAATGGGCTATGATGGCGCAAAGGGAATTGTAATGATGAAGCGAAAAGGCGCAATTACACTAGGACAAGATGAAAAATCATCCATTGTATATGGTATGCCAAAAGCAGCATACGAATTAAATGGAATCACAAAACAAGCACCGCTTGAACATATTGGCCATCACATCATAAAAATGATAAGATGATTGATGTTAAATCATGTGTACTTTTTTTCATATAAATGATATAGTACAGTTAAAATTGTTGACAGAAAGAAGGTAAATATGATGAATTGTAAAATGACGATTGGTTATGACGGACGACGTTATAAGGGCTATAGAAAAACAAAAAGTAATGAAGATAAAACGATTCAAGGTAAACTTGAAGCAATTCTTGAAAAGAAATATGGAGAAAAGATTGAAGTTGTGAGTGCAGTAAACACGGATGCCGGCGTGAGTGCAACCTATCAAGTGGTGAACTTCAAAGTACCGGATAAAAAGGAAGATGTTATAGGCATTCGTGACTATTTTGAAGAATTCTTACCGGATGATATTATCACATATTCCGTTGAAGCTGTCGAGGATCGATTCCATAGTCGATACAATGTGAAGGAACTAACATATGAATATCGACTATGGAAAATGGATGCACCAAGTCGACCCTTATTTGATCGACAATACGTAAATCGCATGGATGAAGTATTGGATGTTGATAAGATGAGAGATGCAGCAAAACTTTTTCTAGGAGAACATGAATTTGCGGCTTTTTCTACTAAGTCAAAAGTGAAAAGTTCAGTTAAAGTCATCACGTCTCTTGAACTTTTTGAGACAGACAAAGAAATTATCGTTACCATGAGCGCCGATGGATTTTTACTAAACATGGAACGAATTATTGTGGGAACATTAATTCAGATTGGGCTTGGAACGCGTCACGAAGAAACCATTAAACGTGCCTTTAAATCCATGAATAATAAAGATGTCGGTCACAAAGCGATGGCTAGTGCCCTGTCTTTAGTGCATGTTAAATACTAAGATTTTTTTGAAAGAGAGATAAAGATGGACGGAAGAAAAAGAAGTGACATAAGGGTCGGAAGTAAAGTGAAAGTTGTACAAAAGAATCACCAAAGAAGTGGTGAATTGACAGAAGGCACTGTGATGAAGATATTAACAAATTCAGCAAATCATCCACATGGCATCAAAGTCATGCTAGAAGATGGAATTGTTGGACGTGTTAAGGAAATCTGTTAATAAGGAGATGTAAAGGATGGCGATTCAAATATTTGGTAAGAAGAAGTGTTTCGACACAAAAAAAGCGGAACGCTATTTTAAAGAACGCGGTATTTCGTATCAAAGAGTGGACATATTAGATAAAGGGCTAAGCCAAGGTGAACTTCACTCAGTTTTAAGAGCGGTAGGAAGTTTGGAAGAACTTATCGACGAAAAGTCAAAAGACTATGCACTGATTCATTATCTAGTCGAAGAGAAAAAAGAAGAAAAGTTAATAGATAACCCCAAGTTATATAAAACCCCCATTGTCCGTTTTGGTAAAAAAGCAACGGTGGGCTATGTGCCTGATACATGGAAAAATTGGTTATAAGTGACTTCGTGCTAGTTTTTTCCATGAAATTATGTCATAATAGCAGAGATAGAATTTTTTTTAGACATGGAAGGAATTGCAATGACAAGAACAAAAATATTAGCGGTTACACACAGTGGATTTTTTCATGCAGATGAAGTAATGGCATCGGCCATACTTAAACAATATTATGATGAAGTTGAAATACTAAGAAGTCGCGATGAAGATGATTTTGATAAAGCAGATATTGTCTTTGATGTTGGTGGAGGCGAGTTTGACCATCACAATGACTACAAGGAATATAGAGATAATGGTGTGCCTTATGCAGCATGTGGTTTGATTTGGAGAGCATTTGGTCAAAATCTCATCTGGAAATACAAACCATCTTTTTCCAAAGAGCAGGTAGAGGAAGTTTTTTACAGTGTAGATAAATTCGTCATAGAGAGCATAGATGCCGTTGATAATGGTTATTTTATTGAAAAAGATGAGGTGCATATGCCAACCTTAAACCAATTCGTCAAAGGATTTAATCCGAATTGGAATACAGATTTAGATACTGATGCGCAATTTAACAAAGCCATTGAATTTTGTACACCAATTCTTTTAAATGCTATAAATGGCGCTATTGCTGCAATTGAAGCTGAGAAAATCGTTAAAGACGCCTATGATCAGCGAGAAATCGATAATATTCTTATCCTTGAAAAATTTTGCCCATGGAAGAGACATCTAAGAAATTATGATGAAGATGGAAGTATCCTTTATGTTATATTTAAGGACCTTGTAAATGGATATAGAGTACAAGCGGTTTCAGAACCTGACTCAAATGAATCAATCAAAGAATTCCCAAGAGAATGGGCAGGGAAACATCCGAATATTATCAATGATTTAGTGGATATCGATGATGCTATTTTTGTTCATCCGGGAGGCTTTATTGCGGGCACAGGTTCTTTAGCAAGTGCGGTGAAAATGGCTGAATTAGCCTTAGTGTATTAAGAAAGAGGTGAAAGATGAAGATTGGCATAATTGGCTTAGGTGATATTGCTAGGAAGGCATATTTACCTGTCATTACAACGAAGAAACATGAATTGGTGCTTTGTAGTCGTACCAAACATGTGGTTGAAGAAGTGGCTCAAAAATATAGGATTAATACCTGGTGTTATGAGTATAAGGATCTATTGAAGTACTCTGTTAATGCCGTATTTATTCATACAGCAACATCCAGTCACTATGAGATTATAAAGTTTTTTCTTAATCATAATATTCATGTATTTGTGGACAAACCTATATCATGGTACTTAGAAGAAACTATGGAAGTATATGAATTGGCGAAAGAGAAAAATTTAGTTTTAATGGTAGGTTTTAATCGAAGATATAGTCCTCGAGTGAAGGAGCTAATGAATCTTCAGAAACCGGAGATGCTCATTATACAAAAAAACCGGTATAATCATCCGGGTGATGTCCGTCAGTTTATTTACGATGATTTTATTCATGTTATTGATACCCTTTTGTACCTGTTTCGAAATCAAGAAAAAGAATTTGACTATAACGGACGAATTATAGACGGAAAGCTTCATAGTATTGCCCTTATATTGCAAGGTGAGGGAGCTACGGCATTTGGAAGTATGAACAGAATGTCGGGAGCAAAAGAGGAAAGAATTGATTATATGACAGATAATATTAAACATATTATTATGGATTTGGATCATGTAACCGTCTGCTCAAACAACAGTAAAAAAATCATTGATTTTGATGATTGGACACCAACGCTTATAAAGCGAGGTTTTGAAGATCTTATTGATCAGTTTCTTACGTGGGTGGATGACCCCGAAGCATCAAAGGAATCCTTAGAGATGTCTCTAAGATGCCATGAGGTCTGTGAATATTTGGTCATGGAATATGAATAGCAATCGTTAATCATTTTTCTCTTATTTCTCTCAGTCAATCATATTTACTTTGTCACTTCATTGTGGTAATATTCTATCACACCAGATGAATTATTCAGTGTAATAGCAATGGGGCTATAGCAGTTATTTGTTATAGTCTATTTTTATACACAGGATATCCGTACAGAGCATACATTAGTACGTCGTCTGAGGAATAACAAAAAACGGAGGGAAAAGATGAAAAGAGTAATAGCAATCATTCTAATGATGGTAATGGTTCTTAGTATTGTTGGGTGTAACAATTCTGAGAATAATGTAGCACAAGGAACAGAAGGTGGCAACGAAGTTGCTACAGAAGGACGATTTTTAAGAATTGCGACAGATGTAGCTCTTCCTGCAATGGATCAACATGTGGCAACAGATGGCTTGTCTTTTGACGTCATCACGGCAACAATTGAAGGTCTATATATGACAGCTGCAGATGGTAGTTTGTATCCTTCAATTGCTGAATCACATGAAGTAAGCAGCGATGGTATGACATATACATTCAAAATACGCGAAGGCGTTCAGTGGAATAATGGTGATACAGTAACAGCAAACGATTTCGTATTTAGTTGGAAACGTTTAGTTGATCCTGAAGTAGCAAGTGATTACAGTTTTATCGCTGAAGTAGCCGGAATCAAAAATGCATCAACTATATTAGCAGGTGAAGCAGACAAGAGTGAGTTAGGCGTAACAGCAGAAGATGATGATACATTGGTCATCGAGCTTGAAAGACCTGTACCTTATTTCTTATCACTGACTGCATTCCCTACTTTCTTCCCACTTAACGAGAAATTTGTAACGGAAAAAGGCGCAGATTTTGGTCAAACACCTGAAGATTTACTTGCTTGTGGACCATACAAAATGATTGAGTGGAATAAAGGCTATGGCTTCAAACTTGTAAAAAACACAGATTATTATAATGCAGATGCTGTAAAGGCAGATGGTCTTGAGTATCGTGTCATTAAAGATAGTCAAACAGCTGCACTAAAATTTGACAGTGACGAGATTGATGTTGTTAAGTTGAGTTCTGAGCTTGTTGATAATTACAAAGAAAATGAAGCTTACCAACAGATCGATGCATCCTATGTTTGGTATATTGCACCAAATAATAATGATGAAATCTTCTCAAATGTAAATGCCCGTAAAGCACTACAACATGCAGTTAACAAAGAAAATATTGTTAATAACATTTTAAATGATGGTTCAACAGTGGCTAACTTTATTGTACCAACAAGCTTAGCTACAGGCCCGGATGGAAAAGATTTCCGTGAGACATCAAAAAATGATTATAGTGTTTATGATTTAGAAATGGCCAAAGAAGCATGGGAAAGTGCAAAAAGTGAATTAGGAATTTCTCAAGCATCCATTGAAATCGTATTTGATGATGCAGATACAGTGAAGAAAATGGCTGAATTCATTCAAGCTGAACTTGAGACAAACTTAGAAGGTCTTACAGTAAGCTTAAAAGCACAACCGAAGAAAAATCGTCTTGATTTAATGCGTACAGGAGAATATCAAGTGGGACTTACTCGTTGGGGCCCCGACTACGCGGATCCTTTAACCTACTTGGAATTATTCTTAACAGGTGGAGCAAATAACTATCCTAACTTTGAGAACGAAACCTATGATGCATTAACAAGCTCAAGTTCAACGACATTAGCAGGCGAGCCTGAAGCACGATGGGAAGCAATGAAAGAAGCAGAAGATCTTCTCTTAGCACAAGAGGCTGCAATTGCACCCCTTTATCAAGCAGGGTATTCATACTTGATAAATACAAAAGTGTCAGGTATTGAGCCACATGCGATTGGGGTACCATTTATTTACAAAAACGTACAAATTGCTGAGTAATTCATAAAAAAAATCAATAAATGTCATTCGAAACATGACCGTGGAAAAATTTTCTACGGTCAGTTTTGAATGAGAAATGGTGGTAAAAAATGATTAAATATATTGGGAGAAGACTACTTATATCAGCAGTAACATTATTTGTTATTATGACAATATTATTCCTGCTTTTGCAGTTTTTACCGGGTTCTCCGTTTAATGATGAAAAACTGTCGGATATACAAATAGAACTATTGAATGAGAAATATGGACTTAATGAGCCTAAGTCAACACAATATGCATTGTTTCTTAAAAATATTATTACCAAAGGTGATTTTGGTGTTTCATATACTATTGAAAAGAATGCAGAAGTGAGTACGATGATTCAAGCAAGATTTCCTATTTCTATACGCTTAGGACTACAAGCTTTGGCTTTTGGATCGATTATAGGCGTCGTGCTAGCATCTATAGCAGCTCTGAAAAGAAATTCAATATGGGATACCGCAACAACGATTTTTGCAGTCATTGGAATATCCATTCCGTCGTATGTATTTGCACTAGGTCTAGTGTACTTTTTAGGATATAAACTGACCAAGGCAACAGGGATGGCCATATTTCCATTAACTTATGATATCTATGATCCTGTACGATCGAGTATTTTACCAACTGTTGCACTTGCAATGTTTGTTATTGCAACTGTTGCCAGGTTCATGCGAACAGAATTGGTTGAAGTCTTAGGGTCAGATTATATTTTATTGGCAGAAGCGAAAGGATTATCCGCTTCAAAAGTTATCTTTCGACATTCAATTCGTAATGCACTCATACCGGTTGTGACAATTCTTGGTCCATTAACAGTAAGTCTTATGACAGGATCACTGGTTATTGAACGTGTCTTTGGAATTCCCGGAATTGGAGATTTGCTAGTAACAGCAATTAGTGTAAATGACCTGAATGTCATTATTGCGGTCGCCTTTTTCTATAGTTTATTCTATATAGCAATGCAACTATTTATTGATATCTTATACGGAATTATTGACCCACGAATACGTGTAGCGAAAGGAGGCAAATAATGGATAATCTTAAGCCTCAATTAAATGAATCCAGTTTTGAACGTGTTTTTCAGACCGATGAATTTAAAACAGATGTCGTGTATAAGAGCATTAGTTTTTGGAAAGAAGTTCGGCTTCGTTTTCAAGCCAATAAAGGTGCTGTTATTGGAATTATTTTTATCGCTTTTATTTTATTTATGGCAATATTTGGACCTTATATGAATGCGCAAACCTATAAAAGCAAAGTTGATGAGCATATCAACTTACCCGGACGTATACCCGGAATCGAAAAAATCGGAATATTCGATGGTGAAATCGATGGTGTAAATGTCTATGAAAAACGAGGACTAGATGATGTCTATTATTGGTTTGGAACCGATAATCTAGGACGTGACCTTTGGACAAGAACATGGGTCGGAACACGGGTTTCTTTGTATATTGCCCTACTAGCTGTTGTTATTGATATGTTTATTGGAATGGGTTATGGTCTTGTTTCCGGATATATTGGCGGAACGACAGATACTATTATGCAACGGTTTATTGAGATACTCAGTGGTATCCCAAACTTGGTAATAGTAACCTTATTTGTAATTATCCTCAATCCCGGAATTCTATCCATATCTCTAGCTCTAGTTATTACCGGATGGATTGGAATGAGCCGTGTGGTCCGTTCCCAAGTATTGAAAATGAAAGAACTGGATTTTGTTTTGGCATCGAAAACAATGGGGGCCAAGACCAATACCTTGATTCTTCAGGAATTACTTCCGAATATTTTCGGACAGGTTATTATTATGAGTATGTTTTCAATACCCAATGCAATTTTTTATGAATCATTTCTTGCATTTATCGGGCTGGGGTTACAACCACCATTAGCAAGTTTGGGTGTCTTAATTAATGACGGATATAAATCTATTCTTGTTTATCCGCATATTATTGTAGCACCTGTTGTTGTTTTAGCATTATTGATGCTTTCATTTAACTTGGTCGCCGATGGATTAAGAGATGCACTTGATCCAAAGATGAAGCAACAATAGGAGGGAGATAAGATGGAAAAACTATTAGAAGTGAAAGATTTAGAAATCGCATTTGATACCCATAACGGTAGTGTTCATGCTATTCGTGGCGTAAGTTTTGACTTGTACCAAGGTGAAACGCTTGCTATTGTTGGAGAAAGTGGTTCAGGAAAGTCGGTTACAACCAAAGCTTTAATGGGAATTTTGGCAAAAAATGGTAAAGTTATTAATGGCCAAGCCAAATATATGGGCAAGGATATTTTGAAAATGAGTAAAAAAGAAATTGTCAACTTAAGAGGCAAAGAAATGGCCATGATTTTCCAAGATCCGATGACATCATTGAATCCAACAATGACAGTGGGTTTTCAGATAAAAGAGGCAGTTATTGAACATAACGAGGTGACAAAAAAACACGCAAAAGCAAGGGCGATTGAACTGCTTGAGCTTGTAGGTATTGATAGTCCCATAGCAAGATATAAGCAGTATCCCCATCAATTAAGTGGTGGAATGCGCCAACGCGTCGTTATAGCAATTGCTTTAGCCTGTAATCCAAAAGTATTGATTGCAGATGAGCCGACAACGGCGCTAGATGTAACGATTCAAGCACAGATTTTAGAACTCATCAAAAGCTTACAGATAAAAATCAATCTAGCCATTATTTTTATTACACATGACCTTGGTGTTGTTGCCAATATTGCCGATCGAGTTGCAGTTATGTATGCAGGGAAAATAGCGGAATATGGAACTGCTGATGAGATTTTTTATACACCGGTGCACCCATATACATGGGGATTATTAGCATCCGTTCCGGATATGTCAAATACAGATGTAGAACTCTATTCGATTCCGGGTGCGCCACCAAACTTATTATATCCACCCAAAGGGGATGCATTTGCGGAACGTAGTGAATATGCGATGAATATTGATCTTGAATATCAACCGCCTATGTATAAGGTTAGTGATACCCACTATGCAGCAACATGGCTTCTTCACGAACAAGCACCGGAAACCTTTATGCCCAATGTGCTTGAGAAACGTATTGAATTAATGAAGAAGGAGGCAGAAGAATATGCAAAAGCGTGATGTTATTTTAGAAGTCAAAAATCTAAAACAATATTTTAAGACAAGTCGAAAATTCACCGTAAAAGCAGTTGATAATGTTTCCTTTAAAGTCTATCGTGGTGAGACGTTTGGAATTGTTGGAGAAAGTGGTTCGGGGAAATCAACAACCGGAAGAAGTATTATTAAGTTATATGAGCCAACAGATGGAACCATTATATTTGAAGATACAGAAATAACCGGAAGATTAGATTCAAATACAGAAAAAATGTTAAGAACCAAAATGCAGATGATTTTTCAAGACCCTATGGCATCCCTAAATCCGAGAAAAACTGTTCTTAATATCATTGCACAAGGTCTTGATATACATAAATTATATGCAACGACAGAAGAACGGGATGAAATGGTATATCAAATGCTTGAAACCGTCGGATTAAGCCGTGAACATGCCCATCGATATCCGCATGAGTTTAGTGGTGGTCAACGACAGCGAATCGGGATAGCAAGAGCTCTCATTATGAATCCGTCTTTTGTCATTGCAGATGAATGTATATCGGCCTTAGATGTATCCATTCAGGCACAAGTCGTTAACCTTTTGAAATTGTTGCAGCAAGAGCGAAATTTGACCTATATTTTTATCGCTCATGATTTATCAATGGTGAAGTATATAAGTGATCGTATTGCAGTGATGCATCATGGACGAATTGTTGAAATAGGAACGTCAGATGAGATCTATCATAATCCCATTCATCCCTATACAAAATCACTGCTTTCAGCAGTACCGTATCCAAACCCTGTATTAGAAAGGCATAGAAAAAGAGTCTTCTATGATAAAAGTTTAGTCAATTATGATGATGGCATCTATCATGAACTTGAAGGTGAACATATAGTGCTAGCGACTGATGAAGAATTGAAAAAATGGATGGTTGAGTCTTAGAACAAAGTTGACAACGCGTATGGAAATAGACTAGAATACAATGAAGATATATATGAAGGAGTGGTTTCAATGCCTAAAAGCAAGAAAATTCTTGATAAGAAAATTTATGTGATTGGAATAGTCTTCGTTCTAGCTTTATTCATATTTGTTGTTATGAAAACAGAGTTCTTATCGTTGAATTTTTTTGGTGAAAACGAAGGTGGACGATTAGTCATAGCAAGACATAGTGATTCAATTAGTCTAGATCCGGCAATAGTAACAGACTTTGAATCGTTTCAGGTGTCGGCCAATATTTATGAGTGCCTAGTGACAACGGATAATAATGGTGTACAGATTTTGCCGGGACTCGCTAAAAGTTGGGAAGTGAGTGAAGACGGTTTAAAATTTGTATTTAAATTGCGTGAAAATGTTCTTTTTCATGATAACACACTGTTTGATGCAGAGGCAGTCGTTTTTAATTTTGAACGGTGGATGAATATAGAGAGTCCATATCATATAGGCCAGTTTATTTATTGGAATCAAAGTTTTGGCGGCAATCCCGGCTTAATCAAATCGATTACGGCGCTTTCAAAGTATACATTTGAAATTGTTTTGAATGAGCCATACACGCCCATACTAAGTGTTCTTGCAATGCCTGCATTTGGAATAGCAAGCCCGACCGCTATTATTAAATATAATGAAGACTTGAAAATGCATCCCACAGGAACTGGTCCATATATATTAGAAGAATGGTCGGATACAGGACGGATTGAACTTGTCTACAATGAAAAATATTATAAAAAACATTCCGGTGTCAGTGAACTAGTTTTTGAAACGCTGTCGACAGAAGAAAACGCACTTCAATTGTTAGAAAACGGAGAGATTCATATCATTAATCAAATTGATGAAAAAGACGTTGAAACCATATCAGACTTAAAATATGCAGACGTTTACTATATGCCTTTTCTCAACGTTAGTTATTTGGCAATGAATCATAGTAAAAAACCTTATAATAATCTTTTGGTAAGACAGGCGATTTCTCATGTGATTGATCGCAACGACATGATTACTACATCTTATGATCTTATGTCTCGACCGGCATATTCTTTTTTACCCCCCACGGTGTTTGGATATAATGAAGGTTTTAAAACTTATACATATGATATTGAAAAGGGCAAAGACTTGCTAGCCAAAGCAGGGTACCCCGATGGATTTGATACGACGATATGGGTTATGGATCAGCCAAGAACCTATTATCCATATCCTAAAGAAGTGGCTACGTATTTACAAGAACAATTAGCCTTTATTTACGTCAATGCAGAAATTGTTGAAGTAAAATGGGATGAATACTTAGAATCTGTTCGATTAGGTGAACATGATCTGGCGATTGTTGGTTGGCAAGGCGATTATGCAGATCCCGATAATTTTTTATATACCATGTTTAATTCATCAGATGATACGATAGGAAGCGGATTAAATTACTCATATTATAGCAATGATGATGTGGATGAATTGTTAAAAAAAGGAAGAAGAACGGCAGACAAGGAATTTCGTTCATTTATCTATAGAGACTTACAACAAATACTTGTTGATAATATGGTCGGATTACCTTTAGCCCATACGATGATGGCATTAGGTGTCAATAACCATGTCAAAGATTTTGAACCACATATTTCGGGTATGATTTATGCCATAAATATAGAATTGGATGAGAACGATGAATAAACAAAAAGCTATATATACCATAATAGGCCTTATCTTTAGTATACTCGTCATCATTGTCTTATCTCGGAATGTTTATAATACCAATACATCTTCGTATAGAGCTTTAACAAGACCTCTTGCTAAAGAACCTTTACTTATTAGTTCAGCAGGACAAAATACGGATATCTATATCGTCAAAGATATTATTAATAAATTAATGATTGATAATTACTTTATACCTATGGCAACAACTGAAAACTTAGATGATATCCATTCAGCCATTATGGTTGTCGGATATAGTGAAGTCGGAAACAGGTTAAAGGATAAGACCTATATAGAAGAAAAACAAAGGGTAGAACAGTTTGTAAATGCGATTGAAGAAAAAGACGTTTTTTTAATTACAATCTATTTAAGAGGTGGAAAGATGTTATCGGAAGAGACCAAAACACTTCTTAACCTATCTGCAAAATCATCAGATTATGTGATAATCGTTAATCCGGAAAATGAGGTGGATACATTTAAAGAGATGGTATCATCAACAACACCGATTACATTTGTGGATGAATTATCAGAAGTAACAGAACCCATTGTATCCGCATTCAGATAGGAGGAAAAGTTTTGTCAAAATTTCGTATTAAAGAAAAAACGGCAATTGTTGGCATAACGCTTTTATTCTTAGGTTTTCAACTACCTTCTATTTCTGAGGTGTTATGGTTTAATATGGTTGTTGATGTTCGCAAAGCCATTGTTAATGGTGATTCCGGTCATTTAGTTTTGACAGCAGCAATCTGGAGTATTGTCAGTATGCTTCAAGGTGTTTTTTTGCTTTTGGGCACCACAATCTTTCTTGATAATCTTGTCGAAAAGATATCGATGAAGTTAGGGAAAGTTTTGTTTCAAGGTTTTAGCTATATTATCATAAATCTAGTGATTCAAGAGTATGTTTTCTTTGAGATTGAATTACTAACAAATATATTGGCGGGCATAACGACTCTATTTTTAATCAACTATGTTGTGAAGGAAAAAGGATACTATGGACGCAATTTTGTTCTTTCATTGCAAGTCTTTTTTGCCTTTCAATGGTTAAATATTATGCCTATGCTGACCTTTTATAATTTTGGTGTAACTGATTTAGCGGGAAGCATAAAAATTGTTTCAGAATACTTAGGGAGTACATCGGTATTGAATTTTATAGGATTGGCTTTTTTTATTTCGCTTTTATTTAGTACGCTCATTACCACTTTTTTGTTTTTAACCAATGATCGCAACATAGCCATAGCAAAAGAGAATTACGAAAAACAGTTAACCTTAGATGCAATGCATGCAAAAATTGTCCAGACTAGAGTTTATGAAGAGATTCATACGATCACCCATGACCTAAAAACCCCTCTTGTAACAATAAGAGGTTTGAATTCATTATTGGCATTATCGAAAGAACCTGAAAAAATCATGGAATATACAGAAAGAGTTGATAATGCAGCAGAGAAAATGTCAGAGATGATTTCAGGTTTTTTATATGAGAAGAAGCGGCGCATTGTATCGACAGAAGAAATCATTGACTATGTGCGAGCCCAAATTCCTTTAGAGGATGAAAGTCAAAAGATAAGCTTTGACTTTCATGACCATTTGCCCCTACTTTATATCAATAAAGTTCGTGTATCAAGAGCAATCATCAATGTGATTGAAAATGCAATCCTTGTTCAAACGATAAAGCCCATTAAGAAAATTCACGTTCGCGTATACGATAACAATGGATACCTCCTTATTGAAATAGAAGATAATGGAATTGGAATATCTAAGTCTCAAATGGAAAAAATATGGGAAGTCGGTTATTCGACCAAAGCAACGACAGGCTTAGGATTAGCTTTTGTTAAGAAGGTTATCGAAGATAACAACGGGACAGTTTCAATGAACAGTAAAGAAAATGAAGGGACCCTTGTAAGAATAACTTTGCCAAATGAAACAATGGTGGATCAGGAGGAATAATAGAAGATGTCAGACATGAAAAAAATACTTGTAATTGATGATGAACCGGATATTGTCTACACCATTTCAGAAATATGTAAATTTGCCGGGCATGAAGTTGTATCCGCGAATGAGGGGCTAAAAGGAGTGGAATTGTTAAAAGGACATAAGCCCAACCTTGTTATTGTCGATTATCATATGCCCAAATATGATGGTTTATCGACAGTGAAAAAAATTCGGGAAATAGATGATACGGTGGCTATTATGGTATTGACGGTTGATGAACGCCAGGAAATATTAGAGAAATTCATGCTTGTCGGAGCTACGGATTTTTCATTGAAGCCTGTAAAAGCACCGGATTTAATATCTCGTGTCAATGTTAATCTTCAAATCAATAGTATGCAGATGAAAAACAAAGAACAAGAGCAAAGTGTATTTGTGGAGAAGGGAATTAGTTCAGCAACCCTTCAAATGATAATAAACTATCTAGAAGTGCAAATGGAAGAACAAACCATAAAAGAAATATCAAAAGGCGTTGAATTAGCTTATCAAACAGTCCATCGTTATATTCAATACTTAATTGACAATGATCAAGTAGAATTAGTCTCAATGTATGGAAAAGTAGGGAGGCCTCTAAATTACTATCGATTGATAAAATAGTTTTAGACTTCTTTAGAAAATCTTTAGAATTAGATTCTTTAGACTTTAGAAATGTCCTTTACAATAAGTTTATAACAATAAAACATGTAAAGGAGAATTGATATGAAAAAAAGAAGTTTAGGTATGGTCATTGCACTTGTAGTAGCTTTTAGTTTATTGGCGGTCACAGCTTACGCAAGTACCCCGACGTATGAGGGATACGAAGCGTTCAAAGCGTTAGCTAAAAATGTTGAAAACAATCATGAGGACAAGGCGTTCAAACAAGAAAATGCAACAGTAACAGGAGCTTTCACAGTCATTGACAATGGAGTCAAATTGGTTCATATGGAAACAGAGCTTAAAGCACAAGGTGAAGATAATGCGAGTGGAACAGTGAAGTATATTCATGAAGGCGTGACAAAAGAATTGAAGGTATATGCTGAAGATGAAAAGGTCTATATTTTTGATGTATTGGAAGACATCTATTACCTAGCGGATCGGGAAGCTATGAAGGCCCAGCATGATGGATCGGATGTTGAAGACGAATATAATCAAGAATATTCCCGTAAATTTTCTCGCAATGACATGACAGATGCTCAAGAAAAGCTGATGGATTTTTTGATGGGCGACTTAAAAGATGACTTTGAATTACAGTATAACTCGGATGGTAGTGAAACCATTAAATTTGAATTAACTAAAGAAGAGATCCCTATGTTGCTCAACTTAGTTGTTTCGGCAGCCAGTGGTCAAGAAAGGAGAACGGATGAATATGAAGAATTCAGCCCGGATACCACATTATTGGAAAAATATCCAATACTAAGGGATTTTGTCCACATGGAAGATAAAGGCTCTACAATCACTGAAAATGTTGAACTAGACTATGTTCAACTTGCCTTAACAACCCGAGAAGACGAATTCCTTGCTTTGAGTTTTGATTTCAAGTTAACAGGTGACGATGAAGTTGGCATGCAACATAATGTGCAAATCAAAGGGAATGTTCAAGTAGCTGAAATAGGAACAACGGTAGCCGATAAAGTAAACCTTGAGGGTAAAGACATCATTGAAATCGAACCTGAAGATTTTGAAGAATTCGACGGTAATCGTCGAGTTCATGGAAGGGGAGCATCATATGGCGACGCTTAAAGTTGAAGGCTTAACCAAAGACTACGGACAAGAAAAAGGTGTTTTTGACTTTAATCTAAACATGGATAAGAAAGATATTGTTCTCTTATTAGGTCCGAATGGAGCGGGAAAAACAACGGCAATACGTGGAATTCTTGGACTCACTTCAATTAATGCAGGAAGCGTTACCTATGATGGGGTGAAAACCAATGAGCAACCGACAGAGTTTTTGAAATCTGTCGGTGCTATGGTATCAACTCCGGCTTATTACGAGTATATGACGGGCTTTGAGAACCTGAAACTCTATAGTAGATTTTATACACATGTTGATGAAGCACGTATCTTAGACGTTTTAAGCTTAGTCGATCTTACACAGGCAAAAGATAAAAAAGTTGCAGCATATTCAACAGGAATGAAGCAGAGGCTGGACTTTGCAAGAGCTATATTACATCAACCCAAACTTTTGATTCTAGATGAACCCTTCAATGGAATGGATATTGAACAGAAGGTGATTTTAAAAGAGTATCTTAATGATAGAGGACAAGAAAATAATCAAATGACAATCGTATCATCCCATACAATTGGTGATTTTATTGACATTGCCAATCGAGTGGTCATTCTTTATGATGGACACTGTTTGTTTGAAGGATCGATTGAAGCTATTAAGGCCAAAGGAATAAACTTAGAAGAACATTATCTGGCAATAATAAAAGCTTATAGAACAAAAAAAATCGGTGTTTAAGGGAGGCCCTAGTATGGAATTACTTATAGTGGAACTTAATAAATTAATCAAAAAAAGAAACACAAAAATATTTTTAAGCATATATACAGTAATCTTCTTTGGCCTGGCACTGGTGTATGTTTCTGCGGAAAAAATGTTTAACTTGTCTATTTATTCAGGTACACAGTTTGTCGGAGCTAGTTTGTCAACCATGATGGCATTTATGTTACCCTTGCTAGCTATCTATTTTTCAGGTCAAAGTCAAGCTATTGATTTTACGCGAGGAGCAATGAAAAATATGTATTTGTTGCCTATATCCAGAACGAAAATATTTGTAAGTAAAATATTAGCCGTATGGGTGATTATTGGTGCCACTTTAGTGGGGCAGTTTATATTTTCCCTATTGATCAGTGCCTTTGTGGATGGGGTTGAGCTAACAGGTTTTGGTAGAAGCATGGGACAATATTTAGGTGCAATGGTAGTTCTTGGATTAGTTGGCTTGATTGGTAATTTGCTAGTGCTCTTATTAAAAAATACAGGACTTAGTATTATTATTGCTTATGCTGTCTATGTTGGATTAAGCTTAGTATCCGTATATGTACCAATGGTTAAATCGATTTCGATTACGACCGTCATTAGCAATTATCATATGCTTTTTAACTTTACTGGCTTGAATGTGTTGTTATCTACACTAGCCTATTATATAATAGTGTTTATAGTAGGATGGTTACTCTTTGAGAAAAAGGAAGAAAGCTTATGTCAATTCGATTAAAACTACTCATTACATATGTTGTATGTGTGCTTCTTAGTGCGGGAGTTCTTGTCCTATCTATCTTTGCAGGGGTTGGACGATTTGCCAAACAGATATCAGATATTGTCTTGGATGAAAGCACTCCGGATCAAGTCTTTGTAGAAGTCATGGATGTGATGGCTGAGATTAAGCATGCTGAAAAATATGAACCTGAAACATTGATTGATGTAGAATTCATTGAAGACATCGACAAAAGACTGTCAGCGATAAGCAGCAGTCTTGTTGTTGTATACAAAGATGATTGGGTGGTTGTCGATGATTATCCTGAAGACCTTCTTCGCCGTAACTTGTATCCTAAAAATCCGGAATGGAGGCAAGAGTCTTCCGATAATGATGAAGAAGGCTTTGTTATGAATGGATTTCATTATGTGTTTACAAACTTTACATTTACATTAGATCAAGAGCCTGTTTTTTATTACGTTCTTATGGATGTGACAGAAGTTGTTGATTTTAATGCTGAAGTTCGACGCGGAATCGGTGTGGCAATTTTATTGTTAATTGTCTTAATGACATTACCGCTTATTCTATTAACTCAAAAATCTATTATAAAACCATTGAAAGAGTTAGATAAAGGTGCCCAGGAGATTAGTCAGGGGAATTTGGAATTTAAATTATATTCAAAGGCCAATGATGAAATGGGGAAAGTGATTCGTTCCTATGAACGTATGCGTCAAGAATTGAAAGCGTCGATTGACCGTCAAGTCCTGTATGAAAATAACCGTAAAGAGCTGATATCGAGTATTTCCCATGACTTAAAAACACCTATGACCTCAATAAAAGGATATGTTGAAGGAATCTTAGATGGTGTTGCAAACACACCTGAAAAACAGGAAAGATACTTAAAAGTCATTCATCAAAAAAGTCTTGATATGGATCGAATGATTGATGATCTTTTTACCTTTTCAAAATTAGATTTGAAAAAATTACCTTTTGAATTTACCTATATAAATATGGAGCGATTTATCCGTGACTATATTCAAGAAGCAACAATAGAATATAGCGAAATCGGAAAAGTTGAGTTGACCTATACAAACAACAGTGTTACAAGTCCTGTTGCAAATATTGATGCATTGCAAATTCGTCGTGTACTACAAAATCTTGTGCAAAACAGTTTTTATTACAATGATTCTGACCCCAAAAGAGTAGAAATTATTTTAGAAAATAATGATGAAACCATCAGTATTGGAGTGAAAGATAATGGCATTGGTATGGTTGAAGCCGAACTTAAGCAAGTTTTTACAATCTTCTATCGGACAGATATGTCGAGGAATACCAAAACAGGAGGTTCAGGTTTAGGCCTTGCTATTGTTAAACAAATTATTGATGGACATCATGGTAAGATAAAGGCGGCATCATCAAAAGGTAAAGGAACAAAGATTACTATGATATTTAACAAGGAGACTAAGGGATGAGTGAAAAAAAACAAAAAATTTTCATTGTAGAAGATGAAGTGAGCATAGCTGAGTTAGAAAGAGATTATCTAGAAATCAGTGGATATGAAGTGGAACTTGTCCATAGTGGACAAAAAGCAGTAAGACTGATTCGCAGTAATCCTTATGATCTTATTATACTGGATTTGATGTTACCTGAAATCGATGGATTTTCAATCATCAAAGCGGTTAGAAATGACGTGGATGTTCCGATTCTTATGGTTACGGCAAAAAAAGAAGACATTGATAAAATTCGTGGTTTAGGTCTTGGAGCCGATGACTTCATAACGAAGCCCTTTAGCCCAAGTGAACTGGTCGCTAGAGTCAAGTCACATTTGGCCAGATATGAACGGTTAACACATGGCGGAGTAAAGAAAAAAGAAGTGACCATTCGAAATTTGACCATACAAGTAGATGCTAGGCGCGTTCTCGTAAATAATAAAGAAGTGAATCTTACAACAAAAGAGTATGATATTCTTGTTTTTTTTGCCAACAATCCGGACCAAGTATTTAGTAAAGAAATCATCTTGGATCGAATTTGGGGGCTAGACAGTTATGTGGATACAGCAACGGTAACCGTCCACATTGGTAAATTACGCGATAAAATTCCGGACGGTTTCATTGAAACCATTTGGGGAGCCGGTTATCGATTCAATATAGGATAAGGGGAATAAAATGAATAGAAAAAAAGTGTATTTATCAGTTTTAATTATTGCAATAATTCGTGTAATTTATTCTGTGTTGACTCAATTTGGAATGCGTTTCATAGTTCAAATCATTAGTCATGATCAGATTGTACCTGTAATGCAAGTTATTCAAATTTTTCATTGGATCCTTACATTTGCAATAATTATTGGATTGATAGTGAGTTTTATTAAGTGGCGACAAATAATGACTATGATTAGCTTGATTTTGATTGCGATTCAAATCGGTTTAAGGTTCGGAATGGTATTTTTTATTCAAAATATTGTTAATAATGAGATTCCAAGGATACTATCTAGCTTAACGACGGGGCAAATCATAGCCTATGCAAGCTATATTTCAATAGGATTTTCAGTGGTTATTGACATTAGCATTATCATCATAATAAGTGTACTATATTCAAGACAAGTTCATGTTTTGGAGGCGAAAGAATGACATGGTTTATGAAAGAACATACCGCATATATAGAAAAAATTCTTCAACAAAAATCAATTGCTCCCTCTATCTCTTGCATATTTTTTTCATTATTACCGACTAGAAAACACCGTCCAATATTGGTATAAAATAAGTGATGACATTTCTAGAAAATGTGGTATGATAAGCACAGTGATTAAATAATTGGATACTAATTTTAGAAAGAAAGTTTGGAGTACATATGAATATTAGAATGATCGTAGCATTTGAAGGTAGCAAATACAGTGGATGGCAACGAAACAAGAATGCATCCAAGACAATTCAACATAAGTTGGATGAAACATTAAGTAAATATTTTGAAGAAGAGGTACAAGTTATTGGTGCCGGTCGGACGGATAAAGGCGTTCATGCCAAAGGGATGGTAGCGAACTTTCATCTTCAGAAAAAAACAAAAAAACTACAAAAATGTCGAAAAGAGTTAAATGAATATTTGCCGGAGGATATTGCAATATTATTTATGGAAGAGGTTCCAGATCAATTTCATAGCCGATTAAATGCTGTGAAAAAGACCTATTCCTTTACTTTTTATAAAGCCTATAAAGGCGTGAAGCCAGTATTTGAACGTCAATACATGACGGCTCTTAATGAACCCTTGAATATGGATCAAGTGCGTCAAGGGATTGAACTTATTAAAGGAACCCATGATTTTGCAGGATTTTCTTCAGATAAAACGAAAAAATCAACAACACGAACCATTGAAGAGATCGAAATTGTTGAAGATGATGATTTTTTACGTTTTTATTTTACGGGCAATGGCTTTTTGTATCACATGATTCGAATTCTTATCGGTACCCTTGTTGAGATTGGACGAGGGGAACGAAAAGTAGCAAGTATCACAGAGGTTTTTGAATATAAAAAACGAACGGATGCAGGATTTTTAGTTGAAGCGAACGGGCTTGTATTGGAAAAAGTATTTTATTAATCAAACCGATATATGTAAAAAAAGAGAATCGAATTTTCGATTCTCTTTTTGCTATGACTCTTTATTTTGTTGAGCTTTTGCGTACAATCAGTTTGGGAGGCAACTCAATCGACGTTGTTTCATTTGAATTGTCTTTTATACGCGATAAAAGAAGTTTAAAGGCTGTTTTTGTCATTTCTTTGATGGGTTGGTGAATACTGGAAATTTCAAAGATTTTAGAAATCAATGAGTCGTCAAAACCAATCACAGCAATATCTTCAGGAATATGGAGATTTTCGTGGCTGGTTAAGCGCATAAATTCAAGGGCTGTTACATCATTATAGCAAAAAATTGCGGTCATATCTAAGTCAGAGTGTGTTGATAAATATTTTTCAATGTTTTGATGAATATCAAAGGCGGATTCTTGACCGGGGGTTAGTGGAATAACACGTTTGTCATTAAAAGAAATACCATTGTTATATAATGCTTCTTTGAAAAAAATGAGTTTTTCGTCATGGGGAGGGCCAATATAACCGATTTTTTGATGACCTTGTGACACAAGATGATCGGCAACGAGCTTGACGCCTTCTTTGTGGCATACAGACACGCTGTCAAAATCTTGCTTAATCTGAGTTGTTATAACAATGGGAACATTGATGTGCTTGAGTTTTTCAATATTATAATCTCCAAAAGGAACGAGCAAAATTCCATCCACTTGACGCGATAAAAAATTTTGAACATTTTCCCACTCTTTTATTGGATTATGCATACTATTATGAATGATTATGTTATATCCCGCCGCTCTGGCGTCTTGTTCCATTGCTTGAATGACTTCCATAAAATAAGGATTGGATAAATCGGTGACGCAGACACCAACCAAAAATGATTGGCTACTTTTTAAAGTTTGTGCAGCCTTATTGACAGTAAAATTAGATTCCTCAATGACTTTCATAACACGCTTGGCTAAAGCCTTGTCAACATTTGGATTACCGTTAATAACTCGAGATACAGTCGGTTGGGAAACATTTGCGAGTCGGGCAATATCTTTCATAGTCAGTTTCATAAAATCATCTCCATTAGCGTATCGATAAAAAGTTTTATCAGAATACGAATTCATATAATTGAATTTCTTAATAATAGGATACTATAAAATTGAAAAAAAATAAAGAACTATTGTTATAATATATGAAAAATACATCATAATAGACAATAAAAATATAATTATTTGATTTTTATGTTGACAAATGACTAAAATAAGAATATAATTCATTTCAAGAATACGTATTCACAAATTAAGCTAATTAATCTAATTTAAAATGAAAAGGAGCTATCTTATGAAAAAAATCGTATCGTTACTTTTAGTTTTTGCATTAATTTTATCAACAACAGCTTGTGGGAATAGTGGTACAGAAGGAACTAGTGGGAATAGTTCAACAAAAGATAATGAAGTTAAAGAAAGCATTGTAATATGGACTCAAGCAGCACCGGACCATCCGGAAGGAAAAATGTTTGCTGATCGTATTGAAGCTTATAATGCGGCAAATCCGGATGCAATGCAAGTTGAGATTCAAAACTTTACACGTGCTGGTTCAGGTTCTGGTTATATTGATAAACTGAATGCTGCGATTACATCTAATCAAATGCCGGATATTTTCACCTTAGATGGACCGGATGTAGCATCATATGTAGAGGCAGGCGTCATTCGTAGTTTAGATGATATTTTGGAAACAGGATTTATCAATGGTTTTACGGATGCGATGATAGAACAAGGAACTGTTGATAACAAACTTTATGCGTTGGGTTATCAAGATTCAGGAGTGGTAGTCATGTATAATGAAGACGTTATTAACGAATTACCTGAAGATGTTAAATCTATTATTCCGGGACCGGATGAAGATTGGACGTGGACAGAGTTTTATGAAGTTGCAAATGAAGTAAATACATTACGTACAGATCCTGAATATCAAGATAAAGAACATATAAGTAAACTAGAGTTAACGGTTGATTTTCTGACGAGTGATATTCCCAAAGGTGCATATGAAATAGCCATGTATTTCTTGCTTCCGATGATATGGTCGAACAATGCAAATGTTGTTGCAGAGGATGGTCTAACACTAGATGGATATTTAAATAGTCCGGAAACTATTGAGGCATTAAAAGTATTTGGAGATTTTTTTGCAAATGATTTAGCATTAGCAATTGAACCGGAAAAAAGTTTTCATACAGGTAAAGCCGCAATGGCTATAGGTGGATTTTGGTTTATCAATGATTTGACGAGTAATTACCCGAACACAAAATTCAGATCAGTACGATATCCAAAAATGGATGCTGATTTCGATGAAAACTATACACCGTCAGGAAGTTGGGCTTTTGTCGCATCGAATAATGTTGAACAAGGAACAGATAAAGCAGAACAAGTAGGGGATGTTCTTGAATGGCTAACGAATGATGAGGCGGCAGAAGAATATTATCATGCAAATGGAGCGATTCCAGGAAGAACCAATGCTGTTTCGGTCATTGATACAGATACAGAAAACCCTTATCATAATGAAGCGTGGCATGTATTAAAATATCAAGTAGAAAATACGAATAAAGCACGTCCTATTAGTGTGGGATATCCTTATCTTTCAGAAACATTTGCAAGAGATGTCATTATGAGAATTGCTCAAAACCAAATCAATGATACAGAGACTATTGAGCAATATGTAGACGATGCAATTAAGAAAATCAAATTTGAATTTGATAGATATCAAAAATAAATTATGAGTTGATTGGCTGTTGCAGATATAGATGCAACAGTCAATTTTAAAAAGACGAGGATGTGAATTTATGGAATTGACCAAAAGAAAATCAAAATATTCGTTAAAAGAATCATTGACAGCATATATATTTTTGTTACCGGCCTTAATGCTTGCATTTACATTTATAATATTACCAATTTTTTCAGCTTTTGTTAATGGCTTTACGGATTATTATTTATTAAAACCAGATGAAAAAACATTTATTGGGATTGATAATTTTATCCGAATGGCATCAGATACGCTATTGTTGAAAACATTTAAAAACACGCTATATTTTGTTGTATTGGTAGTACCTATACAGTTGGGAATGGCGCTATTATTAGCGTTGATTGTAAATAAAAAATTAAAATTTAATGGATATTATCGTATGGCATACTTTGCACCGGCGGTTCTTTCGCTGGTTGTTATTTCAATACTATGGTCTGTCTTACTAAATCCCTCTTCAGGATTAGCGAATCAAATCCTTATGTCTGTTGGTATTCCGAGACAAAAATTCTTAACAAGCACAACGCAAGCGATGCCAACAATTGTTGTGATTTCAGCATGGTCTGGTTGTGGGTATCAAATGCTTATTTTTTTAGCAGGATTAAAAAATATTGAAAACAGTTTATATGAAGCAGCAGAAATAGATGGGGCAAATAGTTGGAAAAAATTTTTGCATATTACAATACCCTCATTACGACCGGTAACCATGTTTCTTATAATTACAACAACTATTCAAGCATTTAAGCTGATTGTGCAGCCAATGGTTATGACAGGTGGGGGTCCGGATTATTCGACTATGACAATACTACAATATATATATGAATATGGATTCAGGCATCGTAACGTGGGATACGTCAGTGCAATCACACTAGTGTTCACCCTTTTTTTAGTGGTTGTATCGATTTTGATAAAGAAAGTGCTTAAGGAGGAATAGTATGCATAAGAAAGATATAATAAAAATATTATTTTATATAGTCATTACTTTATTATCTTTGTTTTTCATTTTTCCTATGCTTTGGATGATTGTGTCTTCATTTAAAATTGATGAACATATTTATCGTGATATAGGTACAGTTTTTGCCTTTTTACCACGTATGGAAGATATGACGATAAAGCCCTATAAAGAATTATTAAGTATGTATAATATTTTTAAGAATATGGGGAATAGTTTAATGTATGCAAGTTTAACAGTTGTATTTGGGTTAATGGTTAATTCGTTAGCAGGATATGCATTAGCAAAATTTAATTTTCCGTTTAAAGATGGAGTGTTACTTTTGATTATTGCTCTAATGATTGTACCGGTTGAAGCTACTATTTTACCTTTATATATGGTTGTTTTTAGAATCAAGTTGATTAACACGATTGCAGGGTACTTGTTACCCTTCGTTGCAAATGTTATGAATATATTTTTGTTCAGACAATATTTTTTGTCTTTTCCTGAAGAATTATCAGAAGCTGCAAGAATTGATGGATTAGGACATTTTAAATTGTTTTATAAGATTGTATTTCCGATAAGCAAACCAATTTATGTGACAATAGGAATCATTACATTTTTAGCTTCTTGGAATGATTTTTTATGGCCTGTTATGGCATTGTCAAACTCAGATTTAATGCCGGTCCAAGTTGCACTAAATGCAATTTTTAGTGATACCTATAATATTTTCACAAGTCATACGATGGCAGCATTGACATTAGTTACTTTACCGGTAGTTGTTTTATACATGTTTTTCCAAAGACAAATTGTTGAAGGTGTAGCTAGATCTGGAATAAAGTAAAATGAAAGTACTAAGAAAGGATTTATAATGAATAATCTACTAGATAAGGCAAATGCCTACATTAACAGAAATGAAAACAGTACAAAAAACCATCCGATATTTCACTATACAGCACCTATAGGATGGATAAATGATCCCAACGGCTTATGCTATTTTAAAGGAGAGTATCATCTGTATTATCAATATAATCCTTATGGTATTCATTGGGATACTATGTATTGGGGACATGCGACATCCAAGGATTTGATTCATTGGGAACACAAGCCGGTGGCCCTTGCGCCGGAAGAAGATTATGAACGTGATGGATGCTTTTCAGGAAGTGTCATTGAGGTAAACAATGAACTTTATATTATGTATACAGGGCACTTAGATCGGAACAATCGCGTTCGACAAAATCAGAATATTGCTATTAGTCAAGATGGATTAACCTTTAAAAAGATAGAAGAAAATCCTGTGCTTAAGGAAATAGATTTGCCCAAAGGTTCTCAACCGGAAGATTTTAGAGACCCGAAAGTATTTGAATATAAAGGAAGTTATTGGAGTGTTATTGTCGGAAGACCAAAAGAACAAGGTGGAGCTGTACTCTTATATCGTTCCGATAATCTGATTCATTGGGACTATGTCGGAATTATAGCTGAAAGTGATATAGGTCTGGAAGAAATATGGGAATGTCCAGACCTATTTAAACTTCAAGACACAGATGTCCTTATACTTTCCATCATTGATTTACAAGAACCCAATATGCATCCGACAATGTATAAATTGGGAAATGTAGATATAGAAAACAGTCGAAGCGAGTGGAATTATACACGTGATTTAGACTGTGGAGTTAGCTTCTATGCACCTCAGACATTTTTAGATCCCAAAGGACAACGTATTATGATTGGATGGATAAGTCCATGGGATGCAGATGATGCGATTCGATTGGAAAATGGTTGGGCAGGAATGATGGCTACACCACGTGTTTTGACGATTGAAGATAAACGACTCGTTCAGAAACCGATAGAAAGTATTGCTCAATTGCGTCAAGATAAGGGGGAACATATTAAAGAAAAAGTCATTTGTAATGAAGGGTTATCTTTTGACAATATCTCAGGACAGCATTTTGACCTAAGTTTTGAAGTGAATATCAGTCAGGCAGATAGCTTTACCATAGAATTAGCTAAAGGTAAAAAGGACTCCACACAATTAAGCTATAATGTTCATACACATGAATGGGTTTTTGACTCAAAAGATATACGGAAAGTTCAAGAGGACTGTCCTAAGGAAAAATTTGAAGTTCGAGTTTTAATGGATCAATATAGTATTGAGATTTTTGCTGATGGAGGCAAACGCGTCTTTACAGCGCTTATTAATCCGGGTGAAGACGCTAGGGATATAGTATTTTCGAGTGAAGGAAAGACGGCTTTATACAATGTGGAGTTTTATTCTTTGATATGATATAATTTACTCGTTACCATATGTTGAAACGAAATAAGGATGAAACAAGTAAGGAGTGAATTTATGAAACAATTAGTAAAAAACAATGTGCATTGGCTAGGGTATATTGATTGGGAGCTTGAGTCTTTTCATGGGGATGATTATTCGATTTATAACGGTTCAAGTCAAAACGCATATTTGATACAAGAAGAAAAAACAGTCTTAATCGATACGGTTTGGGCACCTCATCGTTTTGAATTTATTGATAATCTAAAAAAAGAAATTGATTTGAATGAGATTGATTTTATTGTCGTCAATCATGGAGAAGTCGATCATTCTGGAGCCCTCGTTGATTTAATGAAAGAGATACCGGATACTCCGATTTACTGTACGGCAAATGCGATTAAGAGTTTAGAAGGCCAATACGGTAAACATGATTGGAATATGAATGTTGTAAAAACAGGAGATTCAGTTGACATCGGAAATGGTAAGCAGTTGATTTTTGTTGAAATGCGTATGTTACATTGGCCGGATAGTATGGCGACCTATATGACAGGCGACAATATCTTATTTTCAAATGACGCCTTTGGTCAGCATTTTGCAGTTGAAGAACTCTTTAATGACCGCGCAGATCAATGTCTGTTAGAAAAAGAGGCAATGAAGTACTACGCCAATATTCTCAATCCATTTTCACCACTAGTGGCTAGAAAAATAGAAGAAATTGTTGCATTAAATCTTCCGATTGATATTATTGCACCAAGTCATGGAGCGATTTGGCGGGATAATCCTATGCAAATTGTCGAAAAATATACGGCTTGGGCAAATAATTATCAAGAAGATCAATTAACTATTGTATATGATACTATGTGGGAAGGAACAACAAAAATTGCACATAAGATAGCAGAAGCAGCCCGTGAAGTAAGTCCTGAGACCGTGGTTAAAGTATTTAATTGTGCAAAAGCAGATAAGAATGAAATCATGACAGAGGTCTTTAAGTCAAGGGCAGTAGCTGTTGGATCGCCGACAAACGGTAATGACATATTATCAAGTGTTGATGGATGGATTCATTTTTTAAGAACATTGAAATTTAAAAATAAAAAAGCTGCGACATTTGGTTGCTATGGATGGAGCGGTGAATCGGTAAAGATACTTAAGGAAAGTATGGCAGATGCAGGATTTGAAGTTATCGCAGAATCAATTTCTTCCTTATGGAATCCAGATGAAGAAGATTTTTCACAAGCAAAGGAGCTTGTAGAAAGTTTGTTAAAATAAGACGTTAGTATGGAGGTTAAGATGGCAGATATTGTTGCATTAGGTGAATTGCTTATTGATTTTACACCGTTAAAAGGAACAGATAAAGTTGCTTTTGAACGAAATGCCGGTGGTGCACCGGCAAATGTATTGGCAGCGGTTACCAAGTTAGGGCGTAGCAGTCGATTTGTTGGATGTGTTGGCCAAGATATGTTCGGTACCTATCTTAAAGGTTTTCTAGAATCATGTAACATTGATAGTCAATACTTGAAAATGACATCAGAAACGCCAACAACACTTGCTTTTGTTGCGTTAAAAGACGATGGAGACCGGGATTTTAGTTTTTATCGAAATCCGGGAGCAGATTTAATGCTAAAAGAAGAAGATATTCAGGAAAATATCTTTGATGGTGCAAAAGTATTCCATTTTGGATCATTATCCTTAACAGACGAACCGGTTAAAGGAGCAACCCTTAAGAGTTTAAAGATGGCAAGAGACAAAGACCTTATCATTAGTTATGATCCGAATTTAAGACCGCCATTATGGCCGTCATTGGATGAAGCCAAGCAAACAATTCTATCTGTCATGGACCAAGTCGATGTGTTGAAAATTTCCGAAGAAGAATTGTTGTTTTTAACAGGTGAGAATGATATCGAAAAAGGGTCTAAGATTCTCTATGACCAATACAATATTGCATTAATTATTGTTACCTTAGGCCCGGATGGATGCGGAATTCGAAGAGCAGATGAATTCGCTAGCCTTCATGGTGTTAAAGTGCAAGCTGTAGACACGACTGGCGCCGGCGATAGCCATCTAGGTGCAATGTTGTACCAAATTATCGAAGATGGTCGAGACTTAGAACAGATTGAATTTGATAAGCTACAAGAATATGTAAAGTTTGCAAATACAATGGCGGCTTATGTAACAACTCAGTATGGAAGTGCTGCTATTATGCCAACATATGAGCAAGTTCAACAAATGTTGCAGGATTAAAACTGATTTTTGTAAAGAATAGCACAAAACCATAAAGACATGCTTCTCAAACTTTGATATACTATAGTAAGAATTACCTATATCAACGATAAAGGAGAAGCTCTTATGAAAAAAATGAGAAAACTACGAATTACCATCAAACTACGACTAATTCTATCCTATAGTTTAGTTGTTCTTGTGATGGTAATTTTATTTGGATTAAGTATGATTATGACGGGGTCATTAGTGAATCAATCCAAGCAGGTAACAGATCAAATCATTCCTCAATTGGTTCAAGCCAAGGAGCTAGGTAAGCTCGTATCGGATTATAGGAATGCAGAATATATGTATATGATGTCAACGACAGATGATGACAAAAATTATGCCCTCACAAGTTTGACGACAATTGAGAATGGTATTAATACCTTACTTGAGTCCTACAAAAATCTGTTGCAACCGGCGGAAAGAAAAAGTTATGACATCGTGTATTACACGTGGCAAAATTATTTGACTATTCATGAAAAAATGTTGGCTAGTGACAATCAGGATGATATCATGCAAATTATGAATGGGGAAGGTAAAAATTCATACGATAGTCTATCTTCATACCTGGATACCATGATTCAAGAAACGGATGCACGCTCAAAAGCAAGAGAAGAAACATTAGAAGAACAGACGAACACGCTGATGAATGTTTTTGTTCTTGTATCAATTGTCGGTATTGCTATTAGTATCTTATTTGCCATCTTTAACTTATGGCGAATTGTTAAGCCGATTAAACAACTCCAATCACGACTAGATGTCTTAGCGAATCAAGGCGGAGACTTAAGTCAAGAGATTCAGTTTAAAACCCGTGATGAGATGGGCGATTTGGCAACAAGTATTAATATGTTTTTGAAAAATATGAAAGAGATTGTTGCAGAAGTAAAAGAAAGTACAAACCAAGTTCGAACTGAAGCAGAACTAGTTGAGCAAAGTAGCCATATATTGATTGCAGATGTTCGCTTGATTACTGGGACAACCGAAGAGATGGATGTCAATATTTCAGTGATTGACAGGGAAACGGAAGCCATAACCAGCAATATTCGTGAGATTGAAGTGGTTGTAGAATCCATAGCCAATAGTGCCCAGAATGGCGCAGGACGTGTTGACGAAATTTCAAAACGTGCCAATGCATTGAAAAATAAAGCCATTGAGTCTAAGGAAGATGCAGACTTAATTGTTCAAACCATTGAAGCAGAGATTAATGATGCCATGCAAGAGTCCATTCAGGTTAAAGATATTTCATTGCTTACAGATGCCATTATGGATATTACTGAACAAACCAATCTTTTAGCGCTTAATGCAGCCATTGAAGCCGCAAGAGCAGGTGAATCAGGCAAAGGATTTGCAGTCGTAGCAGATGAAATACGAAAACTGGCATCGGTTTCTGCAGAGACTGCAAATAAAATTCAAAACATAACATCCATTGTCATTCATGCCGTCAATCGTTTAAATACAACATCAAGTGAGATGCTGGATTTTTTGAATTCACGTGTGGTTAAGGATTATGAAGCACTTGTAAATACAGGTGAACAATACAGCGATGATGCAAGTGCTATGGATGATTTGATTTCAAACCTCAGTGCGACGAGTGAAGAGCTTATGGCAAGCATACAATCAATGTCACAAAACATTTATGATATATCCGACAAAACAAAGGATGCGCATCAAAGTATTTCTGAGATTAATGGTAAGGCAAAGGAAGTTACAGAAAGTACAGACCAAGTTTCAACACACACACAAGCCAATAAAGCCATTGCAGAGAATTTGAAAAAGATTGTAGAGAAATTTACAACTTGACAGGTTTACTAGATTAGGTGTAACATGAAGTAAATAATATTTGAGGAAAGGAAGAGAGTTATGATTATAAAAAACATTAAAAATGTCGATCGTTTTTTTGAAACAGTTGATCAATGTAAAGGACGCGTTGAACTTGTAACAAAGCAAGGAGACCGTTTGAATTTAAAATCGAAATTATCGCAATATGTTTCGTTAACAAATATGTTTTCAGATCCTAGAATTGAAGAGATTGAATTATTAGTATCTGAGCCGGAAGATATCGCATTATTATTACAATACCTTGTTCAAGGATAACAAGATCTAAGTTTGTTTAATTAAAAAGGATAAAGGATGTATACAAAGCGTATATATCCTTTTTTTAAGAGCAGAGGAGACCTTGATATCAGAGAAACTCTGTGATACAATTACTCATACTTTGTATATGTCGTATACTAAACTTAGGAGGCTTTTAATGGAAGAAACAATTTCTAAAAGTTTTATTGAACATATTATCGATAAAGATATTCAAGAGGGCAGAACGTCTACTGTGATTACTCGGTTTCCACCCGAGCCCAATGGTTACTTGCATATCGGTCACGCAAAAGCAATCACAACGAATTACACAATTGCAGAAAAATATAACGGTCTATTTAATCTCCGTTTTGATGATACAGATCCATCAAAAGAAAAAATTGAATTTGTTGAAAGTATTAAAGAAGATGTGGCATGGTTGGGGGCCAACTATGAAGACCGAGTTTTTTTTGCTTCAAGTTATTTTGAACAACTTTATGATTCAGCGATTGAGTTAATTAAACGAGGAAAAGCGTATGTTTGTGATTTAACACCTGAACAGATGCGGGAGTATCGAGGGACATTGACAGAACCGGGAAAAGAAAGCCCCTATCGTAGTCGAAGTGTTGAAGAGAATCTAGACTTGTTTGAGCGTATGAAAAATGGAGAATTCCCTGACGGGACTAAGATATTACGTGCCAAGATTGATATGGCATCACCCAATATGAATATGCGGGACCCGGGTATCTATCGTATTTCTCATATGGAGCATTATGCGGCAGGTGATAAGTGGTGTGTATATCCTCTATATGACTTTGCACACCCTATTGAAGATGCCATTGAAGGTGTGAGTCATTCTCTATGTGGTTTAGAATTTGAAGACCATCGTCCCCTTTATGATTGGGTACTTGAAGCCCTAGAATGGAAGAATCCACCACGCCAAGTTGAATTTGCAGAGCTAAGTCTATCACATACGATTCTTGGTAAGCGTCGAATTCGCCCACTTGTTGAAGACGGTTTAATTGATGGTTGGGATGATCCTAGATTAGCAACGATTAGAGGGTTAAGACGCCGTGGATACACCAAAGAGTCTATTCGAAAATTTTTTGAAATGGTAGGTTTATCTAAAAGCAAATCAAAGGTTGATATTGCCATGTTAGAACATGCCCTACGTGAAGATCTTAAGTTAAAGGTTCCTCGAATTATGGCTGTGATTGACCCACTTAAGGTTACAATAACGAATTATGATGCAGATAAAGTCGAATATTTACCTGCAGTAAATAACACGGAAAACGAAGAATTAGGTTCTCATGATATCCCATTTACACGAGAGATATATATCGAACGTGAAGATTTTATGGAAGTTCCTCCAAATAAAAAATATCGACGATTATCGCCTGGTGTTGAAGTTCGATTAATGCATGCATATTTTGTTCGATGTGAAGAGGTTATAAAGGACGAGAACGGTCAGGTTATTGAACTAAAATGTACTTATGATCCTGTGACAAAAAGCGGAAGTGGATTTAGTGAAAGAAAACCGAAAGGAACCATTCATTGGGTATCTGCGTCAAGGGGAGTCCCAGCAGAGATTCACATGTATGATCGTTTATTTGTGGAGGCCAAAGACAGTCAAGATAGTACCTTAATATTTAATGAAAACTCCAAGCTTGTCTATCCGAAAGCGATTATTGAACCGATTGTTAGTGGCTATCATGTTGAAGATAAGTTCCAATTTGTTCGACATGGATATTTCAATATTGATCCAAAGGAAACAAGGGAGTCGAAACTTGTATTGAATCTTGCTGTTTCGTTAAAAAGTTCTTACAAATAAGGTGGAAAGAATGGATAATATTTTTAAAGATCTTGAGGAATTAGGTTTCAAGAACCTTTCTGATGCTGACCTTTTTCAGGAAAAAGAACAACCGAAGAAAAAAGTAATATCAAAAGAAAAAGAAGAACAGTTAAAAGCTCAAACCTATATCTATCAACGCAAAGTTGATTGTCCGGTGTGTAAACATTCATTTCACTCGTCGACGGTTCGAAGTGGACGGGTTCGCTTTCAAGGAACTGAACTGGATTTAAGGCCTCAGTATGTCGGTTTTGATCCTTTGCCATATGATGTGACGGTTTGCAATTATTGTGGATATGCAGCTATTAATAAATACTTTAAAAATATCAGTGAAAAGAAAAAAAGAGCTGTCATCGAGAACATTACTCGCAATTACATCGGACACAAATATAATGAAATACTAACGTACGAAGAGTCTGTTGAACGATACAAGCTTGTCTTGCTCAATAGTGCAGTCGGTGGAGACAGTAATGGCATTAAAGCCTATATTTGTCTTAAAATCAGTTGGTTATATCGTGGTTGGCAGGAGTCGCTTCAAGCTTTAGAGCAAAAAGATGACGCCCTATTGCAAAAATTAAAAACCTATGAGATTGTGTTTGTTGAAAAAGCATTTGAAGGCTTCAAATTAGC
The DNA here is from genome assembly GCA_964563505.1 of uncultured Eubacteriales bacterium. GTDB lineage: Bacteria > Bacillota > Clostridia > Lachnospirales > Vallitaleaceae > UBA1351. The sequence goes on from CAZLXW010000004.1 coordinate 82,577, forward strand.
TTATGCAACAGAAAAACTTCCCATAATGGGGATTGATGAGATGACAATGGAATACATTATTGCAGAATTAGCTCGCCGCTTAGGAGATTCAAAAATCTCAAAGCAATGGTTAGGTAAAGTCATCGGACATTCTGACGTTCCCAAACGATTACGAGATAAGGTGTATGATGTCAAGGAACTAATTAAAGAACACGAAAAAAAATCACAGCAGGACTAATGCTGTGATTTTTTTTGAGCTTTTATAAAAGTGTGCCATTTATTTTTTGGATCGAACGCTTTGGAGCATCTTTGGCATCTTTCCAGGGCTCTTTATCATTTCTATAATCAAATTTATTAACAAACCATTGCATATCGTCAAGAACGCGTTCCATATTTTCGATAAAATGGGGTTTAGTTTCTTCGATAAAGTTCTCAAAGACAGAAGGGCTGGCATTTGTCTGACCTACTTCTATTAACCTTAGATAATGTGGCATGCAAAAACTTTTTGTCTGAGGAAGAAAGTCTCTGAATGCGGCATCTTTTTTATACAAGTAAAAAAAGGTTTCGTAGTAGCGTGTCATCGTCTCATTTATACGTCCGCAAATATAACATTCATCCGTGAGCCGTTGATATAATTTATGGATAGGGTTGCTCTCGTCTGTTTTTTTCTTGAAAAGTTTTTTAGTACTTTTTAAGTTTTGAGTTACCTTTTTAAACTCTTCTAGCATTTCCATAGTGTGGCTTTGATTTACTAGTGTTAAACCAAGACGGTTCGGAGATTGAAAGAGTTGCCTAAAGTGGCTTTGACAGAAACCGATTTTGTTGGTAGTTTGTCGAAAATCAGATTGCATGTAAGCATCGCTTAAACAAAAATCAATCAAATCTTTTTCCAGATTTTTTTCTAGAAAACAAAAAGGGCACTCACCTTCATCTTTTACTGCATCCCATAGGGGAATCGTATATATTTCTTCTTTTGCCATAAGAACTCCTTCTATGTTTTAGGTCTATTGTATGTTATGATTATCATGCGACACTAGTATTATAACATAAGGAGTAAAAAATGTATGTGTTAAAAATTGAAAATTATGATTTGGATATACTGAAAATTCTTCAAAGTGGTCAAGTGTTTCGATATGAGATATTATCTGAAGATAGCTTTGTATTAATCTATCAAGACCACTATGTTGTAGTGTTTAAGATCAGTGGAGGCTATCAATTTGAATGTGAACCGGAAGAATTCCAATCAATATGGTATTCCTATTTAGGCTTGGATCTTGATTACCGAGCAATTAATCAAAGCATTATTCATGCAGACGATAGATTCGAAGGTGTTATAAAGGAGCAAATGGGACTCAGGATATTACGGCAAGACCCATTTGAGATGCTTATTACCTTTATAATATCTCAGTCCAAAACCATTCCTCAGATTCGAAAACTCGTCAATGAGCTATCAGTTAAGTATGGTCGCTATCTAGGCAAGGTTGAATCGATTCCTATCTATGCATTTCCAACAAGTCAGGCATTGAATCATGTCAAGGAAGAAGAATTTCGAGAGATGAAATTTGGTTATCGGGCGCCATACCTTGAAGATGCTGTTCGTTTAGTGAATTGTGACATCGTTCAATTGTCTAGTGCCCATATCTTACCTAGTGAGGATACATTGCATATGTTGAAGCAAATAAAAGGTGTCGGAGACAAGGTGGCCTCTTGTGTTATGCTTTTTGGCCTAAGTGATTTAGAAGCATTTCCTGTGGATGTATGGATGCGAAAAACAATGATCTATCTCTACGATGATTTAGGAATAAAGTCAAAAGATATAGATATTCAAAAATTTGGGAAAAAGATGTTTGGAAGCTATGCAGGCATTGCCCAGCAATACATTTTTGAGTATGGCCGACAAATCATAAAAAATCTATAAAAATGTAAAAATTGACTTGCAAAATAAAAAAGAATCATATATTATATAGTTAGATTAGCACTCAAACTTAATGAGTGCTAACAAAAGAAAAAAATATGAGTAATAATTTTAAGGAGGTTTAATTATGAAATTGGTGCCATTAGGAGACAGAGTGGTCATTAAGCAATTAGAGGCAGAAGAAACAACAAAATCAGGAATTGTATTACCTGGTGCAGCAAAAGAAAAACCTCAAGAAGCTGAGGTTGTATCCGTAGGTCCGGGCGGAATCGTTGACGGAAAAGAAGTTCAAATGCAAGTAAAAGTCGGAGATAAGATTATCTATTCAAAGTATGCAGGAACAGAAGTCAAACTTCAAGGTGAAGATTATATTATCGTTCGACAAAATGATATATTAGCCGTTGTAGAATAGTTAAAAAGAATAAACATTCATTATCAATATATGGAGGTAGAGAATTATGGCAAAGCAAATTTTATTTGGCGCTGAAGCAAGAAGTGCACTTGAAAAAGGTGTTGATCAGTTAGCGAATACGGTAAGAGTCACATTAGGACCTAAAGGACGCAACGTTGTCCTTGATAAAAAATTCGGTTCACCATTAATTACTAACGATGGTGTTACTATCGCAAAAGATATTGAGTTGGAAGATCCCTTTGAAAATATGGGTGCCCAATTGGTTAAAGAAGTTGCTACAAAAACAAATGATGTAGCCGGTGACGGTACAACAACAGCAACGGTTTTAGCTCAAGCAATGATTCAAGAAGGTATAAAAAATGTTGCAGCAGGCGCCAATCCGATTATTTTACGACGTGGTATGCAAAAGGCAACAGCGGTTACGGTCGATGCTATTAAAGCAATGAGTCAAACCTTAAATGGAAAAGATCAGATTGCCAAAGTAGCTGCCATATCAGCCGGTGATGATGAAGTCGGACAATTAATAGCAGAAGCGATGGAAAAAGCGTCGACAGATGGTGTTATTACCATTGAAGAATCAAAAACAATGATGACAGAACTTGAAGTGGTTGAAGGTATGCAGTTTGATCGTGGATATTTATCCGCATATATGTCAACAGACATGGAAAAAATGGAAGCAAACTTAGAAAACCCATATATTTTAATCACAGATAAAAAGATTACAAATATACAAGAGATTTTACCAATTCTTGAACAAATCGTTCAGTCCGGTGAAAAACTATTGATTATTGCTGAAGATGTTGAAGGCGAGGCATTAACAACACTTATCGTAAATAAACTACGTGGAACATTTAACTGTGTTGCGGTAAAAGCGCCAGGTTTTGGTGACCGACGTAAAGCCATGTTACAAGATATTGCCACTTTAACTGGTGGAACCGTTATTTCAGAAGAACTTGGTTTAGACCTAAAAGAAACCACAATGGAACAACTGGGTCGTGCAAAAACGGTTAAAGTGCAAAAAGAGAACACTGTGATTGTTGATGGTGCAGGTAATAAAGATGATATTCATGCCCGTATTGCTCAAATCAAAGCGCAGATTGAAGAAACAACATCTGAATTTGATCAAGAAAAATTACAAGAACGTTTAGCAAAATTAGCCGGCGGTGTTGCAGTTATAAAAGTCGGTGCAGCAACAGAAACAGAAATGAAAGAGAAAAAACTTCGTATGGAAGATGCCTTAGCAGCTACACGTGCGGCGGTTGAAGAAGGTATCATTGCCGGTGGTGGTACGGCCTATGTTCATGCGTCAAAAGAAGTGGAACAATTGATTGAAACACTTGAAGGTGATGAACGAACAGGTGCTAAATTGATACTAAAAGCACTCGAATCTCCCTTACGTCAAATCGTAACAAATGCAGGGCTAGAAGGTTCGGTGATTGTAAGTAAAGTAAAAGAATCCGAAAACGGTATTGGATTTGATGCATTGACAGAAAAATATGTGGATATGGTTGAAGTTGGTATTATCGACCCGTCAAAAGTCACACGTAGTGCGCTACAAAATGCAAATTCAGTTGCATCGACACTGCTTACGACAGAATCGGTTGTCGCTGATATACCGGAAGAAAATCCGGGAATGGGTGCAGCAGGTATGGGCGGAGCCCCTGGAATGGGTATGATGTAAGTCGGATTTATCGATAAAAAAGAAGTTGTTGTTTACAACAACTTCTTTTTACTTGTTTATAAGTATAAAATTCGTTATAATAGAAGTAGTATTTTGTAATATATCTCTAGGAGGAAAATAATGGCTTATAATGACGTGTTTAAGGAACAACTGGTAAAAAGGGAAAACAACGGAAAAGATATGATGAAAAAAGCAGGAATCATTGTAGGCGCAATTATCCTCATTCTTATTGTATCTATGGTTCCATTTATTACAGGCATGGGGTTATTGTTACCTCTAGTTGTTGTTATAGGATGGTTAGCCGTATTTTTAATTCGACGTTTGAATATTGAATATGAGTATATTTTTACTAACGGTGAATTGGACGTAGATCGAATATTTAACAAGAGCAAACGTAAGCGAGCAATTTCAGTTGATGTACGTTCATTTCATGTATTGGTAAATGTAAAACATCCGGATTATAAACAGGAAACAAGCAATGTAGAAAAAACATTAGATTTTAGTTCAGGACTTGAAAATGATAATCTATACGCAGGGATACTTGACCATGACGGTAAGAGAACAAAACTATTAATGGAACCTAATGACACTTTAATCGATGGGATTAAGATGTACATACCTCGTAAAGTGAAAAAATAAATTGTTTTAGAGGAAGATTCGTATGAGAAGAATAAATGTTACTAGATTAAAAGCAGGCATGGAATTGGCTAAACCAATCTATGCTAATAATGGCGTGATTTTATTGAGGGACGGGACGAATCTAACACAAAACTACATTGAAAAGATTAAACAACTTGATTTGGCATATATTTACATTAAAGATGCAATCTCACAAGATATTGAGATTGATGATTTGGTTTCGGATAAAACAAAATTGGAAACAAAACGTGTTTTAAAAGAAAGTATTAACATGATCAGGGCCGGACATTTTTCGGTGAATGAAGTTATTGTTAAAAATGTTGAAGTTATTATTACACAAGTTTTGGCTAATCCACGCGTAATGATTAGTTTGCAAGAAATTCGTAATAGCAGTGAATATTTACATATGCATTCGATTAACGTATGTATAATCGCTTTGTTTATTGCTAAAAAAAAGGGCTATAATGATACGCAATTAAAACACTTGGCGTTAGGTGCTCTTTTACACGATTTAGGAAAAACGAAAATAGAAGATATTGATGTAACAAGATATAGAGAAAACTACAATGAACAAGAGTTGGTTACATATCGTGAACATGTCCGTTTCGGATATGAATTAATAAAGGCTATACCCGGCAGCTCACTTTTAGCCGCTAATGTAGCCTTAACCCACCACGAGATGTTTGATGGCACCGGTTTTCCACTAGGTAAGAAAAATGAGAATATTCATGAGTTTTCAAGAATTGTTGCTATTGCAAATGAATATGATAATTTGGTATATAATAATTCAATAACAGAACCAATGAAACATTATGAAATCATTGAATTAATTGTATCAAGAGCATATACATGGTTTGACCCGGATATCGTACGTATTTTTAGAAGCTCAGTTTCTCCATATCCCATAGGATTAGGCGTTCGACTTAGTGACGGACGTATAGGAGTTGTTGCAAAACTTAATGAAAATATGCCGACACGCCCCATAATACGTGTTGTTGATCCGAATGATATTCAGACGATCCTCGCAGAAGTAGACTTGTCAAAAGATTTGTCTGTCATGATTGATGATGAGATTGATATTGACAAGCCGAATGATTTTTGCTAAACTCTCATATAACTTAAAAGTAAATTACGTTTTCAGTTTTGAAAGAGAGGACTCCCATGAACAAAATTGTAAAAGAAGGCATAACCTTCGATGATGTTTTATTAATTCCTGCACATTCAAAAGTTTTACCAAAAGATGTCGATATTTCGACATGGTTTACCAAGAAAATCAAATTGAACATTCCGTTAGTAAGTGCAGGCATGGATACAGTAACTGAGGCGAGAATGGCTATTGCGATGGCCAGACAAGGTGGAATAGGCGTCATTCATAAGAATATGTCCATTGAAGAACAAGCTGTAGAAGTTGACAAGGTAAAACGCTCAGAAAATGGCGTTATTATTGATCCTTTCTATTTGAACCCTAGTCATTATGTCTATGAAGCGAATGAACTCATGGCAAAATTCAGAATCTCAGGAGTGCCGATTGTAAAAGAAGGCTCTAAGAAGCTTGTCGGTATTTTGACCAATCGAGATTTACGTTTTGAAACAGATTTTAACAAAAAAATAGAAGAAGTTATGACGAGTAAAAACCTTATAACCGCTCCGATTGGTACGAATTTAGAAACCGCTAAGGAAATTCTAGGTAAGTACCGTATTGAAAAATTACCCATCGTTGATGAAGAGGGAAATCTTTCAGGATTGATCACAATAAAAGATATTGAAAAAGCTATTCTTTATCCGGAGTCTGCAAAAGATGATCAAGGACGTCTTCGTGTTGCAGCAGCCGTAGGAATTACCGGCAACATGATGGATCGTATAGAAGCGTTGAATAATGCTCGCGTAGATGCCATTGTGCTTGATACGGCACATGGACATTCGGAGGGCGTTTTAGAAGCGGTAAGAAAAGTTAAAGCAAAGTATCCGGATCTTCAAGTAGTAGCAGGTAACGTTGCTACAGGTTCAGCAACCAAAGCGCTTATTGAAGCCGGTGCCGATGCTGTCAAAGTCGGTATTGGACCTGGATCAATCTGTACAACACGTGTTGTAGCAGGAGTAGGAGTGCCTCAGATCACGGCAATTAATGATTGTGCTGAAGTTGCTGCCCAATATGATGTGCCAATCATTGCTGATGGTGGTATTAAATATTCCGGGGATGTTGTTAAGGCAATAGCAGCCGGAGGTTATATCTGTATGATGGGAAGTCTCTTTGCAGGGTGCGAAGAATCACCGGGAGAAACAGAATTATATCAAGGACGAAAGTACAAAGTTTATCGTGGAATGGGTTCATTAGCTGCAATGGAAAAAGGAAGTAAAGATCGTTATTTCCAAGAAGATGCAAAAAAACTCGTTCCGGAAGGTGTTGAAGGACGTGTGCCTTATAAAGGCCTTGTCGAAGATACAATCTACCAAATGCTTGGTGGATTACGTTCTGGAATGGGTTATGCGGGAACACATACCATTGAAGAGTTAAGAACACGAGGGCAATTTGTCAAAATTACTGCAGCTTCCTTAAAAGAAAGCCATCCACACGATATACAGATTACAAAAGAAGCACCAAACTATTCAGTCGGACAATAAAAAAATAATTGAAAAGAGAGGAAGAGGATAATGGGAATACCAACACCACATATTGAAGTAAGCAACAAAGATGATTTTGCAAAAACAGTATTAATGCCTGGAGATCCATTGCGGGCAAAATTCATTGCAGAAACTTTTTTAGAAGATGTTGTTCAAGTAAATAGCGTTCGAAATGCATTAGCATACACGGGAACATATAAAGGACGTCGTATTTCTGTATTTGGATCAGGAATGGGTATGCCAAGTATTGGAATTTATTCCTACGAATTATTTGAGTTTTATGATGTTGAGAATATTATACGTATCGGTTCATGTGGAGCATACTCGGATAAGTTGAATCTATATGATGTATTATTAGTGCAAGATGCATGGTCCGAATCAACCTATGCAAAGGTTCAAAGCGGATACCAAGAGTCGACAATTGAAGCAGATAAAGATCTGAATAATCAGTTAGCGACCGTTGCGGGGGAGTTAGACATTCCCCTAACTCGCGTACGTATTCATTCTTCAGATGTATTTTATCGTGAGAATTTTGAAGATTTTGAAAAAATTCGTGATGAAGAAGGCTGTATGGCGGTTGAGATGGAATCATTTGCACTTTTTGCAAATGCTAAAGTACTTGGAAAAAAAGCCGCTTGTTTACTTACGGTTTCAGATTCTTTGGTTAAAGGCGAAGCAACAACAAGTGAAGAACGACAAAATGCATTTACAAAAATGATGGAAATTGCGCTTGAAATGGCAGAATAACATTATCTTATATGAGCTTAAGACTGTATCACTAATATTAGTGATACAGTCTTTTTTTTACATAAACTTAACATTGGGTGTATATGAAATTTACCCAAAAATGATATAGTTTTAATAGACAAATACGATTAAGAGGTGCAATAATGACAAATCAGACGAAGTTCAAAGTAGAAGATCTCGACTTATTTTACGGTGATTTTCAAGCACTCAAGAAAGTAAATCTTGAGATTATGGCAAATGAAATAACGGCATTTATCGGACCCTCCGGTTGTGGAAAATCAACATTTTTACGCGTATTAAATCGTATGAATGATTTAATTGAAGGGGTAACAGTTCAAGGTAAAGTCTTATTAGATAATGAAGATATTTATGGAAATATTGACGTCATTAGTTTGCGTTCCCGTGTTGGAATGGTTTTCCAAAAACCCAATCCATTTCCTATGAGTATCTATGATAATGTGGCGTATGGGCCGAAAATGCATGGGATCAAGAAAAAATCTCAGCTTGATGATATTGTTGAACGTAGTCTTCGACAAGCTGCCATTTGGGATGAAGTTAAGGATCGCATTAAAAAAAGTGCATTAGGTGTTTCGGGCGGTCAACAGCAGAGAATATGTATCGCAAGAGCATTAGCAGTTGAACCGGAAGTTTTGCTCATGGATGAACCAACATCGGCACTTGATCCGATTTCAACACTGAAAATTGAAGATTTAGCAACAGAATTAAAAGAAAAATATACCATTGTTATGGTAACACATAATATGCAACAGGCAGCAAGGATATCGGATAAAACAGCTTTCTTTTTGCTAGGTGAACTTCTAGAAATCGATGAGACAGAAGTCATATTTAGAGACCCGAAAAACAAGAAGACGGAAGATTATATTACCGGTCGTTTTGGATGATATATTGCAATTAAAGTTTACTTAGCGTAAAATAATAAGTGTTTTGGAGGAAAGACGATGCCAGTTAGATATGAATTTGAAAAAGAATTAAATCGATTACATAAAGATATTATAAAAATGGGGGCATTTATTGAAGAATCGATTCAAGATATGATTGAAGCCCTAAAGACTCGGAACAAAGAGCTTGCCATGCATGTCATTAAAAAAGACGATTTAATTGATGAAATGGAACGAAAGATTGAGCGAGAGTGTTTGATTACGATTGCAAGACAGCAACCCATTGCCACTGACTTGCGTGATATTATTTCCATTCTAAAAATTGTCACCGATTTAGAACGGATAGCAGATCACTGTGAAGATATTAGTGAATATGTGGTTCGTTTAACCGAAAAGCAACCCTTCTTAAAGCTAGAATTTTTACCCTTAATGGCAGATGCAGTTAGTCAGATGATTTCAGACACAATTGATGCATATATTCGTAAAGATGTTGAACTAGCCAAAGAAATTATTCAACGTGATGATGTTATCGACGATTACTTTAATAAATTGATGAATAAACTTATCCAAATTATGCAAGAAGATTCAGAATTAATACAGGATTCGACAAATTATATTTTGATTAATAAATATCTTGAACGCATGGCAGATCATGCAACAAATATTGCAGAGTGGATCATATACTACGGAACAGGCGAATTGCAATAATTAATGGAGGAAACCATGGCGGTTAATACTGTTTTAACGATTGATGACGAAGAACATATTCTTGAACTACTTAGATATAACCTTGAAAAAAATGGCTATCAGGTCTTACAAGCACTTGATGGAGAAACAGGGCTAAAAATATTAGAAAATAATGCTGTGGATTTAATTCTTTTAGATTTAATGCTTCCTGGCATTGATGGCTTAGAAGTTCTTCGACAAATCCGCAATAATCCTAAACTGAAACAAATTCCCGTGATTATGTTAACAGCAAAAAGTGAAGAAATAGATACAGTTTTAGGACTTGAGATGGGTGCAGATGACTATATAGGAAAACCTTTTGGAAGTCACGAACTTGTTGCCCGTATGAAAGCTGTTTTTCGCCGTACCAGTGAGTTGAATAAGATTCGCAATGAAAATTCAATTCCGACAGATGATGTGATTACAGTTTCCGGTATTGAGATCAATCGGTCGACTCATGAGATTATGATCGATGGAGAAAAGATTGAATTACCGCTCAAAGAATTTGAACTTTTATATTTATTAGCAAAGAACAAAGGTCGTGTTTTTGACCGGGAATACTTGTTAGAAAAAATATGGGGATATGAATACTATGGCGAGACGCGAACAGTGGATGTACATATTCGAAATCTAAGAAAAAAAATCGAAGCCGATGATAAAAACCCCCAATACATTAAAACGGTTCGCGGCGTAGGGTATAAGTTTAAATAGAGGTGATCGTATGGGCAAAAAACTACTGGCAACATATATAGCGATTGTAGCAATTACAATAATAGTGACGGTTTTGTTTTCATGGCAAAAAGTAAACCGTCATTTTTTTGAACAAACAACACAAGAATCACAGCAAAAAATTGAGCTTATTGATCGTTTAATTAAATATGAGATGATGACGTCCGAACAAAGTTTGCAAAAGGTTGTAGTTGCTTATGGAGAACAAACAAATGTCCGGATTACCTTAATAGGCGAAGATGGTTCTGTCCTTGCAGATTCGCTCAACGATCCGGATACGATGGAAAATCATGCTAATCGTACAGAGTTTAAAAACGCCCTTCGAGGAGTACGAGATCCCGAACTTCGCTATAGTAGTACTATGGAAGCCTATTTGTACTATTTTGTCAAACCATTTGAATATGAGGATATTCAAGGAATTTTAAGGATATCTGTTCCGGCAGACAATATTCAGGCACTTATTAATGATATGTTAGAGTCCGTTGTTATCGGATTGGTTCTTGGGCTAGTACTTTCCTCGATTGCAGCGTATTTTTTTATACGTCGCATCATGAATCCAATCAACGCGTTTACAACGATTGCAGAAAAAATCACTTCAGGTGATTACGATCATAAAGTATATGTTGATGATAAATACCAATTGGGAAAACTCGCGGATGCCTTTAATTTAATGACATTTACCATGCGTAAAAATTTATGGCAGATTGAACAAAAAAATGCGGAACTTGAATCCATTCTTGTGAGTATGGATCTTGGTTTGGCAGCTATTGATGAATCTTATCAGATTGTTTTTGCCAATAAACCCTTTAGTGAAATACTAGATTTAAAAGCACCCCTTGAAGGAAAACTGTTTTATGAAGTGATACGCAATACGAATATATTTAAGGTGATTGAAAAATCGATTGAAGATGGTGAGTATATTGAAGAAGAAGCGACCATGAAAAAAGGCCTTGACGAAAAGATATTAAAATTTTCAGCAACGCCAATAAAAAGCAGGACAAGTAAGAATACCCTGCATGGTATATTAATTATCGTTGAGGATATCACAAAAATCAGAAAACTTGAACTGATTCGTCAAGAATTTGTATCAAATGTTACCCATGAATTAAAGACACCATTAACCTCAATTAAAGGTTTTGTGGATACATTGAAAAATGGGGCAATGAACGACGCTGAAGTATCTGAGCGTTTTTTAGATATCATTGATATTGAAGCGGAACGTCTAGCGATTTTAATTGAAGATATATTAATTCTATCTGAAATTGAAAGCATGAAGATCGATCGAAATGTTGGGGTATATCCGATTGCGGATATTGTTGGTGAGGTTATTGATGTACTGTCCATAAAAGCAGAGCAGAAAAATTTGGAACTCAATATTTCAGTGCAAGAAGATTTACCCTTGCTAGAATGTAATAAAGATCGAATTAAACAGTTGTTGATTAATTTGATCGATAATAGTATCAAATACACGGAACAAGGCTCTGTAACTATAGAATGTAGTCAATCAAGAGATGAACAATTTTTGAATATCAAGATAACAGATACGGGTATAGGTATTGACGAGAAACACCTTGAACGGCTTTTTGAACGGTTTTATCGCGTCGACAAAGGACGGTCTAGAAAACAAGGGGGTACTGGTCTAGGCTTGTCTATTGTCAAACATATTGTCGAATTGTATCACGGAAAAATCACGGTAAAAAGTCAGGTCGGACAGGGAACATCAATGAAAGTTAAGCTCCCCTTTAAGATATGAAACTTTGTCGGTTTAAAGTGATATAGCAATAAAGGGTTGACAAATCCATTTTTCTAATATAAAGTAGAATCAATATAAAATGGAGGAAGAAAAGATGAGCTTAGAATATATTATACAACTTCCAAACCCGAAAGAAATTATGGAAGAGTTACCGGTATCTGATGCAATAAAACAAAGAAAAATACAAAGAGACCAAGCGATTAAAGATGTTTTTGTTGGCAAGAGCGACAAATTCATTCTCGTTGTTGGTCCGTGTTCTGCCGATAATGAAGTGGCAGTATTAGACTATATTGAACGTTTGACAACCCTTCAAGAAAAAGTGGAAGAGAAGATTATAATTATACCCAGAATATATACCAACAAACCAAGAACAACCGGTGAAGGCTATAAGGGGATGTTACATCAACCTAATCCCTTAGAGGCATCTGACATGGTAGCAGGAATCAAAGCCATTCGTCAGTTACATATTAAAGTGGCTGAGATTTCAGGTATGACCAGTGCGGATGAAATGCTATATCCGGAAAATTATGCATATTTAGATGACATATTAAGTTATGTGGCTATTGGTGCACGAAGTGTTGAAAATCAGCAACACCGTTTAACCGTTAGCGGGCTAGATATTCCTGTCGGTATGAAGAACCCAACAGGTGGCGATATTACAGTCATGTTAAATGCTATTCGTGCAGCCCAGATTGATCACAACTTTATCTTTAGAGGTTATGAAGTGAAAACAACGGGAAATCCTTTGTCCCATGCCATATTACGTGGTTTTGTGGATCAATACGGACGCAATTTCCCCAACTATCATTATGAAGATATACGTTATTTGATTGACCAATATGAGCAACGGGAATTAGAGTTTCCGGCAGTGATTATTGATACTAATCATGCCAATTCCAATAAACAATATGCAGAACAACCGCGAATCGCCAATGAAATTATTCGCAATAGAAATTATGATTCCAGAATCAAAAATATTGTCAAAGGTCTTATGATTGAAAGCTACATTGAAGGTGGATGTCAAAGCATTGACGGAGGATGTTACGGAAAATCCATTACAGATCCATGTTTGTCCTATGACGAAACGTATCGGATGATTATGAACATCGCGGATAAGCTATGATTGGTACAATAGTTAACGTTCTTACAGTTATTATTGGCGGAACCATTGGTATGCTGTTTCATTCCAAAGTACCCAAACGATTTATCGACATTGCATTTAACGGTATTGGCGTATTTACATTAATACTTGGCGTTTCTATGGCCATTCAATCCCAGCAACAGTTATTTATGGTTTTTAGTATCATTATTGGAAGTATTGTTGGTGAAGGAATTGACTTAGATAAACAATTAAATCGATTGAGCGAACGCTTTAAGAAGCGGCTCAAATCGAATGATTCGAATTTTTCAACAGGATTAATTACCGCTTTTTTACTCTTTTGTATGGGCTCAATGACAATATTAGGTGCTATTCAAGAGGGGGTAAACCAGTCGCCGGACTTGCTCTTGACCAAGGCGACTATGGATGGTTTTGCAGCCCTTGCATTAGCTTCAACCTTAGGTATTGGCGTCATCTTTAGCGTTATCCCCTTGTTTATCTTTCAAGGCGGACTGACACTACTGGCAGGATATTTGCAAAATTATCTGAATGAACCTATGATTACGGAACTTAGTGCTGTCGGAGGGTTGCTTTTAATTGCTCTGGCACTGAATATTCTTGAACTAAAAGCCATAAAAGTGATGAATATGCTACCGTCCCTGGTAGTCATTATCATCTTCATGCTAGTTCATCAATTTCTCTAAAAAGCTTGACAAGGGATTTAAGATAGTGTATCATTTTTTAAAACTACATGAATAAAAACTGTGAAAAGGAGCAGTAGTTTTCTTGATATTTTCAGAGAGTTGTTGGGCGGTGTGAAACAACATTGGATAGATTATGAACTAGCCTTGGAGTTGCGTGTTGAAGATGAGTAGACATAGCCGGTATTGACCGTTATATCAAGAAGATATGTTCGTATCTTTGTGAGTGCATTCTGAGGAATGAATTTGAGTGGTAACGCGGAAGTTGACCTTTCGTCTCTATTAGTAATAGAGATGAAAGGTTTTTTTGATTTTATTAGGAGGAATAAGAATGATGAAAACGAATAAGAATATTGGAAAGTATCAAAAATACCCTGTATTTAAATATGCGGATCGAACGTGGCCGGACAAAGAACAAGAAGTCGCACCTATGTTTTGTAGTGTTGACCTTCGAGATGGTAATCAGGCCTTACCAAATCCAATGGGCATTGAAGCTAAGATGAAGTTTTTTAGAATGCTTGTAGATATGGGATTCAAAGAGATTGAGATTGGATTTCCATCGGCTTCCGATACAGAGTATAATTTCTTACGTCGGTTAATTGAAGAAAATCGAATTCCTGAAGATGTGAAAGTTCAAGTGCTTGTTCAAGCAAGGGAACACTTGATTGCTAAAACCTTTGAAGCCTTAGAAGGAGCCCACTCTGCTGTGGTTCATGTCTATAACTCAACATCCACGGCACAACGGGAGATGGTCTTCAAAAAAAGCAAGGAAGAGATAAAAGCCATTGCTGTTGAAGGCGCAAAATTATTACAAAAATATGCAGCCAAATATCCGGAGACAGATTTCACTTTTGAGTATTCACCGGAAAGTTTTACCGGAACAGAGATGGACTATGCATTAGAGGTGGTTCAAGCCGTTATTGATACCTGGGAACCAACACCCGACCATAAGGCGATTATTAATCTTCCGGCTACAGTAGAGATGACAACACCCAATGTGTTTGCAGATGAGGTTGAGTGGTTCTGTAACAAGCTTAATAACCGTGAATCGGTATTAATTAGCTTACATACCCATAATGATCGAGGAACAGGCGTGGCAGCTACTGAGCTTGGTATTTTGGCAGGTGCTGATCGTGTGGAAGGGACACTTTTTGGCAATGGTGAGCGTACAGGGAATTTAGATATATTAACTATGGCAATGAACTTGTACTCTCAAGGGATCGAACCGGGATTACATATGGAAGACATCAATCGGGTCATTGAGACATATGAGACATGTACAGGCATGACCGTGCATGACCGCCATCCTTATGCAGGTAAGTTAGTTTACACCGCTTTTTCCGGGTCCCATCAAGACGCGATTCGAAAAGGACTTCAAGCCTATAAAGAACGTGAAGAAAAAGTATGGGATGTTCCTTATCTTCCCATTGATCCGGCAGATATCGGGCGTATGTATGAACCAATTATTCGTATCAATAGTCAATCCGGTAAAGGTGGCGTTGCCTATATTCTTGAGTCGGACTATGGATACCAATGTCCTAAAGCTATGCATCCGGAGATTAGCTTTCATGTTCAAAAAGAAGCGGATCGCTTAAGTCGGGAATTGACGAATCAGGAAATATTTGATATTTTTAATAGGACATTTATTAATGTGGTTGAACCCAATGAGTTAGTGCATTTTTCATACGCTTATGATGATCAAGAAAATGGCCATATGTCTGTCAAGGCATCGGTGAAAATCAACGGTGTTAATAAACAAGTTGCCGGAGAAGGAAATGGACCGGTATCTGCATTCTTTAATGCTATCGCGCCCATGTTAGAAGGGACATATGAGTTAGTCAATTATAATGAGCATGCATTATCAGAGACTGCGACGGCAGAAGCCGCAGCATACATTCAGTTGAAGAATCAAGACGGTGTACTACATTATGGTGTCGGTAAAGACTCTAACATCGATAATGCATCGATTCGTGCTATTATGAGTGCGCTTAATGGCTTTGACCACTAGAATTTATACATGAAGAAAGGTTGCCAATGGATATTCAATATGTCTTATTAAAACTAGCCCAATTATTTATCCTATTATTTGCTGGATACATACTTGTCGCACTTAAAGGAATTAAAAAAGAAGCTGCAAAACATATTTCAAATCTAATTTTTACCTTTACACTGCCTGCCATGTTAATCTCAAGCATGGTCAATACATCTGCGATTTCACAAGAAGATATTTGGCAAGTCATGTTGATTGCCCTTGTACAGTACGGATTTTTAATTGTTGCAGCATATGTATTGACAAAGTTTTTACGTGTACCATACGAAGACGTCGGCCTCTACCGCTTTATTATATTATTTGGAAATGTTGCCTTTGTAGGTTATCCGGTTATAAGTGCAGTACTCGGAAATGATGCATTGTTCTATGCTGCAATTTTGAACTTACCCTTTAATATTTTAGTATTTACATTAGGTATTTCATTCATAACTCATGGCACGGACCAGCATCAAAAACTTGAACTTAAAGTGTTTCTTAACCCAGGCTTAATTGCTACCGTCCTTGGACTCATCTTGTTTTTTGCTTCGATTGAGCTTCCGGCATTTGTAAATGAACTTCTGTCGGAAATCGGGGATATGACAACACCCTTATCACTCCTTGTCATCGGCGCATCCCTATATGGTGTAAATATACGATCGGTATTTGGAAAACGTCGTATCTTTGTTTTTAGTTTTATAAAACTCATCCTCGTACCTACCCTGTTGGCGGTTATATTATGGCTGGTTGGGGTAGATGTCATGATTGCTTCAGTGGTTATTATTCTAAGCGGAATGCCGGTTGCGGCAAATGCTGTTATTCTCTGTCAAGAATATGATACCCATGTGATGGAAGCTTCGGAAGCTGTATTTATATCAACATTATTATTGGGAATATCACTTCCTTATATGATTTTTTTGATTCGTTTTTTATTCTAAGGAACAAAACCGAACATTTTGTTAAGAATGATGAAAAATGTTTGACTTTTGAATACGCCTAGGATATAGTAGATTATAAATGTTTTAATAGTCTCTCGGAATTAGAGAGTCCGAAACAATGAACTTTAAAAACTTAATAG
>CAZLXW010000005.1:0-94489 GCA_964563505.1 uncultured Eubacteriales bacterium
AGATTTCATCTCTTGTTGAAATGCTGACTAATGCTAAGTTAGATGTTAATGCCTTAGATGTTACATACGCATCAGAAAGTTTATTTTGTTCTATAGTATTTGATTCAAACAAAGGGGTCAAAAAATCTTTATTCTTTAGTTCAATGTCATAGTTGTTAGAAAGCAATATGTTTGAATTTGGAGAGGATAGGAGATTGCCCTTTCTGTCAATAAAAAATAAATGACTGGATTTAAAATCATTTGACCATAATTGAATTAAATCATTTAATGAAGAAGAGCTGATTAAAATTGTTACATATAGCATTGTGTTTTCCGAAGAATCAGCAATCAATGTAAATTGTGATTGGTCAATGTATCTTAAAGTAAGAGGAATAATTACCGGAATGACTTGATCATTAGTGAAAAATGGACTTTTTCGTTGGGGAAGTATAGTAATTCCGGAAATATCCTTTGGTTGAAAAAAAAATAAATCAGATTCATTATTGTAAAAAGTTTCATAACTATAGTATGCATTTTTATAGTTATCGATGAAATAAACTGTTTTAACAGCAGGGTTGGCAGTGGTTAAAGTACTTATTGTATCTTGTAGTAGCAATCGATGTTCAGTGGTTGACTTATCTTGCTTTGATACATTGAGAAGTATATTTTGAAATGAAGGATTACTCACAAGACTGTTAAATTGGAACATATAGTTTGCATAGCTTGAAATCAAAGATTGCTCACGTGCTTCATGTGATGATTGCATACGGCTCAAAGAATCGGATAAAATAACTGTTTGTAAGGATGCTACGATAGTGATATATATAAACACGATTAAAAAAACGAGGAGTGAAATCATAGTTATGCTAATCTTATTTTGAATTTTTAAATTAATAAATTTATAGCGTAGTTTATATAAAAACATTCTATTTCACATCCTTTTTTAGTGATTATACTATCATGGAAATAGATATTGTGCAAGAGCATTTGATTTTGCTCGGAAATGTCATTATTACTATTCTAATTTGACAAATAAAGTAAGGAATAGTGGAAAGTGTTACATATACAGTGAAAAAAGTGCTACACAGAAAGTGATATCAATGATAAATTATGTATACACTACACAAAAACAAAATAACAAGGAGGATTTATTATGAAAAGAAAACGTTTATTCAGTCTATTACTTGCATTGGTTTTGACTTTAGGTCTTACAGCATGTGGAGAAAATCAGACATCGGAAGAACAAGGAGCAACAAATCAAAAGTCGGGAGAAGCAACGACCGAGGAAATTACTACAATTGAAGTGTGGACGCAAGATCGCCACGATTCAGAGTATGTACAAGCTAAGATTGAAGAGTACAATGAAACGAATACAGATGGTATTTTAATTAGCTTGAATGTTGTAACAGATGATTATGAAAACATGCTGGCTCTTGCCTATGCAGGAGGAACGGCTCCTGATATAGCGAGCACGCCTGTAGCCTTAAACACCTTTGCTGATACGGGTATGATTATCCCCTTAAATGAGTATATTGATTCAGATGAAACATATCAAAAAGTAAATGCGCCATATAAAAATGCGTATGAAGGTTTGAACTCAAAAGACGGAAATATTTATTATGTGTATTCAGGTATGCGTTCGGGTGTACGAGTCCAATATAATAAAACATTGTTAGAAGAAGCCGGATATACAGAAATTCCCGAAAAATTAGAAGATTATATTGAAATGGCAAAAGATATTACAGTAAAAGGAAGTGGTGAAACGTTTGGAATCGGCTTTACTTCTTCATCGCCATTTGAGCGACTTCTTGAAATGAGTGCACAAGTTTCAGGGGTTTACTATTATGACTATGTCAATGGAAGATATGATTTTAGTGGATATAAAGATATTCTTGAACTTGGGCAACGCTTTATCTCAGAAGATATAGCTTATCCGGATCAACAAGGTGTTGATAACATGAGAGCGTTATTTGCACAAGGTGAATTTGCACTATGGAGCAATGCATCCCAAGAAGCCGGAGTATTTACATCTCAAATTCCAATTACCGATTTTGAGTGGGGGGTCGGAACGGTTCCTTCATTAACCGGCGAGGTTAATGGAGCCTTACAAACTAATCCAAGTAAAGCATATGCAATCTTTTCATCTTCTGAACATAAGGATAAAGCTTGGAAAGTTATCCAATATTTTCAATCAGAAGAATTTATCAAAGGATATTTGGAAGAGGGATATAGTTTGCCAATAACTCAATATATGGATGGTGTCATTGACAAAACAAAAATTGGTCGACTTGCTGATTTTTCATTGTTAGAATATGAGTCAGTATATCCAACACCGCCAACGGTTAATTTGACAGGAGATAATTATCGAATATTGCTTTGGAATGCCGTTATGGGTCACATAGGTATTGACGAAGCAATTGAAGACTTAAATAAACGCTATAATGATGCGCTAGATGCAGATGTAGCTTCCGGAGCAGTGAAGCGATTGGTTATCTCTGATTATGATCCATTAAATCCAAGTGAAGGAACTGCAACATATTTAACAGAATAGGTTCTTAGATTTTTAGAAAGGGAAGTCGCGACGTAAGAACGCTACTTCTCTTTCCTAAAAATCAGAATGAATTGGAGGCAAAATTGTGAATATCACAAGGAAAAAAAATATTATTAAAACTTCACATAAAAAAAGTGGTAATATAGCAACATTTCTCATG
Organism: uncultured Eubacteriales bacterium; assembly: GCA_964563505.1. Taxonomy (GTDB): domain Bacteria; phylum Bacillota; class Clostridia; order Lachnospirales; family Vallitaleaceae; genus UBA1351. Next base: position 2,691 of record CAZLXW010000005.1, read on the forward strand.
CTTAGTCCGGCGATATTGTTTTTATTAGTATGTTCAATCTATCCCTTTTTATGGATTTTTCGCTATATTGCGTCAGATTATAATGGGTTCACAGCTAATTTTACAGGAACGAGGAATCTTGTGAGAATGCTCAATGATTCTACCTTCTGGGGAAGCGTTTTACATACCTTTGAATACGCATTTTATAAATTGATTTTTATCATTCCTTTATCATTACTTATGGCAGTTTTGCTTAATCAAAAAATTAAAGGCACTGTTCTTTTTAGAGGTATTTATTTTATGCCGACAATTATTAGTACAGCGATAGCGGGTATGATTTTTGGATTTATTTTTGCAACACAAAATGGTATTTTGAATTCAGTATTAATGGCAATGAATATAATTGATTCACCAATAAAATGGTTAAGTAGCCAAAGTATAGTCATGGCATCAATAACGATACTTGCAATTTGGGGTGGATTAGGAAACTACATGCTCTATTTTCTTACTGGTATCAATGGCATAAATGAAGATGTCTATGAATCAGCAAAAATTGATGGTGCTAATGCAATACAAACATTTTTTCGAGTTACTTTACCAATGTTATCGCCGGTTATGAAAGTTATTTTAATGTTAGCAATTACAGGGGCCTTTAAAGATTATGAAGCCATCATGGTATTGACAAATGGAGGACCGGGAAACCGATCGAATGTTATGTTCTTATACATTTATAGGTTAATCTTTGGATCTTCAGGCGGGACTTCACAAGCGCAAATCGGATATGGAGCTCTTCTGAGTGTCGTTGCAGCAATGATTGTTGGTGTTGTAACAGCAATTTATTTATATGTTTCAAGAAAATTAGACGATGTAGTATAGGAGGTACGACGATGGAAAGAAGTCAAAATGTATTTTCCATTCGAACCAAGATAATTAGGATGTTTATATGGCTGTTCATGGTTTTTTTCGCGGTTATTGTTGTATTTCCGGTCTTATATGTTATCTTTGGTTCATTTAAAGTCAATGCAGAATTGTTGGTGGGAGGTAGCAATATTTTCCCGGAGAAATGGATTCTTGCTAATTATGTAGAAGCTTGGAATCAAGCCAATTTTGCTACGTATACAATCAATAGTTTGTTTTTGGCTGTAGGTGTTATGGTAGTATCGGTCATTAATTCGACGATGGCAGGCTATGTTTTTTCCAGGAGAGAATTTCGAGGAAAAGAGTTATTGTATGGTTTGTTTATTATGTTTATGTTTATTAATGTGGGATCGGTTTCACTTAGACCTTTGTTTGAATTAGCAGTAAAATTGAAAATAAATCAAAGCTTATTGCCTGTAATTTTCATATCTGCAGGAGCAGGGCAAGCGACCTTTATATTCCTGTGTAGAGGGTTTGTCAATTCTATTCCAAAAGAGTTGGATGAAGCAGCTAAAATAGATGGATGTTCATTTTTTGAAACATATTATAGAGTTATACTTCCAATGTTAAAACCTGTAATGGCTACAATAGCGCTTTTATCTTTTCGACAAGGCTGGAATGAATATATTATGCCCTTAGTATTTACGATGACAAATGATGAACGAAGACCGTTAACGGTTGGGGTGAATATGTTAAAAAATATGGGTGATGGGACAGCGGCTTGGAATATTATGTTTGCGGGTGCAACAATCTCTATTGTGCCGATGCTAGTTATATATATGCTTTTTAGCAAAAATTTTATGGGTGGTATGACAGCGGGAGCAGTGAAAGGATAAAGAATATGCAAAAATTTATTACTGAATATCTTATATCAGGACCATACTCAGTTGAAAAGAATGAAATAGCATTGGCAGATAATCATTTTGAACTGCCATCAGAAAATATGAATCAACTTGACTATGAAAGGTATTTAAGAACAATCTTACAAGATAATCCCATGGAAAAACCGGATAGTTATATTCGTTTAGGTGAAAATAGTGACCTTGGTCTTCCTTGGTGTTATCATTATGATTATGGGAACTGGTTTGTAGATTATAGTCAGGGCTATACGATGTTGAATCGTGTTGAAATGCTAGCAGTCACGGGCATTGTTGCTAAGAGGGCCAAAAAAATCAATATAAGACTATGGTCATATGGGGCTATTGGTTTATGGTGCAATAATATATTTGTAGGCGGAATTGATAAAGCGGCATATAAACCAATGAGTAAGCAGGAACTTGTTCTTGATTTAAAAGAAGGATATAATGAAATTTTAATTCGTTTTCAGAATTTAGGTGTTCGTGATACGCGTAATATTTTTGGTATCGAACTTAGAGAGAATTGTGAAGGTGTGCAGACGCGACTATCGGATGAGTATGGTGACTTATCTGAATTTAGTCGAACCAAGGAATGGCTTGACGCATTAATAATGAATGAGGAATGCCTGATAAATGCGATACCTGCACCTTGTGGAACGACCGTATCCTATGGTGGTTATGAGTACGATTATGCAAAGGCAAAGCAACCAAAGGAACAGACAGATATTTCGGGGATGAAGAAGGTAAAACTTCAGCCAAACAACCCTAATGTGATTATTACTTGTTGTGTCAAGGATACAAAACTTATTCGACGATTTGAAAAAATAACGGATATGAATCCGATCTTTGGAAATAGTACAGATTTTGAAGAAAATAAATTGGAGCTTTTAAACAAAATAGCAGAGGTTGAAAGCTTAAATCGTGGAAATAAATTTGGATTTGCTATATCGAATATCCTTGCAAGACGCGCAATTAATAAAGTTTGGGAAAAAGATGAAGCACTTCTTTATGAAACATTGAATCAAATCGAAAAACGTTATGATTGTACAGATTTTATGATTGCCGGCTTGGTTAGGTATATGAAAACCTATCCTCTTGACCCTAAGTTTGAAGCTAGAGCAAAAGAAGTATTAATCGACTATAGATATTGGATGACACATAAAGGTGTAGATGCCATGTGTTTTTGGAGTGAGAACCATTCCTTATTGTTCTATTCAGCGGCAATGTTTTGTGGAGAAATGTATCCGAATGCATACTTTAAACGTGCAGATATGACCGGATGTCAGTTGTCAGCATTTGGAAAAAAACATGTGTTGGAATGGTTAGAAGATGTGGAAAAAGAAGGGTTCGAGGAATTTTTGGCGTCAACATATGTAAGTATTACATTTATGACCTTGCTAAATCTTGTTGATTTTGCCGATGAAGAGATTTCAAAAAGGGCAAGCGGAATAGCAGATTATTTAGTCACAATGCTAGCTAAACATACCTTTGATGGTTCGATTTTTGGACCGATGGGAAGAGTGTATGGGGATGTTCTTTATCCATTCAAACAAGGAACTCAAGCGTTACTGAATTTAATCAATCCTCAAGTACCTTATGACTACTCTGAAGGATGGATGGCCGCTTATGCAACAACAAAATATCGATTCCCGGGTCATCTCGTTGACCTAATGAATAAAAACATTAAGGAAACATACACGACAGGAAATGCATGTATACATTTAAATAAGCAGAAAAATTATGTGTTAACGTCTGTTGAATCCCCAAGAGCGGATACATCCTATGAACGGTGGGAAAATGTAACATTAACGGAAAATTCAAATCAAGAAACTCATGAATATACAAAATCTTTAAATGAACGTTTTCATGGAACAACTTTCTTTGAGCCGGGAGTCTATGGGTATCAACAACATCTTTGGTACGGTGCACTGGATAATCAAACGCCCGTATTTGTTACACATCCGGGGGGAACAAGTGCATCTTGTGCCACTCGACCGGGCTACTGGTACGGAAATGGTGTGTTTCCGGCAATCAAACAAGTTGAAAATATGATTGGAAGTATTTACTCTATACCTGACAGTCATCCAATCCATTTTACCCATGCCTTTTGGCCAAAAGTGAGGATGGATCAAACGGTTCAATCCGACGGATGGCTGTTTGGAAGAAAAAGTGATGGGTTTATTGCTTTATGGTGCAGTGATGACATGGAAGAACATCAAGATCAATTGTTTGCGTGTGAATATAGAATATACAGTTCAAATAGTGCTTATCTTTGCATATGTAGTGATACAAGTGAACATGAAAGCTTTGATGTTTTTATGGAAAAATGTAAATTGCAAAGACCACATTATGATAAAGAGCAAAAGAAGCTTACTACAAAAGAGTTTGAGTTGAGGTATAAGGCGTCTTATGATTTAACTCAATATGTGTAAGGAGAGAATCAAATGATACATATTGAATATCTTGATTTTGTTATGGATATTAATGTGAATGACGGTATGAACATATCCTATTTGTCGTGGAAAACAAAGACCTTAATAAAAAGTGATTTCCAAAGGCAAAGTCAAGGACATACATATGGAATGCCTTTAATGTTTCCGACGCCAAATCGAACAAGAAATAATCGGTATAGGTATAAGGGAAAAGAGTATGCGGCAAAAATGCATGGATTATTTCGAAATCTTCCATTTATGCTCGTGCATAATAGTGAAGAGCAGGACAGTTATAAAGTGACAGGTGTTTTGAAATGGGACGCTTCTTATGAAGAGTTTGACAAGTATCCGTTTGAGTGTATATTAAAAATTCATATAATCATTCAACGCAATCGTTTAATCTATCAATATGAAATAACAAACACCGGCGAAGCAAGTTTGCCTTACGGGTTTGGGATTCATCCTTTTTTTGAAAATCCGCGTGGTGATGCAAAAATTATGACTGAAGCGAAGATAATATTGAAATCTCAAAATTCCATTAATACAGGGGAGATACAGGAAGTTAAAGAAACAGATTATGCCTTATCCCGGTTTAAACCTGTCAACGCATTAAAACTTGATACGGTATATATGATGGAAAACAACATGGAAAAACTATTTGAAGTGGCTGTTATTCAGTGGGATGATTATCAGCTATCAATGAGTTGCTCAAATGATTTTTCCCATCTTGTTATATACACACCGGAAAACTATGATAAATTTTGTATAGAACCTCAAACGTGCTCTATTGACGCCTTTAACCTTTATGACAAAGGATATAAAGAAGTTTCTGGGCTACAAGAAGTAGGGAAAAATGAAACAAAATTAGGCACAATTCAATTTAGCCTGTCTGAATAACTTCAAATCTTATTTAAATCCCATGTGCATTGTTATGATATTAACCTCTGGCAATTCGCTTTTTTCGTAGCCAAAGACCAAAAGCCAAGTAAATTATTAATGGTATAACGCCCTTTATAGGATTAAACAAAATGTCCCCTACTCCTATGAACTCAATAATTTTTTTGTCAAATATCAAATAATTAGGAATGCCATCTTCGAAGGTATGCATTAATACAGCAGGCCATACAGAACGTGTGATTCTAGTCAGCTCTACAAACATAACAGCCCATATTGTAATCACTATGGGACTAGTAATAAAAACATCAATAACCCTATTTAGAGTTGAACTGTACATACTATCTGGCAAAAAAAATAAGTAATATGGTGCGTGCCAAAAGGCCCATACCAAACCAACAATTAAATATAGCTTAAAATCATTCATTCTTATGGCTATAAGTTTCGGAGTTAAAAACCCTTGCCATGCAAAGTCCTCAAATATATTCTTAATGATAAGTCCAATAAACATAGTTGTTATGCTTGATATAATAGATACCACTGAAAAGGAAGAAAAACTTACAAAACCTAAAGGCCAAGCAACTAGCGTGAAAAATAATGTAATTAAAGGAAAAAATATAATAACCAAGCCATACCATTTAACATTTTCCTTTAACCTTGGTTTAATTCCAAAATCTTTCCAATCTTTTCGAATTGTTCTTATTATAATACCGTTAAGGAATGGTAGAACTAACCATATACCCATCCCAAGTGTTTGTCCGTCTAATTGTTCCGGTAATACTGTGTCAACCAAAAGGCCAATCCAACCGCTTAATAGAGCCAGCACAATAAACAAGGCAATAAATACTTCGTTTCTTGTTATATTAGCTTTTGAGTGAACATCTACCAATTCAAACCCTTCTTCTTCTGCCATTATATCACCTCATATTCGTTCTATCTAAATTCCGTGTATGTTTTTTATTAGCGTCAAAGAACACTATTTCACGAAGAATTATGACTATTTCTCACACATTGTAACATTATTTACCAGTATCTTTCAATCATTTTCGATAAATTATTGGAGATTTTAATGAATTTGCTTCATCTCGTTATTTACATGACAAAGGAGTTACAATGTTCCGCTATATAATAATTTTTTCTTTTATTCTAACGTTAGAATGTGTTAGAATCAAAAAGAAAAGGTGAGGGCTAAAAAATTTAGAATCAAAAAAAGAAAAAGGGAAAACAACATACACATATTATTAGGAGACTTATTATGATTCGTAAAGCAAAAATAGATGATATTTCAGCATTACTTGAAATATATAATGAAAATATTCTAAACGGCACAGCTTCTTTTGAAGAGAGCGCTCTGACATTTGATGAAGGAAAAGAATGGTTTACAGACCACCAAGGAGAATATCCTCTCATTGTATTTGAAAAGGGGAATGAACTTCTTGGATTCGCATCGTTATCCCCTTATGGACGTCAACGCGAAACGGCCTATTGTTGTGCAGAAATCTCAATATATGTGAATGCTATGGCTCAAGGCCAAGGCGTGGGAAGTCGCTTAATGGATGCAATTATAGAAGAGGGTAAACAATCTTCGAAGATTAGACAATTGATCTCGGTAATAACAGACGGTAATCAAGGCAGTATCCATCTTCATGAAAAGAAGGGTTTTAGTTATGGCGGTAGATTAGAAAATGTGGCAGAAAAGCAAGGAAAGATGCTAAGCATGGTGTTTTATCAAAAAGAATGCACTTGACGGTTAATAAATTATGGTTTAAGCTGATTTTGAACGATGAACGATGAACGATGAACGATGAACGATGAACGATGAACGATGAACGATTTAAAATAAAAAAGTGAACGAAAGATGAGGTGTGTTATGTTAAACATACAATCTATTATTGCGGAGGGAGAACATAAGACGCAAGAATTTAAAGAAAAATATGCAAAGACGATGTTGAAAACAGTTTCTGCTTTTGCTAATTATCATGATGGTCGAATTGTTATTGGAATAAATGACCAAGGTCAGATGATTGGTGTTGTTGATGTTGAACAAGAGCGGTTAAAAATAGAAAATGCAATTAATGATAGTATTCGTCCAAGACCTTATTATGAAGTCAAAGTTTATCATGAAAAACAATATAAAATATTGGTATATACAATTTATAAAGGAGATAGAACCCCTTATACCTATAATAAAAAGGCTTATGAACGAAATGATACAGCTACGTTAGAAATAGATAAAGAACGCTATGATGAGTTGGTTTTATTAGGAAGAAATTTAAGTTTTGAAGAATTGCCTTATGAGAAAAATGTTACTTTTGAGTTGTTAAGTGATAAGTTGTCTGAAGCCTTAGATATTCCAACTACAGATATTAATGTTTTAAAATCACTTGGGTTAGTTAAAAATGGTCAGTATAACAATGCAGCGGCTTTGATAGCGGATCAAAACGATTACAAAGGCAAAGGAATTCACTTAATCTGCTATCAAGACGAAAGTATGACAAAAATTATTGACCGAGTGAGTTTAGAAAATGTTTCTATTCTCAAACATTTTGATGCGTGCATGAATTTTTATAATAAATATGTTCGACAGAAGGATGTTATACAAGATGAAAAGAGAATTACATATCAAGAAGTTCCAATATTGGCCTATCGAGAAGCCATTATTAATGCTGTTGTTCATAGGGACTATATGAAAAGTGCGAGTAATCGAATTGAATTTTTTCCTGATCGGATAGAAATCTTATCTGTTGGTAGTTTACCAGTTGGGACGACGGAAGAGGAATACTTAAATGGTAGCTATTCTAATCTAAGAAATCCAATTATTGCAGACTTATTTTTTCGAATTGGCTATATAGAAAAAATGGGGACAGGTATTAGGCGAATACGGCAAAGTTACGGGGGTTCTTCTGTAAAACCTGTTTTTAAAGTTATGAAAAATTCGATTTTGATTATACTTCCGTTTATTGATAAACCCTTAGATATAGATAAAAAAATAAAATCAAATTCAGATAATAGACTTTCATATGAAGAAAAAAAATTATATGAATTTTTCAAAACGGAAGAACGATTAACACGCGTAGAAGTTGAAGAATACTTGAACGTAGGGAAAACAAAAGCGGTACAGATATTGAATCGACTAATAAAAAAATCATATATTAAAAAGAGTGGAAATGGAAGAAAAATTATTTATGAACGAAAACAATAACAAGCTTTGCGTTCGCGAACGTAGCGAACGTAAAAAAAGGAGGCATATATGAGTTACTCAAATACAATGGATCGTTTTATGTTTGGTGGAGGTTTTTTCTTTATTTTCTTTGCGGTATTTTTTCTTATTATTGCAGTTTTTCTTGTGATTCTAATCAAAGGCGTTTCTGAATGGAATAAAAACAACCATTCTCCACGACTAGCAGTTCAAGCCAAAGTTGTTTCAAAACGCCAGAATGTAAGACGCCATCATCATGGTGGTGCACATAGACATTCGTCAACAAGTACCTCATATTACGTGACATTTGAATTTGAAAGTCAAGATCGCCTTGAATTGCACGTCAGCAGTCAAGAGTATGGCTATTTAGTTGAAGGCGATACGGGAACGTTAACATTTCAAGGAACGAGATACATTAGCTTTGAGAGGAGTCTATAAAATGTTTAGAGAAATGCGAAGAAAAAAGCAGTTATTATCAATGGAGAAAAATATTGAAGTCTTACATCGAGCCACAAATGGTGTTTTAGCTTGTCATGGAGATGATGGCTACCCTTATGCGATTCCCCTTAGTTATGTTTATGCCAATGGGAAGATTTATTTTCATTCAGCTAAAGACGGCCATAAGATTGATGCGATTCGTCAAAATACAAAGGTTTCTTTTGCGATTGTTGATGAAGATACCATTGTTAGTGCAGAATATACGACATATTTTCGCAGCGTCCTTGCTTTTGGTAAGGCTCGGATAGTTGAAGATGAGTCAGAATGGCTGGATGCATTTAAAGCACTAGTAGAAAAGTATTCTGCAGATCGACCGGATGAGGAAAAGATGAAAACAATTAAAGGATGTACGAGGGCCTATATCCTTGCGATTGATATAGACCATATGACCGGAAAAGAAGCTAAGGAATATGTAGGGAGGTAATTATGTCATATATAAAAGAGCCAAATATATTCAAACCATTAGAGAAAATAATCCAAATTGCTGAAAAGAAAATCGGACATAAAATGTTACCGGCACGATTATTACTGTGGACACCAAAAGCTTTTTTCAGCTCAATGATATTAGAAGGCTTGATTGCTCACAAACAAGGTGAAGTATCACCGAGATTGCTTAAATTGATTCGAATGCAAGTGTCGCTTTTAATTGCATGCCCTTTTTGTATCGATATGAATAGTTCGAATTATAGTAAGTTTCGAATCACATCCGAAGAGATTAAAGGAATGCAAGGACGTCTTGCTTTAAGTAAAATCAAGACATTCAATGAAAGAGAACGAATGACCTTGTATTTTATAAGGGGGTTGGTTCGAACCCCTATACGGCAAAATCCGAAAGTTGTAAAGCGAATGACACATCTATTTAATGAAAAAGAATATGCAACAATCGTTACGACGATTGGTCAAGTTGCCTATTGGACACGAATTATTCAAGGATTTGGAATTCCACCGGCAGGATTCCTGGAACAATGCGATCTTTTCTAGTTCAAATGCATCCTTGAATAATAGAGCGCAACAAAAACAGAAAGAAGGGATTTAATGGATAAAGCAATTGTTACTGTAACTGGAGGGACTGGCTATATAGCGTCTTGGATCGTTCGTGACTTGCTACAAGAAGGCTATGATGTGCGTATGACGGTTCGAGATAAATCAAAAACAGATAAATATGCACATTTGTTGGAGATTGAAAATAATTCGCCGGGGAAGCTGCATGTTTATGAAGCGGACTTGAATATAGAAGGATCTTTTGATGAAGCTGTATTGGGTGCTAATATAGTTATGCACACGGCATCTCCATTTTTCTTGGATGATAAAGATAATCCAAAAAAGAAATTAGTCGATCCTGCAGTGAATGGAACAAAAAATGTACTCGGGGCCGTAAATAAAGCAAAGACAGTGACGCGTGTTGTTTTAACAAGTAGTCTTGCTGCTATATATGGAGATAACCAAGATATGACTAAGAATGGGCATAACGCTTTAACGGAAGAAATATGGAATACGACAAGTTCTCTTGACCATAATGCCTATAGTTTTTCAAAAACTGAAGCTGAAAAAGCAGCATGGACCATGGCGAAAGAACAATCAAGGTGGAGTTTAGTAACGATTCATCCGGGCTTTGTCCTTGGACCTTCCTTGACCACACGAAAAGATTCGACAAGTATAGAAACGCTTTTGCGATTATTACATGGAGACTTAAGCATGGGAGCGCCTAAACTTGAATTTATATTTTCAGATGTCAGAGACGTGGCAAGAGGGCACTTACTAGCGGCATTTACTCCTGAAGCAAAAGGGCGATATATTATTGCAAATGAATCTGGAGACCTTCTTGATGTTAGTAAAATTATTGAAAAGAAATACCCTTCAAAGTATAAATTGCCAAAGCGCTTTGTACCCAAATGGCTTATGTGGTTAATTGCGCCAACCATTGGCTTTACAAGAACATTTGTAAAGAGAAATGTCGGTTATCCACTGGCAGCAGACCATTCCAAGAGTATGCGAGACTTAAATATGGAATATCGTCCATTAGAAGAAACTGTTCTAGATCATGTCAAGCAACTGAATCAAGACGAATTAATATAGGATTCTAAATAAAAGTCGGGGAAAACCCGGCTTTTTAATTTGAACAAATGTGCAAAATTAATAGAAATATGTACATTTGTTTAAAGTGCTTGTATACTATGTATATAAATCGTGTTAAGGAGGTATAAAATGAAAAAACAACTGATTGATGAAATTTTTAAATGCTATTCAGTGAATGCTTTGGAGATTCAAGGAGAAACCCATTTAATCTATGCTGCGGAAGGTGATGGATCCTGTCAAATCTATTCAGGAGAAAACTTTAAAAACAAAAAAGTGCTTTGGGAAGGCGGAGGTGGAACCATGTCTCTTGTGGCTGTTCCGGACTACGAAGGGTACTTTTTTGCATCAAAAGGATTCTATTCGATGGTTGAATCTGAGACTAGTGCTGTATATCTTCTACGTTATAATGAAGGTGAATTCACAGAAGTCAAGATTTTTGACATTCCCTATTTACATCGTTTTGATGTGATTGATGGGGAAGATTGTCGTTATTTTATTGGATGCACACTTCACTCGGGTAAAGAAGATAAGGAAGATTGGACCAATCCCGGAAAAATTTTGGTTGCCAAACTTCCCAAAAATCTAGATGAAGAAATACATGCTGAACTTACCGTCCTTAGAGAAGGATTGACCAAGAATCATGGATTTAATCGTGGCGATTGGAAGGGGCAAACAGTAGCCTTTGTTGCATCAGAAGAAGGTGTTGTCGCAGTGATGCCACCTGTGAAAAAAGAAGAATGGGAGATTGAAATGATTTTTGACCACCCGGTGAGTGATGTTGCTGCAATCGATATCGATGGAGATGGCGAATTAGAATTTGCGCTGCTTAGTCCTTTTCACGGTGAACAGATGAATATTATGAAGAAAAGGGGCGGTACCTATGAAAGTGTCTATACCTATCCCATTGTTATGGACTTTTATCATGCCATATTTGCAGGTGAAGTGAAGGGAAAACCGACCTTTGTCTTAGGCGCGCGTAAAGATGAACAACAACTTTATCTGGTTCAATATGATCAAGAAGAAGGTTTTCAAACAATCCTATTAGATGAACAAGTCGGCCCAAGTAATGTGAGAATTGTAAGAATTAATGATAAAGACTATGTCATGTCAGCGAATCGTCAAATTGGTGAAGCGGCACTCTATTTAATTGATTAGTTAGGTACTAATGCACAAAAAATTAATGCACAAATGTTCAAAAAAATTAATTATATAGACATGTGTTCGAAAGCTTGCTATAATTAATTTATCAGTAAGACGTCTGAATGAAAAAACATTAGGTATTGAAAGGGGTACAATATGGAGTTAGCATTAAGTTTATTTTTAGCCTTCATTAACAAATTTTTAGGTCAGGCACCATTGCTGTTAGGTACAGTTGTTTTTATCGGATACATGTTACTTGGGAAAAAATGGTACGAGTCACTAGCAGGATTTATTAAAACCTTTGTTGGATTTAAAATTCTTCAAGTAGGTACAGGTGGATTGGTTGGAACATTTAGACCGATTATCGATAGCTTATCAGCAAGATATGGTATTGAAGCATTGGTTATCGATCCTTATTTTGGACAAACATCAGCTACTGAGTTTTTAGATTCAGTGAATTCACTTGCTTTTGTAGGTTATGTCATGATGATTGCCTTTGCATTCAATATTCTCTTAGTTGTTTTTAGAAAAGTGACAAAAATCAGAACTTTATTTATTACAGGACACATTATGTATCAGCAATCAGCGGTTTTACTATGGGCTCTATATTGGGTCATTGAAGGTGTAGGCGGTCAGGCCGTTTCTCCATTATTATTAATTGTTACCGGATTATTAATGGGAACATATTGGTCAGTTATGTCAAACTTAATCATCGAAGCAACTCAAGAAGTAACAGATGGGGCCGGTTTTACAATAGGTCACCAGCAAATGTTTGGGGCATGGATTGCATATCGCTTGGGTGGTAAGCTTGGTAATAAAGAACATGATGTCAACCACATTGAAGCTCCGGGATTCTTATCAATCCTTAATGATAATGTTGTTGCAAACTCCTTGATTATGACAGTCTTCGTGGGAACAATAATGGTTATATTAGGTAAAGATACCTTCGAATACAATGAAAATAATTATTACTTTGCAACATATGTTTGGGAAACCTGTGCATACTTTGCGGTTTATATCACGATACTCTTAACAGGTGTTCGTATGTTCGTTGCAGAACTTACAGCTTCCTTCCAAGGTATTTCAGATAAAATACTTCAAGGTTCAGTGCCTGCAGTCGATTGTGCCGTAACCTTTGGTTTTTCACCACAAGCACCGTCATATGGATTTATCTTTGGATTTTTTGGACAAATCATAGCAATCTTCGCATTGATTTTCATGAGATCACCCGTTCTAATTATTGCAGGATTCATCTGTTTGTTCTTTGACAATGGTACATTAGCAGTATTTGCAAACAAAGCCGGTGGACGTCGTGCAGCAGCAATTATTCCTTTCATTGCGGGTCTCATTCAAGTATTTGGATCAGCTTGGGTACTAAGCTTCTTAACAGGTCCGGATCAAGTTATCGGATGGATGGGTATGTTTGACTGGGCAACGCTATTTGCCGGAACAACTGTCTTATCAAATTATCTAGGAATTATTGTGCCGATTTTATTAATACCGCTGTTATTAATTATTCCCCAATTACAATATAAACGTCATAAAGCAACATACTTTACAACAATGAGAGATGAAGTAAATAACCTTGACTAACATGTAATTGACATCTTGTAGGCCGCCTTATAATGAACGGTGGCCTATAATTCTATGGATAAGTGAACAAAGATTCAATGAAGACAAAAAATCGCACAAATGTAACAATTGGAGGGAATTATGATTAAAGGTTTTAAACTTACCAAAGACTATATTCAGTTTGCAGATTCTTTTGAAAACTGGGAAGATGCTGTTATTCAGTCAGCTCAACCTTTACTAGACGGTGGACATATCAAACAATCATATATTGACGGAATGATTGATTCCGTTAAGGAATATGGACCTTATATAGTTATTGCACCTCGCATTGCCTTACCTCATGCTAGACCGGAAACGGGTTCTGTCACAGTAGGTTACAGCGTAATGCTGACAAAAAAACCAGTACAATTTTTAGAAGACGGAAGTAGTGATGCAGAGCTATTTATCGCACTTTCTTGTGTGGATGCAGATACCCATCTTCAGATGCTTCAAGAAATTGTTGAAATTCTGTCAGATGATGCAAAACAAGATGCCTTATTTAATGCCAAAACAGAAGCAGATATTCTTGCAATATTTAACTAAACCATGATTAAGCAGATGATTTAATAGAAGAAAGGAAATATTATATGAGTAAAATAAATGAAATCACAAGAGAGAGTTGGATTCTTAGCACATTCCCTGAGTGGGGAAGTTGGTTAAACGAAGAAATAGAAAATACAAAGGTTGAACCGGGGACTTTTTCAATGTGGTGGCTTGGATGTACCGGAATATGGCTCAAAAGCCAAGGAAATGCAAACTTATGTGTGGACTTATGGGTGAAAACCGGTAAAAAAAGTCATGGAAACGGACTTATGAAAGAACAACACCAGCATCAGCGAATGATTGGTTGCGTTGACTTACAGCCGAACTTACGAAATGTACCTGTTGTTATTGATCCTTTTATGATTAAAGAAATTGACGCAGTCCTTTCCACCCATGATCATGGCGACCATATCGATGAAAATGTTGCGGCAGCCATTTGCCAAAACACGGATACGAGCGTGAAGTTTATTGGACCTAAAGCATGTGTTGACTTGTGGAGAGAGTGGGGCGTTCCAGAAGAACGATTAGTTGCATTAAGACCAGGAGATACATACAAAGTAAAAGACATAGAAATCGTTGCTATGGATTCATTTGACCGGACTGAGTTAGTTACAGCTCCAAAAGGTGTCACATTAAAAGGTAAAATGCCTCAAGAGATGGATGATCTTGCACTCAATTACTTATTTAAAACACCGGGTGGTAATTTATACCATAGTGGAGACTCGCACTATTCCAATTATTTTGCAAAACATGGGAATGACCATGAGATTGATGTTGCCCTTGGTTCATTTGGAGAAAATCCACGTGGAATGACGGATAAAATGACGGCTGAAGGTATTTTGCGAATGGCTGAATGTTTAAAAACAAAAGTGGTTATTCCGATTCATCATGATATCTGGACAAACTTCATGGCAGATCCTAAAGAGATAACAACCTTATGGAACATGAAAAAAGACAGATTAAAATATACATTCAAACCTTACATCTGGCAAGTTGGTGGGAAGTTTACGTGGCCAAATGATAAAGACGCTATGGAATATATGTACGACAGAGGGTTCCATGACGCATTTGCCATCGAACCGGATTTACCATTTAAAACATTGTTATAATAAACAATAAGGAGGAGTCAACATGTTAAAAGTATTGGCGGCGTGTGGTAATGGTATGGGATCAAGCTTGATTATTAAAATGAAGATTGAAAAAGTACTTAAAGGAATGGGTTTACAGTGTGAAGTTCACCATGCAAGTGTGGGTCAGGCAAAATCTGATGCAAGAAATTATGACCTTATACTTGTTTCGGAAACGTTGGTAAAAGAGTTCACGAACTTGGGCAAAGCAAAAGTCGTTGGATTGAAAAATCTTTTATCGGAAGAAGAGATTAAGACAAAAGTTGAGAAAGCACTAAATCAGTAATGGAGGAATCATGTTTAGATTAAGCGATAATCCAATGGGGATTTATGAAAAAGCGATTCCCAATAAATTTGATTGGGCCACAAAGATTAAGATTGCCAAAGCAGCAGGATATGAATTTATAGAAATGTCCGTTGATGAAAGTGATGAACGTCTGTATCGACTTGAATGGAGTAAGGAAAAACGTGAATATATCAAAAAATTATTGGCAGACAATGATTTTTACATTAATTCAATATGTCTTAGTGGGCATCGAAAATATCCGTTTGGAAGTCGTGATGATCAACTTCGCAATAAAGCCTTCGACATTATGGATAAGGCCATAGAACTTGCAAAAGATTTAGGTGTAAGAAATATTCAATTGGCCGGTTATGATGTGTATTATGAAGGTTCTGATGATGTGACGGTTCAACGATTTATAGATGGGTTGAAATATGCGACCAAAAAAGCAGCGAGTGCAAATGTCATGCTCTCAATTGAGATTATGGATACTGAATTTATTGGAACGATTACCCGTTGTATGCGCTTTATTAATGAAGTTCATTCCCCTTGGCTACAGATATATCCGGATTTTGGAAACCTCAGTCAGTGGACAGATGAACCGGAAGAAGAGCTAGAAAGAGGGATTAATCACATTGTAGGAATTCATTTGAAAGATACGAAAAAAGGTGTATTCAAATGTGTTCCGTTCGGAGAAGGGACTGTTAATTTTGAAAAACTCTTCAATAAGCTTGATGAGCTTGAGTTTCAAGGTCCCTTCCTCGTGGAAATGTGGGCGGATAACAGTTTGGATATGAATTTTGAAGAAAGTGTTGCTCATATTCAAAAAGCAAAAGAGTGGCTAATTGAGAAAGCAGGTGATCGCTTCTATGCAAAAACATGAACGAATTTTTGAATTGAAAAAGTCGGTCTTTGAAGCTAATTTGGAATTGGTGAAGCAAGGTTTAGTTATCTACACATGGGGAAATGTCAGTGGTATCGATCGAGAATCAGGTCTCGTTGTCATCAAACCAAGCGGTGTTGACTATGACAAGATGACAGTTGAAGATATGGTTGTCATAAGTCTTGATGGTGAAACAGTTGAAGGAAACATGAAACCTTCCTCGGATGCGCCAACACATCTTGCGCTTTATAGAAAATATGATAAAATTGGAAGTATAGTGCACACACATTCCGAGTGGGCGACATCATGGGCTCAATCCGGTAGGGACATACCCTGTTATGGGACGACTCATGCCGATTATTTTTATGGAAATATCCCATGTACTCGAGCCCTTGGTGATGATGAAATCAACGGTGAATATGAGTTGAACACCGGATTCGTTATTATTGAGTCATTAAAAGAGCGTCAGATAGAGCCAATGGAAATACCGGGAATCATTATTTTTAACCATGGGCCCTTTAGTTGGGGAATGAATCCGTTGGATGCAGTGCATAATGCCAAAGTAATGGAAGAAGTGGGTAAGATGGCTTACCGTTCAGAAAAGCTAAATCCTGAGTTGAAACGGGTTAATCAAGTGCTCTTAGATAAACACTATTTGAGAAAACATGGTGAGAATGCTTATTATGGACAAATAAAATAGCGATTTTTTAAATATTGATGAGTGAGGTGAGGTAATGCTAGATAAGGATGAACATCAACTATTAATTGACGCATCAGTCTTGTATTATTTAGAAGGCAAGACCCAAAGTGAAGTTGCCAAGGAATTATTTCTGTCACGTCCCAAGGTGTCAAGGTTATTAAAAAAAGCACGAGATTTACAAATCGTTGACATAACAATTAATTACAATAATGAGAAGATGGAAGAATTACAAGGTGAGATTCGACGAACGTTTAATGTACCAAATGTAGTCATCGTTAAATCCTTATCCGATCAAAAAGAAACAATTAATGAAGTTGGAAAAGCGGCGGCTAAAGAATTGGGATTGATTTTACATGATGATATGACATTGGGAATTTCATGGGGGAAACATGTACGAATTTGTTCATCTTACTTGAAAAAGCATGAATATTCAGGTATACGCGTTGTCGAACTATTTGGAGCTATTAGCTATGACATGGATAAGTTAGATATGTTAAGTATTGGTCGAAGTATTTCAAGTAAAGTCGGTGGGCGATTATATCCCTTGCCTTCACCTATCTATATCAACGATGCAAATGCTAGAAAAGCGATTATGGAGACCCCTTTAATTAAAAATACACTAACAATGATTGAAGAGTGTGATTTGATACTAAGCGGTATTGGTGCGGTTGATAGCGAAACATCAACATTTCAAACGCTATGGGATAACTATGTGGAGTCTGATATAAAACAACAAGTCATCAGTCATGGGGGAATTGGCTTTATTCTCGCACATTTTTTTGACAAGCACGGTGAATTTTTAGATATACCGGCCAATGATAATGTGATTGGTATTCGAACAGAAACCATTAAAGAGAAAAAAATATTTGCCATAGCGGCAGGAGAAAAAAAAGCAAAGGCAATTTTTGCTGCCTTGCGAGGAGGTCTCGTTCATACCATTGTATCGGATGAAGATACGCTGCGCCTTGTTTTAAAATACGGGAAAAGATTGTCAGAAATAGAAAAAGGAGGTCGCTAAGTTGATACGTGGGATTGGTGCTAGCGAAGGAATTAGTATAGGAAAAGTTTTCAAATATGATCATATCGAAGTTATCGCTGAAAAAAATGAAGTCGAAGATACTGATTTTGAAATTGAAAGATTTCAAAAAGGGCTGATGAAGAGTATATCGGACTTAACAGGGATTAAAGATTATGCGGAAGAAAATATTAATTCTGAGACAGCGGCAATATTTGAAGCCCATATAGAAATACTCAAGGACCCTGAATTTGCTGATCAAGTCAAATCAGTTATCACGAATGAGAGTATTAATGGTGAATACGGATTAGAAAAAGTCAGTCGCCAGTTTGTTAGTATGTTTGAAAATATGGATAATGAATATTTTAGAGAACGAGCAGCAGATATCAAAGATGTGTCACGGCGTGTACTTATGCATATGAAGGGAATTAAAAGTCATGACTTGAGTGAAATAAATTCTGAAGTTATATTAGCAGCGAGAGATTTGACGCCATCAGATACGGCACAACTCAATCGCAAATGGGTCAAAGGATTCATTACCGATATCGGTGGTCGAACAAGCCACAGTGCAATTATGGCAAGAACCCTTGAAATTCCTGCAGTTGTTGGGACAATGACAGGGTTTGATTCGCTTGAGGATGGAGAAATAGTTAT
The DNA here is from genome assembly GCA_964563505.1 of uncultured Eubacteriales bacterium. GTDB lineage: Bacteria > Bacillota > Clostridia > Lachnospirales > Vallitaleaceae > UBA1351. The sequence goes on from CAZLXW010000005.1 coordinate 21,500, forward strand.
TTTGGATGGAATTCAAGGATTGATCATTCAAAATCCGGATGAATCAGTACTTGCAGACTATCAAGAAAAGATAAAAGAGTTAGAAGCATTAAAAACCATCAGAGCAGCCTATATTGATAAACCGAGTCTAACAGCGGATGGCCTTCATATCGAGATTGGTGCCAATATCGGTAGTCCGGAAGATTTGGACGGCGTCTTGTCCTATGGCGCAGAGTGTATTGGTTTGTATCGAACAGAGTTCCTTTATATGGGAAAAAAAACATTCCCTACAGAAGATGAGCAATTTGAAGCCTATAAAAAAGTTCTTGAGGGGATGAAGGATAAGCCGGTTGTTGTAAGGACGCTTGATATCGGTGGAGATAAAGAACTCGATTATATGACGATGGAGAAGGAGCTCAACCCATTTCTAGGTAACCGAGCTATTCGATTATGTTTATCAAGAAAAGAACTTTTTTTGACACAATTAAAAGCCTTACTTCGAGCCAGTCTTTATGGGAATCTTCATATCATGTTTCCCATGATTGCAACCTTAGATGAATTGCGGGAAGCCAAACAGATGATACAAGTGGCCAAAGAGGAGCTTCAAAAAAAGGCAACCTATGAAGAGTTTGAGTTTTCCTACAAAATAGGCATTATGGTTGAAATTCCATCGACAGCCATTATGGCATCCGCATTTGCAAAAGAAGTGGATTTCTTTTCTATAGGAACCAATGATTTAATCCAATATACCTTTGCGGCAGACCGAATGAATGAGAATGTATCTTATTTATATCAACCATTTAATCCAGCTATTTTAAAATTGGTTAAGATGGTTATTGAGGCTGCACACACAGAAGGCAAATGGGTTGGTATGTGTGGAGAAATGGCCGGAGAACCTTTGGCTTTACCCCTACTTATTGGACTGGGACTCGATGAATATAGCATGAGTGCACCAGGAATATTAAGAGCGAGACAACAAGCAGAAACTATTGATAGTAATAAAGCAAGGGATATAGCACAACAAGCACTACAATTAACGAGCCAAGAAGATGTTTTGGCATTAATCGGAGGAATAACATGGTAAGTAAACAGGTTACAGTGGTTAATGAAACAGGTCTTCATGCAAGACCGGCAGCCAACTTTACAAAATTGGCAAGTGCACAAAGATGTAATGTCTATTTAAAAAAAGAGGATAAAAAAGTCAATGCAAAAAGCATATTAGGTATTTTATCCTTAGCAATATCCAAAGGATCTGTCATTGAGATTATTACCGATGGTGAAGAAGAAAAGTTAGCATTGACAGAACTTGTGGATTATGTTAATGCATTAACAGACTAAATATATTTCATAGAAGTATGAGCCGATTCTTGTAATCGGCTTTTTTCAATTGTTGGAGATATTTCGTTGGGGAGTTGCGGGATAACTGCTTAAAATCTTTGATCATATGTGATTGATCATAATATCCCGCATCTATTGCAATGTTTAATAATGTATCTTCAGAATCAAAGGGTAAATTATTTAGTTGGTTGAGTATATGCTGAAATCGAATAATTTTGCAAAAGACTTTGGGGCTTAGGCCAAAAAATTCCATAAATTTCATATTAACGTATCGTTCAGAATAACCTAGCTCATTTGCTAAATCCATGATTCGAATTTGTCCATGACTTTCCATGATTCTATTTAGCATATATGTTTTTAGGCACATATATTCGTTCAGAGCCATTGACTTATGAAGATTCTTGATATAATGATTCATAAAAAACTGAACCTGTTGGCTAAAATCTTGACACGAAGTGATTTGATCAATCAGCTCATTTGCATCTAAAATATCGTTCAAGGGAATTTGATGATTGATGATTTCCTTTAAGGCAATGTTTTTAAAGGGATAGCCTTGGCCCGGATAAAAACGTACACCAAAATATGTGGTTTTTTTCTCAATAATGACAGGAAACGATTGCAAAACAGAACCACATACTTCTGCTTTGGGGGAGCTTTCATTACAATTAAAAAGAATATCGATGCATCCATCAGGAACAGCAATCATATCACAAGTACTAAGATTATCCTTGTTAAAGGAGTAAAAATGCGAAATCCCAATATTTTTAATATTTGATTTGTAGTATTTTGAATTCGACATAACAAAATATGGTTGGATTAAGGAGCTTTTCATAGTAATTCCCCATTTCTGTAATCAAAAAAAGTCCGACTTCCCTTAAGGAGTCAGACTTCATCGCCAATATACAAATGATTATACATTTTATTTCCGATTTTTACAAGACCTTTATTATTTTTTTAACTATAATCAGTCTTATCAAAGGTGAAGGTACCCATTGGCAAAGACGCTATGACGATTAAACGTTGTGGCGTCTTTTTCTGTGGAAAAGTACGAAAACAGAGAAAGGTAGGAATGATAATGGTAGAAACGAAAATTGATTTTTTGTATTTAAGTGAACAAGATATGATTGATGCAGGTGTTACGGATATGCCGGGATGTGTACGTGCTATGGAAGAGATGTTCCGATTATTAAAACAAGGTGATTATCGGATGGGCGGTGCCAATGGAAATTCACATGGTGTGATGATGGTATTTCCGGAAACATCGACATTTCCCAATATGCCTGTAGATGGACCGGATCGACGGTTCATGGCTATGCCCGCTTATCTTGGTGGTGAATTTGATATGGTAGGTATGAAATGGTATGGATCGAATGTAGATAATAAAAAGAAAGGGCTTCCAAGGTCAATATTAATGTTAACACTCAATGATAAAGACACAGGAGCACCTATGGCTCATATGTCGGCAAACATTCTTAGTGCCTATCGGACTGGTGCTGTGCCGGGGGTTGGTGTCAAATATTTTGCCAAGGAAGATGCTAAGGTAGTCGGTGTTGTTGGTCCCGGAGTTATGAGTAAAACAGCGTTAGCGGCAACAATGGCCGTTCGAAAATCCATTGAAACCGTGAAGATTAAAGGCAGAAGTCAACAGGCATTGGATAACTTTATCAACTATATCAAAGAAGAATTTCCAATGATTAAAAATATTGAAATTGTTGAAGATATTGAATCTGCGGTTAGAGAATCAGATGTGGTTATTGTTGCGACGTCGACTCCAACAGGAGATACAAGTCTGTATCCCTATGTGAAAGAAGAATGGATTAAGCCGGGAGCTGTTATTTGTTGTCCTGCATCGGCTAGGTTTGACGAAGATTTTATTGTTAACCGAGCAAGAAATGTTGCTGATAATATTCAATTATATGAAGCTTGGGCAGAAGAAATGCCTTATCCGGCCTATGAATGTATTCCGATTCCTGCCGTTCATTGTATGGATTTAATATCTTCTGGGAAGATGGAAAAAGGTCAGGTGGATGATCTAGGTGATGTCATTATGGGAACAATACCTGTCCATCGAAAAGAGGATGAAATCGTCATTTTTTCTGTCGGAGGAATGCCGATTGAAGATGTGGCATGGGGAACCATTGTCTATAGAAATGCAATTCAAAAAGGAATCGGTCATTCCATTAATCTATGGGATACGCCCCATCTTGCATAAAGGAGGTAGGATATGCGAATCGAAAAACATCCAATACTCGGCGATATCGTTAAAGGTCAAAAAGTCCTGTTTACGATGGACGGTAAAGAACTTGAAGGATTTGAAGGAGAACCCATATCGGTAGCTTTAAAAGCGGCCGGGTTAATGGTACATCGACATACAAAAAAAGGTTCGCCTCGTGGTGTGTTTTGTGCAATCGGCAGATGTACAGATTGTGTCATGGTTGTTAACGGTAAGCCCAATGTACGAACGTGTGTGACACCTTTAATGAGCGGAATGGTTGTGCAGACCCAATACGGAGTGTCTACCAAGGCGATATAGACAAAATATATGGGAAGAAAGGTGGATAAAGAATGAAACGTTATGATTTAATCGTTATTGGAGCCGGACCGGCAGGACTCTCAGCGGCAATCGAAGGAGCAAAAAAAGGATTGCAGGTTGCTGTCTTTGATGAGAACGAAAAACCCGGTGGACAACTATTTAAACAAATACATAAATTTTTTGGATCAAAAGAGCATCAGGCAAAAATCCGAGGCTATAAGATTGGGGACGAACTGCTGAAGAAAGCACAATCGATAGGCGTTGAAGTCATATTAAATGCTGTTGTTGTAGGAATTTATCCATTTAAAGAAGTAACCATAAATATTGAAGACGAGATTCTACATTATAAAGCCGACGCGATTATCGTGGCTACAGGTGCATCGGAAAATATGATTAATTTTAAAGGATGGACATTACCTGGAGTGATTGGAGCCGGAGCGGCACAAACAATGATGAATCTTCACGGAATAAAACCCGGACAGAAAATATTGATGTTAGGTAGTGGAAATGTAGGTCTTGTGGTTGGCTATCAGTTACTACAGGCAGGGTGCGAACTTGTAGCCATCGTGGACGCAGCACCTAGAATTGGAGGCTATGGTGTGCATGCGGCAAAAGTGGCAAGAACCGGAGTTCCTTTTTATATGCAACACACAATTATTGAGGCGGAAGGTGAATCCTGTATTACAGGTGTATCCATCGGGAAAGTCGATGAAAAATGGTGCATCATTTCGGGAACAGAAAAACATTTTGATGTGGATACTATTTGCTTAGCGGTGGGATTATCGCCAATGTCTCAGTTGTTAAAAATGGCGGGGTGTGATATGGAAGAAAATCCGGAAAAAGGCGGAACGGTTCCCCTTTGTAATAAATACGGTGAAACAAGTGTACATGGACTCTATGTAGCTGGGGATGTGTCAGGAATTGAAGAGGCGAGCTCGGCCATGATTGAAGGGCGTATATCAGGAATTGCAGCGGCTTGTTACCTCGGATATATGGATGAAGAGGAAATGGAAAAAGAAGTCGGTCAACAAGAAGCTTCCCTAAACAGTTTAAGACAAGGAATGTTTGCTCCCGGTAAAAAAGGTCAAGTGATCAAGACGACAGATGAAGGGTATAACGTATCGATAAATCTGTTAGAAAAAGGATATATGGCGGATGAAGAGATTGAAAACTATCCGGGGGTAAAACGTGCTTCAGGAATTCATCCGGTTATTGAATGTACACAAAATATTCCGTGTAACCCATGTCAGGATTCATGTGTGAAAAACTGTATTCTCATAGGCAACAATATAACAAGTTTACCTGTTTATGATGAAAGTTCTAGATGTATAGGTTGTGGTATGTGTGTAGCCTCATGTTCAGGACAATCCATCTTTCTCCTTGATGATGATAAGGAAGAAGGATTTAGTCACATCACAATCCCCTATGAGTTTTTGCCCTTACCCAAAGAAGGAGATATGGGCATTGCACTTGATCGCAGTGGAGTAGCAATAGGTGAAGCAGAGGTCATTGAAGTTAAATCAATGAAAGCTTTTGATCATACCCATCTATTAACGATGAAAGTCAAAAATGATATGGGAATGAAAGCAAGATATTTTAAACAGTTAAAGGAGGTCAGCCTATAATGGGAAAAATCAATGACCGCTCAAGAGATATCGGTGTTTTTGTTGAACACGAGGATGATTCAATAGTAATTTGCCGCTGTGAAGAGGTCACAAAAGGTGAGATACGAAAAGCAGTGCATGACGGGATGTTTACTCTTCAAGAAGTTCGAAAATACTTAAGAACAGGCATGGGACTATGTCAAGGCCAGACCTGTGGTAAGTTAGTCAAAAATGTTATTGCGAGGGAACTTAATGTGTCACCGATGACCTTAGAAGCAGCTGTTGGCAGAGCGCCAATGCGGCCGATAGAAATGAAAGTTTTAGCAAATGAAAAGAAAGGAGTGTGAATCGATGAATGATGCAGATGTAATTATAATCGGTAGTGGAGTCATCGGTAATGCAACAGCCTACTACCTTTCTAAAAAAGGCTATTCAGTCATCGTTCTTGAAAAAGGAGCACATATCGGAAATGGTGGTTCGACGAGAAACGGTGGAGGTGTTCGACAATCCGGGCGACATTCGGCAGAATTACCTCTTGCTATGTATGGCGTCAAGCATTTGTGGCCGACGCTATCCAAAGATCTAGGTGTTGACGTCGAATATTATCAGGAAGGTAACCTCCGATTAGGAAAGACGGACGACCATTTAAAAACACTTCAAGGATTAACCGATCGCGCATGTGAACAAGGACTTGATGTAAAAATGATTAGTGGAGACGAAGCAAGAGAAATCAACCCTTATCTATCAGAGGAAGTTATCGGTGCAAGTTGGTGTCCGACAGATGGACACGCCAATCCTTTATTAGTTACCTTGGCCTACTATAAAAAAGCGAGAGAGTTAGGTGCCCGATTTATAACAGGAGAAGAAGTTGTAGAGATTAGAAAAGTTCGAGGCCTTGCCAAAAAGGTGATTACAAAAAATAATAATACGTATACAGGAAATAAAATTATTTTGGCGGCAGGTTATGCAAGTCGAAAGATTGGACAAACGATTGGGGTGGATATACCCATTAAACAAGTCTTGTTAGAAGTTCTTGTTACAGAAGCTCAACCAGAAATGTTTTATCAAATGTTAGGAACAGCTGCAGCGGATTTTTATGGCCATCAAAGTACACATGGATCTTTTGTATTTGGAGGTACGTCAGGCCTTGATGCATATGCGATTGAAGATGAGAATCAACCGACGGTTAGCACAACGGCTTCCTGTATATGCAGAGGAATCATGAAATATTTTCCGAATTTAGCAGACCTAAAAATTATTCGAACATGGAGTGGCTATATTGATGATTGTGCTGACCATATTCCGGTTATGAGCCATGTGGAAGAAGCGCCGGGATTAATAATTGCCTGTGGATTTTCCGGACATGGATTTGGAATTGCACCAACGGCAGGTTTATTACTATCTGAAATGGCAATGGATCAAGAACCAACTCTTAATATGGATGCATTTCGATATGATCGATTTAAAACAAAACAATAATATGATTATGGAGGAAAAAAAATGACGAAAAAAATTGGATTACCAAGTGTTATTGCAACAGGCGTTGGATTAATTGTCGCAACAAGTTGTTTGATTATGTTATCCCAAGGTGTTGGCTTTGCCGGAAAAGGATTTATCATTGCTATGGCAATAGCTTGCTTTTTGAATATTTTAGTCGCATTTTCATTTGCGGAATTAAATGGGATGATGCCAATCACAGGAGGATTAGGTCAGTATACATTAGCCGCTATTGGACCTTTCCCATCTATGATTGCAGTTCTTGGAGGATATTTTATTTGTAATATTTTTGCAGGAAGTTCTGAAGCTGCGGTTATCGGAATTATAGCAAATTCAACATTTTTACCTAGCGTTTCACCAACGATAATAAGTTTAATCATTGTAGCGGCACTTTTTACGGTCAATTATTTTGGGGTTAAATCGTTCGCTAGAACACAGTTGCTTGTCACTGTATTTATGCTAGGATCAATGCTGATTTTGGCACTAACAGGTGCCTTTAGCTTAGGTGGCGGAGAAGTGGTTCAACAAGCGAATACTTCATTTAATCCAATGGGATTTTCAATAATATCTATGTCAGCCTTAGCCTTTTGGCTTTTTATCGGAATTGAATTTGTGACACCCTTAACCAAAGATTTGAAAAATGCAAAGCGGGATATTCCTCTTGGCATGATTCTTGGATTAATTATTCTCTTTGTTATTCAAACGATTATGGTTTTTGCAGTGTCAAAATACGTTCCCTATGACGTTTTACAAACATCAAATCAACCACATATGGAATTTGCAACGAATCTTCTTGGACCAAGGGGAGGACTATGGATGTCCATCATCAGTATTGGTGCGGTTATCAGTACACTAAATACTGTCTTTGCCGGTGTCTCACGAATGCTTCATGGTTTATCAAAAGGTGGAATGTTTCCAAAAGTATTTGCAAAAACCAATAAGTATGGAGTGCCACATTTAAGTTTATCGCTCATTGTTGGAATGATCGCTATAACAGTGATGACAGGAATTACGACAGCTCAAGACTTGACACGATTTATTTTAGCCGGTTGTCTCTTCTGGATGTTTTCGTACATAATAGCTCATATTAATGTCTTGGTCTTAAGAATTAAACGACCTGATATTGAGCGAAGTTTTGCAGTTAAACTTTTTGGATTACCACAGATTGTTGGTATTTTAGGAATGGTATATATGATGCTTAATATTATCGATGTCCCTGAATTAAAAGCTCAAATCTATTCAATGGCTCTAATCTTTGGCGTAGGACTTATTGTTTTCAGTTTTGTCTGGGTTAAGGTGGTCATGAAAAAAGGATTATTTGAAACTGTCTCAATCGAAAAAATTATCGAAGCTGATTCGGATATAGAAGATGCGCTCAAGTCAACATTTGAGCCGACATTTGAAGCAGAAGTTCCTATACTTGTGCCAAGTGTGTCTGAAGACTAAGTTTTGCCTTGATAGATTTTTTTAAAAGCATTACAATAGAATATAAATAAACATCAGGATAACTAAGTATATTGGCTTTGAAAGAAGGTATAAAAATATGGATTTTCAAAAAACACAAAAGACATTAAGGCGGTATGGCTACACGACCAAGTATTTTGAGACAAAAGAAGAGGCAGCAACATATTTAGAAAATACAATTGTTGGAAAGAGTGTGGGATTTGGAGATTCAAACACATTAATGGCCATGAACCTATATGATATACTTCGGGGATCAAATACAGTATTTGATCCCCAACAGTCTGTTGACAATGCATCTTTTTTAGAAATTGCTAAAAAAAGTTTGACAACAGAGATTTACATTAGCTCGGTAAATGCAATATCGGAAACAGGTGAAATGGTCAATATTGACGGAACCGGTAATCGTATTGCCGGCTCACTATTTGGACATGATAAGGTCTATTTTATATTAGGTATGAATAAACTAACGCCGACTCTAGAAGAAGCCATGTGGCGAGCTAAAAATATAGCAGCACCACAAAATGCAAAGAGGTTAGGTGTCAAAACGCCTTGTGCCATAAAAGGTGACCGATGTTACAATTGCTCAAGCCCTGAGCGAATATGTAATGGAACAGTTATCTATCAGAGAAAAATGGCGAATGTAGAGGCAGAGATTATATTTATCAATGAAATATTGGGGCTATAGGTTTATATTTCTACAAATACATTAACACTTTGTTTTTAAAGACGTGTTCGTCATAATCAATATTTAAATATCCGTCATGGCGATCGACAATATTTTTTATGCTTTTCATCCCGATGCCATGGTTTGGATTGTCGTATTTACGTGTTATAAAACGGTCGGCTTCTTTTTTGATAATGCCATCATAAGAATTAGCAGTCTCAATAATTAAACGTCCTTTATCATAGACAATAGAAATTCGAATCCAACGGTCGTGGGTTTTTAGTGTAGCCTCTAATGCGTTGTCGATGAGATTCCCGATAATTACAGCAATGTCAAATGTCGGTATGGATAACGCTACAGGTGTGTTAATCTCTACATTGATATCGATGTTCATAGCCTCAGCATTTTGAAATTTGAAGTTGATGATGCTGTCAAAAATAGTGTTTCCTGACTTTGAATATTCCTTGGTAATCTCACTTAGATCGGATAATTCAGATATGGTTTTTAATAGTTCCTCAGTATTGCCGGATGCAGCGAGAGGATACAAGGGTGCGATTCTGTTTTTTAAATCATGGCGTAAGGTTCGCATGTGATCAAGTGTTGCCTGCATCATTTCAACTTGATGTTCATAGTAACGATTTTGTTCTTCAGAAATACGTTTATTCATTTGGTCAACCAAAAGAGCGGAAATATTATCATATAAATAGAAGGTGAAAATATTAATGAGAATGGCGCTAATAATACAGATGAAAATAATCGTTCGAGACAATGAGGTGTTCATAAATACAGCAAAGAGCATGATGACAGATCCGACAGGTATAAAGAGTAGACTAATCCAATATGCACTTGGAATAGGGTACTCTTTTTTCACGTTTTTGAAACCTTTGACCGCAAAGACCATCCCTAATGAAGCAATTCGAACAACCACAACTCCAAAAGCAGACTCGTATTGAAAAGGAACAAGAAGATTTAGTTGCAAAGTACTGGTTAATAAAACAAAAAGCGCTTCAATACTCATTAATGAAAAATAAATAATCAAAATAGAGAGAAGCGATTTTTTGATATCGCCTTCATAGAGTAAGGTAATAAGAAAAAGAAGCAAAATATTGGCTAAGAGTACAATAAAAGGAAGTTCAAGTCCAACGTGTGTGAGTGTAATGAGAATAAAATATCCGATATAGGCAGCAATCTCAGTGGTCGGTTTGACTTTGCATTTGCTATAAAAAATACGAATAAATTTATACATAACATATGCTGAGACAAGATTTCCTAATATGTATACTAAGTAATAATTTTCAAAAAACATAGGGTTCTCCTTAGTTTAGGTTTATTTGCATTTTGCGAAATGCGCTACGTTTTGTTTTGCCGATAGGAAGAACAACGTTATTGGACATAACAACTTCTGTATAACGAATTATTTTTGCGTGTTTATAATTCATTAAATACGAACGATGGATTTGAAAGAACTGATAATCTAAAAGCTCTTTGGCAATAACATCTAAGTTTTCATAAAAGGTATCTTCAGATGTTGTTGTAACAATAACGATTTCCCGTTTTCGACTCTCAAAGTAGAGGATTTCACTAATGGGGATATTATACATATCATGGCCTTTTTGATATGTATAATAATGTTCTGAGATATTCAAGTGTTCTAGTGCGAGATTTAAGTCATCAATAACAGTGCTTTTTTGGATAGGTTTAGGAATAAAATGGAGAGGTTGCACATCAAACAATTGACGATCATACGAATCATTACCGGAGATATAAATAATCTCGGTTTTATAATCTTTCATTGTCTGACGAATATATTTACCGACCTCAACACCGTTCATTTGTCCCAATTCAATATCGAGATAAATGATATGGAAGGTGTTGTTTTGACGGATATAATCCAGTAAACTCTCACCGGTATAAAAAATATGGATATTTAATTTAATCGGTTCCACTTGAGCGTAATCAAGTAAAATTGTTTCAATCTGAGAACATATATATTTGTTATCATCACAAATAGCAATATTTATCATATGAAATCTCCTTGTAGTTCAAATTTCCTATATACTATTATAGCCTATTTCATAAAAAATATCCATTCGTTACATTTACAAGTACCGTTCGTTACATCGGACGGTTTTTGTAGGTTTTTTTTGGTATAATCTAAACAGGTTAAGAAAGGGGGCGATGATAATGAAACCTATGATATTAAAAGCTGGAGCAGTACTTGCAAGCGTAGCACTGACCGTTACTGCATTAAATGTGAATACAGCATGTTTGTTGTTTATTCATCAACCTCAGTTACCGGATAAAGCACAACAATTACGAAAGTTTTAAACGGTAAAACCTAAATATATGAGTGGGATCAATTATATATATTTTTTGAAATAGGATAACAGACAAGCTGTTATCTTATTTTCGTTTGCTGGGATTTTATTTTTCCAAGTACAACCATAATTGCGACAGCTATTATGGAGATACTAAGGCAATGCGCAATGTCTGTTTTTCCGATGAACGCAAATAGGAATGTTATGAGTAATAAAAATATTAGAATAACTCGGGAACGCTTTTGATATACACGCTGTTCAATGGCATCTAAAGGTTTGTTTGAGTCTTCCACAGGTGCAAGCAGGAAAATGAAGATAGATGCAAGCAAGACAAACGACAGATAGATTACCGGGTTCCATTGTAAATATTTCAATGCGCTCAAAACAATAATAATCATTGCTATGGAAAAGATATAACAACTTCCTTGTGTTCGAGCATGATAACCACCTGCCGAAGTTCGTAATAAACCATAGGCGATGGTAAACACAATCGCCTGCCAAAGCATCTGAAAAAGCAAGCCGACAATAACGACAGTGAGCATATTTAATACAAAAATACTACCTTGCCAGAAACCGTAATAGTATAAATCGTAGTCTTCTTTTTTTATGACATCCCCTTGCACAAGCTTGTCTGTAAAAAATTTTGCTAGTTTTTGCATTAGTTCCCCTCCTAAAGGTTGATATTCATATTATAACAGAATTATTATTTGTTGCACTAGAAAAATGCGAGGAGCGATTACATGAAATTTGCATCAAAATATTGTCGACAATTCATAATCATTTCTATAGTTATTTTATTTACCGTAGGATTTACTACAAATAAAACAAGTCAAGCCGCTGAAGTTCATCGGGTATTATTTATTAGCTCTTACCATGGAGCGTTTACGACGTATCCTGATCAAATAGAAGGACTTACAAATGTGTTTTATGAAGAAGGTATTTTGTTTGATATTGAATTCATGGATACCAACCGCTTTCACACAGAAGAAAATTATAGCAATTATTATCAATTTCTAAAGTATCGTCTAGATAATACGGAACCTTATGATGTTATTATTGTAAGTGATGATAATGGACTTCAATTTCTTATGGATCATAAAGACAATCTTGTCGGTGATATACCGGTTATTTACCTTGGGATAAATGACATGAATAGGGTATTAGAAGCCGGAAGTATACCTACTTTTACGGGAATATATGAATCGACTTCAATAAGAGAAAATTTAGATTTGGCAATGAAATTACAACCGGACGCGGATACGTTTTATGTCATTGCTGATAAAACAACCACGGGACAAGGAGATGTTCGTGCTTTTTTAGAATTGGGAAATGCGTATCCGACAATGAATTTTGAAGTGCTAAATTTTTCTGAGTTTTCATTGGATGAATTCAAAGAAAAAATCGGGCAATTGTCGACAGATGATATTTTGATTTACATGACAATGTTTCAGGACAAAGAAAACAATGTGTATTCAATTGAAGAGTCAGTAGACATATTGACGGAATCTGCCAATACACCGATTTATAGACCAACGATAGGTGGCGTTGGAAACGGATTATTGGGCGGTTATATGCTATCGTATACAGCTCAAGCGCAGATGGCGGCGCAGATGGCTCTCGACGTTTTAAATGGTGTATCTATTGAATCCATTCCTATTGTAACAGAAAGTCCTAACAAATATATTATTGATTATGAGGTTATGAAAAAATTTGGTTTGAATTTGGAGATGTTACCCAAAGATGCAAAATTAATCAATAAACCAATTGTATTTTTTGAAAAATACGAAGATTTGGTCATGCCTTTATCAATTGTATCGGGACTTATACTTCTTATTTTCGCGTTTTTAATTTTTGAAAACAGAAAAAATTATCGCCATGCTAAAGAAATGCGTGAGAAAAATGACGAATTGTCTGCACTATATGAAGAATTAGCTGCTTCTGAAGAAGAGCTACGTTATCAATATGATGAACTGAGCGAAAACCGTAAGCAACTTCTTAAAAGCGAAAAAGAATTTAAACACTTGGCCTATCATGATGATTTGACCGGATTACATAATCGTTCGGCGCTCTTTAAGAAATTAAGTGACATACTCAGCAAACGTCAGTATCAGGGAAGATTATATTCTGTTGATTTGGATAATTTCAAGTATATCAATGACACTTGTGGGCATAAACTTGGAGATGATATTCTTGTAACCATTGGAGAACGGTTCAAAGCGTTTGAAGACATCGGTCTTATCGTATCACGTGTAGGTGGAGATGAGTTTGTTATTATCCAATATTGGCATATCGAAAATCAACCAAAGATTAATGATATACATAAGAAAATTAATGCGATTGTTCAAAAACAAATTTTGATTGATGAAGAAGCTTTTCATATAAGTTGCTCGATAGGTATTGTCACTTTTCCGGATCAAGGTACACAGGAAGAAGAACTCATTCGAAAAGCCGATATAGCCATGTATCAAGCAAAAGCAAAGGGACGGGCACGACTAACTTTTTATAACGATTTTATGGAGACAGAGTCTGTTAATATTCTCGGAATACAAAATAGTATCCATAAGGCAATTGAGGAAAATCAATTCAAACTTTTTTTACAACCACAAATTGACATGCAAACAGAAAAGATAGTTGCTTTTGAAGGACTTATTCGATGGGACCATCCTAAGAAAGGAATCATTAGTCCGATAGAGTTTATCCCTATTGCAGAACAATTAGGTGTTATTCATAACATTGGACGGTGGGTTTATAATGCGGCTTGTCGTGATGTAAAAAAAATGATTACCAAACATTTTGTAGACATGAAAATTGCAGTGAATGTTTCTGTTGTGGAACTAACACGCATCGATTTTGAATCTGATTTTATGGAGTTACTTGATGAATATGATTTAGATGCTGATTGTATTGCTATTGAGCTAACGGAAGGTGTCTTTATGGAAGCCACAGAGATGCATTTGGATAAATTGAAAAAACTGAGAGAAAGTGGCATAAAATTGCACTTGGATGATTTTGGCACTGGCTATTCATCGTTGAAATATTTGATGGACTTACCTATAGATGTTGTTAAGATTGATAGAGAATTCATGAAAAATATTTCAAGCGATACAAGGGTGAAAAATCTCCTGCAAAGCATTATTCAAATTGTTCATAATCTTGACATGACAGTTATTGCAGAAGGAATTGAAACAAAAGAACAACACGATATTTTAAAAGCATTAGGTTGTGATATGGCGCAAGGGTATTACTACGCTAAACCCATGTGTTTTGAAGAGGCGTTAGCCTTGATTGAAGGTTGATGATTAGCTATATTCATGATATAATACAGCTAATATATTTTTCGGAATAGCTAAAATCAGGAGGCGGTTTTATGCGAGTACCTACAACAACGTTTCAAAATACCTTTGGAAAATATCTCAAACTTGCAATTGACGGGGAAGATGTAATTGTAACGAAGAATGGTCGCGGTGTTGCAAAACTTATCCACTACGATGATCCCATGGTATATGTGGTTAATGAAGAAGCGAGAGAATACTATATTCGAAAACGCGTGACATATGAAGAATTTATAGAGATTACTGAAAAGTCAGAAGCCAGATATGAGCTTATTGATGGAGAACTGTATATGTTGGCATCGCCAAGCCATTCGCATCAAATGATGGTTACAGATATTTTGGTTCAATTGTATACATTTTTTGCCGGAAAAAAGTGTATAGCCTTAACGGCACCTTATGATGTTAAGCTACACAATGATTCGCCATCATTTGAAGATGATCCTAATATTGTACAGCCTGATATACTCGTGATTTGTGATGAAGAAAATGTAGATGAAAATGATCGATATCAAGGAACACCTTCTCTTGTGGTGGAAGTCACGTCAAAATCGACGCGAAATAAAGATATTATTAAAAAGTTAAACTTGTATTTGAAAAGTGGTGTTGACGAATATTGGTTGGTAGATGCAGAAATGGGAATTATACATGTGTATTTTTTTGTGCATGGAGAGATTGGAAAAATGCATGTCGTTAAGATTGATGAACCTATTCAATCTCTTGCATTTGAAGGACTTGTTGTTAACCCTACATGGATAAAATAATGCCTAATTATTGCAAAAATAGTATGCAATAATTGGATATATGTTATAATGAAGACATGAAAAAGTTACTGAAAAATAGTCAAATAATTTAGGAAGGTGATTTGCTTGATGAACAAAGATCCAATGAGTAAAAACAAATTAGGCGACCCTTTACCGACTCGCAATGATACAACAGGAAAACATCCAGGAATAACGAGAGAAAACGGTGCTCCGGTAATAAGTAATCAAGATACAATGACGGCAGGACAGAGAGGGCCACAAGTTGTTCAAGATGCTTGGTTATTAGAAAAGCATGCACATTTTAACAGGGAAGTTATTCCTGAACGGCGTATGCATGCAAAAGGATCCGGAGCCTTTGGTGAATTTACAGTAACGAAAGATATTACCCAATATACAAAAGCAAAGATTTTTTCTGAGATTGGGAAAAAAACAAAAATATTTATGCGGTTTTCAACGGTTGCGGGAGAACGTGGTGCGGCAGATGCTGAACGTGATATTCGTGGTTTTGCAATGAAGTACTATACAGAAGAAGGAAACTGGGACCTTGTAGGAAATAATACCCCTGTATTTTTTTTCAGAGATCCTAAAAAGTTTATAGATTTAAACCATGCAATTAAGCGAGATCCGAGGACGAATATGCGAAGTCCGAATAATAACTGGGATTTTTGGTCATCTCTTCCGGAAGCGTTACTGCAGTTAACGATTACCATGAGTGACCGTGGTATTCCGTCATCCTATCGCTATATGCATGGGCATTCAAGTCATGCCTATAGTTTAATCAATGCAGATAATGAACGTGTATGGGTGAAGTTCCATTTTCGTAGTCATCAAGGCATTCAAAACTTGACAGACCAAGAGGCAGAAATGGTTGTGGCAAAGGACCGAGAAAGTCATCAACGGGATTTGTATACGGCCATTGAAAAAGGGATGTATCCAAAATGGACAATGTATATTCAGGTAATGACCCAAGAACAAGCGAAGCAGATGCCTTATAATCCTTTTGACTTAACCAAGATGTGGTTTAAAAAAGATTTTCCATTGATGGAAGTTGGTGTGCTAGAACTGAACAAAAATCCGGAAAATTACTTTGCCGAGGTCGAACAAGCTGCCTTTAATCCTGCAAACAATGTACCTGGTATAGGGTATTCACCGGACCGTATGCTTCAAACGCGTCTATTTGCCTATGGAGATGCCCATCGCTATCGTTTAGGTGTTAATCACCATCAGATTCCGGTCAATAGTCCTCAAGGTGTTGAACACCCTCATAGTTTCCATCGTGACGGACAAATGCGCGTGGACGGAAATCTCGGTAGTGAGAATCATTATGAGCCCAATAGTTATGGTAATTGGGAAGATCATCCGGAGATGGCAGAGCCTATGCAAGAAGGCGGGGATGTTTACCAATATGATTTTAGAGAAGATGACCATGATTATTATACACAACCGGGAATGATGTTTAGGAATATGAGCCCAGAGCAACAGCTGGTTCTTTTTGAAAATACAGCTCGAAATATGGGCGATTCTACATTACAGATCAAACATCGTCATATTACCCACTGTTATATGGCGGACCCTGAATATGGCAAAGGTGTAGCCAAAGCAATGGGGATATCCATTGATGATGTTAATTTAGAACCAATGGAATCGGACAGCTATGAGACATGGAAAAAAGATAATGCCCGTGGCTTTGCCGACCTTAATGAGCCAACAATGCCGGCGGATCCTGAATCAGCAAAAGATTTGCCGCCAAACGGTCGGGATACGAATGTTGATGATCCGGCCAGTTTGATGAGCTGGGAAGATGATCCGCAGCTATTGTAATTGGTGATAAATATTCAAAAAGAAACTGATACGGGGCAAGTAATCGGTTTCTTTTTGAATTCGATAAGAAAGCCCTTGACATTATTACTAGTTAGTAATATAATGTGTTTATGAAAGATAAAAAAACCTATGGGAAACATAATGATCTTAATTTAAAAACATTGATTGCCTTAACACGAAGTTTTCAGTCCGTGCGTAAGCGAGAGTTGACCACAATTCGAAGTGGAGGTTTGACAATAGCACAGTTTGCTGTTCTTGAAATCCTGTATCACAAAGGGGATCTTAGAATTGCAGATATTATTGCAGGGACACTTTCGACCGGCGGGAATATGACAGTGGTCATTGACAACTTAAGAAAAGATGGTTTTGTTACTCGTAAGAGAGATCCTGAAGATGGCCGGGCTAGCTTGATTTGTATTACTGAAAAAGGTCAGCAATATATGGCGGATATTTTTCCGGAGCATGTGAGTAATATTAGCAAGATTTTTGATGTATTATCGATGGATGAAAAGAATCAATTGATTCAGCTCTTAAAAAAGTTAAGTAATGGCGCAGAGTAATCACGCCATTTATCATAAGAAATTATTACTAGTTAGTATAAAAATATGAAATAATCTAAAAAGAAATGGAGTGTGTTTTATGAGTAAAGTAAAATTGACAGTTTTTTATTATAGTATGGGTGGTTCAAATTATCAAATGGCAAAATGGGCAGAAGAAGCCGCAATTGAAGCGGGAGCAGAAGTAAGAGTGGTTAAAGCCGCTGAGCTTGCGCCCCAATCAGTCATAGATGCCAACCCGAATTGGAAAGCACATATTGAAGCTACAAAAGATGTTCCCGAAGCAAGACTAGATGATCTTGAATGGGCTGATGCATTTATTTTTAGTGTACCAACCCGATTTGGTGTAATGCCTTCACAAATGAAACAATTTTTAGATACTGCAGGTGGTTTATGGGCAGAAGGTAAAACGGTGAACAAAGTGGTTAGTGCAATGACATCAGCAATGAATCCACACGGTGGACAAGAAGCGACACTTTTATCTCTATATACCATGATGTATCATTGGGGAGCAATCGTTGTAACACCGGGATATTTGAATCCTGTGACAATGGAAGCAGGCGGAAATCCATACGGAACTTCGGTTACCATTGGTCAAGACGGTAAAATGGTCGAAGATGTTGAAGCATCTGTTAAGTTTCAAGCAAAGCGAACCCTTGAAATCGCAGAGAAAATTGTAGGATAAGTGATCTTAAGTCTTCGCTTTCCAGGGGCAAAACTTTTTTTCTAAATAATCAAGAAGTAAAAAAAGAGCGACCCCCATTGTTCCGATGACAATGATACCGGCAAACATTCCGGAGTAATTCATTTTTAACCATTGGTCCATAATAAAATAACCAATACCATATTTGGTCGCGTAGTTTTCAGCAAAAAACAGCACAGAAATTGCTGTTCCAATACTTATTCTTAGTGTTGTAAACAAGTTAGGTAGGATTGCAGGCATTACAACATGCCGATAGACATCTTTTTTATCAGCACCTAATGACTTTATGGACAAATAGTATAAGGGGTGAATGTGATGAACGCTATCGCGGACAGATAAGGTGATTTGAAAAAATAAGATCAGGTAGATCAGGATAACTTTTGACGTATTGCCTAATCCAAATAGTAGCATGATGATTGGTAAAAATGCTATTTTAGGTACTGGATAGAGCGCATATACGAGGGGAGTTATCCATTGATCTGCCTTTTTGTTTTTTGCAATAATAATACCCGTTAAGCCTCCGACAAAAACCGCAAGGAGGATACTGGCGAAAACCCGAAGCAGACTGATGCTTAAATGTGAAAGCAGGAGTATAGCATGGGTTAGGATAAAGCCGAGGGTTTTTATGGGTGATGGAATAAAAGGCCATGCAGCAATAAAATGCATGAGACTCCATAAGATGAGTATTACGACGGAACTATATAAAAAGGGATGGCGTCGAATCAGTGTCATCATAATCTCCTTTCAAAAGTTTTCGTATTTGCTTTATGCGCAAAAAGTAAGCGTTGTTCTCACGCCATTGAGCTTGCCTATAATCCGAGTTATTAATTATATTGCGAATATTACCATTGTCATCCATGATTAGGATTGTTTCAGCCAAAAAAACAGCTTCCTCAATGCTGTGGGTAACTAAGAATAAGGAAATATCGGATTGGTGTAAGGTGGCTTTGAGCTGATCTTGCAAATCTTCACGGGTTAATGCATCTAAAGAAGAAAAAGGTTCATCAAGTAGAAGTAAATCCGGTGATGTGAGTCCGGCTCTTGCAATCGCAACCCTTTGTTTTTGGCCACCACTTAAGGCATTGGGATAATGGTTTTTATGTTCCCCTAAGCCTAATTGTTCAAGCAATTTCATTGTCTTGATTTGGACATCTTGGGGAAGTTTTTTAGGCGAATTGACTTGACCCAATTGTAATGGGAGTATGGTGTTTTCATAAACAGTTTTCCAAGGAAAGAGGCCATATTCTTGTAAAACGGTACTAATATTAAGGTTTTTCTTTAAATGTTTGTCTCCTTCTATACTTGCGTTTGGTGGTAATAAATTAGCTATAGCATATAAGAGACTTGTTTTTCCACAGCCGGAAGGTCCTAATAAGGCATACGTCGATTGAGTCTTTAATTCAAGGTTAAGGTTCGAAAAAACGGTCCTTGTATCATAGCAAAGGCTATAGTTTTTTAATGAAACTAAGGGTCTATAATGGGCATCATTGGTCATAAGATTCACCCCATGACGTATAACTTGGATGCTGAATATCCAGTAAAGATAAGATCCGTGCCACTGTTTGGTCAATAACGGTATCTAGAGATTCAGGATGGGTGTAGAAAGCAGGCACAGGAGGGAAGATTGTGCACCCAAGTCTTGATAGTTTTAACATATTTTCTAAGTGAATCGGTGAAAGGGGCGTTTCTCGAGTGACCATTATTAAAGGGCGACCTTCTTTGATGCATACATCGGAAACGCGTGTTAACAAGCTATCCGAGATTCCATAAGCGATTTTTCCTAGAGTTCCCATAGAACAAGGGGCAATGATCATACCATCTGTCTTGAAGGAACCACTTGCAATGGAAGAAAACATATCTGCATTATCGTGATAGATGAGGTCTTTGTCTATATATTGGCCTAGAATATCGTCTAAAGATTCGAGTTCATATTGAACCACTTTTTCACCTTGAGAAGATACGACGAGATGGACTTGATGATTTGCTGCCAGTAGTGCGTCGATGAGTTTAATACCATAGATACTTCCACTTGCACCGGTTATTGCCAAAACAATTTTTTTCATAGGACCTCCTAAAAGAAAATATCCACAGAGGCGGTTAATAATAAGACCATGGATATGATTTGATTCAAATGATAGGAAACAATATTCATCTTTCGCTTGTTGGTTGAATCGACGAAATGATGCTCCATAATTAATAAGATACCGCTTATGATTACCCCGATAAGATAAACATAGGATAACTGTGTGAAGAAGATCATGGACAGTAGGGTAATCCACATGAGAATGTGTAAGCCTCTTGCAATCCATAAGCTGCCTTTGAGTCCGAAGCGGGAAGGAATAGAATATAAACCCTCCCTTCGGTCGAAATCAATATCTTGGGTTCCGTAGATAATATCAAAACCGGCGACCCACATGGTTACAATAGCTCCAAGCAAAAAAGCGGGCAAAGCAAAACGTCCTTTGACAGCAAGCCAAGCACCAACCGGTGCACCGGCACAAGTAATGCCTAGAATAATGTGACATAACCATGTAAACCGCTTTGTATATGAATATAAAGTGAATAATATCAAAGCAATAGGGGATAAGTAAAAACATAATGGATTAATTTGTGCAGCGGCAAAAACAAAAAGTAGGTAACATACAAATGTTAAATATAAGGCTTCTCGTCGTTTGACTTTTCCGGAAGGAATATGGCGGGAAGCGGTACGGGTGTTTTTATGGTCAATATCTGCATCAACATAGCGGTTTAATGCATTTGCACCATTCCTGCCGGCAAAGAGGGCAACCATAATCCAAAAAAACAATATGGGGCGTGGCAAACCATCGGCAGCAAGAAATAAAGCAATAAGTGCAAAGGGTAAAGAGAATAAGGTGTGTGAAAACATAACTAATTCCCCGTAAAGATTAATTTTATTATATAGATGCCTAAGACTGTGTGTTTGTTTATTCGATTCCATAGGTCTTCCATTTCTCTGAGACTAAAGTTTGAATAGTTTCTGACATTTTAATATCATCTGGCCAAGGTCGAAGTAAGCCGTCTTTTTCGCCCTTTTTTGTGGCATCAATGATGAGGCATATGGTGTCGTCATCTCGGGTTCTATAAGTGATGTCCCTATTTGCATCAATGTTATTAAAGACTTTCCAACTGACGGTGCTGTAATTGTCCACTGAAACATCATCATCGACAAGGATAACATAACGATAGCTCAGCAGAGGCATATCCTCGCAGGCTTGACTCATCGGTAATATGTGAACAGATGTACTCAGGTCTACGTCGCTTAGCGGCAAGGAGGCAGAGTGTTCCAATGGAAGTTTTCGTGTTGCATCAATACCTAATCGATACCCCTGAAAAGCTCTATTTGAAGCATGGTCCAGTGCATCAAGAGGTCCTTCAGTAACCACATAATGACTTTTGGCATTGGCATGAATAACCATAGCTTCTAAGACGGCTTGATAATCATGAACGTTGACGCTTTCGTCAACGATAATCAACATTTTTGTATACATCATTTGTCCCAATCCCCATAAAGCATACATGGCCTTATTGGCATGTAATGGAAAGGCTTTTTTTATAGAGATAATAGCACAATTGTGGAAGACACCTTCTAAAGGGAAATCGATGTCGACTATTTCCGGGCATTGAACTTTCATCAAGGGTAAAAAAATACGTTCAGTTGCTTTTCCAAGATAACAATCTTCCATTGGAGGTTTTCCGACGATGGTTGTTGGATAAATCGGATTCTTCTTTCGGGTCATCTTGGTTAGATGAAAAACAGGATACATATCAGCTAATGAATAATAACCGGTATGATCGCCAAATGGACCTTCTAGCCGTTCTTCTTCAAGGTCGACATAGCCTTCCAAGATGAATTCGGCATGTGCCGGAACTTTAATGTCGCATGTAAGAGCTTTCACTAATTCAACCGGTCGTTTTTTTAAATAGCCGGCAAACAATATTTCATCAATCATCTTTGGAAGAGGAGCCGTGGAGGCATATATTGTTGCCGGATCACATCCCAGAGCCACGCATACTGGCATTCGCTTTCCTAATTTTCGGTATTTTTCATAAATTTCTTTTCCGTCTTTGTGCAAGTGCCAATGCATGCCCGTTGTTTTTTTATCGTAGACTTGCAAACGATACATCCCTACGTTTTGTTGTCCTGTTTCAGGGTCTTTGGTGAAAACGAGAGGCAAGGTAATATATTTGCCCCCATCTTGAGGCCAACATTTTATAATAGGAAGTTGGTCTAAATCAGGATCTTCAACAACCTCTTGACATGGTGCCGACTTTACGGTACGTGGAAAGATAAAAGGCAATGGAGCCAGTTTTGGTATTGCTTTTAGCTTTCCGACTAAGGAAGCATATGCACTCAGGTTCATAAAATCCTCAATCTGATCAGCGATATCGTCAAGATGCTTAACGCCCAAGCCCATCGACAAGCGCTCATATGTACCTAATGTATTTATAACTAAAGGATACTTTGATCCTTCAACATTTGTAAAAAGTAAAGCCTTACCATAAGCTTTTGAAACCCTGTCGGTTATTTCGGTAATCTCTAAATCAGGGCTGACTTGAGTGGAAATGGTAGTGAGTTGCTTATCTTGTTCTAAGGCATTCAGAAATTGAGGTAAATCTTTATAAGCCATGTTTATATCCTCCGTCATTGGTGGTTTTTTACATTAAAACCATAATTGTAATTATTGTAGCTGAAATCAAGAACACTGTCAACGCAGACCATAAATCAGCCCTAGACGTATGAATGAAGAATATGATAGAATGTTCTGTAGAGAAAATATTGGAGGATAAAAATGTGAAAAAATTCAAGAGTTTAAAATTTGCTTGTAATATTATGGTCTTATTGGCCTTTGTTATACTTTTAATGGGATGTAATAGTATGGAAAATAAACAATTGGATATCGGCATTATGTCAGACTTAGGAGCGGTACCGATTGTAATCGCAAAAGAAAAAGGTTTTTTTGAAAGAGAAAAAATTGACGTGAACCTAGAGGTCTTTCGTAGTGCGGTTGATCGAGACAGTGCACTACAAACCAATAATCTTGATGGAGCTATGGCAGATATGTTAACGATTTTCTTTTATCGAGAAGTAGGGTATGATATGAAGATGGTGTCAAATACCTATGGAAATTATAAGCTTGTTTCGTCACCGAATCTGACAAGCGAAGAATTTATGACAGTTGAGAAAAAGCAAGTTGGATTATCCAGTAATACTGTCATCGATTTTGCAACGTCGGTTGTTGCAGATGAGATGGGGTTTACAGATACATTGGATAAGGTTGCAATTCCTCAGATGCCTGTACGTTTAGAGATGCTTGGAAGCAATGAATTAAGTGGAGCGACCTTGCCTGAACCATTAGCAACGAATGCGATGATTGATGGTGGCGAATTGATTGGAGATACTGAAGGCCAAGGTCTTTATCCGGCAATCATGATCTTTTCACAAATGTCTATTGATGAAAAGACAAAGGAAATAGAGTCTTTTTTCATAGCATACAATGAAGCAGTTGACTATCTCAATGCAACGAATGCATCTGAATATTATGACATACTTGTTGAAGAACTTGGTTTTTCTGAATCGCTAGAAGGCATTTTTGAAATACCGGAGTTTGAACATATTGACGTTCCGGACCAAAAGACCTTTGATGTAGCTCAAACCTGGATGCAGGAGGCCGAATTAATTGAAAATGAGTATGAATATGAAGCAATTAGTCAGTTGAACCTGTTACCTAATCGTTAATTGGAGGAATGGATATGAATATATCAGGAACAAAAGTCGTAATAATAGGAACAGGTAATGTTGGAGCAACAACGGCATATAGCCTAACGGTACAAGGTGTCTGTTCTGAATTAGTGCTCATTGATCGTAATAAAGAAAAAGCAAGAGGAGAGGTTATGGATTTGCAACATAGTATTGAGTATCTTAATCGGAATATTCGCTTAAGTGTTGGTGACTATTCTGATTGTAAGGAGGCAAATATTGTTGTAATTACAGCGAGTGCTAGTATGGAGGGGGTTAAATCACGTTTAGATCTATTAGACAAAAACATACCAATCATGGACGATATCGTGGATCAAGTAATGGCAAGTGGCTTTGATGGTCATATTATTATTGTATCGAATCCGGTTGATGTTT
This sequence comes from uncultured Eubacteriales bacterium, assembly GCA_964563505.1. Lineage (GTDB taxonomy): Bacteria > Bacillota > Clostridia > Lachnospirales > Vallitaleaceae > UBA1351. The sequence continues at coordinate 46,225 of CAZLXW010000005.1, forward strand.
TGAGTTATTATGTTTATAAACGTTCAGGGTTAACGAAAGCCCAAGTGATCGGTACAGGAACGTCGATTGAAACAGCGAGATTAAAACAGATTATTGGGGAACGTATGCGGGTAGACCCAAGAAGTGTCCAAGCCTTTGCTATGGGGGAGCACGGTGATTCACAAGTCGTTCCATGGTCTCATGTTCGTGTTGGAGGAAAGAGTTTTGATGATATCTTTGAAGATAATGCTCATCGCTTTGTGGAGATTGACAAAGAAAAAATTGTTGAAATGACGCGAATGGCAGGTCATGAAGTATTGAGTCGTAAGGGAAATACAGAATATGGAATTGCAAGTGCGACAACAGGCATCATTAAGTCGATTTTACGTGATGAGAATCAAATCATTACCGTATCAACCTTGTTAGATGGTGAGTATGGTGAATATGACGTATATTGCGGTGTGCCGGTTATTATCGGTAAAGAAGGTGTGATTGAAGTCGGCGAATATCGATTAACACCGAGTGAAAAGGAAAAGTTTCATGAAAGCTGTGAATTGATACGCTCATATATTTCTAAAAAAACTTCTTGATAAATAGTAAAAAAAATGGTAAAGTATTATATGGTTCAGGGAGTATAGCTCAGCTGGTTAGAGTGCTTGCTTGACATGCAAGAGGTCGCTGGTTCGAACCCAGTTACGCCCATAAAAAGCTTGTTTTGTACATAGAATGGTATAAGACAGGCTTTTTTATTATATTTTTTTATTATGGATGTTATAATACAAAGGATATAAATATATTAACTATGTTGAAAAAAGGAGTGGCGATTATGTTGAGTGAAGAAACAAAAAAACGTTGTGAATTATTAATAGAAAATAGAAATCGGGTCAAGGATGTTTTTCCATGGGACGGGGGTCTTATTCATTTAGCTTGTGCAGGAATTTTCACATCAAAAGATAAAACAGCAGATGAGACGACATTAGCTTCATGCAAACAATTGTTAAAACAAAAGGTTGGACCTTTTTCAAACTTTAGGAGCACTGCTCGTACTGCAATTGTGTCGATGTTAGCTGTAAGTGAGCATCCTAAGCGAACTTTGGATGAAGGGCTACTTGTCTATGATTTATTAAAAAAACGGTTTTGGAGTTCGACGCATCTTGCTCTTGCAGCAATGATAATAGCTCAAATGGTAGAAGTGTCAGATTATGAGCGTATTGCAGACCGTACGAAAGGAATTTATCAGCGCATGAAATCCGATCATCCATTTTTAACAGGGAGTGGTGACAGTGCATACTGTGCATTAATGGCCTTGTCAGAAAAATCAGACGGTGAATTAATTGAAGATGCAGAAAGATGCTATCGTATTTTAAAAGGTGATTTTTTCTCGGCAGATGCGGTTCAATCGTTGAGTCATGTACTCGCTTTAGCGGAAGGTTCAATTGAGGAAAAGACACAACGAACGATAGACTTATTTACCAAGCTTAAATCTGCAGGATATAAGTATGGGACATCTTATGAACTACCAACCCTTGGTGTTTTAGCTATGGAAAAGGGAAATCTAGCAGAGGTTGTTAATGAAATGATTGAAATTGATACATGGTTATCAAAACAAAAAGGTTTTGGATTTTTTACTGGAATCAGCAAAAAACAGCGGTTAATGTATGCAGGCATGTTAGCTATGAAAGGACAAGTCGATGGTGACACACTACAAACTTCAGCAATAACAAGTACAGTATCATTAATCATTGCGCAAGAAGCTGCCATGATGGCTGCAGTAGCCGCAAGCTCAGCTACGGCTGCAAATGCTTCGAATTAATGGAAATAGGAGATGAATGAATGGGAAAAATATTGTTTTTTGATGTCGATGGGACGTTGTTAAATTTTAATGGTGAGATGTCGCTATCGACTCAAATTGCCTTGAACAAAGCAAAAGAAAATGGCCATCATATTTATATATGTACAGGAAGAAGTCGATTTGCCTTACCTAGAAAGTTATTGCAATTTAATTTTAACGGAATTGTTGCGGCAGCCGGCGCATATGTGGAGTGTGAAGGTAGTACAATTTTTCATCATATTATGCCTAAAGAAGATGTCAATAAAGTGTTGGCTCTTTGTAAGAAGGAAGACTTAATGTACAGTTGTCAAACAAAAGATCAAATACTTATGACAGAAAAATCTAAGCAGAGAGTTATCGAATATTTTAAAGAAAAAAAAGGGTTACAGGAAGAACAAATCAAACAGATTCCTTTGTTTATCAATAATATGAATAAAGGGATTTCCCCTGAGATCGAAAAGAATATTGGATGTATTGAAAAGATTGTATATCGTATGAGTGCAATTCCCATTTTTAAGGTGAAAGAAACCCTTGGGAGTTCTATGGAAGTCACAATGCTTAGCTTTGAAAATGGAGATGAAAGCAGTGGTGAAATAACTTGCGCTGGAATTCATAAGGCTCTAGGTATGCAAAAAGTCCTTGATTACTATGGAGTAGAACAAAAGGAAAGTATCGCCTTTGGTGATGGACCCAATGATATTGAAATGATGCAATATGCGGGTACAAGTGTTGCGATGGGAAATGCAACAAAACGTGTTAAAGAACTAGCAGATATAGTCACAGAGCATGTTAATGAAGACGGAATTTTGCATGGATTAAAAAGATTGGAAGTCATATAATTGAGAATCAGTTATTAATAGTTACCAAGAAAAAAATGTTTTTAAAGTGAGTATTAGAAGTTTTGTCTAAAAAAATACAATTTTGCCTTGACAGTGAATGCATATAGGCTTATAATGAACTCAATAAGTTAACGCTCTTAACCAAATAAAAAGATGCACAAAAGATAAACGTGAAAATTGACACATTATAAGTAAATTGCATTTTTTTTACTTAATTAGTTAAAAAAGTTAATCAATTATTGAAAGTCTGATATACTATATATAAAAATAAAATAAGGAGTGATTAGATGACGGTTAAGGGCATTAATCAAAGTGGTTTAAAAATTTCAAATAGAAACAAAGTACTTCGAATTCTTCGACAAGGAAAAAGTGTATCAAGAAAAGATATTTCTGATCAAACCGGATTAACAAAAGCTGCAATATCCGGAATAGTATCTGAGATGATTGAAGAAAAAATCATCGTTGAAAAAGGAAGTCAAGATACAGGAACTGCAGGTCGAAAAAAAATTATGCTTGAGATTAACAAAAAGTATGGATATGTGTTAGGTGTATCTATTACAGATACGCATTTGATTTGTGTTATAGCAAATGTATTGGGTGAAACCATTGATGTCTTGTATCACGAACTTGATGTGGACCAATTGAACGATATGGAGAATTTTGTTGATTTAATCATCGAAAAATTATTACATATACTCTGGGAAAATTCATTTCCTAAAAATTGTATTATGGGAATCGGAATTGGCTATATTGGTTCACTTGATGAAATTAAAATTGGTTATATTGAAGAAAGTATCCGACAACGACTTAATATTCCCGTATATGCGGTCAACAATGTTAAAGCACTAGCAATGTCTCAAATGGATTTGTACTATGAAGAGACAAGTGAAAATTTTCTGTTTGTAAAGTATGGTCCCGGATTAGGTATGTCCATTGTAAGAAATGGTTCAATCATTGATGGGGTTGACAACAAAGCTGGTGAGATTGGGCATACCATTGTTGATATTAGTGCAAATACAAGTTGCCGTTGTGGACGAAAGGGTTGTTTAGAGTCATTAAGTTCAGAAAAGGGAATCATTAAAGAAATTGAAGCCCTTGGGGACAAATATAAAGATTTGATTATTGACCGCTCGCTTATAATTATTGATTATGAAAAAGTTAATTACTATATTAAAGCAAATGATGAAAAAATATTAAATATTTTTGAACCACGGTACAACTATTTTGCAAAAGCCTTAGCCAATAGTGTTATTTTATTCAATCCTGAGTATGTTTCATTATATGGCAATGTATTTAGTCAACCGGAACTTTTTGAAATGATTTCGAATTTAGTGAGTTCCTACTTAGGGCCAAAGACAAAAGTGATTATGACACTTTCGAATTTAGATCCAAGAAACAGCGCAATCGGACCAGCATCCTATGCCCTTAGAGAATTGTTTTATCATAGTGGCGGATATCAACAACAAATTATGGAGGAAGAATAAATGAAATTAGTTAGCAATAAACATTCTTTTTCAATCAGTAATCATCAAGATGTGATTATTGAACATAAACAAGAGAGTCCTTTTGTTTATGTAGGTAAGGCAAAAGAAAATATTCAACAAACGTATGGAGATTTTGATATTTCAGAGAAAATTATTGAAAGAATACCTTTAAATGATTTAGAAATTAATGACAATATATATTCGTTTAAAAATGGAGAATATAGATTAGAATGTCAGATTGATTTTAACGAAGATGAAGTTGTAATTAGTAATATTAAAATGGATGAGAAGTTTAATCGAATTTATTTTAAGATTGCTTCGAATGAAAATGAACGACTATATGGATGTGGCGAACAGTTTTCTTATCTGAATTTAAAAGGACGGGAATTTCCGATTTGGACATCAGAACCTGGTGTTGGGCGAGATCGAGAAAAACTCTTAACATATCAAGCAGATTTAATGGGTGTTGGTGGTGGAGACTATTATACAACGAATTTTCCACAAGCAACCTATATATCCGATTCAATGTACATGCTTCATATGGATACATCCCTCTATAGTGTATTTGACTTTTCGGAAAAAGATGTTACAGAAATCTGTGTATGGGGAATACCTGAAAAACTAACGATTTATTCTAGGAATTCTTTTGTTGAAATAATGGACTTAGTCACAGAGAAATTTGGCACACAACCCAAATTACCGAGTTGGTTGCTAGATGGTGTGACCTTGGGAATGCAAGGTGGAACTGATGTCGTATATGAAAAAGTACGTCAAGCCTTAGACTATGGGATTAATGTGAATGCTGTCTGGTGTCAAGATTGGGTTGGAAAAAAAATAACGTCATTTGGTAAACGCCTTTTTTGGAAATGGGAAAAATCCGATGAGACATATCCAAACTTAGAAAAACTCATCGCTGACTTAAAAGAACAAAATATTCGTTTTTTAGCATATATTAATTCATATTTAGTTGAAGGAACTGATATGTTTGACTATGCAAATGAAAAAGGCTATTTTGTTAAGAAAAGCAATGGACAAGCCTATATCGCGGACTTTGGAGAATTTCATTGTGGAACCATTGATTTTACAAATGAAGAAGCCAATGCATGGTATAAGGAAATCATAAAAACAAATATGATTGACTTAGGAATCAGTGGTTGGATGGCAGATTTTGGAGAATATATCCCAGTCGATGCAGTTTTTGCAAATGGGAAAACGGGTAAAGAAATGCATAATATTTATCCTGCATTATGGGCCAAATGCAACTATGAAGCGGTTAAAGAGCGGGATAAACTTGGCGAGGTTGTCTACTTCATGCGTGCAGGTGGCGTTGGAAGTGCAAAATATAACACACTATTTTGGGCAGGAGATCAAAGTGTAGACTTTACACTTCATGATGGGATTGCATCAACAATACCGGCAGGATTATCTTTAGGTTTAATGGGGAATGGGTTGACACATTTTGATATTGGTGGATATACATCATTATTTGGAAACGTACGAACAGAAGAAATGCTTCTAAGATCTTTAGAATACGCTGTTTTTACACCATATATGCGGACACACGAAGGAAATCGACCAGATGAAAATTTCCAGTATAGTGATACGGAGAAGAGCTTAAAGCAATTTGCAAAATCAACGGAATTACGACATAAACTTTTACCTTATATCGAAAAAGTGATTGAAGAAAATGCAACATTTGGTTTAGGAGCAATGCGACCGCTTCTCTTGCATTATGAGGATGAAGCGTGTCTAGATGTTGCTTATGAATACCTGTTTGGGCGAGACTTGTTAGTAGCTCCGGTTCATGAGGCAGGACGAACAGATTGGGAAGTATACTTACCAGAAGATACCTGGGTACATCTATTTACTAAAGACGTTTATCAAGGTGGAACATATACAGTTTCAGCTGAAATAGGAAATACACCGGTATTTTATCGACAAAATTCAGAATTTAATGAGTTATTTGCAACTATATAAACCCTTATCAAGGATAAACATATAAAAAGGAGATCTTATGAAATTTTTCTTAGACAGTGCAAAATTAGATGAAATCGAATACGCTTATGAATTTTTAGGTATTGATGGAGTAACTACAAATCCAAAACATATTAAGTTATCGGGAAAGCCATTTGATAAAGTCATTAAAGAATTAGCAGAATGGGTTAAGGATAAAGGCATTAAAGATTCAAGTGAATTTCCAATATCAATAGAAATCAACCCACATTTAGACGACTGGGAAGAAATGTATAAAGAAGGAAAAGAATACGCAGCAATATGTAAAGCTTTTGTTATCAAGATTCCATCAACAGAACAAGGGATTATTGCAGCGAGAAAGCTTGAACAAGAGAACATTCGAACCAATGTAACATTAGTTTTTTCTACAGCTCAAGCGCTCATGCCAGGAAAAATCGGTTGTAAATTTGTATCACCATTTGTCGGATGGAAAGAACAATATGGAGATGATTGTACACAATATATTAACGAGATTTCAGACATCTACGCGACTTATGGATTTGAGACAGAAATTATCGTTGCAGCCTTAAGAAATCCTAAGCAAATTAAAGATGCTGCTGTTGCAGGAGCAGATATTGTAACTTGTGGATTAGCGGTATATCAAGATGCAATGAAGAATCCATATACAACATATGGTTTAGATGTATTCCGCAACGCATGGGATGAAACAGTAAAGGAGTAGAAAAATGAAAGAATTTAAAGCCTTATATTTACCGATTGGTGTTCCTACGTTTCATCGTGAGAGCATCCAAGAACAGTTTGAACAATCAGTAGAATTGCTAAAAAAAATATCCGATCAAATTGAATGTCCGGATGAACCATTACTATCAATCGATGCAGTAAAAAGTTTTATCGAAAATAAAACAGCGGATTTAATCATTATTCAAAACAATGCATTTGCCCATTCGGATTATGCTTCTGAAATTATGCGAACGCTTGATGGGGATGTCTTACTTTGGACATTGCAAGAACCGGTTATTGATGGTGGACGATTAAGATTAAATTCATTAACAGGTGCTTATTCAGCAGGAAACTTAATGTATAACTTAGGGAAATCAGCATTTGAATATATTTGGGGGGCGCCTTCAGATCAACGTGTGATTGATAAAATTCGCTCAACAGTGAAAGCTTCAAAATTAAAAAAAGACTTAAAGAGCATGACAATAGCATCGATTGGTCATACACCGCCAGGCTTTGGCTTTGGTCGTGGTTTAGATGCAGAGATAGCCCGCTATTTTGGTATGCGCCATATTGCCATTGAAGCCCGTGAGTTAATGACAAAAGCAAGATCCTTTAGCGAAGAAGAATGTAAGTCATATATGGAAAATGCACAGGAACGTATGTTAAATCTTGATTCGATACCAAGAGAAAATGTCATCGATTTTGTTCGATTATATAAAGCTTATAATGAATTTGTAGAAGACAACGATGTAGCTGCAGTTTCTTCAAGATGTTGGCCGGACTACTTTGTCGAGTACGGAACACCGGTTTGTGGTGTTTTAGGTATGCTTAATGATAATAATGTAGCCGCTTCTTGTGAAGCCGATTCTTATGGAGCTCTCTCAATGCTTATAGGAATGCAATTGACAGAACAAAGTGTATTTTTTGGTGATCCGGTATCCTTAGATGTTGATGAAAGTACCATTACTTTTTGGCACTGTGGTACAGCAGCTTGTAGCTTAGCCCATACAAAAAAAGGTGCTCAAACAGGTGTTCATCCAAATCGTAAAATTGGACCAACCATGGAATTTGGTTGTAAACCGGCGGAAAATGCAACGGTATTTCGCGTAGGCCGAAAGCCGGACGGAAGTATACGTTTCTTCATAAGCCGTGGCGAAGTTCTTGATAAAGAACAGCAATTTTTAGGTACATCCCTTGTATTTCAAACCAAAGAAAAATCGATTGATATCGTAAACGCAAGTGTGAAGGATGGCTGGGAGCCACATTATGTCGTAGCATATGATGATATAAGTGAAGAGTTAAAAACATTGGCAACATATTTAAATGCAGAGATATGTGAATACTAAGGAGGCAAACATGACTGTTTTAAAAGAGACAAGCGTAAAGACAAAAACAAACTTTTGGAATGATTCCTGTGATTTAAAAGATTTAGATTATGCATTGGAAAATAATTGTATTGGCGCGACAACAAATCCGATTATTGTCAAAAAAGTTCTTGAAAATAACATGGATACATATGAAGAAATTCTCATTAATGCCATTAAAGAAAATCCAACAGCGACAGAAGATGATATTGCTTGGAAAATGATTGAACGTATGGCATTAGACGGTGCTAAGCGATTAGAGCCAATATTTGATCCTAAAACAGGAAATGGACGTATTTCGATTCAAACAAATACAAAATATTGTAAGAATCCAAAATTATTACTTGAACAAGCCTTATATTTTAATACACTAGCACCAAATGTCCAAGTGAAGATTCCTGCAACAAAGGCAGGGATAGAAGCTATCGAAGCAGCAACATATGCAGGTATTTCTATTAATGCAACGGTTTGCTTTACAGTTCCACAAGCTGTCGCAGTGGCAGAAGCCGTTGAACGTGGACTTAAGCGTCGTGAAGACGAGGGAAAAGATAATACGGAAATCACACCAGTATGTACAATCATGAGTGGTCGTACAGATGATTACATGAAAAAAGTTATGGCAACACAAGATCGTCTTATAGATGCTGAAGCACTGGAGTGGGCCGGAATTGCTTGCTGCAAAAATTATTATCGAATTTATAAAGAAAAAAACTACAAAACAAAACTATTAACGGCAGCATTTAGAAATATTCATCATTGGATAGCTTTAGTGGGTGGCGATATTCTAGGTACAATTCCGGTAGCCTTCCAACAAAAAATTAATGGTAGTGATATTGAGGTTGTTGAAAAAATGGATGTTCCGGTAAAAGAAGAGTGGTTAGAACAACTAAAAACCATTCCTGAATTTATTCAAGCTTATGAGCCGGACGGAATGACTCCGGATGAATTTGATTCTTATGGAGCCACATTAGATACACTCATACAATTTAGCGAAGGTTATGATGATTTAGTTAAAATTGTTAGAAAGTATATATTGAGATAATGGTTATGAATAGAATAGACAATGTGAATTATAAAGTAGATAAAATACGAAAAATCTTGTCTGAAAGTAATTTTGATGCAATCGAGATTACTTCACAAGCAAACTTTAGTTATATAAGCGGTGGACGTGGCTTTATCGGGTTGGCATCAACAGCAGCATGCGGAAGTCTACTCATAACCCAAGAAAAAGTTGTTCTGATTAGTGAAAATATTGAAATTGACCGCTTATATAATGAGCAATTAGATGCACATCCACAGGTTGAAAAAGAATCTTTTCCATGGGACCAACCACAAAAAAGAGCCTTGATTATGGAAAGTTTGACAAAGAATTTAAGACTAGCTAATGAAAATGATTTAGCAGCTGAACTCTTTTCAATTCGGACAGTAATGTCACCAGATGATATTGAACAAATAAAGCAACTCTCGTTGGAGTCAGCAAAAACTTTGGAAGATATCTGTAAAAGCCTACGACCCGGAATGACAGAATATGAACTTGCCGGACAAATTTCAAAAGCCCTTTGGGAACAAAATATTGAACCCATTACGATATTAATAGGTTTTGATGAACGTGCATTATCCTATCGCCATCCGGTTATGAATGGAGCAAGACTCAAAAACTATGCTTTAATAGGTATATGTGCACGACGTAATGGTTTAATCACATCAATTTCTAGAGATGTACTCATTGAAGCCGATGATGCAATGATAGAAAAACATGTAAAGTGTGCTCGAGTTAATGCAAGGTTTCTTGATTCTTTAAAGATTGGAAGCACATTAGGTCAAGCATATCAAAAAGCGGTTCATGTTTATGCCAAAGAAGGCTATCCAGGTGAAGAAAAATTCCATCATCAAGGTGGTTTGACAGGATTTATACCCCGAGAATTAAAAGCAATGTCAGACTCAAAGCATCAAATACGAGAAAATGAACTTTATGCTTTTAATCCGACCTTACAAGGTGCAAAAGTTGAAGATACCGTGCTTATAACAAAAGAAGGAATCGTTAATTTAACGGATACAGGAAATTATACGTATGTTGATATTGAGATCAACGGGAAAATATATAAAACACCAACCGTTTACGTAGTAAAAAAATAAGAGGTGATTGAATGAACAAGTTTAATTATTACATGCCAACAAAATTAGTTTTTGAAGATGGTGCCATTCAGCAACTGGGTGAGCTTGTTACAGGTGACAGTTTATTAATGATGTGTGATCCGTTTTTATATAACAATGGTATGGCTGAAGAAGTAGCCAAACAAACAGGAATTACCAATGTCGTATATTTTCATGAGATTGAACCCAATCCATCATGTCAAACCGTGGATAAAGCAACAACTTTAGCTAGAGAAAATAAAGTGAATGTTGTCATTGGATTAGGTGGCGGAAGTGCCATGGACGCGTCAAAAATGGTATCATGCCTTATAGATAATGAAGGAAGTATACTAGACTATTACAGTTCAGGAGATCGAGAACTTAAACCAAGAAAAGCCCAACTGATCTGTATTCCGACAACAGCAGGGACAGGCAGTGAAGTAACTAACATCGGTGTTTATACCAATAAAGATACAGGGATTAAGATGCCCTTTGCTTCACCATACTTTTGGCCGGATATCGCACTCGTTGATGCTGGGTTGACCCATACATTACCGGCACATATTACAGCGTCAACCGGAATGGATGCATTTACCCATGCAATTGAAGCCTATTGGAGTGTTAATGCTAATCCGATTTCAGATGCTTTATCCATATCGGTTATTCGAACAATTTTAGATAATATCGAAACAGCAGTTAAAGATCCAACCAATGTTGAAGCAAGAAAAAATATGGCTTTTGCAAGCGTCACAGCGGGTATTTCTTTTAGTCAAACAAAAACAACAGCCATTCATGCAGTGAGTTTTCCTTTAACCGTTGACTTTGGAGCAAGCCACGGATTGGCATGTAGTATTACACTTCCTGCCTTCACAAAGTTTGTTTATCAGGGAAATGTTGAAAAAATGGACTATTTAATGACTATTTTGGGATATGACTCAATTGATGCTTTCGTTGAGCGATTAGGGTCAGTTATGACAAACATTGGTTTACAGACACGACTCAGTGAATTAGGTGTTAAAGAGACTGACTTAGACCATATTGTTGATGTATCCATGAAGGCAGCGCTTATAAACTTTACACCTGTGAAAGTAACACGAGAGAACCTGTACATCCTATTAAAATCCATACTTTGAGGTGGCAAAATGAATACAACGAATTATTTAGAGAATCAAGCAATTGAAATTAGAAAATTGACAATAGAAAGCATTGGAAAGCTTGGTGTCGGTCATATTGGTGGAAGTCTTTCCATATGTGACTTGTTATCTGTTTTATATTTTGATGTGATGGACATTGATGCCAATGACCCAAGCAAAGAAGACAGAGACCGTTTTGTTCTTTCAAAAGGACATGGTGGACCGGCTTTATATGCAGCATTAGCTTTAAAAGGATATTTTGACAAAGCCTTATTAGATACATTAAACCGACCCAATACAAAATTACCCAGTCATTGTGACCGAAGCATGACACCTGGAATTGATATGACAACCGGTTCCTTGGGGCAAGGGTTCTCGTGTGCAGTAGGACTTGCTATTGGTGCGAGAATGCAAAAGAAAGATTATTGGACATATGTTTGTATTGGCGATGGTGAGTCTCAAGAAGGCCAAGTCTGGGAAGCGGCCATGTTGGCAAATAGTCAAAAATTAGATCGTCTTATCGCATTTACGGATTATAACAAAATGCAAATTGATGGTTCTATTGAGGAAGTTAATGGATTGTATCCATTAGATGATAAGTGGAAATCTTTTGGCTGGCATGTACAAGTGATTGACGGTCATAATATTGAAGCTATTCAACGCGCCATTATTACAGCAAAAAACATGCGTGGAAGGCCATCGATGATTATTATGGATACGATTAAAGGAAAAGGTGCATATTTTTGTGAAAATGAAGTGTTCTCACACAACATGCAAATATCTGAAGAACAATGGAAACGTGCAGTTAAAGAGTTAGATGAGAAGAAGGTGATATAATGCAACTTACAGGACGATGGATGCGAGAAATTATGGTAGATTTGCTTCTGGAAGAAGCGGAAAAAAACGAAAAATTATGTTACCTTGAAGCAGATTTAATGCTAGCAAGTGGAACCCATGAATTTAAAAATCGCTTTCCGGAACGAATGATTAATGTTGGTGTTGCTGAAGCAAACTTGATTAGTGCAGCTGCCGGACTTTCGGTTTCCGGAATGATTCCTTTTACACATACATTTACAGCCTTTTCTACACGTAGGTGCTGTGATCAAATAACAATCAGTGTAAGTTATGCAAAGAATAATGTGAAGATTATTGGTAGTGATCCGGGGATAACGGCAATGCTTAATGGCGGAACACATATGAGTATGGAAGATGTTGCGATTATGCGTAATATACCTGGTATGACTGTTGTTGAACCGGTCGATGGTGTGTCGTTAGCCGGCCTATTTCCACAGATTGTTGAGCATGACGGACCGGTTTATCTAAGACTTTTACGTAGAGAAGCACCGATTGTCTATGAATCAGGAGCGACCTTTAAATTAGGTAAAGCGAATGTGCTAAAAGAAGGTAAGGATATTACCATTATTGCTAGTGGTATTATGGTTCATGAAGCAATCGTGGCGAGTGAGATGTTAGCCAAAGAAGGTATATCTGCAAGTGTCATCGATATGCATACGATTAAACCCTTTGATAACGAAGCTGTAATTGAAGCAGCTAAAAAGACAGGAGCCATTGTAACGGCAGAAAATCATAATATTTTAAATGGTCTAGGAAGTGCAGTAGCGGAATGTTTATGTGAAAATCACCCAGTGCCTATGAAACGCCTTGGAGTTGAGGATCACTTTGGAGAAGTGGGAATGCAAGATTTTCTTGCTGAGAAATATGGATTAAAAGCAAAAAACATTGTAGATAGCTGTAAAGAAGTTTTAGCAAAAAAGGAGAAGAAGGCATGAAAAAAATAATTATAGGATCCGATAAATCAGGCTTTTTTTTAAAAGAAGCTGTAAAAAATACTCTGATTGAAGAAGGATATGAGGTTGAAGACTGTGGAACACTTGATGTAGAATCTCCTTATCCCTTCCATCAAGTTGCACCAATTGTAGCCAAGAAAATTCAAGATAAAGAATATGAAAAAGGTATTTTATGTTGTGGAACAGGTATGGGAATGGCCATTGTTGCCAATAAATTTAAAGGCGTACATGCAGCTGTTGTAGAAAGCATCTATGCAGCAGAAAAATGTCGTGCCATTAATGATGCAAATGTCCTTACAATGGGCGGTTGGATTATTGCTGAAAACATGGGCATTGACATCGCTAAGAAGTTTCTCAATACTGACTTTACAGAAGGTCTTGAAGAATGGCGGCAAGATTTTTTGAAAAAAGCACGAGATGAAGTGAAAAAAATCGAAGCCGATAACTTTGACAATAAGTAATCGTTAGCTGGAGGTAGCATGGAGAAGAAAGTTTCGAGACTCGGTTTATTAACGCTGTCAATTGGTGGAATGGTTGGATGGGGAGCGTTTATGCAACCCGGACTCAAGTTTTTACCTGAGGCAGGGGTATTAAGTACTATGGTTGCTATGCTTATCGGTGTCATCATGGTATCAACAATTGCAGCATGTTATGGAATCATATTAAATAAGTCACCAAATTCGACAGGTGGGGAATATTCATATAGTAAACTTGCATTTGCAAGGAAACATACTTTTGTTGTCGGATGGTTTTTACTCATTGTGTTTATAGGTATAGCGGCATTAAATACAACGTCTTTCGCGCTTATATTCAAAAATGTTTTGTACCCAGATACTGATTTTATTCAATTATATCAGGTAGCTGGATATCCGGTTACACTTGGAGAAGCGTTAATTAGTGTCTTGGTTATTTTGATTTTTAGTTGGTTTATGTTAAAAGGTGTTACTGCGGTAGTACATGTTCAAAATGTAGTGACAGTTGCACTGATTATCATTGTTTTTTCAATCTTTTTCTTTGGATTGGGAAAAATGGATTTTACAACGGCACCATTAAATGTTCATTTTGGACAAGGGCAAATAAAGCTAAGTGAAATCATCTCAATTCTAGTTATAACACCTTGGGCATATTATGGTGTTTCCAACATACCAAAGGTAGCAAGTGAAGCCAAACTACCATATAAAGAAGTGATTTTCTTGACGGTTTTATCCTTGGTTTGTGGATTTTTTATCTATCAAATATTACTAGTACTAACTGCATCTTCGTTTTCAAGAGCCGACCTACAGGGATATAATGGATGGGCAACAGGTGAAGCAATACGTAACTTATTTGGTACACCGGGATTGTTTTTAGTCACATCAGGTCTTGCTTTTGCTATTTTCTCAGGTGTCAACAGTTTCTTTATGGGAGCTACACGGGTGATGTATAGTATGAGTGAAGATGGATTATTGCCACCACGATTTTCGTTAAAGCACAAAAAATATGATACTCCCTACCATGCAATTGGATTTATTCTCATTATTATTGCTGCAACGCCTTTTTTTGGGCGACAAGTGATTGGGTGGATTGTTGGAATGGCAGCATTAGGTGGAGCGATTATCTTCTTTTATACGTCATGGACGGCATTTAAGATTAGTCAAGGATGGGAACGAATTGTTGGTTTAATGGCAACTATTTTTAGCAGTATTTTCATCTTGCTTCTAGTTATACCAACGTCACCGGGTTTTTTGTCGAATGAGTCGATTGTAGCCCTTGTAGTTTGGTCAATCCTAGGCCTTGTATTATATAAGATGAATAGTGAAGGAAGGAGTTCTTATGGGAAATAAACGCGGTTCTTATGGCATGTACATGTTTCGGCAAAAGAGTGTGCCCTATTTGTTTTTAGCACCGAACCTTATTATATTTTTAGTATATATTATTACACCGGCAATTATGGGGATCTATTATTCATTTACACGATTTGATGGTTTAAGAGATCCGGTATTCATTGGTACAGCTAATTACGTTAAGTTATTTACAAAAGATCCGAAATTTATTGATGCTTTGTTGAATACGATGAAATATGTAGCAGTAACAATCCCTTTAATTTATATAGTCTCCCTTGTATTAGCAATGATTATTATACAAGAGATACGCGGGAAAGCATTTTTCAGAGCAACATTTTATTGGCCGGTAATGATTTCATTTATTGTAGTCGGTGTTATGTGGCAATGGATTTTTGGGGATACATTCGGAATTTTTAATGCGATTTTGGAGAAAATTGGTATCGGTCGTATTCAGACCCTTACAAATCCCAATTTTGCATGGTGGGGTGCTGTATTTATTATGGTTTGGAGTAAAGCCGGCTATTACATGATTATATTTATTGGCGGATTGTTAAGCATTCCAAATACATTATATGAAGCAGCTAAGATTGACGGAGCCAATACGATTCAAAAGTTCTTCTACATTACACTTCCGGTCATTAAGCCTACGAGTTTGATGGTTATTATATTAGCAACCATGCAAGTCTTTAAAGTCTATCCGATGATGGTTACATTTACTAGTGGTGGACCCTACAATGCAACACGGTTTATTGTGCAACATATCTATGAAGCAGCCTTCATGGGGAATGAAATTGGTTATGCAAGTGCAATGAGTGTTGTCATGTTGGTTATCGTAACAATCTTTTCGGGAATTAATTTTATTTTAAACAGGGAGGTTGACTAGACATGAAAAAATCCAATAAATTTACAGTGTTTTTATATGTTGTTGCTATTTTCTTCGTGATGATCTTCCTGCTACCGGTACTTTACATTATTATGAACTCATTTAAATCAAGTGCTGAATTGTTTTCCGGAGGAGTATCGTTTTTTCCAAAAGAATGGACGTTGGACGGCTATATCGATGCAATTGGACAAGGTGATTTTGGACGTTATATTTTAAACTCAGCTTTTGTAGCCATCATAAGTACAGTGATTATGGTTATTATTAACACAATGTCAGGTTATGCACTTGCTAAGTTCAAGTTTAAAGGTATGAATGTGATTATGATTATTATCTTATCTACAATCATGTTACCCCTTGAAGTCATCATGGTTCCGATCTTTGACATGTTGAAATTAACGGGACTTTATAATAGCTTGTGGGCTTTGATTATTCCACCGGCTGCAACGCCGACAGGAATATTTATTATGCGACAATTTTTAGTAACGATTCCGGATGAGTTGATGCAAAGTGCACGTATTGATGGAGCGGGTGAATGGCGAATCTTTACTTCGATTATTATTCCAAACGCCAAACCGGCCATTGCTACACTCGGTATTTTCTCCTTTATGTGGAGATGGAATGATTATGTATGGCCATTGATTGCAATCAATGATCCGAAGAAGTACACCTTGCAATTAGCTATTTCGAACTTTTCGGGAGAATATGCAGTGAATTGGAATGCCATGTTAGCCATGTCAGCGATTTCAATGATTCCGATGCTTATTATTTTCTTGATCTTCCAAAGACAGTTTGTTCAAGGTACGGCTACAAGCGGTATGAAAGGTTAACTTATAATATTTATTGTGATAATTGAAGTTTTTATCACAACTAATATAGAGCTAGGTGCTCGTTAAAACACCTTAAAGTATTATCATCTATTAATTTAATAATTGGAGGAGGAACAAAATGAAAAAATTAAGTTTATTATTGGTACTTGTATTGGTTATGTCTCTATTTGCAGGCTGTGGAAGTGATGACAATGTGCGACAAGATACAGAGCAAGGCACACAGCAAGATACAACGACGGCAGACGATAGCCAGACTACAGACGGAAACGATGCGCAAGCACAACCATCAGGTGATCCACTTCAAATGCTTTGGTGGAATGACGGTGTTGAAGGGAAAGTTATGCAAGGTGTCATTGACGACTTTACTGCAGAAACCGGCATAGAGATTGAATTGGTTGTTTTAGCTTATGATGATTACTCAGCTAAAGTAAAAACAATGATTCGTGGCGGTGAGTCACCAGCCCTAATGCGAGCAACAGAAGGACATATTGCGGAATTCAAAGAGTTTTTAGTACCATTAGATGATGCATTTAATAAAGATGATTACACAAATGTTTACTTTAATGCAGCAGGGGAAGCTATCGTACTTCCTATGGATGTAACTGCAAATGGTTTATTTGTAAACTTTGACTTACTTGATGCTCATGGAGTGAGTTATCCAACATTAGGTGAAACCTGGACTTGGGCTGAGTTCGAAAGTGAAATGGCAAAATTAATAGGTGCAGATGGTGTGGCATATCCGGGTGTTTTTGACAATAAAGCACATAGATTCTTCCCAATGGTTTATCAATTTGGAGGAAAAATCTGGAATACACCGTATACAGACGCTGCGCTTACAGAACAACCGGCTATAGATGCATTAGCGACACTTCAACGAATGAACACAAATGGAACATTAGATCCATCTGTATGGGCTGGTGCTGCAAATCCAAATGAGTTATTCCAAACAGGACAATACGGTTTCCATATGTCCGGTAACTGGTTTGTTGCGGCTTATCAAGAATTAGCTTTTAACTGGGGTGTTGTTCCAATGCCGACAGGTGATGGTGAAACGCGTTCAACGATTTTAGGTGGAAAAGGATTAACTGCAGTAAGTCAATCTGGACAAGAGGCTGAAGCACTTCAATTTATCGAATTTATGGCTAAAGGTGAAAATCATGATCAATTTACAGGTGGTGTTCCATTCTTATCACCACGATTAGCTGCATCTCCGGACTATGGCGATTTCCAATCTGCTTATGAAGTATTCCAAGACGAGATTGCAAATACTCCGGCTACAAATGTTGCTGACTGGCAAGCACAAGTTGAGATTAGTGGTATGTACCCAATCATCAATCAAGCTATCGAAGCTTGTATGGGTGGTGTTGATCCACAAGAAACACTTGAAATGTTAGAAACAGAATTAATTGAAAAAGCTGCAGAACTTGGTATGTAGTATATTCATAAAAAGGCTATTCTTCGGGATAGCCTTTTTTTACTATTTTCAACAAGTAAATCAGATTTATGCCCAAGAATTAAATGACATTATTGATGTGATTGAAATTGGAGAATCGGAGCAGGAAGAAGATTTTTATACCTATATTGATTTAGAACAATTAAGAGGTAAAGTCCATTGGGAAAAATTCGAGTTTGCAAAAAGCAACACAGAGTATCTTGTAATCGTGGAAGCTGATGGGGATTTAGAGGAGATAAGTAACGAATAAAAATCTATTGACAATTGTCATGTTTAACGAGTGACAGAGAGCAATTATATATTGCTCTTTTTTATTGTATACTTTTTTAAAAGTTGAAGTTAAAAAACTATAATGCTGAAGGAAGGAGGAGATGAAAATTCCAGAAACAGTTCAATATAAAATGGTGTTTTGTGATATTGATGGCACACTTATCGACTCTTCACATCATATTACACATAAAACGAAAGAGAAGATACAGGAACTTTCTTGTGCAGGAATTCCTTTTATTCTTGTGTCTGCACGAATGCCTTCAGGAATCTTTCCATTGGTGCATGAATTAGGTATTAATACGTCTATTGTCTGTTTCAGTGGTGCATTAACCCTTGACTCAAAAGGAAAAACAATTCGAAGTGTAGGTATTGATAGTAAGAAAGCACTTCTTGTGAATGCTTTTATCAAAAGAAAATGGGGTCATATTAGCTGTAGTGTTTATTCTTACAACGACTGGATTTCAGACAATATTCTTAATGAATGGATTGTCCAAGAAGGTAATATTACAACATCCGCGCCGATAGAAAGGGATATATCGGATTATATTTTAAAAAAAGAATATATACACAAAATTTTGTGTATGGGAAAAGCGGAGTCTATTTTAGAAATAAATACTGAATTAAAAAAAGAATTTCCTGAACTTTCGTTATATCGGTCGAAAGAAACATACCTAGAAATTATGGACGCGGCTGTATCCAAGGCTGACGCGATTAAATATCTATGTAAAGAGTATAATATTCCTATTGAAGCAACCGTATCATTTGGTGATAACTATAACGATATAGACATGTTATTGGTTACAGGTATAAGCTTTGCAATGGGGAATGCACCGGAAGATGTGAAGAAGAAAGCGCAAAAAGTTACCTTAGATAATGATCACGAAGGTGTCGTAAAAGGCCTTGAGCAATTAAAGTTTTTATAAATCGCAATAATATTTGCTTGCAAAATGCGGGCGTAAAAGGAGAGTGAATATGAAACATCCTATAATATTACAGATGGAAGGCATCACGAAACTTTTTCCGGGCGTACGCGCACTTGATGAGGTGAGTTTAAAAGTACACAGAGGTACCATCCTTGCAATTTGTGGTGAGAATGGTGCCGGAAAATCAACCTTGATGAAGGTTCTTTCCGGCGTTTATCCCCACGGCACCTATGAAGGAAAGATAATTTATATGGGCAGTGAGGTTGTTTTCAAAGATATTAAAGAATCAGAGAAAGCGGGCATTGTTATTATACATCAAGAGCTTGCAATGATACCGGAACTGTCTATTGTTGAAAATATTTTTTTGGGAAATGAGATTATAAAGTATGGATTGATTGACTGGGATGCTCAACGTCAACACACGATAGACTTACTGAAGAAGGTAGGCTTAAGTCTTGATCCAAATACCTTAATCAAGCATTTAGGCGTAGGTCAACAACAATTAGTTGAAATTGCAAAAGCACTTTCTAAAAATGTCAAATTGTTGATTCTTGATGAACCGACATCCGCACTAAATGAAGCCGATGCAGCAAATTTGCTTAAGCTGATGCATGGATTAAAAGATCGAGACATTACTTGTATTATGATATCACATAAACTTAACGAAATTGCGGCAATAGCTGATGCGGTCACAGTCATTCGTGATGGTCAGACGGTTGAAACCTATTCAGTTGAAGCCGGACAGGTTGATGAAGATCGGATTATTCGTGCGATGGTGGGGCGTTCTATTGAAAATCGCTATCCAGAGCATGAATCGAATCTAGGAGAAGTTATTTTTGAAGTTAATGATTGGCGGGTGCAGGACCCAAATAATCCGGAACGATTAATATGTAAAGATTCGAGTTTTTTTGTTCGAGAAGGAGAAATCGTTGGTTTTGCCGGACTTATGGGTGCGGGTAGAACGGAACTGATGCGCTCTATCTTTGGGAAAAATTATGGTGTATATCTTGGAGGCTCGATTAAAATCAGAGGTAAAGAAATTCGAGTGACTTCAGTTGCTTCTGCAATTCGTAAAGGCATCGCTTATGTTCCGGAAGATCGAAAGAATTTTGGACTGAATTTATTAGACAGCATTCGTGTAACCACTGTTTCGGCCAATCTAAAAGCTATTTTGCATTGGGGACTTCTTGATTTAGAAGAAGAGTCACAGGTTGCTAAGGAGTATCGTCGTTCATTAAATGTAAAAACTCAAAGTGTAAATCGTGGTGTGGCTACCTTGTCAGGAGGAAACCAGCAAAAGGTTGTGTTGGGTAAATGGATGTTTACACAACCTGAGGTATTGATACTTGATGAACCGACCCGTGGAATTGATGTCGGAGCTAAGTATGAAATTTATCGCTTAATTCAAGAACTTGCCAATCAAGGAAAAGCAGTCATTGTTGTTTCTTCTGAATTACCTGAGTTAATCGGTATAACAGATCGGATTTATACAATTTTTGAAGGAAGCATCACAGGAATTATAGACAGTAAAGAAGCTAACCAGGAAACACTTATGAAAATGATGACAAGTACCAAAGAGTAAGAATCTAAAGTAAGAAGTAAGGAGATAGCATAATGAAATACGTTAAAAAAATACTCGGTGACAAATTACATAATTATACAATGGTGATTGCCTTAGTAGCACTTACCATAACCTTTAATATTACTTCAGGGGGAAAAATGATTACGTCCTCCAATTTTCAAAACTTAATCTCTGGTAATGCATATGTAATGGTATTAGCAATTGGAATGATGATGGTAATTGTCATCGGACAAATCGATTTATCCGTTGGCTCAGTGGCAGGCTTTACAGGAATGGCAATGGCTATTGCAGTACGTGATTTAGGAATACCATGGTGGGCGGGGGTACTTTTTAGCCTTTCTGTTGGAGCTTTAATTGGAGCGTGGCAAGGATTTTGGTTAGCCAAATTGAATATTCCGGGATTTATCACAACGTTAGGCGGAATGATGATTTTTCGTGGCGGTGTTATTTGGATTTCAAAGTCAATCTCAGTACCGGTACCAAGAGAACTTAAATTTTTTGGTGCAGGTTACTTACCCGATTGGGGACCTACATTTACAGGAATGAATAATTCAACCTTGTTACTGGGAATAATCACTGTTGTTATTTATTCTTATATGCAACTACGTACGTATAAGCGGTCGAAACAGACAGAAGAGCTTTGGCCGGTTATTGTTCGAATTGGTTTGATAAGTATAGTTGTTGGTTATATCACGAGAATTTTTGCTAGCGGACGCCCAGGTACATCTTTCCCTATACCGGGTCTAATTCTTGTGGCCTTAGTTATTATCTATCATATCATTACTAATCGTACAACATTTGGCCGGCATATTTATGCGGTAGGAGGGAATAAAGGAGCAGCCGCATTGTCTGGAGTCAATGTTCAGAGAACCTATTTTTTAACTATGCTTAATATGTCTATACTTGCGGCTTTGGCGGGAATTATGTTTGTAGGTAGATCTACCGCGGCAGGTCCGTCGGATGGTGTGGGTTGGGAATTAGATGCTATTGCATCTGTTTTCATTGGTGGAGCGGCTGTGTCAGGAGGTGTAGGAACTGTTCTAGCTACTATGGTTGGTGGATTGATGATGACAGTTCTTAACTCTGGGTTGATGCTTATGGGCGTTGGTGCTGACCGTACCCAAGTTATTAAAGGACTTGTGTTACTTGCGGCAGTTGGTGTTGATGTTTTTAATAAGAAGCAAGGGCGTCAATCTTTTAAAGCAAAGTTCTTTACAGGAAAGAAAAAACAAGCTTAAAAATGTAATCCTACCAATAGTCATTATCATACACTATGGTTGGTTTATATAATTAGTCTACGGACTTAAAACAGAAGGGTGGTAGAAAAATGAAAAAATTTGTATCGTTATTATTTATGGTATTATTAATTATGACAATGGTATTGACAGGATGCGGTGAGAAACAAGCCGCAAATGCGGTGGACGCTGACGAAGTAGAAACAGATGTAGTGGAAACAAGTGAAGATGAAACTGATGAGGAAGTGACTTCAAATAGTAGTGGATTTGCAGAAGGATCTATTATTGGTGTCGCACTACCTTGGCTTGGAACTCAAAATTGGGCAGAAGCCGATGAGATGTTTAATAACAAACTAGAAGCAGCAGGCTTTGAAGCACTTGTTCAGCATGCAGATAACAAAGTAACAACACAACAACAACAGATTGAATCGATGATTCAAAATGGTGCTAAGGTTATCGTTGTTGGTCCTGTAGATGGTTCCCAATTAGGGGGAGTCCTAGAAGAAGCAGCTGCAGCAGGTATTTATATTATCGGTTATGACCGTCTTATTGAAAATACAACAGCTATTGATGGTGTAGTGCAATTTGATAGTGTGAAGACTGGCGTACTTCAAGGAGAAGCATTACTAGCAGGATTAAAAGAACAAAAGGGTGAAGGGCCTTATAATATTGAATTATTTGGTGGTGGTCCAGCTGATCCCAATGCTCCCAATTTCTTTAAGGGCGCTATGGAAGTTCTTCAACCTAAGGTTGATGACGGAACTGTCGTTGTAGTATCAGGGCAATTAGATTTTACGCAAGCTGCTACAATGGACTGGGACAATTCTAAAGCTCAAGCGCGTATGGATTCGCTACTTTCCGGGTTTTATTCAGACAAAGAAATTCATGGTGTTCTTGCACCCAATGATGGTATAGCACGTGCTATTATAACTGCGTCCGAGCAAGCAGGACAAGAAATCCCTGTAACTTCAGGACTTGATGCAGAAAATGAAACCGTTAAGTGGATTTGGGAAGGCAGACAATATTCAACGGTAGCTAAACCGACAGATACACTTGTAAGCAAAACGATTGAAATTATTCAATCACTCCAAGCAGGAAATGGTATACCTGAACCTGACAGTACAACAAGTAATGGGATAAAAGAAGTCGGCATTTATGCGCTTCCACCCCTTGTTGTAACTAAGGAAAATATAGAAGAAGCATTTGCAAATGATCCGGGTCGTTTAGAATTACTTAAATAATACTTTTTTTGCAGAAGTGCCAATAACTATTTGGCGCTTCTTTTTTATTTTAATATATAAAAACAGAACAAAGCAAGGCTAGGATATAAATCTTGATATTAATGAATAATTAGTATAAACTAAAAATAAATTTCAGTGGAGGTTAGTTTTATTGATAAAGATAAGAAGATATTAATTTAATAGGTTTATAATTTTTTATAAGCAAAGAATAGAGGAGTGAGAGTGTGGATAAGAATCAAGCTAATTATCTAAAAAATGAAACATCACCATATTTGAAAGCTCATGCATATAATCCAGTACATTGGTATCCATGGGGGGAAGAAGCATTACAAAAGGCGCGGGATGAAAATAAGGTAATCTTTCTAAGTATCGGCTATCATGCATGTCACTGGTGCCATGTAATGGAAGAAGAAGCTTTTAAGAATGAAGCGGTCGCGGCTTATTTGAACCGCTATTTTATAAGTGTAAAAATCGATCGTGAAGAACGTCCGGACTTAGATCATCAATACATGACCATCGTAACTCAGATTGCAGGTCAAGGGGGATGGCCATTACATGTTTGGCTTACACCATCTCTTAAACCAATTTTTGGAGGTACATATTTTCCACCGACAGACCATGTTGGAAGACCGGGATTTATGACTGTTTTGGAACATATTTCAAATCAGTGGGAAGACAAATCCGAAGAGATTGAAGAAAGTGGAGCTTCTTTTTTAAACCAGATGCATCAATGGGAAGAGATAGAACCTTTAGCGCTTGAAGAAGGAGTCTGCCAAAAAAGCGCAAAGGAAATCATGAACCGGTTTGATCCACCTTATGGTGGTTTTAGTCAAGCACCTAAATTTCCGTCACCACATCAACTTTTGTATTTAATGGCCTATGAACAAGAAGATCCGGGTGAAGAACTAAAAAATATGATTACGACAACACTAATCGGAATGGCGGCTGGTGGATTGCATGATCACGTCGGTGGTGGTTTTGCAAGATATAGTGTGGATGAGCGATGGGAGGTTCCTCACTTTGAGAAGATGCTCTATGATAACTTGTTGTTATTAAAAAGTTATAATGTTGCTTATGCATACTATGGTAATCCGGTCTATAAAACAATTGCCTATCGTATCGTTGGTTTTTTGCGCCGAGAGATGTTGAGTCTTAAAGGCGGATTTTATACAGCCCTTGATGCAGATATGGATGGTGTCGAAGGCGGCTATTATATCTTTAGCCTACAAGAGATTGAAATGATCTTAGAAGAGGAAGCTCCTGAATTTATACAAGCATATCAGATTACAAAAACCGGAAACTTTGAAGGAAAAAATCATCTGCATATAGCAATGGACCAATTGAGTGACGAACATTTTCAAAGGTGGCAAGATGCCTTAAATAGCCTTCTTAGCTATAGAGAAAAAAGAAAACATCCTGCACTGGATTATAAAATTCTTACATGGCAAAATGGTTTGGCTGTATCTGTTTTAGCACATATGGCTCGGCTTTATGGAGATCCTGATGTTTTAATCTTAGCAAAAGAAGCTAAAGATTTTGTTGTTTGGGACTTGAGAGAAAACAACCGTCTGGTGAGCCATATTGCCAGCAAACAGCGGGGTAAACACGTTTTTTTGGATGATTATGCCTATTACATTGATGGTTTGATTGAGATCTATATGACCATGTTTGAGCCGGAATATCTTAACGAGGCGCTAGATATGATGGAAGAAGCTTTAATTTTATTTTGGGATAATGATAAAGGAGGCTTTTTCCTTAGCACTAAGGATAATCAAGAAGTCAGTCTGCGACAAAAACAATTTCTTGACGGAGCAACACCTTCAGGAAATAGTGTTATGGGGCATAATTTGTATCGGCTTTATGTACTCACGGAAGATACAAAATATGAAGTGCTTTTCAGAGATTTACTGAAGTCATATGGCAAATATTTAACAAAAGCTGCAGGGCATTGTTCCTATGGTTTATTACCCCTGCTTCAAGAAGAACGGGGAAGTCGGCTGTTAAAAATTGCTTTAGGCGATGAAGAGGATAGAACGGACGTATATAAAGAAATCGGTGCTCAGACAATAGGTTATGATGTTATTCGTATTGTAGAAGATCGTCATACCTATCCACTCAAAAATAATCAACGAACATTTTATAGTTGTGTTGGATTTGCATGCAAAGAGCCTAGTAATGAATGCTGATAGGAGAATAGACGATGAAAAGAAATGTTCGGTTAGAAGATATTACAGATGGTAAAATATATACTTTAAATGATATGGTACGAGCAGATACCGGTGGGTGTAAAGACTGCCATGTATGTTGTACTGGTATGGGGGACTCGGTTGTTTTAGACCCCTATGATATTTATCGGATGATGCAAGGATTGGCGTGCTCTTTTGATGAATTACTCAAGACAAAGATAAACATGCACGTAGAGGAATTACTTATATTGCCAAACATGAAAATAATAGGTGGAGAAGAACGTTGTGTTTGTTTGGATGAAAATGGTCGCTGCACGGTGCATGCATATAGACCTAGTGTGTGTCGTTTGTTTCCCTTAGGTCGATATTACCACGATGATCAGTTTAGCTATATTCTTCAGGTCCACGAATGCGTAAAGCCCAATAGGGCTAAAATTAAAGTGAAAAAATGGATTGAGAATCCGGACGGCGATAGATACGATAAATTTGTACTTGCTTGGCGCAATTTTAAAAAAAATGTGCAAGCCTATATGAAAGAAGTAAATAACGAAGAAAAAGTTCAAGAAATGAATATGTATGTCTTAGAAAAGTTTTTTAGAAGACCCTATGATTCAAATCGTGATTTTTATAAGCAATTCTATGAAAGATTACAATGATTTGAGCGTGACTTGAACAAAAACTTGACTTAGAGTATACTATAAGGGATAAGATTGTAGAGTAACATAAAAGGAGATGATGCATGATGATGCTAAGTATAAAAGATGCTGCTAAAGAGGTTCAATTAACTCCACATACATTAAGGTATTATGAATCAGAGGGATTGTTGCCCTTTCTCGGACGAGATGAACAAGGACACCGTGTGTTTTCCAAGAAAGATATTGAATGGATTCAGTTCATTTTATGTCTGAGAAATACAGGAATGTCGATTCGTGAGATGAAAAGCTTTGTGAAACTGTATAAAGGTGGCGACGAGACAATTCCAGACCGTATGGATATCTTATATGAACACAAGAAACTGATTGAAGAGCAGTTAGAAGAAACAAAATGGTATTTGAGAAACATCAACAATAAAATAGCGCATTATGAATCCATCAACAAAGATTATCAAAAATCAAAAGAAGAGAGGAAGGCGTTAGTGCATGAATAATTTTGTATTTAAAAATTCAACAGAACTCGTTTTTGGAAAAGCAGTTGAAGAACAGGTTGGCGCGTATACAGCCGAGTACGGTTCAAAAGTGCTTTTACATTATGGCGGAGGCAGCATAAAAAGGACCGGTCTATATGATCGAATCATCAAAAGTCTTCAGAAGAATAAAGTGGATTATGTAGAACTTGGAGGCGTGCAAGCCAATCCTAGATTATCCTTGGTTCAAGAAGGCATTAAGCTATGTCATGAAGAAAATGTGGACTTTATTTTGGCTGTAGGTGGCGGAAGTGTTATTGATTCAGCAAAAACAATTGCTGTTGGCGCAAAGTATGATGGTAATGTATGGGATTGTTTTATCGGTAAAGGGAGTATTACAAATATGCTTCCTTTAGGTGTTGTATTGACAATACCGGCTGCCGGAAGTGAAACCAGTGATTCAGCAGTTATAACCAATGAAGAAGGCTGGCTAAAACGTCCGATCGGGCATCCGATGATGCGACCGGTGTTTGCCTTATTAAATCCTGAATTAACCTATACATTGCCGGACTATCAAACAGCATGTGGTGTTTCAGATATGTTAGCCCATACAATGGAACGTTATTTTACCAATACACCTAATGTGGACTTGACTGACCGTCTATGCGAAGCGACGATGCGTAGCATCATTGAGCAAGGTCCTAAAGTATTAGAGAATCCAAAAGATTATGCGGCAAGAGCAGAGATTATGTTAGCAGGAACCGTTGCCCACAACAACTCCTTAGATATGGGACGTGAAACCGATTGGGCTTCTCATGATATTGAACATGAACTTAGTGGTATTTATGACCTTGCTCATGGAGCTGGTTTAAGTATTGTTTTCCCAGCGTGGATGAAGTATGTTTATAAGGTGAATAAACCACGTTTTGAACAGTTTGCCTATCGTGTATTTGGCATTGAGCCTCAATTTGACGGTTCGGATGCAAGCGTTATTAAAGGGATTAAAGCGCTTGAAAACTTTTATGTATCGATGGGACTACCCATTCGATTGGAAGATGCAGAGATAAGGGACGATCGTTATGAAGAAATGGCGAAAAAAGCGACGAATAATGATACGCGTACGCTAGGTCATTTTAAACCACTTGATTCAAAAGACATTCACGAGATTTATAAGCTTTGTGCAATGTCGAAAAAATGGTAGAAACTTATGGCGAGTCAATATGAAGATTTTGCATTTGTTTATGATGAATTAATGAACGATGTGCCTTATGAACAATGGGTTGAATTTATAGAAACAGTTTTTAGTCAATCCGAGCGAAAGATTCAGCTTGTGACAGAATTGGGCTGCGGAACGGGGAATATGACTATTCCCCTAGCCCAGTTAGGTTATGAGATGATTGGGATTGATTGTTCTGAAAACATGCTGATGGTGAGTCGAGAAAAAGCCGAAGATGGGGGTGTGAGTCCCTTGTTTTTATTACAAGATATGACGTCTTTTGAGTTGTATGGCACCGTTGATGCAATCATCGCATCATGTGATAGTTTGAATTATCTGGATTCAATAGAAAAATTGCAAAAAGTTTTTTCTTTGGTGCACAATTATCTGGAGGATGAGGGTGTTTTTATTTTTGACGTGAATACACAATATCGTTTTGAAAAAGTATATGGTAATCAAACCTTTACCTATCGTGACGATGACCTTGCATATATTTGGGAAAATACCTATGATGAAAACAAAAAAGCCAATACATATGATATTAGCTTTTTTGTTTTAGATGAAGAAAATAGTTTTCAGCGCTTTGATGAACACCATAAGGAGTATGCATATTCACAATCATTAATCGAAAAGTTGCTACAAGAAGAAAAGCTAACACTGATAGGTGTTTATGATAATTATAGTTGGAAGCAGGTCAATGACCATACGGAGCGATTAACATTTATAGTGAAAAAATAGAAAAGAGAATATTATGGATAAGTTATTGAGAGCAACAACAAAAAATGGAGAAATACGCGCTTTTGCAGCGAACACAAAAGAACTGGTTAATGTCGCAAGAAACTATCATCAAACAACACCTGTGGCAAGTGCAGCACTTGGCCGATTATTAACAGCCGGTGTTATGATGGGGTCTATGTTAAAAGGAGAACAAGAACTGTTAACTTTAAATATAAAAGGTGATGGACCGATGGGCGGTGTTTTGGTAACGGCTAACGGAGCAGGACAAGTGAAAGGTTACGTAAATAATCCGCTTGTTGATTTACCTTTGAAAGTCAATGGAAAACTTGATGTATCGGGCGCTATTGGGGCAGGGAATCTAACTGTGATCAAAGATCTTGGTATGAAAGAACCTTATGTTGGACAAGTGGAGTTAGTTTCCGGTGAGATTGCCGAAGATATCACATATTACTATGCAAGCTCAGAGCAAACGCCTTCTGTCGTGGCCTTAGGTGTCTTAGTGGACATAGATTATTCTATTAGGCAAAGTGGAGGTTTTATTATTCAATTGCTTCCTCAAGCAAAGGAAGAAACCATAGAACAATTAGAAAAAAATATACAAGAGTTACCAAGTGTAACGCAAATGTATGAAAGTGGACTTGATGAAGAAGGCATATTAAAAAAAGTCTTAGAAGGCTTTGAGGTTCTTGTTCACGACATATCAACTCCAAAGTATTATTGTAATTGTAGTCGAGAGCGTGTAGAAAAAGCATTGATTACAATTGGCAAAGATGAATTGGATTCAATGATTCAAGATGGACAACCCATTGAAATGAACTGTCATTTTTGTGATAAAAAATATATTTTTGAAATGGAAGATTTGAAAAAGTTGATTTAAACAAACATTTTCCCAGGAGTCACCAAAAAGAGAACTACAAAAAAGTGAAAGGAAGATTATGATGAAAAAACTTACAATTGAAGGAATGACATGTATGCATTGTGTTGGACGTGTAGAAGAGGCGTTGAAGAATGTTGATGGTGTATCAAGCGTTATGGTTGATCTTGAATCAAAGACAGCGGTTATCAATGTGGATACATCTGTTGATGAAAAGGTTTTATCCGATGTAGTAACAGAAGCTGGCTATACGGTGACTGCTGTTTCAGGAGTCTAACTATGATTGAAAAGAATCGCTATTGCATTGATATTGCCAACCAAATCTTGGCAGTGAATGGGTTGCTAAAGCGAGCAAATCTGGAAATACTCAAACAACACATTAATCACTGTATTAAAGAAACGTTTGAAGAAAATTCCGGTGAAGACAAAGTTGATGAAGTTATTAAAGTTATGGGACGGTTAATCGACACAAAATAGAGAATTATAGTATTTTCAGATTTTTGAATTGATAGTACAATTACTGCGCTATCGCCAAAAATTCCGACAATTTGATAAAAAACTTTGGAAACATCTGATAATACTCTTGATTTTTATTAAGGTCGGGTGTATAATGTAATCAAAGGTTGAATCCGGATTCACCTTATAAAACTCATAAATCGTAAGCTTACACATGTTTGTTGACAAAAGGAGTGGTAGATATGATTGATATGCTCCAAATGGTAGGGTTTATACGAGCAGTAAGATAAGGCCCCGATTAGTAAATAGGGGCGTGTAACAACATATGTTTATCAATGGGCGTAAAGAAGTCGTTGATAATAGGTGGATATGTATGACACGTAGTTATTGAATTGAGTTTATGGTGGTCACAACTAACACCTAAGCAATCACATGTGTTGTGAGTTCGAATTATTAATTTAGGCGGTCGAAGATAAAGGCCGAACAAGTAAACAATTATGATGGAAAATTATATAAGTAGTACTAAAAGAGGCCGAGATTACTCGGTCTCTTTTAGTGTGCGAAATGAAGGAATTATGGTATAATCATCATATGAAAAAAATAGAAATTGTAAAAAAAATAGATCAAAAATTTACCAAGACACTTGTTGATTGGTATAACCAAGAGAGGCGTATTCTTCCGTGGAGAGAGACAGAAGATCCGTATCATATTTTAGTCTCAGAGATTATGCTTCAGCAAACACAAGTAAATACAGTAATTCCCTATTATTTGAGATTTTTAGATGAGTTGCCGACACTTGAGTCGCTAGCGAAGGCTTCAGATGAGCAACTACATCGTCTCTGGGAAGGCCTCGGTTATTATTCCCGCGTATTTCGATTACGACAATTTGCAGTTGAAGTTCAGGCGAAATATAATGGAAAGATTCCCAATGAAAAAGCACAACTTATTGCATTGCCCGGGATTGGACCCTATACGTGCGGCGCAATATTAAGCTTTGCTTTTCATATTAAAGAACCCGCCATTGATGGTAATGTAAAACGGGTGTTGGCGCGCTTAACGAACGAGGTACGAGATGTTTCAAAAGTGGCGACTTTGCGTTCAATGGAAGAAACTGTTCGAACATTAATGCCTGAAGACCCTTATGGGTTTAATCAAGGTCTTATTGAATTAGGTGCAACCTATTGTCGACCCCGACAACCCAGGTGCCAAGAGTGCCCAGTTCGTAGTTTTTGCAAAGGTTATGCGAGTGGTCATGCTGAAAAACTCCCCAATAAGCCAAAGAAGAAAAAGCAAAAAGAAGTATCCCTTCCTGTGTTTGTGGTTCACCAAGATCAGGAGATGCTCTTTGTTAAGCGGGCTTCTGAAGGACTTCTTGCTTCCCTTTGGGGATTTCCAATTATTGAAGAGGACTTTGTTGGAGATATAGAATCAGAGGTGAATGTATTCCTTCAAGACCGACGTGTTGAAGATTACATGGATGAACAATTTGGTATAAGACTTCAGCCGACATCCGTCAAACGAATTGGACCCATAAAACATGTTTTTTCCCATGTGATTTGGAATATGCATCTATTTCTTATTGAAGATCCGAATTTTTGGAATCGAGTAGAATCGATTGAATCACCGGAAATAATTAAGTCGATTGATCAAGACATTTCTTTACCAACAGCATTTAAAAAATGTATTGAATTCATTCATGAAAAGGAGCTTATATGAAAAAATATGATGTTGTTATTATTGGAGCAGGCGTCATTGGATGTGCAATCGCACGAGAGCTTAGTCGTTATCAAGTGAATATTGCGGTCCTTGAAAAGGAAAATGATGTGAGTTGCGGTGCATCAAAGGCAAATAGCGGCATTGTGCATGGAGGCTTCGATGCGAAAGCAGGAACGAGAAAAGGATATTTTTCACGCCGTGGCAATCGAATGTATGCAAAGCTTGATGAAGAGTTACATTTTGGATACTCAGAATGCGGATCCTTGGTTTTGGCATATAATGAAGAGGATTACCAAAAATTATTAGAGTTAAAAGCTAATGGTGAGAAAAATGGTGTAGATGATTTGCAGATTTTAAATCGTGAAGAAGTGATAGCAATGGAACCGCATGTTTCTGAAGATGTAAAGTATGCATTATATTGTCCTTCATCTGGAATAACATCACCATACGAGTTAACAATTGCGCTCTGTGATAATGCAATACAAAATGGTGTCGACGTTTTTTTGAAGACGGAAGTATTAGACATTGAGATGGAAAAAAACAGAGAGTATGAATTTAAAATAGTTACAAAAGAGGAAACCTATCAAGCCGATTATATTGTCAATGCGGCAGGTGTTTTTAGTGACCGCATTGCAAAAATGGTTGATATTGATGATTTTTATATTATTCCCAGAAAAGGTGAATATATTCTTTTAGATAAAAAGCAAGGACATTTGGCTCAACATGTTTTGTTTCAAACACCTTCCCATAAGGGAAAAGGTATTTTGGTTACCCCAACCTATCATGGAAATCTCATGTTAGGACCAAATGCTCAAGAAGTAGATTCACGAGATGAAATAGGAACGAATGAAGACGTGTTAAAATATATTGTAGATACAGCAAGACATTCAGTTCCGGATTTTGACATGCGTTTTATGTTAACATCATTTGCAGGGCTTCGGGCGACGAGTTCAATTCATGATTTCATTGTCGGACGAAGTCGTGTGCCTGGATTTATTCAGGCTGCAGGAATCGAATCACCTGGGCTGACGTCGGCGCCGGCAATTGCGGAATATATAGGGGATGAGTTGAGTTTGTCCGGACTTGAACTCACTAAAGATTTGAATTTTAATCCGAACCGACCGCCGATTATACAAAAGCAGGAAGAAGACATTATTTGCCTTTGTGAGCGAGTCTCAAAAAATGAGATTGTTGATGCCTTAAGTCGGGGGCTATACATTGATCATATCGATGGTATTAAGCGACGAACCAGAGCAACAATGGGATCATGTCAAGGTCATCGATGTCGAGAAAAAGTGGCTGGAATTATTGCTGAGTATCATGGTATTGACAAAGAAGCGGTTACTCTTCGTGGAAAAGATTCTTTTGAACTTCCTCCAAGAGAAAATCGGATGTTTTGGAAAAAATTAAATCAAAGTGAGGATTAATTCATGAAAAATAAATTAGGACATCTTTTGGCAGCGTTTGTTGCGTTCGTGTGGGGAGTCACCTTCGTATCCAGTAAAATTCTCTTAGATGACTATTCGCCTTTAGAAATTATGTATATGCGTTTTGTGCTTGCTTATGTAGGTTTGTGGATCATTCGTCCAAAACATCACCGAGTTAGAAGTATTCGAGAAGAATCCATTTTTTTCATAGCGGGAGTAACGGGAGTATTTGGGTATTTTATGTTAGAAAATTCGGCAATGATTTATACTTCGGTTTCAAATACTGGCTTGATTCTTGCAGCGGCGCCTCTATTTGTTTCGATTATTTTGCATGTATTTAAGCAAGATGAGCGATTTGAACTTAAAATACTCATCGGTTTTATTCTTGCTATGTTTGGCGTTGGAATTATTGTTTTTAATGGACAAGTTGTCCTAAAACTTAATGGATTTGGTGACTTCTTGGCGATAATGGCTGCTGTCATCTGGGGGTTTTACTCGCTGGCATTGAAGCAGATGGATCGAACAATTTCTTCGATTATCATTACGCGACGGACATTTTTTTATGGAATTATGGTAGCAACTCCCTTCGTTTTTGCCTTAGAAGGTGGAATCGACTTCGCTCCTTTATTTGAAGGTAACGGATGGATGCATATTGTTTTCTTGGGAATTGTTGCTTCAGGTATTTGTTATGTTTTTTGGAACTTGTCGATACGCCTTATCGGAGCGGTTAAGACGAGTAATTATATATATTTGATGCCCTTATATACCATGGCGGCATCGGCTATTGTTTTAAAGGAAGCGATTACGCCATTAATGTATGTCGGATGTGGTTTGATTCTTTGCGGTGTCTATATTTCGGAGAGAGGATGGACCATTCCGGGTAGAAAAAAACTTCCGGAGATTATTCCTGAATCAGAATAAGGAGGGCAAAGTATTATGATTGAACAAGGGCGAATGGAAGTGTATAGTTATGGAGAAGGCGCTCAGAATCCAAAGTATGTTCTTTATTGGATGCAACAAGCGCAACGGGTATCGTATAATCATGCCTTGAATTATGCGATTGATCAAGCCAATGAATATGATTTACCTTTGCTAGTTGTTTTTTGTGTGACCCCCAATTATATGGAGGCGAATGCACGGCATTATCAATTCATGCTTGAAGGGGTAGCGGAAGTTGCAGATACCTTAAAGGAAAAAGGCATCGGCTTTGTTTTGGAAAAAAGTCATCCGCTTGATGGTGTGCTAAAGTATATCAATGATGCAAAAATGCTGGTTATGGATAAGGGATATTTAAGGCATCAACGTCAATGGCGTGAAGAACTTGTACAAGAAATTAAAAAAGAAGTATCGATGACAGCTATTGAGATTGATACGGATTTAATCGTTCCGGTAACAATAGCCTCGGAAAAGGCGGA
Organism: uncultured Eubacteriales bacterium; assembly: GCA_964563505.1. Lineage (GTDB taxonomy): Bacteria > Bacillota > Clostridia > Lachnospirales > Vallitaleaceae > UBA1351. The sequence goes on from CAZLXW010000005.1 coordinate 80,878, forward strand.
ACATGCAGCAAGAACAATACGCCCCAAGTTATGGCGTCAATACCCCAATTATGATCATCTTCCTATTCAAGATTGTATCCAAAAGAAATGGAAAATAGCCTTAATTGAAAGCATAGATCGATATGATGTGACAGAGGACTTGATCCGTCAAGATTATCAAGGCTTATTAGATTCCCTTGGAGTTGATGAATCCGTCAGAGTGTCAAACGTATATCAGGGCGGATATTCAAAGGCTGTTGAGACGCTTGAAGAATTTTTTGAAAATAAATTGAATGATTATAAGGATCCATCTCCAGTGACAAGAAATACATCACGTATGGGGATGTATCTTCATTTTGGACAAATAAGTTCTTTAGAAATTCTGAAACGACTATATAAATATGTATCAGAACAAAAAGACGCTGGAAACCATATTGACAAAGAGTCTATGGAGGGATTTATTGAACAAGTATTTATTCGCAGAGAACTTGCCTACAATTATGTGTATTATACAGAGGGATATGATCAGTTTGACAAGATGACGGATGCATGGGCCTATCAAACTATGGCAATGCATCTAGATGATGAACGGGAATATATATATTCGCTAGAAGAGTTGATTGAGGCTAAAACCCATGACCCCTATTGGAATGATGCCATGCGTGAAATGGTTGAAAGCGGTTATATGCATAATTATATGCGTATGTATTGGTGCAAGAAAATTGTCGAATGGAGTAAGTCTTATCAGGAAGCTTATGAGCATGCGATATATCTCAACAATCGCTATTTTATCGATGGGAGAGATCCCAATGGTTACGCAGGTGTTGCATGGTGTTTTGGAAAACATGATCATGGTTGGAAAGAACGTCCAATTTTTGGAAAATTACGATATATGAATGCAAATGGACTAAAACGTAAATTTAAAATGTAGATGAAGGAGAGAAAATGAGCCGAGAGTTAAAAATGATATCATGGAATGTAAACGGTATTCGAGCAGCTGTAAAAAAAGGTTTTTTAGAGAATTTTAAGGAAATAAATGCGGATATATTTTGCCTTCAAGAAACAAAATTGCAAGAAGGTCAGATTGACTTGGAACTTGAAGGCTACCACCAATATTGGAACTATGCCCAGAAAAAAGGTTATTCTGGAACGGCAATTTTCACGAAGATCAAACCCATAAATGTGACTTATGATTTAGGTATAGACCATCATGATCAAGAAGGTCGGATGATAACTGCAGAGTATGAGGCTTTTTATTTAGTCACTTGCTACACACCCAATTCGAAACGAGGTTTAGAGCGTCTTGATGAGAGAATGGATTGGGAAGATGAAGTACGGGCGTATTTACAAGCTTTGAATCAAAAGAAAGCGGTTGTTTATTGTGGTGACCTTAATGTTGCCCATGAAGAAATCGACATAAAAAATTGGCAAACTAACCGAATGAGTGCCGGATTTACAGATCAAGAGCGAGAAAAGATGTCGGTGCTTTTAGAATCGGGATTCATTGATAGCTTTAGATACTTTTATCCGGATGCGAAGGATATGTATACTTGGTGGTCATATATGGGTAAAGCAAGGGAAAATAATACGGGATGGAGAATTGACTATTTTATTACATCCAAAGATTTTGAAAAACATCTTGTTGATGCAAAAATCCACATGGATGTATTAGGAAGTGATCATTGCCCGGTTGAACTGAATATTACAATATGAGAAATTCCTAAGCAGCAAGTAGTATACTTGCTGCTTAATTAATTTTAACTAATAAACACGCGTCTACAAATTAAATTATTTAACTTTATTAACTAAAAAAGACTAATATTACTTGCAAAAATATAAATTATAGTGTATTATGATTTATAGAAAGTGAACATTTATAACTGTGTTTTTTTCAAAAACAATGTCAAAAATCACAACTAAGTATAACTTTATCCAAATATATATGATATAATTGCCGTTTTTAAAGGTATTTATATAGAAATTAAGTTAAATAATATTTTAAAATGGAGGTTTAGTTATGAAGAAAAAATGGGTAAGCGTATTTATGGTTGTTTTTCTAATTACCGCTTTATTTGCTGGTTGTGGACAAACAGACGATTCTACAGACAGGTCAACGGAAGGCTCATCAACGGATGATGCATCAACCGAAGATACTTCAACCGAAGAGAACGGAGCATATGCAGGTGAACTTAGTTTAATGCATTTCTCAACATCTGAAGAATCAGAAGGTAATGGTGGGTCTGATGGATTCCGTACCATGGTTACAGAATGGGATGAAGCAAATCCGGATATTGCACTTGTTCAAAATGTTTTAGCAAATGACGATTACAAGACACAAATTGCGACCTTGGCAGCAGCGGATGACCTTCCTGATGTGTTTTTATTACAAGGGATGAACACACGTGCATGGGCGGAGCAAGGATTGGTCATGGATATGACGGAGATTATTAATAATTCTCCATACAATGACCAGTATGACCATAGCTTTTTCTTTCCATTTACTTATAATGATAGTATATATGGATTGCCGGTATTAACAGGTGGAACAACAACAGTTGTGGTTTATGATCAGGCCATTTGGCAAGAAGCTGGTTATGACACTTTCCCGGAAACATGGGATGAAGTATTAGAGGCGAAAGCATTCTTTGATGAACAAGGAATGGATGTTGTTGCATTTGGTAATAGTGGTAAGTGGCAAGCGAATTCATGCTTCTTATCAGCAGTGGGTAATCGATTTACTGGAGATGAATGGTTCTACTCAATGGTTGATAAATCAGGAGCGGCTTTTACGGATCAAGAATTTGTAGATTCTTTAAAATTCACACAAGATATTTTTACATCGGGTGTATTTAATCCTGATTTCAATGCAATTAATAATGAAGATGCTCGAGAGCTCTATATTGCAGGCGACGCATCAGCTTTTATTGGCGGTAACTGGGATGTATCTTATATTCAATCTGTATTAGATGGGACAGATCTATATGACACGACGAAATTTGCAGTTATTCCTCAACCAGCAGGTGCAGATGCAACAACAAGAACACATGCTATTGGTATGGGATTTGCCGTTGCCATTAATCCGAAATTAGCAGATGATCCGGCGAAATTAGCAGCAGCTATTGATTTGGCATACAAAGTGACAGGATCTGATTTTGCCGAATATGTTGGGGCGAATTATGCATTAGGTGGACTTACAAAAGTGGATAATGTTGATCTATCAAACTTTGATCAATTCACAGTGGATTTTTACAACTATTCTTATGTAGAGAATAAAGCATGTGAGATTTATGATTCATATATTTCAAGTGCTGTTTGGGATGTTTTAAATACAGACTTACAAATGATGCTTAATGGGGATATTGACCCACAAAAAGTTGCTGAGAATGCTCAGGCATCATATGAAGCAAACTACTAATTTTCAAGTGTAAATTAATGTATATAGGCCTCACATAGTAACAATTTATGTGAGGCCTATATAATATACGTTAAAAGGGAGGCGCAACATGCTTAATTCAATACGACCTAAAAATAGAGTAATCTTTGCGTATTTGCTGATACCTGTAGCTATTTATGTTTTTGCTGTATTTGTTCCGTTAGTTACAGCTGGATACTATAGTTTTTTTGAATGGCAAGGTGGACCAAATAAAAGTTTTATTGGCATAGAGAATTTCAAAACACTGATGAATGATGAAATATTTTGGATGTCGTTTCAGCATAACATTTTTCTCGTTATTGCTTGTATTATCGGACAGATTGGACTGGCACTTCTTTTTGTTCTTATGATTAATTCAAGATTGGTAAAATTCAAAGGGATTCATCGAACATTTGGTTTTTTTCCAAGCACAATAGCTGCGGTAGCCATTGGATTTATTTGGACAATGGTTTTTGACTATCGTCGTGGTATCTTAAATTGGATTTTAGAACTTATCGGACAACAAGAACATACAAAAGTTTGGTTAAATGAACCGGACCTTGTTATGTTACTTATTGCCATTCCATTAATATGGCAATTTATCGGATATTTTATGATTATATTATTATCAGCAATTTCGTCAATAGACAAGTCGATTATAGAGGTGTCGGAAATTGATGGAGCCAATGCAGTACAACGTGCCATATACATCATTATTCCGTTAATTAAGAATACCTTGTTAGTATGTGTTACACTATGTGTTGCAGGGAATATGAAAGCGTTTGATCACATCTTTGTTATGACGACAGGTGGGCCGGGAAATGCATCTATGGTTATGGCTTTATATGGATACAAAGTATCCTTTATGCAACAAAATATGGGTTATGGTAGTGCCATATCGATTGGAATTTTTGTGTTAAGTCTATTAGTTATAGGTACGTTTCAACTGGTAACAAAAGTATTATCCTCAGACAAGGAGGTTGTATAATATGAAAACAATACAAACGAAACTATTGGCAATCTTCTTAAATGTAACCTTAGGAATTTTTTCATTATCATGCATATTTCCATTGATATGGATGTTTTATTCATCATTAAAGCAAAAAAGAGATTTTAACGCAGATATTATGGGTTTACCTAAGAATCCGAGTTTTGAAAACTATGTTCGCATTCTTACAAATGCAGATTATCATATATTTGAATCAGTGCTTAATAGTATTCGAACAACGGTTTTATCGATTGCATTAATTATATTTTTAGGATTTATTGTGGGTTATATCTTATCTCGCGTTCGATTCAGAGGCAATCGAGTGCTATATGTAATGTTTCTCATGGGACTGCTAATACCGATTCACTCACTTCTGGTGCCTATTTATGTGGTGTTTAGGGCGACAAACTTGGGAAATAAGTGGTTCACATTAATTATTCCCTATGTTGCTTTTGGGTTACCCATTGCAATATTTTTAGTGGAAGGATATGTGAAGAGTATTCCGGTTTCCTTAGAAGAAGCGGCTAACATTGATGGAAGTAGTTTTACATCAACGCTCTTTCGCATTATTTTACCGATTTGTAAACCCATCTTAGTTACAATAGGAATTATTCAAACCTTTGCAACTTGGAATGAGTTCTCCTTTGCACTTGTGCTTATTCGAGATCAACGCTTGCAAACTGTTCCGCTAGCAATGACCCAGTTTACAGGTCAATTTAGCTCGGATTATACAAAAATCATGGCAGCCATGCTTATAACGATGTCACCTATTATCATTTTCTATTTTGTTTTTAGTAAACAAATTATCAAAGGAATGGTGGCAGGTGCTATTAAAGGATAGATGGGAAAAAGATAAAAAGAAAGAAGAGGAATGCTTTTGCAATCCTCTTCTTTTGTTATAAAAAAGTTCTATTGAAACATATTATGCTTTTAACAAGGTCTCAACATCTTTTATATTACGTTTTCTTTTAACAATAGGTGTCTTATCTTCTTCATACACATGAAGTTGATCTTCGAAAGACTTTTCGCCTTCATTTTGATATAGAACACCAAGCGCATATTTTTCAAGATCTAAGGCTTTATCTATTGCATTTTTTACATTGCTTTTGTCATATTCATCATCCAGATAATAGGTATTATCCTTAAACCACTTAAAGTTATTGACTTTGTTGAAGGTTACGCAAGGATGAAATACATCAACAAGGGCATAACCATCATGTTGAATGGCTTGCTTGATAATTTCTGTGGTTTTATCTGGATCCCCGGAGAAAGCTCTAGCAACAAATGTTGCACCTAAGCTTAAAGCAACAGCTAAAGGATTAAAAGGCTTGTTACGAACACCGTTTACCTGAACCGGTGTAATAAAGTCAAGTTGGCTGGTAGGGGAGGCTTGCCCTTTGGTTAAACCATAAACCATATTATTATGTACAATGTGAACAATGTTTGGATTGCGACGAATATTATGGATAAAATGGTTACCGCCTTCGCCATACATATCACCATCGCCACCTTCTGCAATGACTGTTAATTCAGGATTTGCTGATTTGACAGCGACGGCAACAGGCATTCCACGACCGTGTAATCCGTTAAAATAATTTGTGTTAATATATTGTGGCATTTTTGCAGCTTGACCAATTCCGGACGACAAGACCAGTTGTGTCGGATCAATCTCTAAATCTCGAAGGGCATCCACGATGGAATTTCTGATTTGAAAGTTACCGCATCCGGGACACCAAGCAATATCTAATTCATAATCAAATTCATAAGGTTTCATTAGAACACCTCCTTAATATTTGCATCGATTTCTTCAATGCTGAACGGGGTACCGTTATATTTGTTGATCCGTGTTTTTATATCACGATCAAGATGAAGCTTAATTAGATTAGCCAATTGGCTTGTTGCATTGATCTCAAAAATAGCTACATCATCGGCCTGATCGATGTACTCGGCAATTGAGTCATGAAGTGGATAAACTTCTTTCAGATGTAAATATGCAAGATCTTCATGGTCCGTACTTTGTACAGCCTCTTTTATGACACCATAGGTTGACCCCCAACTAATAATAAGTTTTTTATAATCTTTCGGTCCAATAAGTTCAGGTTCTATATATTCTTGGAGAATGAGGTCTTGCTTGCTAAGTCGTTTTTCGTTCATAGTGACTCGAACATTAAAATCTTCGGTAATGCTACCACGCTCGTCATGCTCATCACTATCAATTTTGACTAAACCTTTTCCATAACCGGGAATACTTCTTGGACTCAATCCATTTTCAGTTACTTTGTATCGCAAATAATCTTCATCAGATTCAACAACATGCGATTCTAAATACTGATCAGATAGTTCTAAAGGCTCAATTGAGAAGTTGCTGTCTACGTAGAACTGGTCTGTCAATACAAATACAGGAACCTGATATTTATCAGCTAAGTAAAAAGCTCTCTGTGTAAGCAAAACACCATCATTAATAGATCCAGGAGCAAGAACAATACGAGGGAACTCTCCGTGACCGGCGTAGACGACTAAATTAAGATCGGCTTGCTCAGTTCGTGTTGGAAGGCCGGTGCCGGGGCCGGGACGTTGAGCAATATGGATAACACAAGGGGATTCAGTAATTCCTGCGAGACTTACAGCTTCTTCCATTAATGCAAATCCACCACCAGATGTTGTTACTATCGAACGAGCACCTACATACCAAGCACCGATTCCCATATTAAGCGCAGCGATTTCATCTTCGGCTTGTTCAACAATGACACCAAAATCGTTTCCTTTTTCCGCGAGATATTGAAGAAGGCCTGTACCGGGTGACATTGGATAAGAAGCAATGTAGTTAACACCACCAGCAAGAGCACCAATTCCGACAGCCTCTGTGCCACTTATAATGCGGTGGTTTTTAATGATGTCAGTTTTTTCAATAGCAATTTTGCGATCATATGCTTTCCCGAGTTCATAACCCTTATGAAAAGCTTTAATATTATTTTCAATAATTTTATCTGATTTTGATTCGAAATTTTTGCGAATAGGATCCTCACCATTTTTGGTATTTAAATCAAGTAATCCGCTGATAAAACCAAATAAAACGGTGTTGCTATATAGTGTGCTACCTGCATCTGAAGCTAAATCTTCTAACTTTAATTCTGAAAAGGTTGCCCCGGTTGTATTTAGGACGTCTTCGTCAATAAACTCTTTTTCACCAAAAATAACGGTTTTTTCATTAATACGATCATGTAAACGATAAAAAGAATGATCGTTGAGTAAAAAAAGTATGTCAATGGTATGTTTATAGGCATCAACAGGCTGGGATGCGACGCGGATTTCTACGGTATTATTACCGCCGCGAACACGACTCATCACTTCGGGTGTGCTAAAAACATAGTAGTCATTTTTAATAGCTTGACTCAGTAATTTTTCAATAGTTGCAAGACCTTGACCGGCTTGCCCGGATAATACAAATGTCAATGATTGTAACATAAATTACCTCCTTCTTAAATATATATGGAAATTTGCAAAGATTCTTGTTATATTAAGTATAACGCAACGTAGAATAATACACAAATAGAATAAGAATCAAATGCAAACGATAATCAATATCAATTAATATTATACACGAAATATAAATAAGGTCAATAGAAAAGTGAGCACCTAAGTGCTCACTTCATATTATCTCGTCTTCATTATTCCGTTTCGTTTGCCCATTGATCAAATTTTTCCATGGTTAAATTATAGGTTTCATAAGAAATATCAGGAAGTGTACCTCCAAACATTTTTTCGATTTCTTTAAAGCCTTGTTCAAAAGCATCTTTTAACATAGCGGCTTTTGCAGGATCACCACCGGAAAGGGCTTTAGCAAAATCAACTAAACGGGTCGATGTCTCATCGGCGCTCCAATAGCCACCAGGGGCTAGATCCTTTTGAGCTTGCTCCACGTCTTCAGCGGTATATTCAATCGATAATTCTTCAGTCAATTTTAAGGTCATGATTGAAGAATCGCTACGAGGTCCTGAGATCTGTTTTTCAGTGGTTTGCTTTGCTGTCGTTCTAAAGAGTTCAATCATTCGAAGATCGGCCTCTTCTTTCATGGCGCGAACTTTTTCTAAGTCGACGGTGTATGCTTTATTATCGTTTTGTTTGACTTTTTGAGCTTCGTAGGAATCCGTCGGAATTTTTTCTTGCTCTGATTCCTTGGGCTGTTTATGTGCGGTCTTATTTATAGCGGAATTAGTTGATGCATTAACTTGAGCCTGATGATTCGGGTTCACATTAAAATTAAACATATGCATTCCTCCTTGAATATTCTGAATGCCTTCCAATGGCATTTAACTACATTAAATATATCGGCCATATGGAAGGATATATTTAGTATACCATAAAAAATCGTCAAAACCAAAGAAAGGGAATCACTATGGATGTTGATAAAATTAAGCGTTTACTTCATTTAGAAAATAATAAAGAACGGATTATTGCTGAAGAGCAGATGTTTGAATCGGCAGTGCTTATACCCATTGTAAGTTATAGGGATTGTGATTATATTCTTTTTGAAAAACGCAGCACATATGTTAGTCAACCCGGAGAAATGTCGTTTCCGGGAGGACGTAAAGAAATAGAAGATATGAGTCTAAAAGCGACAGCTGTTCGAGAAACGATTGAAGAGTTAGGCGTTGCTCAAGAAGATATTCAAGTCTTAGGAAAACTAGGCATTATGGTTCATCAACATCGCTCAGTCATCCACGCTTATGTGGGCAAGATTCAATGGAAGGAAAGCTATTTTTCGGCCTATAATCCAACAGAGGTTGAAGAAATTGTTTTAGTACCTTTTGAAGAAATTATCTACCAAAAACCTTTAGAATATCATATCAAGTTAAAAGCATATGATTATGAGTATAACCTTGAAGGAATCAAAAAGCAGTTGTTTCCGACCAAACAATTAAAATTGCCGGGAATTTATCAAGATGAATGGGATTTGGGATATCGTAAGATTTTTGTATATCCGTTGGAAACAGTAACAGTGTGGGGAATTACGGGACGTCTTTTGCAAGAATTGCAAGGCCTTTATTTAGAAAAAGAAAATGAGTAGCTATAGCTACAAAGATGGGGTTTTATCTCTGATATACTAAGGGTATGGTACAATAACATTCACCGGAAAGGAATTATGATGAAAAAAACAGATACACTTTATAATATAGTGATAAGATACCCTGAAGTTAAAGATTTTTTGATAAGTCAAGGATTGACCCAAGTACAAGATCAACAAATGCTTGAAAAAGTAGGTAAAAACTTAACCTTAGAAATTCTTGCTAAGTCAAAGAAAATGAATGTTGAATTATTTCTGGAAGAATTGGAATCTGTGATTAATGATCAGAGAAAAGGAACAGATACAACACTGATTGAAAACGAGCGAAAGACAGATGCCACTATTGATATACAAGGGATTTTACCGTGTCCAGTACGTATTCCTTTGCTGGAAGGGTTTGAAGCATGGTTGGAAGGCCAAGAAGATACCTATAAAAATGATATTAACTATGAACTCAAAGCGGCTTCAATGGGCGTTGACTGGATTAAAGAGACGTTAGAGAATAGTCCACATGAAGATGAATTAGCAGATGTTTTCTTATCGGCAGGGTTTGATCTATTCTTTGATAAAAAGTTAATGGGTCACTACAAGGCAGAAAAGGTTTTTGAAGATTTAACTCGGTGGGATGGATATAATTCGGATTTTGACAATGCATCTTATTCGCTAAAAGATCCTGATGGAGACTATTCTGTTCTGGGGGTGGTTCCGGCTATCTTTTTGATAAACACCCATGCGTTAGGCGAACGTGAAATACCTAAAACTTGGGCAGACTTATTAACAGGAGCCTTCGATAACCAAGTGAGTTTACCGGTTGGAGATTTTGACTTATTTAATGCCATTCTACTCAATATCTATAAAAACTATGGTATCGATGGTGTAAAAAAACTGGGAAAAACATTAATGAAAAGCATGCATCCGGCAGAAATGGTTAAATCGAATACAAAGCAGGAGCAACCGCTTGTAACGATTATGCCCTATTTTTTCACGAAAATGGTCCATGAACGAAGTCCCATGAAAGCCATTTGGCCGGAAGATGGAGCGATTATTAGTCCGATTTTTATGTTGAGTAAAAAATCAAAAAAAGACAGCTTACAAGCCATTGTTGATTTTTTTGCATCCAAAGAAGTTGGAGAGATTTTAAGTCATAATGGAAGATTTCCAAGTGTGCATCCACAGGTGGATAATCGTATTGCCTTGGAAAATACCTATCAGTGGCTAGGGTGGGATTTCATTCAAGCCCATGATATTGGTGAATTGATTGATGAGTGTATGCATGCATTTAATGGAGGTGCTTAAGATGAATTTAGTAACAGTATCAGGACCGCCGTCATCAGGAAAAACATCCGTGATTATAAAAACAATTGCTGCATTACAACAACGTGAACTCAAAGTGGGTGTTGTAAAATTTGATTGCTTATATACAGATGATGATCTTTTATATGAAAAATTAGGTGTTCCGGTAAAAAAAGGATTATCCGGAGCCTTATGCCCAGATCATTATTTTGTCTCCAATATTGAAGAAGTTGTTCAATGGGGGCTTCAACAAGAGATGGACGTGCTTATTACTGAAAGTGCAGGTCTTTGTAACCGATGTTCCCCGTATATTAAAGAAGTTCAGGCGATTTGCGTAATTGATAATCTTTCGGGTATAAACACACCTAAGAAAATCGGACCCATGTTAAAGTCAGCAGATATTGTTGTGATTACAAAAGGGGATATTGTTTCCCAAGCGGAACGGGAAGTGTTTGCATCAAGAGTACGTTCAGTCAATCCCAAAGCAATGACCATGAATATTAATGGTTTGACAGGCCAAGGTGCATATGAATTAAGTACACTTATTTATGATGAGCATATACATATTGATACAGTTAAAGGCAAAGAATTACGTTTTTCAATGCCATCGGCACTATGTTCCTATTGCTTGGGAGAACGACGCATTGGCCAAGACTACCAAATGGGAAATGTAAGAAAGATGGATTTAGGTGATAAAAATGGATAAAGAACAATTTTTACGATTAAAAATTCAGGAAGTAGTCGAGCAGTATCCTTTTATGGAAAGTTATTTTGAAGAGCATAAGGACCGTTTTTATGATCCCTCCTTAAGTGTTATAGAGACTTATAATCAGCTGACAGAAGATGAGCGTGAAGATTTTGCCATTGATGTTGAGCAGAGCATTGAAGCCTACTACGCTTATGTAGAGCAAATGTTTGAATTTTTAGGCATAAAGGATGAGGATAAAGTGAGATCGCTCACCCTCTTGCCCGGAACCAATAAATTCAAAGAACCGGAAGAATATGAACGACTGCACATTCAACAAGGTGAGATTATTGCCATAGTTGGACCGACAGGATCAGGTAAGAGCCGATTATTGGCAGATATAGAATGGACAGCAGATGGCGATACGCCAACACGTCGAAGTGTTTTGATTAATGAGGTGAAGCCGGACAAAAAATGGCGTTTTTCATCTGGCAATAAACTCGTGGCGCAATTATCACAGAATATGAATTTTGTAATGGATTTGACCGTTCAGGAATTTTTGGAACTTCATGCGGCCAGTCGGTTGATTGAAGATATTGAAGGAGCCATTGAAAAAATCATTACAGCAGCCAACAAATTAGCTGGAGAAGCATTTGAATTAGATACACCCATTACTAGCCTTTCAGGAGGACAATCAAGGGCTCTAATGATTGCAGATACAGCGATTTTAAGTGAATCACCGATTGTACTCATTGACGAAATCGAAAATGCAGGGATTGATCGTAAAAAAGCCCTTAAGCTTTTGGTAAAAGAGGAAAAAATCGTTCTAATCGCTACCCATGATCCAATCTTAGCTCTAATGGCAGATCGCAGAATTATAATCCATCATGGGGGAATTTCTGATATAATTGAAACAACGGATGAAGAAAAACAGATGTTGGTTGAACTTGAAAAATTAGATTACTATATGATGGAACAACGAACACTTCTACGTCAGGGGCAACGATTAACGATGAACTAGAGGAGGATTTTATGCGCATAAGCTACGAAGAAGTCTATGAAACGCTTTACACTATATTAATCAAGAAAGAAATCGCAGAAGATAAAGCGAAAATACTTGCTGAAACCATCACCAATAGTACCCTCGATGGTGTTGTTTCTCATGGTATTAATCGGTTTACAAGTGTTTTAAATCTTCTTGACGAGAATTTTATTGAAAAAGATGCAGAGCCTTCTTGCCAAGCTTCATTTGGAGCGATTGAGAGATGGGATGGGCATCAAGGTTTTGGAATTACAAACGCAAAACTGTGTATGAATAGAGCCATTGAACTAGCTCAGGAATTTGGAATTGGTATTGTTGCATTAAAAAACACCAATCATTGGCTTCGGGGCGGAACGTATGGATGGCAGGCAGCTGATGCAGGATGTATTGGAATTTGTTGGACCAATACCATGCCGAATATGCCGGCATGGGGAGCAAAAGACTGTCGACTTGGAAATAATCCTATGGTGATTGCAATGCCGCAAGCGAATCAGAAGCATGTGGTTCTAGATATGGCAATGGCCCAATTTAGTTATGGAAATTTAACGACAGCAAGTTTAGAGAATAGAAAATTATCCATTGATGGTGGTTTTAACCGTGAAGGTCAACTTACGAAAGACCCAGATGAAATATTGGAAACCTCTCGTGTACTTCAAATGGGATTTTGGAAAGGTTCAGGGCTCTCTCTTGTCTTAGACCTTATGGCTTCTGTTTTATCAGGAGGCAATAGTGTGGAAGATATTGGAAAACTACCCAAAGAGACCAGTATTAGCCAAGTCTTTATTGCGATTGATCCAAGGAAAGTGAATAATTCTGAAGATATTGAAGCGACAGTTAATCAGACACTAGACTACATAAAAGCATCGGAACTTGACCGCACCGATAGACCGGTTCGCTATCCGGGGGAGCGGGCCTATGCAACCCGAATAGAACAGCGTGAAGCTGGAATTGAGATTCATGAAGACATTTGGAAGGAAATCATTAATCGCTAAAAAGTCGCCGAAACTCACTGGGAATAATTCCTGTGAGTTTTTGTTTCGGTTACTTCTCCGTTTGTATTACTGTAACGGTAAGGCAGATGTGGTTTGATAATAAGAATAAATTTGACAAAAGTTCAATAAAGCTGTAAATTATATATATCTAATATT
>CAZLXW010000006.1:0-94400 GCA_964563505.1 uncultured Eubacteriales bacterium
CTAAAAACAAATATTGCACCACCTTTAGATAAAATATCAATTCGAATAGGCTCTAAGCCAACTTGATTAAGAATTCTATCTAAGGTTCCAAAAGGTGTAAAAATCCCTCCATAAACATAAGCGGCAATATAAGGTGGAATTGCCATTGGTAAAAACAAAACACTTTCAAGCAACAGTTCAAACCGCCATTTGTATTTTGATAATGACCATGCGAAAAACGTACCAAGTATTCCCGTTATCACACCGACTCCAGCCACAAGAACCAAGGAATTACGAATATAGTCTGCCAAAACATATTCCTTAATATGTAACCACGATTCTGTAACCGGGTGAAAAAGTCGAATGAAAATAAAAACTGATGGCAATACAATGGCTGTTATAATAAATGTAACGATGACAAAAAGGGGACTAAGTCCCCTCTCTCTAATTTTCATTAACAATTATTGCCAACCAACTTCATTAAATAATTTAACTGCTTCATCATTGTATTCACCTAACAACGATAAATCAATATTTTGAACCTTAAATTCTCCAAAACTTTTTAGTAAATCTGATGGATCTACTGCTTCATTGACAGGATATTCATAGTTTGCACTTGCATAGTTATTTTGCGCTTCTTCTGCCGTTAAAAATTCTAATAATTCAGTCCCTGCTTCACTATTAGAACCATATTTCGTTAATGCAGCTCCACTTATATTGATATGAGTTCCGTTCGTCTCTTGATTTGGGAAAAACACACCAATCTGCTCACCAACTTGTACTTCCACCTCATCGGATGAATTAAGCAATTTTCCAACATAGTATGTATTAACAATGGCCACATCACCTTCCCCTGCAACAAGGGCTTTCATTTGGTCTCTGTCATTTCCCTTAGGAGTTCTTGCCAGGTTAGCTACTAACCCTTGTGCCCACTCTTTAGCTTCTTCTTCACCATTTAATGCAATAAATGATGCTAAGAGTGATTGGTTATAGATATTAGCTGATGACCTTACCAGAATCCTTCCTTCCCACTCAGGTTCGGTTAACGCTTCATAGGTCGATAAAGTATTTGGATCCACTCTATCTAGTGCATATGTTATAACTCTTGCTCTAACTGTTAATGCAGTCCAGAGATTATCTGTAGCTCTTAATTGTTCCGGCACGTTTGCTTCTACAGTGTTTGAATCAAATGCTTTTATTAGATCCATCTTTCCGGCTCTATATAACCTTCCTACATCTGATGTCACAATAAGATCAGCTTCTGTATCTTCACCTTCTGCACTTAATCTTTCAAGCAATTCATCTGAACCTGCCGTAACGACATTCACTACAATACCTGTTTCCTCTGTAAATTTATCGTATAGGGCTTGGTCAGTATCATAATGCCTGTCTGTATAGATATTAACCATTTTCGCTTCTTCTGACCCACATCCAACAACACTAACCACTAGTACTGCTAGGATGATGATTGCTAATATTTTTTTCATCTCTTTCCTCCATGTATATTTGATATTGATATTCATTTGCATAAAACGGATTATAAATGAGAATCCCTCTCATGTCAATGTCTATTCATGAAAAAAATATAATATGGTAATATTTTAGAATATTACACCACCTCCATAAAAAATCCACAAACATACTATATAGTATGTTTAAAAAGATTATCGGAGGTATCTATGAAAAAAACATTATTAATTACAGGCAGTATCGCTACTCTTTTACTTGTTATCGTATTAACCCTTCTTACCAATCCTACACCGACAGTGGAAACACTTGAAACAACGGACAAGGGTGACCTAGTCATTCAAAAAAATGCAATTACAAAAACCGCATCTTTTTTTCCATATAAATCTAATGGGACATATATGGAAATTATTGCCGTTCAAGCAATTGACGGTTCGGTTCGAACAGCTTTAAACACTTGCCAAGTTTGCTATTCTTCAGGCCGAGGCTACTATGAACAACTCGGTGATGTTCTAATCTGCAATAACTGCGGAAATCAATTTACCATCGACCAAATCGAATTACAAAAAGGCGGCTGTAATCCGGTTCCAATTCTTGAAGATATGAAAACAGAAACTCAAGATCAGATTTCTATTCCATCGGATCAACTGACTGAATTTGAACCTTTATTTTCAAATTGGAAGAGATAGTTATGACGACGCTAAATGTTGGTGGGATGACGTGTTCACATTGCGAAGAAAAAATCTCCGTTGCACTCGCTTCAAATCGTGGCGTAGAAAAAGCAACTGCAAATGCATCAAAAAATCAAGTCTATATTGAATTTGATGATTCTTTAATTAATTTGCAACAAATATCAACGATTATTGAGGATAACGGATATATTCTTTTATCAAAAGATAGTAATACCATTAAAGGAAAAGTTTTTCTTATTTTTATTCTACTATCTATAAGCTTCCTTGTTTTAAAATATGCCAATCAACTCTCCTATGATTTTGTTCCAAGCGTTCGTCAAAATATGGGCTATGGCGCGCTCTTTTTGGTCGGGCTGATAACCTCTGTTCATTGTGTTGCAATGTGTGGCGGAATAACAATAAGCCAGTGCCAGCGATATATTAATACACACCCAAGCAAACCCAGTCTCTTATACAACCTTGGAAGACTCATCTCTTACACTGTCATTGGTGGAGTCATCGGTGGAATAGGGTCCGTTTTAAGTTTTACCGGTCAAATGAGAGGATATATAACCTTATTTGTAAGCTTCATTATGTTATTAATGGCCATTCGCATGCTAAAACTTTTAGACCTTCCAAGGTTTAAACTCCCTCGTTTAAAAATTGGAAACAACCCTTTTGTCATTGGACTTGCTAATGGATTTATGCCCTGTGGACCATTACAATCTATGCAACTATATGCTCTTGGAACCGGTAGTGTCGTTCAAGGCGCTCTATCTATGTTCTATTTTAGCCTTGGTACTTTCCCGCTCATGTTTGGATTAGGATTTATTAGTTCTTTACTTAATCATAAATTTTCAAAAAAAATTCTAAGGTACAGTGGTTTGCTTATTTTTATTTTAGCACTTAGTATGTTCTCAAGAGGTGCTGCGTTAGCAGGTATAATCTTGCCTTTTCAAAACAATGCAAATCTTGTTGATTCTGTTCAGGTGGATGATTATATGCAAGAAGTTTCAATTGACTTAACTTCGAGTAGTTATACACCCATTCGTGTTAAAGAAGGAATTCCTCTCCGTTTCATCATTAATGTTGATTCAAAGGACCTAAATGGATGTAATAATCCAATAACAATTCCTTCGATCAATATTGAACACACACTCGTTCCGGGAAGAAATGAAATTATTTTCACGCCGGAAAAAACAGGAAAAATAGCCTATACTTGTTGGATGGGAATGATTACAAGTTATATAGAAGTCGTTGCAGATTAACACAATGTTTATTATAATAAAGCAGAGGTGTTGAAAATGAATCAAACCATACTAATCGTTGAAGACGAGCCAAAAATCGTTGAATTTATTCAATCATATATTGAAAATGCAGGTTATCAAGCTTTGGTCGCTGAAAATGGTCGCGATGCACTTAGTTTTTTTCGACAAAGTCAGATTGATCTGGTTCTTCTCGACCTTATGCTTCCGGATTTATCCGGTGAATCCATCTGTAAAGTCATTCGTCAAGAATCAAATGTACCTATTATAATGATTACCGCTAAAACTGACGAATCTAGTATTATAGCAGGGCTTAACATGGGTGCTGATGATTATATAACCAAACCCTTTAGCCCTAGACAACTTATCGCTCGCATTCAGGCATTATTTAGGCGTTCTCATCTTATTGAAGACCGTTTAACGCTCTGTGTAACCGGTCCATTTCAGATATCTGAAGATGACTATTCAATCTTATTGAATGGTTATAACCTATCCCTCACTGCGACTGAATATAATCTTTTCATGACATTATTGAAAAGACCATCAAAAGTTTTTACACGTGAAGAATTAGCGACAATTGCTTTTTCAGGCACATATGAAGGTTATAACAGAAGTATCGATTCGCACATTAAGAATATTCGAAACAAGATTGCTAACCACTCAAAAACAGATTATATTAGAACAGTTCGAGGCATCGGATATCAATACTATGAAGAAGAAGGTCTAAAATCAAATGAAAGCAACCCTTAAATCCCAACTCATTCTTTCCTATGTTTTACTTACATTCATCATAATCGGAATAATTAGCTTTTTAGTGAACATAACCATTCAAAAAGGATTTGAAAACTATACTTCTGAGAAACATAATCAATTAGTTCTGGAGTTGATTAATTCTATTGAACATGACTTTTCAACCAAAAAAAGCTTCGACACACAATATCTTGAGCATATTGGTGTTGAAGCTATTGAGAAGGGACTCATTCTATCCATTTACGATACTAATAATATACTTGTCTGGTCGGCGATGGATCATAACTTTGGTCTATGTGAATCAATGATGAATAATATTAGAGAGAATATGTATACCCACTATAACCAGTGGGATGGACACTACACAGAAGACGCTTTTGAATTAAATATAGCCAATCGAAATATAGGAAAAATTACGATTGGCTATTTAGGTCCATTTTACTTTAATGAAGAAGAACTATACTTTTTATCTTCAGTCAATCGCATCCTTCTTCTTGTATCAATGGGTTCTATGCTTGTAGCTATATTAATAGGTATCCTTATTTCCAAAAGCATCATTACGCCAATCGAATCCGTCATTCATTATTTGAATCATATTCAGGACACTTCAACTTCATCGCTTCCAAAGCATTCTTATCATAGTCAAGAAATTCAGAACCTATACATAAGCGCTTTAACCTTAGAGCAACGTATCCATGAGCAAGAAAAGTTACGTAAGCAACTAACTCAAGATATGGCCCACGAAATAAAAACACCTTTAGCCTCTATTCAAGGACAACTTGAAGCAATGATTGACGGTATATTTCCCCTCACAACAGAGCGTATTCATAGTTGTTATGAAGAAATCATCCGCATTAAATCATTAATCCAAGAAGTTGAAGCACTCTCTTCAATAGAAAATAATACGGTTTTGCTAAATTTTGATTATTTCAATTTACACACTTTAGTATTGGAACTTTCGACTGCCTTTCAGACAAGTCTTTTAGAACAAGATATGTCAATACATATAAGATACGGTAGTAACTATGATGCCCAAGCTTATGCAAACTTTTATGGTGATTTTGATAAAATGAAGCAAGTCTTTTATAATCTTACTTCAAATGCTATAAAATATGCCGGGACTGGTACAAAAATAGTCATTCAGTTAGATAATGATACCAAGGGTAATTATATGATTCATTTTCTAGATAACGGTCCCGGCGTGCCAGAAAAGGATATCCCTTTCATTTTTGAGCGTTTTTATCGTGCCGACCTTTCTCGCTCAGGACATATGGGCATAGGTATCGGCCTAACCTTAGCGAAAACAATTATATCCAAACATTCCGGACAGATTTCTTATCAAAACAAGGTAAATGAAGGTGCTCATTTTTTAATATCTCTACCTTCGGTTACTTTTTTCAATTCACAACAATGAAGTTTTCCTTCTCCATATGTGGATTTGTTTTGATCCGCAATTTTATTAATAAACTTTTCCCATTTTTCTTTTATTTTTTTCATAAAATCACTCCTTTCATAACCTTTATGCCTTATTATCTCTAAAGAATATGGCATAAATATGACGATTGGGAGCTAATCCAAATAAATCTTAATTCTTACAGATCCACAGCTTTTTTCGCTTATATTGATGTCGACAATGTTGGGGTCTTTTCTAACTCCATTTTCAATGGATTCAATAATCTTGGCAAAATCCATTCCATCTAAGTCAATACCATTGTCCTTCATCGCATCTTTTGCTTCTTTTGGTATAAGCTTATCAATCTCATCCGTGATATTACCAAAAACTTTAAAAATACTTAGTGGAATATTCACATTCACATTTATATCTTCTTCATCAATCAAGACTCGAACTTTTAACACTGTAAATTTATGCTTTGGGTATGTATTTTCAGTCTTTGATGATGTTTGCGACTTGTCAGATGTTTCTTTCGGTTCTTCTAATGCATTTAGCAACTCCAAACCTTCTAATGCTGTTATTTTTCCTTCTTCAATCATTTTTAAAATGCGTTCTTTTTCGTTCATTTTCTCACCCTCCTAACCCTTTAATTCATTCAATCTTTTGGTTGCTTCAGCCGCAGTAATTTCTCCATTTTCTAATTGTGCTAAAATGATTTCACGGTCGTTGGATTTTTCCACATTATTTATTTCTTCTTGTACATGAAAACCTAACGCTTCAATTAAATTGTTTAGCTTTCCTTTAACTGTCGGATAACTAATTCCCAACTCTCTTTCAACTTCTTTTATGCTTCCTTTACATTTAATGAATGCTTTCAAAAAATACAAATCTTCTTTTGGCAAACTACAAAATTCACACGGATTAAATTGGCCTTCAATATTCGTATGACATTTATGACAACTTAATTTTGTAATTGTTAACCGTTCTCCACAAACCGGACATTTTCCCGGAGCATTATATTGCATCTTGCCACCTCCATAAAATAAAAACAATAACATGTTTCACAATAATACCTCACACAATAATAATAACCCCGAATCTTACTTTTGTCAATTAATCTATTAATATAATTAAATTAAAAATTGATATAATTAACATTAGAGTTAATTATATCAATTTATTAATGTTTTGATATTAATCATTTACGACTTCATAAGGCCAATCAATAATACCACCAAAGTCATAAACTTGTGTATAACCTTTCTCTATAAGATAATTTGATGCCACTTCACTACGATTACCACTTCGACAGTATACAAGAATCACTTGGTCTTTATCTTCAAGCGACTCGAGCTTATCCGCTAAAATATCATTAACCGGTAACAATATCGCATCTTCAATATACCCCATGTCGTATTCTTCTTGGGTCCTTACATCAAGTATAATATTGCCTTCAACCATCATTTCTTTGGCCTTTTCGGGTGTTATTCTACGATATTCAGCTTCTGCTGTTGATGAATCTTCTGACGTTTCTTCTGATGAGCATCCACTAATTAATACAAGTAATATAACAAGTATTAGAAGTTCGATTCCCTTTTGTTTTTTTAACATATGATCATTCCTTTAATCTAGAATAATTTTTTAATGGAGCCTAAAACATCCTCTGCTTTATCTGCAGAAATTTTTGCTTTTACCGCTTGGATAACGGATTCGATTTGATCATCGGGAAGATCCATTCCAACAACAGATTCGATGGCCTTCACAGGTTCATCCTTAAACTCTTTAGCAAAATTAGGGTTCTTTTGAATTTTATCTACTATCTCTTCAATTTTAGCTTTAATATTCATATGCATCCTCCTTATTCATTAATGATAATCCTCAAATTCATATTTGTCAAACTTGATGATAAGGCGCACATGATTTTCTCTCAATAATGTGTGTCGAAATAACTTTATGGGTAAATTCTTCTTTCGTTTGTCCTATTGAATCAATCAAAACCCTACTGCATTCTGAACCTATCTTTTTAGCATCTTGAGCTACTGTCGTAAGCGACGGCGTAATCCAATCCAATAGCTTAATATTATCAAAACCGATGATGGATATATCTTCAGGAATCCGAATTCCATGTTCATAGCAACATTGCATTGCACCAAGAGCCATTATATCGCCCGCAATAAAAACTGCAGTTGGAATCGATGCTAGCGACACCAACTGATCCATCGCTAGTTTTCCATATTTAAAATCGAAATACCCTCCACTCACAACGTACTCTTCATTAATCTCAATGTTTGCATCGAAAAGTGCCTTTTCATAACCTTTTTTCCGCTCTCTTCCTGCATAAGTAAATTCATTCCCATAAATATGAGCAATATCTGAGTGACCTAATTCGACTAAGTACATTGTTGCCTGATACGCACCATCAAAATGATTTGATACAACGGAATGCGTATCTTCATTTGGAATATCAAAAAGAACCACAGGTATTGAACTATGAATTAACTGTTGAATGCTCTCACTGTTATGATCTGTACATAAGATAAAAACACCATCTACATTTTGTTGTTGACAATGGTCAAGATATGATCCCACTCCGGTATTTCCAATATGATTTGAAATCAAAATCATGCTATAACCTCGTTCTTCAATAGACGCTCTGAATGCTTCAATAATTCCTGAGAAGAAAGGGTGATTGAGCCCCAAGCCAAGCAATTCATCCAAAATAACACCGACCGTAAATGATCGTTTCATCACGAGTCCTCTCGCATGGGCATTAGGTATATAACCATATTCTTTTGCTGTTGCGAGAATGGTTTTTTTTGCTTTATCGCTAATATCTGTATAGTTATTTAAAGCTTTAGATACTGTCGTCGTTGAATAACCTGTTGCTTTCGCAATATCTTGGATCTTTACCATAATTGTAACCTCACCATTTTCTGTCTTTCAATTACGTATAATATTATGCCTTTTAATGTTTTTTGTCAATAAATGATTATTCAAAGACCACAGATATCTGTTTTATCTTCTGTTCCCTTAGGCGTTTTACTTCCATTTCACTTAAATATAGACTATTTATCTTTTTTCCATCAATTGTTATTGATTTGACTTGAACTGAATCATTACCGTATGTGTTTTTCCTCTTTATATTGACATATGTCACTTGAGTATATCCAAACAAAGTAAACGCAACTTTTCCGTCATCATCAAAAAATTCCCCCGGTAAAATAGGTTCAAAACTAAACCTTAGCTTATCTTCCTTCACTTCAACACTTGACTTGCCGACAAACATTAAATACCAGAGATGTAAAGCTTCTGCCGTCGAACCGCTTAGACGGGCGACAAAACCTTGTCCTCTGACAGATTCGTCTGGATTTCGACTACTCGCTAAAAATGACGAATTCTCTGTAGTCGGCCGGCCATAATGCTCTGGAGCAAGAAATGGTATAAAGTTGGTCTTTATCGCTTTCATGTATTCTTCTGTTGTGCCAGCCTGTAATAAGCCTAACAGATATTTATAGGTCATATGTAAAAACACGGATTCTCGCTCAAGCCAACCAGGAGTAAATGCTCGAATTCGTCCGATTTCAATGGTCTCATCATCTAAGTGTGCTGATGTCTTATACATTTTCAGTTCCTGATCGTAAATATCTGATGCTTTGATTTTCTTAGCAAGAAGAAGCGCATCTTCTTTTGAACAAACTTTTAATAGTCTTGCTGGTGCTTCTAAAAAAGCAGGTAGGGCCCTTGCTGTAAACGAATGAATATTAACTTTTTTTAGGCCATAAGATGTTATCCCATCAATGATGTCATACTGGTTCGCTTCATATACAAAAAATGTTGGGATAAGACCGTCTTTCATGTCTTTTGCCTTATTGATTCCGCCTTGAAGTTTTTCTTGCATCCATCTAAACAAAGTAAGGTATTTAACTTTTTTGTTTTCCTCATGAGTATTATTCATATAGTAACACGTCTTATTTCGATATGATTCTTTGATTGTTCCAGCAATTATCCACCATTTCATTGCATCGTCTACTCTATGCTCAATGATTTGTTCTGCAAGTTCATCTGTATCTTTTAAAATTGATACAGTATCTTTTGCAACAGTTTCCAGTTCATCTATTAAAAACTCAACCACTCGCAAAAGCTCTATGGATTCACTCATTCCTGACCCAAAAAGTCCTGGCAATCCGTTCATTGCATCATTCCAACCTGGTTTTTCAGCCTCCATTTCAAGACCCATTCCTTCAGGGTCAAGGTTCAAAAACTTTGTTAAGACAAGTGTGACTAACTTGTTAAATAAGGTCGTTTGAATGATTTGTCCATCTTTGTCCGTCATCCATTGGCCACGATAATCAGGATTTTGTTCAATGCTTTCTAGTGCTCCATATTGCCGTACTTTTCCATCTTTAGTTATTCCGTATTTATCAGTTCTTGGACGTACTTTATAGGGCGAATGGTAATATCGATAATTTTTTTCTTTAAATAAAAGTGTTTCCATTTTGTCCGGATAAACTTTTTTAAAACTATCAATCAAATCTTGATTATATGTAAAATGGTCACTCCAATACCCTTCTCCAAAATCAGCATCAATTAGTTGCTCGCTATAATAGATGACTATTTCAATAACTGATTGCATTTCTTGTCGCCTAACCACTTTAGACAAATCGCCCGGCGTGAACTTTTTTTGAATAATCTTATGAATATTCTCAATTGATTCATGCGAAAGTTCACTATTTTTTAATGCTTTCACACAAGCTTCCACGTTCTCCTTTTGTACAATAAATTTAATGCCTTCTATTTTCAATGGATTATAACCATCCGCTTGAATTAAATTATAAAACTGCCAAATATTAAATGACTTCACCTTTGGATTAAACAATATATCCAAGCGCCGGTTTTGATTCACATCACGATAGTTTCCATTTCCTTGGGAATAGTATGACGGTTCAATGGAAAAGAAATTATAGTCTCTTTCTGGATCTCCATGTTTACGTGAATATATATGATATACCTTATCTTGATTCTTTCCATCAAAAATAAGTGGATATCCTCCACGCATCACATTATCTAAATAACATTGTTTAATATATTCATCAAATATGGGGAAAGCTGTTTGTGTAGCTACATTTGCGCAGAGTTCTTCAATCACCGAATCTGATTCTTTCAATTGTTCTTGGACAAATGACTTTCTGTCTAGTGACGCTTCAAAACTTTTAATCTTATCAAAAGAATCACTATATCCATAAATACTATTAATTATCGTTTGTTCACCTGGAGCTAAGCAAACTTTCTGATATTGAAAAGCACATGGCACTTTATTTTCATTCACTTGACCGTTTTCTATTTGTTTAATAAAGCCATCTGATTCAAACCCAATAGCTTTTTTTAGATCTGTGCAGTATCCAAAAACACAATCTGGGTCTATAATTAAAGGGCTCTCTTTTTCATTCCCCAAAAAGAAAAAGCCTTGATTAACATCTGTAACTTCAGCCTCATCTTTTGTACTTGTCTTCATTTTGTAAAAGGGTATTGTATCTGGGTGCTCGACAACCATAAAAGAGCGCATCAAATTACTCATAGACTTATAATCATCATTACTAATACCATACGGAAGTATTGTCGCCATACCGTCGACAACTTCGAATTCTACTGCTATATCTTGTAAATTTTCAATAGTTACTTGACGAATTAATCCACCAAAAGGCTGATTCACCATTGTTGTGTAGTTTACTCGAACATCAAGTTCATCATTTATATTTTCTTCTAGAAAAAAAGATGCGCGTTGAACCCCCATCTTGCGTTTATTCTGATCTGAAGTGCCAATGAAAGGTTCAATAGTATGGCCATCATTAAACTTAATAAAGGTTCTAAACCCATATGTAGATACATAACGATAAGCTCCATTGGCCGGAAAAAACTCCATCATTGAATGATCCTTATCTTGAATTCCAAAACTAGAAATTCCTTGACCTCTATTTACGTAAAAAGCCCAAATAGGAATACCTTGCTCTCCTGCAATTCCGGGCAAAAAACTGCTAAATGTCTTTTGCCGATGATAATCTTCAATAATAAATCGTTTTTTTTGATCAAAATAATAGTCTGACATAGTTTTCTCCTTTTTTAAAATTTTCGAAAACGTTTTCGTATTTTGATTATAGAACTTTACATTATTTTTGTCAATACTTTTCCTATTATTTATTAAACTTTTACAAGCTGTACTACAAACTTGCATCCAATGCTACGATGACTATCAAACATGAATTTTCCTCCATGTCGAGCAACAATTTTATCAACAATGGATAGACCAAGGCCTGATCCTTGAACGTTATGATATGTGGTTTCACCTCGAACAAAAGGTTTTGTTATATCACTATATATTTCTTTTGGAATACCAATTCCATCATCCTCGAACACTAAACTGACGTAATGTGTATCTTCAAGAACTGAAACATATATTTTTGTTTCTTTTGAATTATATTTAATCGAGTTTGTAATAAGATTATCAACAACTCGACTAATAAGACTCTTATCTATATCACCAAATATACTTTTAGGCGGTATATTAAAATCATATTCGAATTGTTGTTCATCCAATACAGGAATTATTCGTGCGATTTCTTCTCGGATAAATTCACATATATCGGTTTTTTCACAATTCATATTTACTTCATCATTTTCCAGTTTTGAGAGTTGCAATAAATCATCGGCAATTTTTACAGCCCGCATACTATCATTATAGATAATCTTATAATAACTTAATCGTTTCTCACTTGATAGATCCGGATTATTTAATAAATATTCACAGTAGCCTGTAGAACTCATTAAAGGATTTTTTATGTCATGGGATATATCTAAAATCAAGTCACGTCGTGTATTTATCTGAGATTGAATCTTGTCCGCCATTTGATTATAAATGTCAGCCAAATTAGCTATGATGTTTTTCTTGTGAATTTCTATGCGTTTTTTATAATCCCCTTCACTAAAGGCCTTCAAATTACTTTCTAATTCAAGAATCGGTTGTATATACTTATTGGCGGTAGATGTTGTAAAAATCCATGTGATTATAAATAGTAAGACTATAAATACCAAAAACAAAAAAGCTAAAAAAGGAATGACTATTGCTTGGTCATGTGGTGTGATATTTCCATTATAGTAAAACGAAAACATCATTCTTACAGACGATGGAAGGGCAATGATTAACCAATATCCATCTGCTTTCTCTGAATAAGCAACTTGATAATTATAAGGCGCATCGATTTTTTGTGAATCTATTAAAAACTTTGCCCATTCCATTTTTTTGAATTGCTGAGCATCCAAGAAATCATTGCCTTCTTGATGTATTAATTTCATTTCTTCATCTAGCACCGCGATACCACCATTATTTTCAAGTATTTGAGAATAATTTGTTTCTCGAAAATCTTCAACTAAGTATTCCTTTATATCGATTTTTTGGCTAATGAGTTTTCCTTTAATAAACTGATTCGATATGATAAGTATCAAATATATAATCAGTATCACCAATAGACTTAACAAAAACATTTTCAAATAACTCATTAGCATGTTTTCTCGGATATCCTTTTTCGTATGCTTTTTCATTCCTTCACCTCAACCATTTTATAGCCAATTCCTCGTATCGTTTTCAGCATCGTTTTATCCGAATCAATCTTCCCCCGAATATTACTGATATGTACGCGAATCGTATTATCATCATATAGGTATTCATCTTCCCATATTGCCCTATATAATTGCTTGGCAGTAAATACTTTATTCATATTTTGTAAAAACAATACAAGGAGTTTCATTTCCTTGGCATTGAGTTCAATCTCCTGCCCATCGAATCTACATGTATAAGAATCCGTATCTATGATTAATTTTCCATTCTTCATGATTGAACTCTTTTGTCTTTCAGCTACTGTATAACTATAGCACCTTCTCAAGTTTGCAGCGATTCTTGCCTTTAGCGCTTCCATGGAAAATGGTTTTGTCAAATAATCATCTGCACCTAATCCAAGTCCCATAACATAATCAATTTCTTGATCCCTTGACGTAATAAAAATGGCAGGTACCGTACTTTCTTCTCGGATTTTTTTCAACAAATTAAACCCATCTAAACCGGGCATAATAATATCAATCAACATTAAAGAAATGTCTTGGTTTTGAAAAATTCTAAGTGCTTCCAAACCGTTTTGGGCTTTTAAAACGCGATATCCAGATTCTACTAAATTCAGTTCAATCAAACTTGCAATATGATTGTCATCTTCTGCCACTAAAATTGTATGCATAGGTCAACTTCCTTTCAAATTTCAAGACTTATTTTTCATGTTGCACCAATAAATCAATGGTATTTTTACAAAACAACTCATTTTCATTAATCCATGGACTGTGCCCAGAATGTTCAAACCAAATTAACTTTTTGTCTGGTGCCTGTAAATGATTAAAATAATCTTCTGCTAAGTCAACCGGTGCATTTAGATCATGACGTCCAACAAATAAATAAATTGGAATATCTAATTCTGTATGCTCTTCTCTTAAATCAATCTCCCATAATTGTGGATATAAATTTGAAAATGTTGTCACTACACCTCGGAAAAAATTTATTTGGTCTAAAACACCGTATTCTTCAGACGCTAAATCCTCAAACGTAGAATATCCCGGATTCTGTATATTTGGATTATGTGACATCTCTTCACTCAAATATTGTAAATAGACGCCTGCTTTAAGGGCAATATTATTGCCATTATAGGGTGGTGGTCCCATCTTATTTAGGTCATTGACTTTATCTAAATCATTTTTTTCTTTTGCACGTTCAAGAGCAAGTGCATAGCACCTTTGTTCCGTTTCAGCAAAGTCAACCATTTGACCGGTTCCAATGAATGCATAATAGGACTCTGGCATTTCCTTTGCTAAAAAAATACCTAATATACTTCCCCATGATTCTCCCATTAAATATATTTTATCTCTTTGAAAGTTATTTCGCAAATACTTTGTTAATGCTAGTCCATCTTCAACATAAGTATCCAATGAAATAGCTTCATTTGGCATAGCGGAATAAGATTTTCCCGAACCAGGTTGTTCCCAATTGACAACAACAAATTCTTCTTCAAGTTCAGCTAAGTTTCTTCGTACTGCTCCTAATTGACTTCCTCCCGGTCCACCAGCCAAAAACAAAAGAATTGGATTGTCCTTGTCATTTCCTCGTATACTCAGCCATTCTTTTTTTCCGTTGACATCCACTTGAATTAATTCTGCAATTCCTGTATCTTGGTCGATTTCCGGTGTATGAGCCCTTCGTTGCGATACAATCGCTATCGTAAGTAGTCCGATAACAAAAATCAATGTCATGAGTGAGGTCTTTTTTACTTTTTGATAAGACCCCATAGCAAATTGGATAAAACCGATTATTAAGCCGACTAGGCCTCCTACTAATGTGAATGTAAATAAAATTGTTTTAATCATTTTTCTTGCTCCTTTTTAATTTATTGTATAGTCTTACTTTAACTCACAATAATTTACCAGAGCTTTATCCAACCTTAAATATAGATTAAATTTGACATGTTAAAACACATATGATATATTTGTATGCACAAACAAAAGGGGTGATTTTATGAATGAAAATATGGACTTAACAGATAATGAATGTCAATTAAATAGCTGTTTATTTTTCTCTCTTTCAAAAGTTTCAAGAGCCCTAAAGAAAGAGGCTGATGATCGATTTTCTGTGACCGGTTTATCACCGAGTCATGCCTTTATTCTTTATATTGTATGTCTTAAACAACGAATCCATCAAAAAGAGGTTGGCGATTATCTGATGTTAACCCCTTCAACAGTTACTCGCTTCGTAGAAAAGCTAGAATCTAAAAAACTTGTCATAAAAGAAGTCGAAGGAAAAAATGTCTACCTATGCGCAACATCTCAAGGAGAAGAATTAAAAACTCATGTTATGAAGGCATGGGATTCTCTTAACAAAGTAATAAATTCAACATTATCTGATGAAGAAAAGAAAATTTACATTGAACTGAATAACAAGATATTAGCGCATTATGACTAATACGATTTTAAAGGAGAATATATAATGAATAAAACAATTGAACTTATAAAAGACCATCGTTCCATAAGAGATTTTAAAGAAGATTCTATCGAGGACAGCATGATTGAAGAAATCATTCATGCCGCTCAAGCAATGCCCAATTCAATTAACGGCCAACAAACATCTATTATCGTAGTTACCGATAAAGATAAAAAATCTAAGCTTGCTGAACTTGCCGGTGGACAGCCGTGGATTGAACAAGCTCCCTTATTCTTACTATTTGTAATAGACTTTCATAAAACTGATTTAGCAGCCAAAAAAAATGGCTTAAACCAAGTGATCCATGAAAGCGTTGAAGGAACTATGGTTGGCACGTTTGATGCCGGTCTAAACATGGGGGCAGCTATTATTGCTGCTGAATCATTAGGTCTAGGTGTCGTTCCTATTGGTGGTATTCGAAGAAGTCCCGATGAACTCATTGAACTTTTTGAGTTGCCTGAAAAAGTATTTCCAGTTGCCGGTTTGGCAATAGGTCATCCAAATAGTTCCTCAAAGAAAAAACCAAGATTGCCTATGGATACTTTTCGACATAACGACGTCTATCAAGCCAAGAACCTATTAAAATCAATCGATCATTATGATGCGCATATGACGGATTATTTAAAAGAAATTGACAGAGAACAAGAAGGCAATTGGAGTCAATTTACTTCCGGTGTATACCAACATGTCTACTTTCCAAAAGTGCATCCGGCAATGAAAAAACAAGGATTTTTAAATAACAAGTAATATTTCAATAATACAAAAAAACGATCACTTGATTTGTTTGAAGTGATCGTTTTTTATATTTCGTTTTTATGTTTTTGCAATTTTTACAAGTTGGTTTACTGCATCTTTTAGCGGAATCGGTTTACGTCCGATAATTTTTTCAAAGTCACTATTCACGACTTCTAATTCATGATGACGAATACCTTTTTGAATTTCAAGAAGCATGGGCATAAAACTTTCCGGCACCCCTGCTTTTCTCATGATTTCTTCATATGTTTTATCATCAACTTGCAAGACTTCTATATCTTTATCAAGAATTTTACCGACTTCATTTGCAATTTCTTCTTGCGTATGGAGGTCTCCGCTTAATTCATATATCTTGTTGTTATGTTTTTCTTCTTCAACTAAAACTGTTGCCACGGCTAACGCATAGTCTTCGCGTAGTGCCCATCCCACTTTTCCATCTTTTGCTGAAGTAACCCAAGGAGCTCCTGACAATACGCCTTGAACTGAAGATACTTCATTTTCCAGATACCAATTATTTCTTAGTATTACATAGGTAATTCCTGAGTTTTTAATCGCCGCTTCACTTTTTTGATGCACTTCGGCTAAGAATAGATTCGATTGTTCTGCATTGGCTAAACTCGTATAAGCAATAAATTGTACTCCGGCTTTTTTTGCCGCTTCAATAGCATTCGTATGTTATCTTATGCGAGTTGCATTATCGCCATCTGTCGAAATAATGAGTAGTCTCTCTACGCCTTTAAACGTATCTACCATTAATTCCACTTCTTCAAAATCACCTTTTCTGACATCAACGCCTTTTTCTGAATAGGCATTGGCCTTCTCAACCGTTCGAACGCTGACTGCGACTTCTTTCGGATCTACTCTATTTAGTAATTCTTTCATTACTAATGTTCCTAAATGTCCTGTTGCACCAGTAACCATATATTTCATTATACATCCTCCTTTTTAAAACTGATATCGATTCTCATTTGTCCTATACGTTTATTATATCGCAAACATCAGAAATAACAAGGAGGATCTTATACTACCGTACTATATCTATACATTAAAACGCTTTGTTTCTTGTGCAAGCTTTAATATATCTTGATTCAGAATTTCGATTGACTCACCAATTTCTGTCACTCGTGAAAGTTGTTCTTCCGTTGAAGCATTTATTTCTTCTGTGGAAGCCGCAGATTCTTGACTAATCGCAGCCATAGATTCTAGAGATTCAATTAAATCATTCTTAAGTTTCTCAATGTTTTTTGTCTCATCGATAAATTCTTGAATAATTGATTCAACACGATTGACACTGACCACTGTCTCATCAAAAACAACAACCGTTTCATTAAGGTTCTTTTTAACTGAATCAACTGAATCTTGAGTATGATTTACTTTTTCACTTGTGGAAGCGACCGTTTTTACAATATTACCTATAATCGCATTTATTTCTTCGGCTGATGTGGATGACTGCTCTGCAAGTTTTCGAATCTCTTCTGCAACGACAGCGAAGCCTCTTCCGGATTCTCCGGCTCTTGCCGCTTCGATTGACGCATTTAAAGCCAATAAATTTGTTTGATCAGCAATACCTTTTATTGTCACAACAATGGTTTCTATTGCTTTTGAATTGTCTCTAAGTTCATTCACGTTATCAGCAACATTTGCTGTATTATCAATGGTAATTTGAAATAACTCCGATAAGGTATTAATATAATCAATCCCTGTATTATTGGAGTTCACCATTTCCTTTGAGACTGTCTCCGCAGTTGTAAGTTTTGAATATATCTCTGTCACACTTTCACCAAGTTTTTGACCG
The DNA here is from genome assembly GCA_964563505.1 of uncultured Eubacteriales bacterium. GTDB lineage: Bacteria > Bacillota > Clostridia > Lachnospirales > Vallitaleaceae > UBA1351. The sequence goes on from CAZLXW010000006.1 coordinate 18,137, forward strand.
GTTACAAGGCGATCATTTACATTTTCAGCCATAACTGCTGTGCCGTTTGCGATTTCCTCAACTGCACGAGTCACTTCGCTACTCGATGTTCTTAATCCTTCTACATTGTCTGTTATTCGATTAGAAGAAAGAGCCACATTGTCAATACTGCCTTTGGTTTCATGGATAAGATTACTTACATTGTTGGTCATTTTCTTAAAATGATCTGTTAATTGACCAATTTCGTCTTTTGACGAGTAATTAATGGACACTTGAAAGTTTCCTGAACCGACTTGTTCCATAGATTTTTGTAACATTCGAATCGGTTTTATTACTAATTTATTTAAAAGTGTACTGATAATTAAGATTAAGACTAATGTTGTAAGTATAATAACAATAAGATTACTAATCACACTTGCTCGAAAAATCTGGTCAATTTCTTCTGTTGGATAAGTAACAATTAAGGTTAAGCCATTATATATTTCTTTCATGGCATAATAGCTTGTGCCATCTATTTCTATCGTCTTAAAGTTTTTGTCACCTGATATAAAATCATTTAACCAAGGAACATCTGTTGCCAATACCTCACTTAATCCAAGTTCATTTTTCGCTATTAATGTTCCATCTTCATTCACAACAAGGGCAAATCCTGAGGTTCCGATAACCAAATCATTCACTCTTTTTTGGAGATTTAAATTATCTAATAAATCTTGAATTACTTTTGGCTCTATACCAATTTGAACCACTCCTGGTTCATCAATTCTAGACACACCAATATATTGAAACAGTTGATTGTCCGTTCCGCGTAATGAAGGTTCTTGAGCTAGGCTACTACCCGAATTACCTATTAAATCGATAAAAGGCAGTGTTTGATCCGATGTATTAAAATCAAAACCATAGAAATCTCTTACATTTCCGTATTGTATCACACCATTACTATCGATAACATGAATCTCAGAAACATTTAAATCTTCAGCCAAGTGTTCCATTTGATTCGGCTCTAACAATGTCGGATCCGCGCCAATCATCTTAGCTATTGATAAGGTTAAATCAATATTTTTTCTATTAAGCGCTTCTTTTGTGATATCAACAATTTCAGCTGATGATTCTATGGTCATTTTAAGATTTGCTAGTTCATCATATAGTTGTAAATTAACATTATCTGCGAATGCTTTATTGGTGGATATAGTATTAAAAATACCAATGAGTGAAATAGATAAAATAATAACTACACTTGTAACTAGGAGCATTTTAATCCTTAATTTCATAAACAAGCCTTCTTTCTTTTGTAAAAAAACGTAATATTCTGCTCAATATTATCATAGTTTTATCTCTAAATGCGTTTTATACAAAAGAATTAAGAAATTGTTCACACTCTCTACACATATTATTAGAGCTCAATCAATTTATTGTTCTTATAGTCTTTAAGGACCTCATGTATTCTCCAAAATATGTTGAACCAAGAATCAACACTACTCCAACCATCTGTTGTATTGTCATTGTCTTATGCAGAATAAGCATACTTAAAATAATTCCAAATGCAGGCTCCAAATAACTATAAGACGCGATTTCCATAGAGCTTAATTTGCTATACTATGATCCATCTTCGAATTAAATCTTCGCTTCATAATGACTATAGTGGCATATAATATACCTGATGCTCCACTAAACAATATTCCTGACAGGTGTTGATAATCTAAATTAATAACGCCAATGACGAATATTAAACCAGTAAATGAAATACCAATTATAGTCACTTGTAGCTTACTTAGTCTCTCTTTCAAAATCAAGGGACTTAATATCATTACATATACAGGGCACATATTATATATTACAATAGCTAATGAAACATTCGTGTTTTTATAACCGAAAAATAATGCCGCCCATGCTAAGCCAATCATTGCTCCTGATAAAATATAGATGAACATGTCTTTAAAAACTATAGAATAAAAGTGAAAAACTGTATTGCACAAAATTGACATGAAGGACTATTATCATTTTTCTCCAATAATCTGTTTATATTCCATTGGACTTATTCCATTCATTTTTTTGAATTCTCTTATAAAATGTGATTGGTCAAAAAAATCCAATTTCCTCACAAATCTCAAATACGTCTACACCATTGTCTAAGTATTTTTTTGCTTCAGCTACTTTTAACTGCAATTTATATGCACTTGGAGTTGTATTAAAGAAGGTCTTTTTCTTTGATGTATTTTCTAACTGAATCAATAGTTCAATCAATAGCTCTTCGATTCTCATACTATTCATCCCATCTGACACACTCGTGATGAAATCAAGAAACCCGCTTACCGCCTCACCTTGTATTTTTGTCACTTTCGTAAACTCCATTTTACTTTCATAGTACTTAGGATCAATATAGACCATAATAAACTGCCACTGATCAATATTCTCAGGTGAACATCTATGACTTAATAATGGCGGAATTATTATCAAATCATTTTTTTCAAATCTATAACTTTCGTTTCCAAACTCAACAACCGTTGTCCCCATCTCAATAAGTCCGATAGATAATTCTTTGTGCACGTGTTTTTTATAACTTTGTTCTTTACATATGCATTGCTTGATCTCAATGTCTCCCATTATAGATTTGTTAATCCTTAAACATTTTATCTTATTTGAGTTCATAATTCTTCCTTTTACTTCGTCGAATATCAATGAAATTCTTAACGTCTTTCAATATCGCCTCATTGGTCACATTAATCATGAGCCACTTTTGGCCCATGCCAGCTTTAGTTTCGCTATATAGCTGCTGCACATACTCTGTACAACAAGGAAGTATCCATTCCACTTCAATCTTTTCACGCTCACCAATTACAATAAGAGCAATAAAATATCCTTCCATCGGATACAATGTACATAGACTCCGTCCCGCTTTTTTGTATTTAACATTCCATCCATACTGCATAGAACATCTGCTATAATCCATGACCGGCTTACTCTGATATTCATCTTGAATAAAGCGACACAAGTCTTCAAACAAAGGATTGTTTACATAGGTTTTTATCATATCTAATGTTGGCTTCTGCGTTCCATTGACCTTATCCCATTTTTCCTTTATCTCATCTATCTTTTTCTGTGAACTTAATGGTAACCATAATTCCATATAACTTGAGTCTGCAGACGTTCCATAATACATTTCAACAGTAAAATCACCACATGTCAAATTTTGTTTTTTCATCCAATTAGTCATAAACATAATTGCTTTATAAATCGCAACATTAATTAGTTCTTCAAAATTTTCTGCTTCTAAACAACAAATAACATATTCACCTTTGGGAAGAATGAAAAAATCATACTTCTCTAGCTGAACACATTCTTTCGTTTCCGCAGAGACCATGTAAATAAAACGACCTTCCCTTGCATCACCTTTATATATAATAGCAGATTCTATGTTGTTCGATAATAAATTCAACAGGCTTGCTTTCTGACTGTGGAATTCATTCCACAGCTTTCCTATTGTTGATATTCCTGTCCATCTACCTATCGTTAATTCAGTTTCAGGCACTTCGCCTTTGATACCTATAAATGTGCGCGGTTCATCAAGCTTTCTTCGGGTCATCTCCACCACAATGCCTTCAGTAATGAGTGGTACATCTTCCTCAGCTTCTGCATATTTCATGCGTAGGTCGGGCTTGATAAAATGATTAAGGACTATATCATTGGAACGATATTCTTCCGGTGTAACACCATATGCTTCTTTGAACGCCCGCGTAAAATTTGCATGATTTGAAAATCCATATTCTAATGCTATATCAATAATTCGTTTATTATTATTTTTAAGTTCTTCTGAAGCCTTTGCTAACCTTCGAAATCTCACATATTCGCTTACAGATTGTTTTACTAAACGCTTAAAGAGTCGCTGAAAATAATAGGATGAAAGATTTCCTTCCTTAGCAAGTTCGTTTATTTCCATATTTTCTGATAAATGTTTTTCAATATAGTTCAAAGTATTTTGTATTGATTTCCACGCGTACATATATTAACACCTCCTGAAAATAGAATATCACAAAGGTATCGTCACTACTTATCACACAATGCCCTTTTACATCAATTACTATAAATTCTTCTGTACCCACCCAGCCCATTGAATTAATATTTTCATATCATTGAGGCCAACATTTCCTTTATATAGGTGAACTTTATTGTTTTTAGTTTTGATTTGATTATATAACTTATTTGCATCTGCCTGAGCTATCTTTTCAACACTATCATGATTAACCATTAATAACATATATGCAAAGGTGTGATTGACCCAACGAACTCTTGATATATCGACATATTTTGCAATAATATCCATTATATCCGATTGTATATCAAGGGTATATGCTATGCTGTGACGTTTTTCAACATCAACGATTTGGTCATACATTTTATATGTATCTTTATAGCCTGCAGCTTCTAATTTATTCACAACTTCTTCATCCAAACAAGGTAAATCCCTGAAACGATTTGCCTTTGGTTGCAAGCTATTTATTTCACGATTAAGCACGTTTAAATAATTGATGTCGATACCACTGTTTTTTGAAAATTCTTCTAGTTTTTTCTTTGATTTTAAGTCATTTGATAGTTGTTCAAGGTTTTCTATTCCCTGATTTTTAAGAATAGAAAACTGTCGATCAATATCATCTCTTAAAACTTGGCGACTCTTTATTAATTCCATCGTCATTAACAGTTCTTTATATTCATTAATGCTTATTGTACTTAAATCTTTATAGTACGACATCGCTTATCTTCCTTTCATTTATCGATTATATCCAAATGGATTGCCTGTATGTTTTTCCCATACTTTGTCACATTTTTCAAGCACTTCTTGACTTAGTTCCGGCCCTTCCATGGCCTTTATATTTTGTTCGAGTTGGGAGAGTTTGGATACCCCACTAATAATACTTGTTACCTTTGTATTGGTAGTACACCATTTGAAGGCCAACTCTAAAATAGTAATTCCTGCTTCTTCTGCGATCTCCATTAACTTCTCTGTTGATTGAATATTTGCTTCACTCCAATAACGATTCTTATATATTTCATTATTAGATAATCGGGAATTTTTTGCCGGTCCGTTTTTATGCTTTCCTGTGAGAAGTCCTGCTGCTATTGGATTATATACCGATAATCCCATCGGATGTTTGTCCAGATATGGGATTAATTCGGGCTCTATCGATCTTGTTAGGGCATTGTATACATTTTGGGTCATCACGGGTTTTTCAAATCCTTCCCTTTCACATATTGCCATCATGTCGGATAATTGCCATGCCGCATGGTTACTAACAGCCACATATCGTACTTTTCCAAGTTCCACCAATTCTGTCATCGCCTCTAAAGATTCTTCCATGGGTGTGTTATAATCCGGCGCATGAAAATAGTACAAATCGACATACTCTGTCTGCAGTCGACTTAAACTTTTATCTATTTCCCTAAAAATAGCCTCTTTTGTAAGACATACACCATTTAATTTTGTCCCACTTTCATATCCTACTTTTGATGCCAAGATAATCTGCTCACGTTTATTCTTGATTCCTTTTGCGACAATGGTTTCACTAGCACCATCTGTATAAATATTCGCCGTATCAAAAAGTGTTATTCCTTTTTCAAATCCGTATTCCATAATTTTCAAACTTTCTTTTTCATCGGTTTGCCCACCAAAAGTCATCGTTCCTAAACTCATCTTAGGTATTAATAAATTTGTATTAACCAATTCTGTGTATTCCATACTTACCTCCTATAAATATTTGTTTATATTCTCTTAATTATAGCATATTTAGACGTATTCTACGCTATATTTGATTTAATGCATATTATTCTCACTATTCATTTAATAATACCGAGTTTTTTGACAATTAATATGCTTAATGATATAATTAAATCGTTTATACAAGATAACCATTGTTACATATGAAGGGAGAGTTTTTATGATACGATGGACAATTATTTTCTTGGTTATAGCAATTATTGCAGCTTTTTTTGGATTTATTGGAATTGCTGGAGCTGCGATTGAAATTGCAAAATTTATTTTCTACATTTTCTTAGTGTTATTCGTAATTTCCTTAATCCTAGGATTTGTCAAAGGAAGACGAACATGAGAGATATAACAAGGAGTAGCTTATATAAGCTACTCCTTTTAACATTTCATCATAGATTAATAATATGTGACCAATTCTTCCACTGTTTTCCTTGGCGGAGCTGCTTTTCCCTCTTCTAATGGATAACCTATTGCTATTAGTGCTGTTATTCGTTCATTTTCAGGAATCTGAATATATTGACGCAGTTTCTCTTCATCAAATATTCCTAAAATGACACTCCCAAGTCCTTTTGAATGTGCCGCTAAGCAAAATGTTTGCGTAGCAATTCCGGCATCAAACGTCTCCCATCGATCACCTTTCGATGTGGAAAAATCCCCATTATTTTCATATCCACTTACCTTTTTAATGACTGTAACTACAACAAGTGCTTTACATCGCATAATTGTTTTTGCATTAAATTCAAAATCCAAAACACAATGATTGGCAATATCTTCTTTAATCTGTGGTGTTTTAATCACATGATAACGTACAACTTGGGTGTTTTTCCATGACGGAGCATATCTTGCCAAGGATACAACTTCATTGATTACTTCTTCGGAAATATCTTTTTCAGAGTATTTTCGAACACTTCTTCTTTCCCTAATACATATTTCTGTTTTCATTATTTATCCTTTCTATGATCGGATGATATTTTGTAATATACCTTAATTAAAAAGGTTCAAAATATTGTATTGGCTAAATACAGAGACAAATACTAAAGATACCATAGCCATAATCTTAATCAAAATGTCAAGAGAAGGTCCAACGGTGTCCTTAAGTGGGTCACCAACTGTATCACCAATCACTGTTGACGAATGCAAATCAGAACCTTTACCATGGCCCGGAATACCACCTGATTCCACCGGCATTGTCCGCTATGGGTCCATAAGTATCAACAGATACAGTTGCTGCAACAAAGGATAACATACCAATCGCTGCCATAGCCACGCCGTATAGTCCTGCAAAATAATTTGCAGACATGGTTGCACCTGCGAGTACAATAACCGGATAAAATGTAGACTTCATTCCTGTGGAAAGGCCTTGGGTAATCGTTAAAGCGGTTCCTTCAAGGGATTTTTTTGCTATTGTTTTGGTTGGTTTAAAATCATAACTTGTATAATACTCCGCTAAGAAACCAATTAAAATACCACTGCCAATACCAAATAATGCCGATATCCAGGGAGACATGATTCCTGCTTTAAACCCAAGAACTGTCACATTCATATCCGCAAAATAAAAATAAGTGAAAGCCCCTGTGCCTATAATCGTTAGCCCTGCGGATGTCCATAATGCATAATTAAGTTCTCTATGCGGATTCTCCGATACATTGCGGACAATAAGTGATAGAATACCAATTACACTACTTATAAGGCCGATTGCTACAAAAACAAGAGGAAAAGTTATTAGGTTTCTTACTAACTCATAAGTAAGATGATCGCTGTTTCCGCTTGTTGTATAGTACATATAAGACACCAATACAACAGCTGAAATAAGTGCGCCAACAAAACTTTCAAGCAAATCCGCACCAAGGCCTGCCACGTCACCTACACTATCGCCAACATTATCCGCAATCGTCGCGGGATTACGTGGATCATCTTCAGGTATTCCCGCTTCTGTCTTACCGACAAGATCAGCCCCCATATCTGCAGCCTTGGTATAAATACCACCACCTACACGATCAAACATGGCGATAATTGAACATCCAAGTGCATACCCTGATACAGTCATTGTAAAAGGAATAAAGTTAACCCCGATCCAATTTTCTTGTATAATCAGATTTGCTTGATCCACCTTGAAAAGCAACTTTTAACGTCTGACCAAGGCTTTTTGATGTACGTGCCTTATTGGATTGCGGTTGCAATCTCTTTCATAAGTTCTGTTCCCTCATCTAATTTTTTTACTTGGTTAAAATTAAACGCTGCCAATAATAATGCCAATAAAACTGCAATAAATACCAATACAACCATAAATTTTTAACCTCCATATTATGTTTTTTAACAACTCTCTCCAAATTACCCACTTTAAAATCGTACCACAAATTTCAAGTTTTTCACATCTTTTTTTTAAATAAAAAAGTATCAAATCTTTTTAATCTGATACTTTTTTAATAGTTTATTATATTATTCTGTCGGGTTAACAAGAACCGGTTGATAATTATTACTGGATGTATTTCCATAGCTATGCGCCGGAATCGAATCATATCGTATCTCTGCAATTTCTGAGCCCTCCATAACAAAATCTACTGTTAATATTATTGTGTTTTTATTGGATGTCTATTTCCACCAAAGACAAAATCGCCTAATGAATACGCAATCGGTACACCTTGATATTCTTCTACAGGCTGAACTATATGAGGATGGTGTCCAAGAATAAGATCCGAACCATTATCTATTGCAAAAAGTGCAAGTTCTGTCTGTTGGGCATTTTGAGTCTTTGACCTCTCAATTCCCCAATGAAACGACGAAATCACAATATCCGCATTGGATTCTGCCTCTGCCAACATATCTTTCATTTCGGATTTCAATTCTTCAATATCAACACCTCGCTCTAATGGTCCTAATACATTATGCCCCAACAATGCTATCGTGTAATCACGCACCTGATAATAAGCAATTCGGTCATAACCAAAATTTGTTATTCCTTGGGCATCCAACGCAGCAATTGTGTCTTCATAAGCTATTTGTCCATAATCATAAGTGTGATTGTTTGCAAGGCTGACAGCTTCAATACTTCCCTCTTTATAAATTTGTGCATACTCCGGATCACTTCTAAACCAGAACGCTTCATTTCCTTGCCAAGATTTATTTGCTCTTTCACCTCTTGTTGAAAAGACATTTTCATTATTCGAAATGGTCAAATCATCTTGGCCAATAACACTTTGCACTTTTTCTAGAAAATAGTCGTAGCCGACGCCCAACGATTCAATATAATAGTCGATGCTTCCATCATACCAAAAGCCATGTCCATTAGCTAACAATGTATCTCCTACTGCACTAATAGAAATAATATCATTTTCAACTGCTGGTTCAAAATTTTCTTCAACTGGATATTTGCTTTCATCACTATAATGCCACCATTCTGCAAAATATCCTTCAAAACCAGCTTCTGTCATTGCTTTTTCCAAAATCATGACGTGATTTCTTACTTCACTTCCTAAGTCTTCATAATTGCGGTCTGCTCGTGCCGAAAAATCGTCATAGTCGGTTGGCATCGGAATATAGCTACCATCTGCTTTGACTAATGTTAAGTCAACCGCATTTCCTCTTGAATGATTCGAATATCCGGAATGTGGATTGGCTATATAACGTGCATCCGGCATCGCTTCCCACAATTTAAATTGCGCAGAAACCGGCCTGTAGCCATCCCATATTTTCAACGTATATCCTTGTTCAAGTAATTGTTTATATGCAGTTTCTAATTTTTTTACAGTTCCGTAACGAAGATACGGTTCAGTAAAATCATAAATTGGTGTCCCGGTTATATTTTCTGATGTTGCGTACTTTAAATCAACAAAACTGTCTGGGATATAGTCCCTTATTTTAACAAAAGTATCATTCGAGACGTCTTCTGACACTTCTCTTTCAGAAGATTCGTTATGGGATGGTACTTGAATAAAGTCTAATCCTTCATAATCATCCAAAACCTTATCCATTGAATATAGTTCCATCCTTCTTAATACTTCATCCTGTATTGTTGAATTCTCTCTATAGAATTCCCATATATTCGAGAAAAACAAAAAACTTATTACAACTATACTTATTACAACCTTCATTTCATCACCTTCCCAAAATTCATATTAACTTGAATATCGGGACACCATTTGTATCTCCTCCTTTATTTATATAGCTATTTGCCTCGTCTGTATAAATGCTTATCGCGTCGGTACTATTTCTAACCAGTATCCATCTGGATCTTTGATAAAATAGATACCCATTTTTTTATTTTCATAGCATATACATCCCATCTCTTCATGTAATGCATGTGCTTGCTCATAATCATCCACCCGAAAAGCTAGGTGGAATTCACAATCCCCCAAATCATAGGGACGATCCCAATCTCTTAGCCATGTCAATTCTAATTCAAAATCCGAATGCACATTTCCTAAATACGTAATAATAAAGGAGTCATCATCTGCCGTTTTTCTTCTTTTTTCTATTAAGCCTAGAGCCTTCTTATAAAACTCAAGTGACTCCTCAAGATTTTTAACATTATAATTCTCATGTACCATTTCAAACTTCATTTTAATCAACCTCTCTTTAAATTTCTAAATTCCACTTCTGGCCCTCTTGACTAACATCCATTACTTTTGTATGATTCAAATGTAGTTTTCTTTCTTGTTTAAATCGGTGAATAATCGATGGCTGTTCCCAAAAATGCATTGGAAACACATAGTTTACAAAAGTAGTATTTATTAGTTTTTCTAGTCCTATATAATAATATTCCTCTTGCCTTGGATCTAAGGGAGCAAAAGCAATATCTATTGGAAGCTCTTTTAATTTTTCCATTTCCTTGTTAAACATAAGCGTCATATTATTATTATACTGTTTTGATTCACCACTCCATAACCACCAATTAAGATCTCCTGCATAGTAAATTGTTTTACCTAAGTACTGTAACAAAAAAGCAACTCCACTATCTGTTGATTTTAGTGTTTTGATAGAAATTTTGTTCTGGTTAAAATCAATTAACTCATATGTGTTTTCAGGACTAACAGAAGTAATGTCGCACTCTTTTTTGGTCATCTTAATTTCTGAAGCCAAAATAAACTCAACCTTCTGATCTTTAGCACCTAAATCAAAAATAACAGGATTAAAATGATCATGGTGTTCATGACTGACAAATACAAACACTTTTTTATCGGATTTTAATTTGGGTATCTCGCCTTTAAAATAATCAAATAAAAAATAAGACGATTCCCATTCGATTAAAAAACCACTATGACCTATATAAGTAACTTCCATATTTGATTATCATCCTCCTAACAATTATTTATTGATATCTATTATCAATTATACTCCAACCATTTTTTAATGTCAATTATCTGGACAGAACATAAGCCCAGACCAAAGGCCTCGGCTTATGTATCCAGATATTTATTTTACGCTACAAACATCATATTATTCTTTTTATTTTTTCTTAGAAATTACATCAAACATATGTGGATTTTTCATGACGACAAACAAAGATGCTATACTAAGTATTCCCAAAAACAAAGCCGGAAATCCTCCGAGATAAGACATCATTTTTATCCCATCAAGCCCCAATGCAATAATAAAAATCAAAGATACTGACCCTATAATTATACCCCACAAAATCTTAATGAATAAAGGCGGCTCATTACTTCCATCACTGATACCAGTTGTACAAATACTTGCCATAGCATTGGTCGTTGAGTCCGTTGCCGTAATAAAGGAAATCAAAACAGCAACCAAATAGATTGCGATAATAACACCCGACATGGGTAGTGCTCTAAGTACTGCATAAGCCGCTGCTCCGGATCCTTGTTCATTCATAATTCCAATAACATCGACACGCCCTGTTAATTGAAAGTTGATTGTTGTTCCAGATAAAATTGTCATCCAAATTGTACTAAAAACTCCTGGTACAATAAAGTTCATCATAACAACTTCTTTAATCCTATAACCATAGGCAATTCTTGCAAGGAATACAGCAGCTACAGGAGCCCACGCCATCCAGTTAGACCAGTAGAACATGGTCCATCCCGATGGCCATGTATCACCAGCTGCTGTACCTGTAAATAAGGCTTTAGAAAACATATTATCTAAAAATCCTCCAAAAGCTTCTGTTCCCAAACTAAAAAAATACATTGAAGGTCCAAGAATTAGGAGTACTGCGATAATAATATAATACAAATATACATTTAGATCTGAAAGTATACGAATACCTTTCATGAGACCTGTACCTGAAGATATAATAAATGCGATTGTACCTACAATCGTAATAACAATCCATACAGATTTTGAGTTATCTATACCAAATAAAGCATTTAAGCCCCCACCCATATTCATAACAGCTGTTCCAAAAGATGCTCCAATGCCGGCAGCAACAGTAAATAAAACAACCGCGTCAATGATACCATTCATTTTATTTTGTTTTTCTGCAGAAATAAGTGGTGCAATTTGTGATCCCACGCTAAAAGACCTTTTCATATTATAAAATGCAAAACCGAAAACAATGGTCGGAACAGCATAAATTGCATATGGAACAAATGTCCAATGTAGGTACATGGTTTCCATAGCAAAAATCGCAGCTTCTGGTGACATGGGTTCAATCCCTAGCGATTCTGGCGGATAAGCCAGGTGCCACATCGGTTCCGCTGTTCCCCAAAACAATATTCCTGCTGCAATTGTCGTGCAAAGCGTAACAGCAAACCAAGACGATTTTTTTAGAATTGGTTGTGCGTCTTCCCCTCCTAATCGAATCTTTCCTAATGCCGAAAAATAAACCAGTAAAATGGCGATAACTGATAAAACCCCGGTAATACTGAAAACCCACCCCATATCAACAACCATGAAGTTTTTTGCTGCTGTTGTCATATTTAAAAAAGCTTCTGGATTTAAAAAGTTTAGTAAAATTGTTAATACTAATAATATAAATGCCGGAAAGAATACAAAAGGTCTAAGTTTTTGTTTTGATTCTCTCTCTTTTATATTTTTATTCAAATCACTCATAAGTTATTACCTCCCAGTATAATAGTTGACATGTGTTTTCCACGTAAGCAACAAATAGATGACCGGTGATTAACCAGTCATCTTTGCTACTATAGATATGCCTATAGTTTTTTTAATTAAGCCATATCCTTTATCTCTTCAACAATCACATTCGTTGGTTTTGATGAGTGATCCGAAGCTCTTTTTAAGAAAATCAAGGAAACAAATGCAATTGCTAAAAGTACCAATATGTATGTAAATACCATTTTATATCCCGCGACACCTGCATTATTGTCAAGCATCCTACCTACAATTTTAAAATTAAATATGTCAGAGGTAAAAGCAATCGTTGAAATTAATCCCATTGCTGCGCCTAGTAATCGCTTAGGTGTTCCAACTTCTCCAACAGGTGCAAAATAAAGTCCTCGTAGAACAAAAGTCATCAAACCAATTAATGCAATTACAATACTAATGGCAAGAACAAATGCTACTGATACAGGAAGTACCAAGGTAATACCGATAAGAATGGCAAGGAATACAACACTAATTTTCATGGATGGAATTGAAGATCCTGTCCTTGCTGTTAAGAAAGTTCCCACAATACCTGAAATAGGTCTGAATAAGTGGTTTTTAAAAGTTGCTACCAAGGCTGCTACAGCTGCTGAAACCCCAAAAACCTCTGTCATAAATGGTGTGAAATAACTAGATGTTGTATATACGGTATATATCGCGAAAATGCAGATTGCAAGCAACCACGTAATCGGCATTTTTGCAACTTCAATCATATCTTTAATAACATTGACTCCATTTAAGCGCTCTTCTTCTGGAATGATATTATGAGGTACAAAGATTAAACATGCCACTCCCGTTAGAATACATATAATTGAATACATATACAATACAGTAACGAATTGTTCGGGTGTACTTCCAAGCTGTGCAATCATAGCTGTTGCTGTAAGGGCGGCAATCGAAGTAATAATACCTCTTCCACCTTCTGTCATAGCAAATAGTTTACCCTGCTCACTTTTGTCACCTAGCATACTTGTGGCCTTTAACAAAGTTGACCAAAATGTAAATATTGAAGTAACTCCCCAAAATGCGAAAAGAACTTTTGCTCCACCAAAACTTGGCCATGTCGACAGATAAAATCCACCAAGACCTGTTCCTACCATTGAAAACGCCAGTAAATACTTGTGTGAAAACCTATCTGCCAACCATCCCCCTGGTATATAGAAGATAAATGCTAGTAAACCATAAAAACTCATAAGCTCCCCAAATTGCTCATGTGTAAGTCCTAAACCATCTCGTAATGGGTCATAAAAAGTATAACGCATGTAGGGTAGTTCAAAAATGATACCTGCAGCTGTTGCAAGAATTGCAACGGTTATCCATTTTCTGGTGCTTGCTTTCATAATTTTCCTTCTCCTTCTCTTATATAATATCATTTTAATATTAGTAGCGAGACCATAATGTGTTCATGAGACTAATTATTTATTGAAAATATTATGTGATTGCTTTAGAAGATCGTCTGTAGTTGGCGCAATATGCTTATACACTTTTTCATTGATCTCCTTATATAACTTAACATTTTCAGATATTGGCATGAATGTATCGCGACGTCTTACCATTTGCTCAATAGCTTCCTGTCTATTATTGTATACCCCAAGTGCCAAGGCCGTACATATAGCAGCTCCCATACTTGCTGACCCATTAACTACATTTCTATGTGCGGGGACTCCGAATATATCTGCAAAAATCTGCATAAACAGTTCACCATTAGAGCCTCCTCCACTGACAACTATATTTGATAATTCAATGCCTAATTCATCGCACATTGCTTGCGCATTGTTTTTCATGGTGAAGGCTATGCCTTCAAGTACAGAACGAAACATATGTGGACCTTTATGTGTTCCATTAAAGCCAATCATCATCCCACGTTCATGTAAATGCGAAGGTCTAGCCAACCAATGTAAGACCGTGTATAACCCATCGCATCCAGCCGGTACATCTGAACCAAGTACATTCAAATATTCTTCTGGTGACATATTTCGCTTTGTTGCTTCCTTGACAATATCACTACCCAGAAGATCTTTAATCCAGGTAACCGTTGCCATTCCTCTTCGAATACCACTACTTTCATATAAAAACTCACCTTTTATCGCTCCAGGATTGCTCCAGTAATTCACTGAATTCGGATCATTTTTTTCTCCAACCATCATGGATGTAATATAGGTACCTAGTGATACTAATATCGTTCCATCATTGACAAGACCGGCACCTAGCCCCTCAACTGCTTTATCATTTGATGTCGATACGACCGGTAATCCTTCTGGAATTCCAGTGGCATGACTGGCAAAGGCATTTACTTTTCCAAGAACCGTTGATGGGTCCACTAAATCAAAAAGCATTTCTCTTGGTGTATGGTATGAGTCAAAGGTTTCTTTATCTTCAAACCAGTCCAATGTCATCGGATCAATCGGCCATGGTCCCACATAATTTGAACGTGTATCTTTTGTCTCTCCTGTCATTCTATGCGTTAGATATCCCGTCGTCGTTGTAACATACTTAACACGGTCATCGTCATGTTCATATGGTCTTGATAATCTCAAGTCCATCCAACTCTGAACCGGTGAGGCCAGATTTCCATCTTCTTTAATGAGCGCTCGGCAACATCGAATAGATCCTAATCCAACACCAATTATTTTGGATTTATTATCATGAAATTTTTTAAACATTTCGTTGCAGGCTAACTTTAAACTATCCCAAAGATCATCATCTGGGTGCTCTGCACGGTCATCTCCATACAGGTGTATCTCTCTTAATTTAACTGTATGTGAACAAACTTCCGTTCCATGTATATCAAAAATCGCTACTTTTGTACTTTGCGTGCCTCCATCTATAGCTATAATGTACTTTTCTTCCATAAGCTTCTCCTTAATTAATCATATTTAATGGCTGACTTTAGCATAAACTATCTCATCAAATAGCCACCATCTACAGTTAATACAGTTCCATTGACGTAATTCGATGCTGGACTTGCTAAGAAGACTGTAGCACCCATTAAATCAGCAGTATATCCCCATCTGTTTGCCGGGATATGTGCAAGAATTTCTGCATTGCGCTTCTCATCTTTTCGAGTCATCTCTGTCAAGGGAGTCGCATAATATCCTGGTGCAATTGCATTGACCTGAATATTAAACTGTGCTAGTTCATCACACATTGATTTCGTAAGTCCCACAATCCCATGCTTTGTTGCTGCATACGCCGGAGACCATTGTCCTCCAAGAAAAGAATAGAGAGATGCAATATTGATTACTTTACCGCTTTTTTGTTTAATCATATGTTTACAGGCTTCATGAATCATTTCAAATGCAGCTGTTAAGTTAATAGAAATCATTTTGTCCCATTCTTTTCTCGTATACTTGGTTACATCTTGAACGTTAATACTAATACCTGCACAATTGACCAATATATCAATGCTTCCCCATGTGTCTACACACTCATCAACGATATTTTTACATACTCCATCTGCAGTGATATCTGCTTGGATAAATTTATATTCGACACCAACATCTTCTATTAGTTTTTTTGTCGTTCCATCATCATCAACAAGACTTGGTACCATGACATTTGCCCCCGCT
Source organism: uncultured Eubacteriales bacterium (assembly GCA_964563505.1). Taxonomy (GTDB): domain Bacteria; phylum Bacillota; class Clostridia; order Lachnospirales; family Vallitaleaceae; genus UBA1351. The sequence goes on from CAZLXW010000006.1 coordinate 34,505, forward strand.
TTTGCCAAAGCCAATGAAAATGCCTGTCCTAATCCACCGTTTCCCCCAGTAACAATGGCGTTTTTGCCCTCAAGTGAAAAAAAATCCATGTTAAAATCTGTTATATTCATATTCTACCTCCTAAGATTATTGTTTTTATATTAAGTAATTGCTTGTTTCCAATTGATTCACTTGTTTTCCTCAATTTTTTTGATTAATTTGTCAATAAATTCAAACGCATCTCCTTCAACAACAAGATCTGAAAGGGAACATATAGGTGCATTTTTATTCGTATTAACTGAAATAATATATTCAACATTTTTCAAACCTTCTATATGTTGAATAGCACCATTGATTCCAAGGGCAATATACAGCTTCGGATTAACTGTTCTTCCTGATTGTCCCACCTGTATGCTTCTTGTTGCAATCCCTTTATCGATAATCTTTCGACTAGCTGAGACTTGTCCATTGAGTTGATTTGCCAATGCTTCTAGTTTTTCAAATTTTTTTATTGTACCGCCACCACCTGAGATAAGCACTTCACTATGTCGGATATCATAGCTTTGAATTTTTTCACTTTTCTCAATGAGTTTTAGTCCACTTTTTCTTATTTTTTTTGGAAAGTAGCTAATCTTTTGTGTTTCTTTTAATAGTACATTGTCATAAGAAAATACATTTTCTCGGACACTCATCATTGTCGGTCCCTTGCCTTGCTTCACTATACCAGCCATTATCTTACCACTAAATGCTGGTCGAACCATTTCAAGTAATCCTTCTTTCAAATGTATGGCGGTAACATCTGCGACCAAGCCTACATGAAGCCGCATTGCTAGTCTTGGCGCGAGCATTCTACCAAAATTTGTGGCGGGTATAAAAATACAATCAAACTCATATTGTTGCTGAAGTTCTTCCAATATGTCAGTAATGACCATGCTGTCCTTATCAAAAATCTGATCATCAGTGACTTGAATAAGTTTATCGAAATATCCAACTGCTTCTAAACATTGATGATTAATTGTCACTCCATACGTTTCATAGTCTTCTCCACCATATACCTGTCGAATAACTTCTAAAAGATCTATTGAATTTTTATGGTTTTCTTTGTCAAGATAAATCATACTTTTTTTCATTCTGTTTAATCCTTTTTAATAACATGGTTTATATTTTATATAAAGCCTTTTTCCTGTAAAAATGTATATACCGTGTTGATGCCTTGATTATCATTTGTTACAACAAGTTTGTCTCTTTTTTCATATTCCTTGACAAACGTTTTATTGACTTTAGTCTTTGAACCCTTTAGTCCAACCTCAAAAGGTTCAAAGCCTAGGTCCTTATTCGTAACCACATGGATACTTTCAGAAACATCTTTATTCATATCTTCGTATTTAATGTAAGGCAACTTATAACCACTTTCTTTTCTTAGGCTAAGTATTCCGGGCAGTTGCATCTGGTATGTTGCTACTTCCGAGTCAAGATCTACGGTAAAAACAGCTTTAGAAATATCTAACAAGTGTTCATCAATATAGGTTACATTCGACATCTGACTTAATGCCAAGAGTTCTCCTAATTGAGCCGGTACGTGGGACGTATCCCCATCAATAGCATGTGTTCCGGTTAGAATAACATCATAAGATAAGGTCTTCACGTACTTTGCCAAAATTTTACTGGTTGCATAGCTATCACTGCCAGAAAACAATTTATCTGTAATAAGATTTACACGATTAACACCTACACGTACAAGGTCACTTAGTATAGGCATAACTGATTCAGGCGCCATGGTAACAACCTCAACGCTAATCTCTGGGTGTAATTGTTTTGTTTTGAGCGCAAAGCCCACGCTACTAACATCGTCAGGATTTAAGATCATCCTGACATTTTCTCTTACCACCGAGTTGGTATCAAAATCATATTTAAACTTATCAACATCCGGTACAATTTTAACCATACATAATATTTTCATCGTTAACCTCTATATATATACTTTTGAATTGCATCTTCCTGTGGAAAAATTGTTCCATAATTCATGATGCCATTAGGATCAAAGACTTCTTTGAGCTTCTCTAACATATAAAACGCTGAACCATGTTCCTGCTCGGCCCACTCATTTCTATATTTTCCGATTCCATGATGATGACACATGGATCCTCCCATTCTAAGGGTTTCTTCAACAATAATTTTTTGAATTGGGTGATGATAAATAAGAAGTTCATCTTCTGGCGCACAATTAATTTCATAATTATAAACAAAGTACATATTCGTTCCGTTAAGATAGCTGTGGGAAGAATGTCCTCCCAACATCGTTAATTCATGTGCACGTGGAAATTCATTTCTCACACGTTCAATAACGTTATTGTAAATCTTTGGAATTGTCTCCCAATCAGCGGAAATCTCTGTTGTATATCCAGCGTGAGCATCGTTTTCAATCATGCCTTCATACTCATCATCAATATCTTGTTGTGACCAGTTCAAGTGATCAAACCAGTCACTAATTAACTGACTATCAACCTGCTTGATAATACCATCCTTAAATTTATCTGCGGCTTCTTCAATTGCTCTACCGGTTGCTTCTACAATACCTTTAGGACCTTCTGCCATAAATAGTAATACGCATTTATTCTCATGAAAATGATAAAAATGTTGTGCCGCATCTTCTTCCGAGTAGGTTCTTGCAACTGATGGTCTAAATCCATTAACCATAACCTCCCGAAGAACTTTGATGCCAGTTTCAACATCCTTAATCAAATATCCATAAAACTTGTTATTCTCAGGATAGAATTTAAATATCTTAATAGTCACTTCAGTGATATAACATAAAGCGCCCTCATTGCCAATCGCTATATGTCTTATATCCGGTCCGCCAGAACGTCTGGATACATTTTTAATTCTTGAAATATGCCCATCTGGAAATACACATTCAAGTCCAACAACCATGTCTTCAATTCCACCATAAAGCGTTGAGAATTGACCAATACTACGTGTTGCCAATAATCCGCCATACTTTGCAACAGGTTTTGACTGTGGCGAATGTCCTGTTGTATAACCAATTTTTCTAAGTTCATCTTCTAAATCTTGAAGAGCAACACCTGCTTGAACTGTCGCTTGAGAATTATAAGGATCAATCTTAAGAATCTTATCCATATAAAGTGCATCAATAACAATTGTAAGATCTTTCCAATTTTCTAAGCCGCCTTCAGTTGCTGTCTTTCCGCCTCGCGGTATAACATTGATAAGATTTTCATTACAAAATTTTAGAAGTTCACTGACTTCTTCAGCCGATTTTGGATATACTATGGCAACAGGCATCGGAACGTCTAGTACTTTTCTTGCCTTTGCATATTTTTTATATCTGTCTGCTGATGCATCATATAAGTCGTCTTGGTTCGTATTCACCTGTTCTTGCGATAACATTTCTAATAGTTTTTGAATAATCTGATTTTCACTTAACATTTTGCCTCCTAATAATTCTCATATAATAATTGCACATCGTGTCATCGGCTTTCGCCGCCAAAATTCATGTTATTGTTTCTGTACTAAGTATATAAAAATAAATCATAGCTGTCAAGAAAAATATAGAAAGTTTTCTATATTTTTCTATTTCAGTATATATAAATGGAAAACTTTCCATTTATATATATATTTTTTTAATATTTATATGTGCATTTTTAACAATTTGCTTTTTTTGATTAATTATTTTTTTCGTTGCTTTACAAACATTATTACTAATGCTAAAATCATATAATATTCAATTTTAAATGAATAGGAGAGGTTCTTGATGATTAATATAGATTTCAATAATTTAAATCCTTTGGAAAAACAAATCTACGACAAACTTATGGAATTTTCAAAAAGCAACGAGAAATTTAGAATTACTCAAGCCGCAGACTTATGTGGATGTTCGGTTTCAAAAATATCAAAATTTGTAAAAAAACTAGGTTTCTCAAATTTTAAACAGTATCTTGATTTTCTATATGGTACAGAACCACCAAAATCTCTCTATTCTAATGAATTGAGCCGAATCAAATCATTTATTGATGATTTTGATTCCTCACTAACAAATGAATTCCTCAATTTAATCTCATCACATGATAAGATTGTCTTTTTCGGATACGGACCTTCCTTACTATGTGCTCAATATTTTGAGTATCGATTACGAACATGTTCGAACAAAATGGTCATGGCTGTATCTGATGAAATCTCTGTACTTTCCATGATTGATGAACACACTCTACTCGTAATTCTTACTGTTACCGGTACATTTAAATCTTTTGAAAACGTTTATCATAACGCTAAACAAAAAGGTTGTGATGTAGCTATTGTTGTGGAAGAGTATAATACTTCACTTTTTTATCAATGCGACAAGATTTTCTGGCTCTCTAAGGTGTCTCAACCTGATTATCTGAAGCCATATGAAAAATCTAGGACTATTTTCTTTATTTTTTTAGAGGAAGTCATTCAAAAAATGCAAGAGAATAATAGAAACGCTTTAATAGATATTGTAAATTTTCCCGAGGCTGAAAAATAAAAAGCACATCTATGGAACATTACTGTTCCACAGATGTGCTAACTTTCAGTTTATTTTCAGGCATTTGGTGACTTGGCCTTAATTCGTACCGATCAATTCTTCAAACCGATATAAAGGTTCATCAAGCAACATATTGCCTAGTGTTTCACCAGATTTGCCTTCAACCCATATTTGCACTCTGTCTATTTCAGGAAACTCTGTCAGTGTGTTTACAATTGAACTTAGGGTCATAAGTTCCCCCGCACTTCCACCTGGGTGATTATCGATAAACTCCCTAGAAAAATCAACGGTGCAAAGTCCACTATCAATATTAATACTAAGAAGTTCGGTTCCTTTAGGAATTGATGGATATAAGGCCTCATTATTAGTCCCTGCAATCAATCCCTCTATAGCTGCTTGGGCAATCTCATCATTGTAAACTGTCAAGGTTCTCACTTCTTTCCAAACCTTCTGTGCATCCATCCCCGGGAAATACAATGTCACCTCATTTTGTGTCACATTCACAGGATTGAATAAAGAATATCCTGCTGTAAAAGGTTCTTCTCCCAGTTCGAATAATTTTTCAAAGGATACGACGCCTATATTTTCACGTATTACGCGTTGCTCGTAATAATCACTGCCTACCTGTTTATGTCTAACTGTATATTCTTTGACCCCCATATCTGTCATTTCTGCTTTCATAATCTGCCCGTTAATCGTTTGAAGAACTCCATCCTCATCTCTTGCTTGATCCGTCCAGTAAGTCCCTATAACTAAGGGCGTTTGAATCAAGGTAAGTTGATCAAACTTAGAGTCCATCATGACCTCTTCTTCTTTTGTTTGTATTAGACTATTTCCTTCAATCGTATAATTTAAGTCGATGGAATAATCCTTGTCACTTTCGCCATCTGACATATCGTCAACCATTCCACTGACCGTATAGATTCTTTTGGTTGGTTCATCAACAATAGAATCCAGCCTTGCACTGTGGCCGTATTCTGCAAATCCTTCATATTTCCATTCATAGCCTGTCGCATCCGGTAATAACTCCGATAGGGCATCCACTTCATAGGTCGGTTCATTAATGCTCGCAACTTGTGTCAAGGCATTCCATCCAACATCTTTTCCCGTTAACTCTGAGACAGAACGAAGGGGTACATAAGTTGTTCCATCGACAAGGAAATTGTCTGTGGAAACCGGTCTACCATTGACTTCTATCGTTACCATATTTCTATGAACTCTTATCAATTCACTTAAATCACTCCCAATAAGTGTTCCTGATAATAATGATAGGGATAGTAAAACAATAAATATGAACATACCTGTGTTTTTTACTAAGTTTTTTTGCTTGTTTTTCATATCGCTCACTCCATTTCTGCTAAGTCGTTAACATTGTCAAAACGGGTACATGTATATTATATCCCTTTTCACCATCAAATACTAAAATTATTTCAACTTTAACATCAGATAATAAATCCTACCGCTATAGCTAAAGCTAAACATTGATCCGAAGAAACCCTCCACAAGTCTAAATCTCATGGTTAAAATTCTCATTTTCCTATTTTTTTAAATATGTATCTAGTCTTTTGCTTCTATTGAAGAATTCAACTATATAGCCGTCCTCCGTCATTCCACGCTCCATACATCTTACCTTTTCTGGTATTTTCTATAAGTTTGTTCAGTCTTTTTTCAAATAATTCCGGTTGATTCTTAACCCGAATAATTGTATCGATTCGAATTCTTCTGTATAATTCAGGAAATTCCATGAATTTCTCATAAACTTGTTTAGACTCCTTTAGCCTGTTCTCTATAGCTTCATTTGTATTATTAAGAGAATAGTCTAAATTGGGTAAGATTTTTCTTCCCTCATCTGTCATAAGGCCTATTTTCTCAAGTCTACGAACGCGTTCTTTATTAAGCTCTGTCCATGAGCTATTCTTCGCTCTCGGAGACAGCCTCTGAAAAACCTTTCCTTCTGTATATTTACGTTTGATTCCGTCTATCCATCCAAAACACAATGCTTCTTCTACTGCATCTAAGTATAACAATGTATTAGGCTTTTGAATTATACTTACAATAACCCAACAACATTTTTCAGTCCTACTATTTAATTGTAACCATTGTCTTAACGCTTCTCTCGTTGTTACTTCAAGTAAATTCTCCATAAAATATATAACACCTCCTGTTATAACTTTTATCGTTCATATAGCTTCAAAATCATTGAAAATCTTTACTCATTAGAAATTTTGTTGACTCAAGATGTCTATTATAGAGTTCCTGTCGAACATTAACAGGTTCTTCTACAAAAACATTTGGGCCAAAAGACAAAAGAAGAGAGTAAAGCCATTCATTAATTTCGAAATTGCCCGATACTGAAATATAATCTTTTGAATATCGTTTAATATATTGATGTTCAAAGTTTTCAAATACTCTTGAAATAACAGCTTTTAAAAAAATAAGTTTAAGATATTTCATATTTGTCACATCTTTATAGTTATTTATATATGGATTAGGAACATCTGTATAGATATCAGCTTTCTGTTGCAAGATATCACATTGTAAAATCAACTTTAACTTAAATAATCTAAAACTTTGTCTTAATTTGCAATAGGCATACAAATACCAACCCTTATTTTTATATATTAATTTAATCGGATCTAGAATTCGGGAAGTCTCTTGGCCCTTTTGATTGACATATCTAATTTGAACAGCTTTTTGTGAAACTATCGCTTCTTTTAACTGATAAAAAAATAGCTCATCATCTTTTGATTCTGTGTTCCATTTTCTAAAATCTACGTCTAGCCATGTTGACTCTTGAATATTAGAGTTTTTTCCAAATAATGCGGAAAGCTTTTTAAATAGTTCTCCGGCTTCCATGTTAGGAATAGTTTCAATGCAGCGAAGAGCAAAAAGTATGTCACTTTGCTCTTGACTAGTGACGATAAATCTATCCATGACATAATTCTTGTCTAAATAAATACCACCTTGTCTTCCTGCTTCTGTGTATATAGGAATGCCTGCAAGTGATAATTCGTCTATATCTCGGTATATTGTTCGTACTGATACTTCAAACATCTTTGCCAATTCTGTTGACGTTACTTTCTTTTTATTTAGTAAAACTAATAAAATTTCAAACATTCGATATGATTTCAATAAATTCACCTCAAATTATATTCTAAGCGGTCTCGGAAACTCTTAAACAGCCGAGTTTACGCTCTTTTTTTATATTCTCATTTATTGTTACACCTTAATATTTTCGCATATTTTTTGCATAAATCCTTTGACAAATGTATGAAAATTTGTGCCATGCTGGTTTCCGAGACCGCTCATCCTAAAACTATTTTTATTTATTATACTCCAATAAACCTGACATTTGATGTCAGTATTATAATTGTATAATAAGTTATCACCTAAAACTATAACAAATCATAAATCAAAAAGGAGATCAAATATGTTTAATGTTCTAAATGAAATGAATTGGCTTGCAATACTAATAACTACGGTTGTCTTTTCTATTTTAGGAGGCATTTGGTTCACCCTGTTTTTTGGCAAATCATATGCATACTCACTTGGTCAGAACTATGACCCTAAGGAGCGTCCAAAGCCACTCTTTATAGTAGGACCGTTTATATGTGGACTAGTCACGATAATGTCAATTTCAATTTTAGTCTATACACTAAATATTTCATCACTTAAGGAGGCTATTATTTTAGGGTTAGTTATCGGGCTTGGAATAATGTCTTCAACCTCTGTAAATACTGCAATCAATCCTAATATTCCACGTCCACTTCTATATGGCTTAATTAGTGGTGGTTATTTTACACTTTCAAGTATATTAGGCAGCATTATTTTGTACGCCATGAAATAGCAATCCCCTGTTCATACTACAAGACCATATAAAATGACATCCATTACTGTCTTGAAAGTCGTCTGATTTTTTCTATTGTTTCGTAACTGTCATTGGATCTCTTCCCTTCTATTTGATTATAACGCTTTTTACTTTCGTTTCAATAGGTTAATTAGAAACACGAATATGCGAATTAAAAAAAGCCCTTCTCAATAAAGAGCCGGGCTTTTGATGTCTGTTTATAATTCACTTAAAAGGTTACTGTCTTATCTGCCCATTCCACCATGTTTAAGCAATCAAACATCGTATTAATCGGACATACATCCGTTGCACCCATTTGTCGTGATTTAAGACATGTGCCACATGCAAGCATTTCTCTGTCATTTTCATAGAAAACTTTAACTTGCTCTGCCACATCGAATTTTTCATGAGTCAGATTTTCAATTTCAACGCCTTCACCCATTAAAAATTAATCCTATCATTTTTTGTAATTTCTCAAGAACTTCATCAACATCTTCTTTTGATGTCATCCTCCCTAAACTAAATCTAACAGCACCTCGCCCAACTTCTTCAGTAACATTCATCGCACTTATTACAGGAGACAATGTAGTTGTTCCTGAATGACAAGCAGAACCTGTAGAAGCTGCAACATCATGTAAGCCATTAAGAATGGCATTTCCTTCAAACCCAAGAAAACTTACATTAAGTGTATTGGGTAATCGTAACTGAGGATGACCGTTTAGGGTAACTTTGTCACCAAATAACTGACATATCCCCCCGTAAAAATAATCAGTCAACTGCTGTATTCGATTATCATTTATTGAACCTGCTGCTAATTCGCAAGCTTTACCCAATCCAACTTGAAACATGACATTTTCCGTTCCGGCCCTTTTTCCTGATTCATGACCTGCACCATGTATCAATGGTTCAATGATGATTCCCTCTCTTATATATAAGGCGCCTATACCTTTTGGGGCATAAAGTTTATGCCCTGCTATTGTTAGAAAATCAACGCCTAACGCATTGACATCCGTCGGTATTTTTCCAACAGATTGGGATGCATCTGTATGAAAAAACACATCATGTTTTTTACATATATCTGCTATATCTTTAATCGACTGTATAGTTCCTGTTTCGTTATTTGCATGCATGACTGTAACTAAGATGGTTTCATCTGTAATCAATCGCTCAATGTCACTTGGATTAACCATACCATATTGATCCACGCCAACATAACTTACTTTATACCCAATACTTTCCAAGTATTGTAATGGTTTTAATATCGCCGGATGTTCAATGACTGACGTAATAATATGATTGCCTTTATTCTTATAGGTATAAGCGACACCCTTAATAACCATATTGTTGGATTCACTCCCACCACTAGTGAAAATTACTTCTGAGGGGTGACAATTTAACAAGTTTGCAACCTGCCCTCTTGCTTCCTCAAGAGCTGTTTTTGCTGTTTTTCCCATTTCATGGACACTACTTGGATTACCATAATTCCCATATAAGAATGGTAACATAGCCTCTACAACTTCAGGACTTATTGGCGTTGTTGCATTATAATCCATATAAATCATAATTTACCTACCTTTCAATTCAATCGCTCCTCTATATTAAATCCATTATTCATATTTCATACATCTGTAAAAAGTTTGACATGTATAATGGAAGTAATCCATCTGCAAAGCGTTCACAAAACTGGATCGCTGAGGGATTCGTTTCTTTGATGCTCCAGAAAAAACTGAACGAAATTACTGTTAAAGAAATAATGAAGGCCACTGATTTATCACGTCAGACCTTTTATCAGCTTTTTGATTCTGTGGAAGATGTTTTGGAATATCATATAGATACACTATTCCAAGAGTATATTAAAAGATGTAAAGTTGAAGAAGTTGACAATCTATGTGATGCCGCGCAACTTTTGTTGCTGTCGGACTGGTTGGTATGTTAGATTATTGGTTTAAAAGTGGTAAAACACTGAGCACCGATGAATTAGCGGACTTGGTTTGCCGAATTACAAACTCAGAATAATATTTTTTACATCTTTTTTGGTGTAGTAATGGTATCGTTTTCTATAACACATTAAATTCATTAGAAAACAAATCCTGCTGCTATAGCTAAGACTACAATAAGCGGTGCCGGAACTTTTTTAGTAAATAATAGAGCTACTGTAACTAACATAACTATAATATTATCAATCACAAAACCACTATTTTGCATCAGGATTATTGCAGCTACAGTGATTAATCCACCAGCAACAGCTGTAATACCTTTCAGGGATACTTTTATTCCTTTAATCCCCTTTAATTTTTCCCAAATTGGGTATATGAAGTAAATTAATAAGAGCCCAGGTAAAAATATCGCTATACCCCCTGACACAGCTCCTATAATTTGGGTTAGTACACTCTCACCGCGAGCTGCCATGCCACCTGCATATGCACTAAAGCTAAACATTGGACCCGGTAACCCTTGTACAAGCCCAAATCCCGTCAAAAATTCTTGGTTAGACATATACTGATTAACTTCTACTAATTCACTATACATAAGCGGTACTACCACCTGACCCCCGCCAATAACTAAGTAACCATATCGATAAAAACTTTCAAATAAATGAATAATTTTATTGTCCCATATTAAAGTCAAGAGAAGACTTCCTAATGCAAAGATACCAAATACAATCAAATATCTCCAAGGAGGACTTATTTTTACACGGTTCCAGAGATCTTTCTCTTTTGAAACAAAGATACTTACTACACCACCAAAGATCAAGACCAAGGGATAAATCCAAGGCTCTCGAATAATGTAAGTGGTTATACCACCAACGAGTAATAATAATAGAGTTATCCTATCAGTGACTACTTTGCGGCCTATGCGATATGCAGCTAAAATAATAAATCCAACAGCCATCGGACCAATATAACGCAGACCATCTTGGGATATATTCATAGCGCCTAGAAATTGACTTAAAAATGAAAGCAATGTCATCACTGTTAGAACTGGTAAAGCCCACACCAGCATAGTTAAGAATGCCAACAATGGCCCTCCCATTTTGTGCCCAATGGCAACTATGGTTTGCGTGCTACTTGGACCAGGTAAAATTCCTGTTAAAGCAATCAATTCAACCAATTCTTCTTCAGTTAAATATTTTTTCTTTACTACCATTTGATCTGTAAAAACACCATAATGTGCTTCTGGGCCTCCATAAGCTCCCAAAGAACAAATAAATACATCTTTTAGAAAGGTCCTCCAAGGGACTCCATTTTGATTTTTTAAGTTCTTATCTACTTTCATTATAAAACCATCCTTTCATTCTTGCATTTCAAAATACTTAATGATATAATAATATCATATTACGATATCGAGATTCGATAATAACATTATACAATAGAGGTGATAAAAAATGCAAGACCAAATTTTAAGAAAATTTTTCCTAGGATTTATTCAAATTCATATTCTTCATCACGCAAAGAAAGAACCTTTTTATGGTGCTTGGATGATTGATGAACTTAGTGAACATGGGTATGACATGAGTCCTGGAACATTATACCCATTACTTCACAGTATGGAATCTAAAGGACTTTTAGAAAAAGAAGAAAAAACTGTAGGCGGTAAGATTAGAAAATACTATAGGATTACAACATTAGGGAATGAAGTCTTGGAAGAAGCACGTAAAAAAGCTTATGAGCTATTTAAAGAGATTAAAGATTGACGAAAGGAGAATTTTTTTTATGTTTTCATTTAAAGAGGTACATTATAAAGATATTCTTAACATTAAAAATCTAAATATTGAAAAGCATACAGTGACTTCTATAGTAGGTCAAAGTGGCAGTGGAAAAACGACACTTTTACGCCTTTTAAATAAATTAATAAGCTGTGATAGTGGAGAAATCCTTTATAATAGCAAGCCTTTAAGTGATATAGACTCTGTAGAATTGAGAAGAGATATCGTCATGCTTCCACAAGCCCCTGCTATTTTTAAAGGGAGCATAAAGGATAATCTATTAATAGGCCTGAAATTTTCTGAGAAATCAACTGTTTCTGATGATAAACTATTTGAAATATTAAAATTAGTCAAATTGCAAAAAGAATTAAGTCAAGATGCTGAAAAGTTATCTGGAGGAGAAAAACAAAGGATAGCCCTTGGCAGAGTAATGCTTATGGAGCCCGAAGTTTTATTATTAGATGAGCCTTCTTCCGCTTTGGATGAAGAAACTGAGCACATGATTTTTGAAGCATTAGTAAATTATGCAAAGGAAAATAACAAGTCTCTTATTATGGTCACTCATTCTAAAAAAGTAGCCTGTCAATTCTCTGATGAAATTATAGAAATAAAAAAAGATACGGTGATTAATCAAGAGGAGGTATAATTATGGACGGAATAATAGATCTTCAGTTATGGCAAATGGTGGCTGCATATATTTTTGTTGTTATTTTATTGTTTATCGTAAGAGTAAGGGGAATCTCGAGAGAAAAAGAAATACTTATTTCTTCTATAAGAATGACAGTTCAGCTTATATTAGTAGGCTATATACTTGTTTATTTGTTTAATAACATTAATCCTATTAATACAATTATCGTGATAATTGTCATGGAGGTATTTGCTATTCATAACATTTATAAAAGAACAAAAAACAAGCTTTCAAAGCCCCTTAAAAAGATTATTGCAATATCCATGTTATTTGGAACTTTAACAAGTCTTATTTATTTTTTACTTGTAGTGATTAATATCTCTCCCTGGTACGATCCTAGATACTTCATCCCTATTGCCGGAATGCTTATTGGTAATTCAATGACAGGGATTTCACTTGGGGTAACGCGACTTGTAGATGGAATGCATTCTGAAAAGCACCTTGTTGAGTCTGCATTAATGCTTGGTGCAACTCCTAAAATGGCTGCAAAACAAATCGTGGATAATGCTTTTGATTCTGCAATCCTTCCAACAATTAACTCTATGGTAGGAATGGGCATCGTATTTTTACCTGGGATGATGACTGGGCAAATTTTATCTGGAATATCCCCTGTTACTGCTATCGAATATCAAATAGCTATAATGCTCGGAATTCTTGGAAGTGTGGCTTTTACTGTTATTTTATTTGTCCAATTGGGTTATAAAACTTTCTTTAATGGAGAAAGTCAATTGATTATTAACAACTAGAACTTCTGACGTAGTTCTGATTAAGTGAATTATGCACCCAGTCTCTTGAAATTGTGCCCATATTAGGCGCACCACAAAAAACACCTCACAAGTCATCACATTGACTTATGAGGTGTTTCAAAATTAATAATATAGTTAGAATCTACCTTTAATAACATCTTCTTCCTTAATAATTCCAGCTGCGACCAAGGCTCTTTGGAATGATGTGTTTTCTCTAGAAATTCTTACAGTAGCACCTGAAATTGTATCATATGACTTTTGAATCGTCTTTGTAGCACCTGATACCGAATCAATATTGATACCAAAGAAATTATCTTCGTTAATGCCTAACACGTATGATTCGCCTTCGTAATTTGCACCTTCATACATAGTTAATCCTTTTAATTCTGTAGCATCTTTACCAATCATGAATTCTGCTATTCTATCATAATTACCTTTCCAACCACCAGCGGAGTGGAAACCATATGTCGCTTCAAGCGTTTGTGGTTTTCCATCAGTAAAGCTAACACCAGAAAGCGTTAAGAATTCTTCAACCGTAGTTTCTTCTGATACACCTTCATATGTACCACGAAGAGTGATTACATGTGAGTAGATGCTTATATCAAATGGTGACATAGCATTAAGTTCATCTAAACTCTTTGGTTTCAATAATCCTGATGTTGATGTTAATACAGTTGGTATGAAGTGCTCATTAATTTTTAAATCATATATTTTTGTTGAATAATCAAACTCGCTGTCTAACTTTAGTTCGAACAAGTATCTAGTAATCGGATCAACAATACCATAAGATATTGTTCCATTTTCATCCACACCTACAACATAAAGTGACATTTTGTCATTTGTTTTGATTTCAAACATTGATTCACCACTTACAACCTTTTCCCCACCAAGAATAGCTTGTGATGGTGTAACGCTTGAATCAACAGAAATTACTGCATCAGGATCGTTTCTTTTTATCCACTTGTCGTCTTTCAATTTCAAAAAATCGGTTTCTACATTTGTAATTATACCTTTTTTATCTAATGTAATCTTTGTTTCAATTTTTTCTTCTGCATCTTCCAAAAGCACTCCCTTTGATTCACCTTTCCAAGAATATCCTGCATAGGTTCCTGAATAATCAGTACTGTTACAAGAGATCAATGCTAATACACTCATTAATACAACTACTAAAACTAATATTTTTTTCATACTTCCTCCTATAATATTGTTAAAATAATCACGAACATATTGTATATTATACAACAACAAAATTTTCAAGGCAATTGCCGAATGTCCTTTTCTGAATGGGACAAATGTCCTTAATAACGATTTTCGATCCAGAAGATAGCAGCTTCAGTTCTTGTTCTTACATTAATTTTTTCAAACACTTTTGTCAGATAATTACGGACAGTTTTTTCAGAAATGAACAGTTCTTCACTAATTTCTTTATTCTTTAATCCTCTTGCCACTAACTCAAGCAGTTCTTTCTCCTGACTTGTTAACTCATATTCTTTCGGATCTTCTTTGATTGCATCTACAAGTGAATCAAGCAAACTAGGGTCAATGCTTCTTTCACCACTTAACACCTTTACAATTGCGTTAATAACAGCATCCTTATCGATAGTTTTCATTAAATAACCTTCTGCACCCGCTCTTAAGGCATCTTTAATCATAAATTCATCACAAAAAGCCGATAAAATAATAATTTTTATTTTTGGATTTGAACGCTTTATCCGATGGCACATTGTAACGCCATCCCCATCTGGTAATTTATAGTCTAATAAAATCAAGTCTGGCTGAAAAATTTCGATTTTCCTATATGCTTCAGTACAACTTCCAGCATCACAGACAACTTCATAATTAGAGTTCTTTTCTATTAAGGAAATTAATCCCAAACGGACCACTGCATGATCATCAATAATCATAATCTTATTTTTAGTTCCCATTTATTCCTCCCAAGGTACGAATAATTCAACGATAGTGCCTGATTCATCACTTTTAAAATGAAGTTCACCTGATATTATATTACTTCTCTCTATAATCGCAGTTAAACCCATGCCTTGCCTATTTTCAATGTCGCTTATTTTAAAACCACATCCATCATCTCTTACTAATAATCGAAGTCCATCAAAAGAAGATACAAGTCTAATACATATTGTTGAACCACCACTATATTTAAGAGCATTTATCACACACTCTCTTACAATATGATAGATGTGATTTAAATATTCCAAACTCAAAACTCCATATTCTGATCCTTTATCAGCATTATGTAAAATAATCTTTGTTTCATATTCATTCTCTAAGCTCATCACCATTGATTGTAGTTTAACAGACAAATCACCTATATCATTCTTTTCAAACATAGATGTCTTAATAAAACCTCTAATACTATCCATAACATAATTCATTTGAAATTTAATTTGGTCGAATGTGACAACTTGATTGCCTTCAGAAGAAGCATATTCTTCAAGTTGTTCAATTTGCAAGCCTATTGAGAATAAATCTTGTAAAACAACATCATGCATTTCACGAGCTATACGCTTATTTTCTTCAGCAATTCTCTGACGTGTAACGAGATATGATAAACGCATTTCGTTTTCTGCTTTTATACTCCTAATAACACTCACAAAAAAAATGGTTATGCAAACTGCGAGTATTGTTCTAGCTACTTCAATTGGTAGTTCAATCCATTTTGAGAATAACTGCTGTGGTATTAACTGTGTGATGCCATAGGTAATAAATAAACCCGCCATTGCATACAGTCTATTACTAATACTTTTCAATATACCATGAAAACCATTTTTAGAAATGATAATAATGGCAACTCCTGCTAATATACCTGATGACGCGCCCATTATAATTCGTAAAAAGAAACTTACATTCCATAATGCATAGACTATGATGTAACTAATTGTTGATATGAATAAAAGAAAAACTGTAATAAACTTGAAGAATTCTTTTAGTTTTTTACCATAAATGAGTTTTAAAGCAAATAGCCATAGGAACGCAAATGAAATAGTACCTAATAAACCAATAATAAATTTTATGCTACTGAAAATCGAGATGAATAAAGAAGTATATGACAGCATAATCAACCATTCTAAAGTTCCATGCAAAACACCAAAAACGCCTATAAATGGTATTGCTTCAACCAATGGATTTGCTATATATCGATTACTTGCCTGCAGCAATGCACTGATACCAAGTGTATAAAACGCTAGTCCATAGATAAAATAAATCAAAATAATTAAACTCAATGAGTCATTCATAATAAGCCCTCGTTTGTAAATATTTTATTTGTTATTGACTGTCATTGGTTCCTTCTATTAGGGTCCAAGCTTTGAATATAGCCTCTGACTTTTGCATATGGCGCATTAGCAAGATCTAAATGAAAGAAATCTTCTACTTTAGCTTTATATGTTATCAGCGTCGCGAACACATCAATGCGTTTATCGACACCTTCATCACAGAATGCCTTGAAATATTCTGCTGTATTCTTAAAATCGTCCATACTATCTCCTGTTATATCCACATTTATCGATATGATAACTTATATATCGATAAATGTCAATAGTTCGCAGATACCTTAGCCTTGATTTTAAAAACATTTCGATTATTCCTCATCAAGCTATGTAAACACTTTGGTCTCGATTATTTTGAAAAAGAAGATGAATACAAGGACAGCAATTTCCATCAAACTGAAATTTAAAATATAAAAGAATATAATCTTAAAAGTGAAGTTCATAAAGATATCGGCATCAATATGAAGATTTATAAGTTACTGGATTTTATACAATACCAAACCACTTTTTATTCTTGGTGCCTGAGTTCCATGCTCTTCTGCATAACGTTTTAAACGTTCTTTCTCCATGTTACAATTACGCTTATTTCTAATGGTTTGGGCTTTTTCAAAGATTTCTTTACTGACCATAGCATACTGAAGTTCTTTGATAGCAAGGGAATCAAAATTGAAAAGGCAAAAATCATCCGTCCATCCCTTGAAGAAGGATTTACCTCTTCATTTTACCTACTTGTTTCTTCATCATTTCTTCATTTTCAGGTGGCAGCCATCCCACTACTGATTTTCGGCCCAGTATGGTTTCCATAATAAATCCTATGATAACTAAAGCTGTAAGCGTAAAAACGAACCTCAAGCTTGTAAATGAAATTCCTAAAAATTTGATTTCTACCATTAGTTGTGGAATCTTAAGAGCCGCCCACGATCCTAAAAATATTACCATATTGGTTATACTGGCTCCCTTTCTCAGCAATGTTGCTGTCATTGGAAACGCAACATACAAAGGTCCAGTGGGTAGTGTTCCAAAGGCCACGGAAATCAAACCACCTTTAATGCCAGATCCACTCCCCAACCACTTTTGTATTTTATCTTTTGGGACCCATACCTCCATAAGACCCATCAGCAAAAAAACCGGTGGCATAATCAGAGCCATTTCTTTGAAATAATCCCTTGTCACTTCAGTGGATCGTGAAGCTGTAGCAGGCGCAATGATAGCTAAAGCAACAAATACGAATCCAATTAGAATTGGAAATTTAAATTTCTTAATCGTCTCCATCATAATATCATCCCCATAACCCCAGCTATGATCCTGCCAACGGAAAAGCAACGAGAGAAGGTATCAGCGTAATCGCTCCCAACACTGCAGCTACAATCGTTGCCATAAATCCAGCTTCAGCTCCCACCAAGCTTGAAATTTTCTCAGGTGTCAGTATGCCTAAGGTAAGACCAACAATTCCCAATACAGTCAATAGGCTTGGAGCCGTTTTTAAAAGTGCTTTCCCTGCAACTTTGAAAGCTTTAATTGATTTCTCTTTGCTTTTTATTAGAGATGCTATCAGACAAATCCCTAAAAAACTATAAATCGTAATAATAGTGGCCATTATAACACCTTCCTACTGCCCAGATTTAATTTGTACCCCCATAAGTCTTGCTCCTGAAACAGATTCCATCGAAAGCAATGCCGGCTCAGTAATAAAAACCTGATTTTCTTTCAAGGTAGCTGATTCTTCGTTTTTCTTTAATACGACTTCTCCCTTTATTACATAAAACATAACAAAAGTGTCCATTTGGCAAAGAGGGATTTTACCTCCAGCTTCCAATACAATTACCCGTGTTTTGAATAAATCATTCTGAAAAAATACGTTAACTCCTCTTTTTTCATAGCCTTCAGCCTCAAGATTCATTAAATCAAATATTTTCATTGTGTTCTCTCCTTTCAAATTTTGTTATATCTTCGTATTTATTTATCAATTTTTCAATCCTTGTCTTTCTCATTTCGAGGATCTTGATCCACTGACTTAGGTCTTTTCTCCCACCTTCTGTAATTTCATATACTCTTCGTCTTGGACCAGGCCCCCCTTCTTCCCAAAAAGATAAAACCAATCCCTCTTTTTCCATTTTTCTTAATGTTCTATAGAGCGTGCTCACATTAAATTCATCCTTAGAAAACCCAAAATACTCCAACTGTTCTATAAGCCCATAACCATAACCTACTTGATCATATAGAAGTAATAATAAACATACCTCTAAAAATCTTTCCATTTTATGACTTTTGCTTGTGCACAATAACTCTTGATCTTTTCCCATTACATCACCTCAACTAAGTTCTTAATGTATATAGTTATCTCGAATATAGTTTACTACATGTGGATATATCTTCAAGACACAAGTTCAAATATGATCTGGATTCCATCCGCTTTCATATGGACCTTTTGACATCAGCAAACAGACCGTCACCACATGTGTCGGGTGTTTTTTGAGACAGAAATAGAATAATAGCATGCCGGTATTTCCGACATATTGTTTTACTTGCAAAGCAAGGTACTAAATGATATTTTTTTTATTTCCTCAATACAGTTCAAAGGAGCCCAAGCTTTAACTTCTGGATTATTGACCTTATACGCCCATATCCAACCATTCATTTCCTTCTCCATAATAAGTTCTTCGTCTACGACTAAATCAAACTCTATAGCACAGTAATCTTCTAATATCGTACTTTTTGAATCATTTCTATCAATAATTTGATATGGGATCCATCCTTCATTGCCATCTGTCTTGCAATAAGTCCACCCAGCCCAGTCTCCATTTGGATTAGAGTCTTCAATGCACTTGACTTATTCTACTTGTTTTAACTCTAAACCTTCTCATATTAACAAACCTCTCTTTATTACATTACCTAAATAAGACTGCCTCGCCTATTCACATTCACCTTTACTATCTAATAATAATTTATCAAAATCACTTTGATATATTCTATCTTGCTGTATTCTATACTTCTCATATTCACTTTCAGCAAAAGATTTGGCTATTGCAGCAGTTACTTTGCCAGATCCCTTTAGAATTTCCATCTCATTAAATTGTAGAAAAGCATTAAGCCTTGTAGCCCAATCCTCCATTGTCATGGGAACTTGTCGTTCTGCTTGTAATTCTCCATAGTCAAGATACATAGTTACAATCCTATCCAGCGATTTCATTTCATTTAACTTTAAATAATTTTTCGCAATAGAGACATCACTTTTCAATATTTTTCCATCTGGTGCATTCTTCCATGTAGTCAATCCCATATGATTCTTTTCAGAATTTGCTCTTTCCATAATCACTTCAGCCGCAGTATGTCCATGGATTGCAAAGTGTAATCTATTCTGAACTGTTTTAAAGAACTTCCTTGTTATTATTGCATCTGATGTATAATCCATAGAAGTTGCATATATGTCGGTTATTTTCTGATAGAATTTTCGTTCACTTGCTCGAATTTCACGTATTTCTTCAAGAAGATGTTCAAAATATTCTTCATTTAAGAAACTTCCATTCTTCATCCTATCTTTATCCAACACATATCCTCGAATTGAATAATCCTTCAAGATCTTCCCAGCCCATGTTCTAAATTGAATGGCTCTATCCGAATTGGTTCTAAACCCAACTGCAATAATCATTTCTATACTATAATACTTCGTATTGTAATTTTTGCCATCTAATGCAGTTCGTCGGAATTTCCGACATACTGATTCTTCCTGAAGTTCTTCTATCAAAATATTCTTAATGTGTTCTGTAATTGTACTTCTTCCTTTTCCAAATAATTCTGCAATTAAGTCTTGAGTCATCCATACATTTTCATCAACTACCATAACTTCAATGGAATCTTCTTTATTCTGCCCTGTAAAGATTAAAAACTCTGCTGTACTATTCTTTATTTGATGTTTTTCTTTCAATATTACACCCCTTACTGCTTATAATAACATTTTCATTTAATATTTATTTAATTAACATTATTAATCTAGTATTCAACAATTCCAAACCCAAACATTTGTTCTTTTCATTATAACATATGCATTTATTGATTCCAATCTATTATTTTTAAATTATTTCAATAAAATACCATAATAAATATCCCAAAAGCTACCTTTGTCATCTATTATCATAAACCATAGTACAGTCTTTACTGTTACTTTATAACTTCGTTCTCTTCATGCTCAAAACCGTCTCCACATGGGTGGAGTGGCTAAACATATCCACACCGCACCATCGGTCTATTTGGTAGCCGTGTTGGCTTAGGATTTTGACATCTCTTGCAAGGGTGCCCGGATCGCAAGAGACGTAGACAATGCGCTTAGGCTCAATGCTTATAATGGTGTCTAAAAGAGTTGCATCGCACCCTTTTCTTGGCGGATCGACAACAACGACATCAGCTTTTATCCCATTGTCTTTATAGAGTTTTGGCATAATCTCTTCTGCTTTTCCTGCGTAAAAAGTCGCATTGTCAATCTTGTTTATCTTGGCATTGGTTCTCGCATCATCGATAGCTGTTTCCACAATTTCAACGCCGTAGACATGCTTGGCTTGTTTTGCTAAAAATAGGGAAATGGTGCCAATACCACAGTAGAGATCGTAGACGATTTCTTGACCAGACAGCTGGGCATATTCTAATGCTTTGGCGTATAGTTTTTCTGTTTGCACCGGATTGACTTGATAAAAAGACAATGGTGAGATTTGATACTTAATATCTCCAATCTGATCTTGCAACTTTTCTTGTCCATCGAGATGAATCATCCTAGGTCCAAAGATAGCATTCGTCTTTTCTTGATTAATATTCAGACTAACCCCAACAAGATGATCTAGTTTATGAAGGGTCTTGATGAGGACATCCTCATGCGGAAGTTTTTGTCCGTTAATTACCAAGGTTACATGAAATTGTTGGTCATGATAGGATTTTCGAATAACAATATGGCGCAATAATCCTTTGTGTTTTGCCTCATCATAGACAGAAATACTATTATCCATGACAAAATCACGTATGATATCAACGATTTCTTCATTATATCGGTCTTGTATATAGCAAATCGGTGTTTCGATAATTCGGTGCGAGCGTTTAGCATAAAATCCAATGAGTAACTTTCCACTCATCATCTGAACCGGAAACTGAACTTTATTTCGATAAAACCAGGGGTCATTCATTCCCAAGATTGGCTCTTTTTTTTGTTCAAGCTCTTGCCTATCTTGTTCACCGATGCGTTCGAGGGCATCCAAAATATGATTTTCTTTGTAGTGTAGTTGAGCAGGGTAGCTCATATGCATAATGCTACAACCACCACATTGTTTTGCAATGGGACATCTAGGTTCGACACGATCTTTGGACGGTTCAAGAATCGTCACTAAACGGCCAAAACCATAATTTTTCTTTGTTTTTATGACTTTGACTTCGATATAGTCACCGGTAATAGCTCCATCGACAAAAAGGGTATAGCCATCAATATGGCCTATCCCCTCTCCGTTGGCTCCAATGCCGGTAATATCCATCGAATATATTTCATTTTTTACTACAGGACATTCTTGCTTCATGATTCACCTCTATGTTTATCTTCTTCTAGTAGCGTGTTTTACGTATATTGGTCTCGAACAGACGTTGATAACCTGCCCAATCATCTTGCTCTTCCGACTGACCCATAATCGTAGAAAATGTTTTGACTTTAGCATCAATATTATCTGCATAATGTAACAGAATCGCTTCGAGTACTGCCGGCTTTTTTGGTGAGCCATATTCAAGCTCTCCATGATGAGCTAAGACAACATGCTTAATTATAGTAGCTAATGGCTTAGGAAAGCCAGGTATTTGTGCAACTTTTTCATTAATCCATTCAACCGCAATGATAATATGGCCCAGCAATTGGCCTGAATCTGTATATTCCACCATAGGAAGTTCTGTCATTTCTTCTGTTTTAGCAATGTCATGCAGTAATGCACCGGCGATTAAGACGTCACGATTGACTTCTGAATAGCTCTTAGCTAAAAAATCACAAGTACGAAGGATACCCAATGTATGCTCGAGTAATCCACCGTAATAATTATGATGTACAGACTTTGCAGCACCATGGGCTTTAAATCGATTGGCTAATTCTTTGTCTTCGATAAAAAACTTTTCGAGCAATTGTTTGATATATGTATCTTCAACACTATGTATAAAACCAATAAGTTCTTCATACATATCATCCACATTATAATCAGACATCGGCACATAATCAATGGGGTTATACTCCCCTTCTTGACATTTTCGTACGCGACGGACATTCAATTGTAAGCCACCTTGAAATGTAACGACAGATCCATCAATTTTCACATAATCTCCGGCTTCAAAGTGACCGATTCCATCATTTAAGTCCCAGATTTTACCTTCAATGGTTCCCGTTTTATCTTGGAAACGAACAGAATAATAAGTTTTACCGGCTCTTGTTTTTAATATTTGCTTTGAAGAACACAAGTAGTGTTCAACAACTTCATCACCTTCACGAATTGTTTCAATAAATTGCATAATAACTCCTTCTACTTAAATATAGTTTTTAGTTGATTCATCTGTTCTATAATTGCTTCTCGACTTGTAGATTGATTAGCAACTGTTCCATACTCTAATGTAATCATCTCCAGTTGATGAGATGAGAACTTCTGTAATCGTTCTTGCAAATACTGAGCAATACGATAATCTTCTTCATCCATTATACCATGAATATCCTTATATCCGGCGTCTTTTTCAAACGCAGTTCCCGAAAAATGAATCTCACGAATGGCTTCAAGGGGAAGCGCTTCTAAATACGTGTATATATCCATATTTAACTGATAGGCGGAAACTTTTGCATGGGAAGTATCGAGCAATAATCCAAAACCAGTTTCATCAATTAAGCTACGAATAAATTCAGGTTTAACTGTATCCATTAAGGTCGTCGGGTATGGATAATAGTTGCTGTAATCCATATTCTCAATTAATATATCCGTATGAATAAATTTAGAGAAGTTGATGAATTGCTGAATCATATAATCTAAAACAGATGAACTCTTTATCTGCTTTGCATCTTCTTCAAAGCACAAACTATGAATCCCAATAAATGGAGTATGATATTTTTGAATATAACGATTCATTTTATCATAATCAATGTCTTTTGTCGAAGGCATTCCACCACGTTCAAACCAACCAAAGCCATGAATAAGTAAGGGTTTTAAAGAAAATGCCGGATCCAATAACTCTTCCGTCATTCCAAATGCACCTATTTTTATATACTCACAAAAATTCGGATTATTTTCAAGTATATTCATCAACTCATACGATACATTACATGCATATTTCATAAAAGCCTCCTCGTGTGTGCATAAAAAAAATGCTACTCTAATTGTAGCATTTATTCACCCATTTTTTTAGTATTTTTATTAAGAATTTCACTTTCGTGCAAGGCTTTTTCTTCTCTGTATAAAAAGATTGTTCTGTTTGGTTATAACCCATATCTTCTGTCACACTCCATAACTAATCAAACAATAAGTATAGTATCGAATCTAACTCTATTATAACCGTATTTTTTTAACAGAATGTGAACATGTTATAAACAAACTTAAATCTTTTAATTTTTCTTCTCTTTTTTATCTGATTCACTTATTGATTTAGATTTTGATTGTTCATTCATTGAAAAACTGCCGTTTAGAACCGCTCCATCGTCAATGATAATAGAACCACAATGAACATCACCAAGTATATTGGCTGTTTTATTCACGTGTAATTGATTTTTCACTTCCACTTGACCTTCAATCGTTCCTGCAACAAGCAAGAATCCTGCTTTTACATTACCGTTGACTTTTCCTGTTTGTCCAACAACAACGCTTGCATCACAGTCAATACTTCCATTTAATACACCATTCACTTGAATTGAAGATTTTGATTTCACTAGGCTACTGTCAATTACGGTATCTTTTCCAATCAAAGTTGCCGGTCGCTCGTAGTTTGGTTTTTTAGATGATAGCATAAGGTTCCTCTCTAGTAAATATAATCAACCGGATTCACCGGTTCTCCGTTTAATAGTACTTCATAATGTAAATGTGGTCCGGTACTTCGTCCCGAGTTACCGGATTCAGAAATAACATCTCCACGTTCAACATGGTCTCCAACAGATACATATAATTTGGAATTATGTGCATATTTTGTCGTCAAACCATATCCATGGTCAATAACAATCGTATATCCATAACCTGATAAATATTCTGAAACAACAACCTCACCTTCAGCCGTTGCAGAAACATCTTGATATCTTGCTTTTAAATCAACACCTGTATGAAACTCTCTACCACTTCCACCAAATGGGTTTCGGCGATATCCAAAAGCACTTGTTACGTATGTATTCTTAATTGGCCACACACTTGGATAAGACTCTAAGTAAGGAATCATTTTTTCTAGAGATTCATTTGTAAATGCAAAATTTTTAGAATCTTGTTCGACCTTTGATGATGCAAATTCAAGAAAAGCTGTTATTTTTTCAAGTTCTGCATCAAATTCATCATCGTCTATTTCTATATCATTCATGGCCACATCGACCATCTTTAGTTGGTCTTCCTTAATCCTTGTTAAATCTGCTGAATTCTCCGATGTCGGTGCTGATGTTGATAAGACGCGTTTATTCTCATAATTGGGGTCTATCTGTAACGTATATTCTTTGAGAAGATCTCTTGTCACATCCGAGCTTTCATCTGAATCACTTGACTTTGGTGCGTTATATGTACCAAGGTTCGTATCTATTTCCGATTTAAATTCTTCCATTTCTTCACGATATGCTTCTAAATCTTCTATTTTAATTCCAAGCTCTATCGCTAGGCTCTTTAATTCTTCAAGTTTTTCATAGCGCATCGTTACCGATGAAGCTAACTCGTTTTCCAGTTCTGCTATTCTAGCCTCTTTTGATTCACGGTCAATGACTTCTTCTTGAACCGCGACTTGTTGATGTGCTAGCTGAGCTTCTAATGATTCTACATACGAATATATATCTAATGATTTCCATACAAGCATAACTGCAAGAATTAATGCAGGAAATCGAACCCACTTAGGGATTTTAATTGCTTTTGCACTTTTCGTAGCATCTGTAATAAACATCATCGTAAGATATTGTTTGCCACTGGCTTTATGTTTATTACGAATGCGAGGTTGTTTATACTGCATCTTTATCCCTGCTTTCTCTAGTTTCATAATTCCAAATGCTATTATAGCATACATTGTAATGTTTTTGTAATAATTCATTTATTGTTTCATAGTGCTTTAGTCCTATTTTACAGGAAGAACTTCAAAATAGCAAGGATTCTTTCTATTGTAAATTGAGCAAAATAACTCTTTTATTCTTAGTCGCTTTCATGTAAAATAGAGTTCAAAGGAGGTTTGACATGAATATTTCAATGACTATTCATTCGAATCGTATTATTTTTGTTCCAGCAAGTAAATATCACAAAGCATTTAAACGTTTAGCTAAAACAGATGACTATTATCGTTTTGCTTTTAATACATCGCCTGCCCAAGACAATTTTAGTAAAGAAGCCATTGAAGATGCGGATGCACTACATTATGATGTTTTCACCAAAAACAAGGTTATCTTAGGTATATTAAAGTGTTACTATCCTGTAGGCGATGCCAATCTTTGGATTCAAACATTAATTGTCCGCAAGGAATTTGCTCGTGAAGGATACGGAACTTTAATACTTCAGCATTTTATTCAAACATTAATTCACCAACATTCACTTAATAAAATTTTCTTAACCTGCCATAAGGACAATGTTGCAGGAATAAGTTTTTGGCAACAACAAGGGTTCATCCGACAAGATGAACGCATTAAAAATGACTACTATCTATTTGTTGCTGATATAAGGAGTTTAACATGCATAGAAAAGTTTTTAGCACATTAGAATTCAACAAAATACTTGAGCTTATTGCAAATTACGCACTAAGTCCGATGGCAAAATCGAAAATCTTGGCTATAGAACCCTTTGAACAGATTGATCAAATTAACACGGCTTTAAACGAAACCACCGACACAACAAATCTTTTGGTACACAAGGGAGACCTTCCTCTTCGAGGTATTAAAGATATTCGAGAAATCATTCAACGTTTAGCCATTCACGGCACCTTATCAATTGCTGAAGTGCTCAGTGTCGCAGATGTTCTCCGATCGTCTGCTCAAGCCGTTTCCTATTATACCAGTGCAAAAGAGTATATTGACACCCTAAGTCTAGCATATTATTTTCAAGCACTTAACGCTTTGCCTACATTATCAAAAGAAATTAACCGGTGCGTCATTTCAGAAGATGAGATCTCCGATCAAGCCAGTAGTCGTTTATACGATATTCGCAGAGATATTAAAGGAAGCAGTTCAAAAATCAAAAGCCAATTAAACAAAATCATTCATTCTGCCACTCAATCCGGAATGCTTCAGGATAATAATTATACCATTCGTAATGATCGGTATTGCGTCCCCCTCAAAGCCGAGTATCGAGGTCAGTTTAAAGGAATGATTCACGATCAATCCTCAACAGGCTCAACGCTTTTTGTAGAACCTTTAGCGCTTGTTGAATTAAATAATCATCTGAGCAGTTTGTATCTAGATGAAGAAAAAGAAATACAAAAGATCCTCATGGAATTAAGCGAGAAAATCGCTGTTTATAAAGATGTCTTAGAAGAAAACATAACCATGCTCACCCATTTAGATTTTCTGTCTGCAAAAGCCAACTACTCTATTCACACAAAATCATCGTGTCCCGTATTTAATGAAGATTATTATATATATCTTGAAAAGGCTCGACATCCTTTGCTCGATCCACATGATGTCGTTCCAACCACCATTTATTTAGGAAAAGATTTCACCACTTTAGTAATTACCGGTCCAAATACCGGGGGTAAAACCGTCACCTTAAAAACCATCGGATTATTGTCCCTTATGGGACAAAGCGGGCTACATGTACCGGCTGCTGACGGAGCAAAACTTACAGTTTTAGATAATATCTTTGCAGATATCGGTGACGAACAAAGCATCGAACAATCTCTTAGTACTTTTTCCTCGCATATGACAAATATTACACAGATTTTAGAACAAGTAACGGACCGCTCTTTAGTACTCTTTGACGAATTAGGCGCGGGCACAGACCCTACTGAAGGCGCTGCCCTTGCAATGGCTATTTTAGAAAACCTCAAAGCTGCAAATATATTAACCATTGCAACAACACATTATTCTGAACTTAAGGTTTATGCGCTCTCCACTGAAGGAGTTGAAAACGCCAGTTGTGAATTTAATGTAAACACATTACGTCCCACCTATAAATTATTAATTGGGATTCCGGGAAAGAGTAATGCTTTTGCTATCTCCAAAAGATTAGGATTATCTGATATAATAATAGAAGAAGCCAAAGAATTATTAAGCGGACGTGAAATTCGTTTTGAAGATCTTATTACCGATTTAGAAACCAATAAAAAAACAGCCTTACTCGAAAAAGAACGCGCACGTCAATACCGCGAAGAAGCTGAAATGCTTCAAAAGCAAGTTGAGCTGCAGAAACGTCAGCTCACTTCACAAAAACAGCAAATACTCAATGATGCTAAAATGAACGCTGCTCGATTATTGGAGAATTCCAAAGAAGAAGCTGATGCCATTATCCGTCGTATGAATGATCTTGTTAAGGACGGGACAGGCATGAATATGTCAGAACTTGAAGCACAACGGACTAAGTTAAGAGAAAAGCTTAACAAAACAACAAAACAAAAAAGTTCATCTCGTCAGACACGTAAAATAATACGCCTTGAAGATATGGAAATCGGTTCAAGCGTCTTCGTAACAACACTTAATCAAAAGGGTACATTACTAGACATTAATACAAATAAAAAGGAAGCCACTGTTCAACTTGGTATTATGAAATCTACCATTCCATTTAAGGATCTTGAACAGGCCGATGAAAATGTCAGCTATACTCTTCCACAAAAAGGTACTGCAAAAAAATACACCATTGCTAAAGGCAATAAAAATAAAGGAACCACTTCAGTATCTGCGCCTAGTCATGTAAAAACAGAAGTCGATTTACGTGGCCTAATGCTTAGTGATGCGATAACTGTTTTAGATAAATATATTGATGATGCTTATTTAGCACATTTATCTCAAGTAACAATCATTCACGGAAAAGGAACCGGCGCTTTACGCCAAGGCGTTCATCAATTTTTACGTACAACAACACATGTAAAAGACTATCGCTTAGGTGAATACGGCGAAGGTGATAGTGGGGTAACTATTGTAACATTCAACGACTAGAAAAGAGGGATATTATGGAGACAAAAAACAAAATACTCATCGTTGATGACGATGAAAATATCAGTGAACTGATTTCACTCTATTTGGAAAAAGAAAGTTATGCAACAAAAATCGTCGACAATGGTAATGATGTTGCCGAAGCCGTCAAATCCTTTAATCCAAACCTTATTTTATTAGACTTAATGTTACCGGGAAAAGACGGATATGACGTCTGTAAGGAAGTCCGTCAAATGAGTACCGTACCTATTATTATGCTTACCGCTAAAGGTGAAACATTTGATAAAATTCTAGGCTTGGAACTTGGTGCCGATGATTATATGGTTAAACCCTTTGATAACAAAGAACTTACGGCACGTGTAAAAGCAGTGTTACGTCGATATACACCACAAGAAAGCAAAGGCAAACAAATTAATCTTCCGAATCTAACCATTAATTTGTCAAATTATAGCGTTTTACATAATGATGCAAAAATCGACATACCTCCAAAGGAACTTGAACTACTATACTACCTCGCATCCAACCCAAATCAAGTCTTTACTCGAGAACAATTACTGGATCGTATATGGGGATATGAATACATAGGCGATACACGTACCGTTGATGTTCATGTCAAACGCATCCGTGAAAAAATTGATGAAAATGATTATTGGGGATTAAAAACTGTGTGGGGAATCGGATATAAATTTGAGGTGAGATAATGTTTAAAACTTTTTCCAGAAAATTTTTAGCTATTTATATTTTAACAACAATTGTAATTTTTCTGATACTTTTTGGCACATTATCTCAAACCATTACCAACCATTTTGTTAGCTCTCGCTATCGAAAAATGTTCAATGAGATTCATTCAATAGAAACCGAATATTATGATTCATATATCGAAGGGACCCTTGATGAATCCATGTTTCATAATCAGCTTTATACCTATAGCTATCGCGCTGGATCTAGGATTATTATCATTGATCCTAATCAGCGTGTCATTTTTGATAGCGAACCCTCTTCTCGCTCTCTCATTGATACAATTATTAATCACGATTATGCAAGGCAATCCATAGATGGTGAAACAGTCACTCAAATCGGAACATTTAAACCTTATGAGGCTGAACAAGTCATCGCCGTGGCAAGTCCACTTAAATATGAAGAAACACTCTATGGGGCAGTTATTCTTACGTCACCTTATCCCTCAATAAAAGAAGATATTCGCTATGTATATAATCTTATTCTCATTAGTTTTATTGTCATCATTTTTGTTACATTTATCTCAACCTATGTCTTTTCGCGAAGCATTAGTCAAACATTTAAAGCCTTTAATTCAACAGCAAAATCCATTGCCAGCGGCGACTTTTCAGCGCGAATTGAAGATACACATTTTAGCACTGAAGTCATTGAATTAGCTGAGAGCATGAACTATATGGCCGAAGAATTAGAAAAACTTGAAGATCTTCGCCGAGACTTCATTGCCAACATTTCCCATGACTTTCGCTCTCCGCTCACCTCAATTCGAGGATATGTTCAAGCTGTTATGGATGGAACTATTCCTCCGGAAAAATACGAAAAATATCTAACTATTGTGCTAAATGAAACCGACCGTCTCACCAAGCTAACAAATGATATTCTCTTATTAACCAAAATGGAAAACGAAGTGCTGAAACCTGAGATGGAAGACTTTGACTTACATGAAACACTTCGCAATACCTTGCTTCAATTTGAACAAAAAATTCTTCAGAAAAAAATCAAAATGACTCTGATTATAGAAGATGAAGATATCCTCGTTCATGCTGATTATAATCAGATCCAACGCGCCTTAACTAACCTTATTGATAATGCCCTGAAATTTTGTGAAACCGGCGATGAAGTCACTCTCGAGACTACCTTGATTGGCGATCAGGTTCGTGTCTCTGTGAAAGATACCGGTCCCGGAATCGCTGAAGATGATCTAAAGCATATCTGGACACGATTTCACAAAGCAGATCGGTCACGAGGAAAAGATAAAAAAGGCGTTGGTTTGGGCTTATCGATTGTTCGTGAAATCATTAAAGGACACCA
Organism: uncultured Eubacteriales bacterium; assembly: GCA_964563505.1. Classification (GTDB taxonomy): domain Bacteria; phylum Bacillota; class Clostridia; order Lachnospirales; family Vallitaleaceae; genus UBA1351. The sequence continues at coordinate 65,618 of CAZLXW010000006.1, forward strand.
TCAGACAGTCGATGTCTATAGCCAACTAGGAAAAGGGACAACATTCACCTTTACCTTGGCGATTGCTAAAAAAAATAATCACCACTTGTAACGATGAAGTTGCCCTTCATTTTCTAAATCCATGAAATTATTTTGACGTAATGCTTCATATAATACAATTGCCACTGAATTTGATAAATTAAGTGAGCGTGTACCCTCGGCCATCGGAATACGGATGGCCGTTTCTTTATGTTCTAACAAGAGCTCTTCGGGAATTCCTGCCGTCTCTTTACCGAACATAATAAAGGCATCCGGTGCAAATGACACTTCTGCATAGGTTTGTTTCGCCTTCGTTGTTCCCATATATACAGTGGGATAATTATTTTTCTTCATAAAATCGTCAAAGTTTTCGTAAACATGCAAATCGACGTCTTGCCAATAATCTAAGCCGGAACGTTTCACACTTTTCTCATCAAGAGAAAATCCTAAGGGCTTGATTAAATGCAATGACGTATCTGTTGCTACACATGTTCTACCTATATTCCCCGTATTATAGGGAATCTCCGGTTCAAGTAATATTATATTCATCCTATGCTTCCTTTATTGCAATATTAATTTCTAAAGTATAATTATTAAATGTTAATGGAACACAGATTGTTTTTGAATCACTGACAGAAAAACTCAAGTTATTTCCTAATGTAATGGTTGGCGGTGTAATGTCAAGTGCTATGTTTTTCGTCGAAAAAATTGTCGCTGCATTTCCAAGAATCATATTTGACATTTCACTAACTGCACTCTTAGCCATATCATTTAATTCGGGCACCGGCATTCCCATCATCATCTTAGAGGCGATATAGCATGCTGTCTCCGTCTCCATGGTAAGAATAACTTGACCACGTAGAACACCTGTAATTCCAATAATAACAGCAAGGATATCTCCTTCATACGTTGCCTGTTTCAAATAAGGTTTCCCCATTGATGACTCAATCTGACTAAAATCTTTTAAAACAGTTTGAGCCGCACTAATAAATGGATTTATATATTCCACATTAATTCCAGCCATATCATGACCTCCTTTATAATCGTTATGTTTATTTTACCATCATTTCTTTTCAGCGTCAAAATTATTCGTATTGTGCAACATCTTGACATTTGTTCATTTTTATTATAAAATGATATATATTATCATTTGATACTTGTTATCTAATAGGAGGAGGTTTCTGATGGAACAACTCGCAGAAATTCTAAAAGCCAAGAAACTCAAAGTCACTCCACAACGTTTAGCAATATATAAAGTCTTATACGAAACGTCATCACATCCTACAGCAGAAGATATATATACTGCTCTTAGACAAAGCCATCCAACCATGAGCTTAGCAACTGTATACAAAACTCTAGATGCACTCAAGAAATCCGATCTAGCTACAGAACTAAACATTGGCGATGATAGTTCAAGGTACGATGCAACAATTAAGTCCCATCCACACATGATTTGTTTAAGCTGTGGTAAGGTTATCGACTTGCACACTGATTCTTTAAAAGGCTTTAAAGAAAACGTTCAAAAGGAAACTGACTTTGACATCGTTAGTGAAAAAGTGTATTTTTATGGAACGTGTAAAGACTGCAAGAGCAAAAAAGGAACAAAATAAAATTAATGATTAAATTAAGTGTTAAAACTGACTTTATAAGTTAAAGTCAGTTTTAACACTTTTATTTTGATTTATTTTCTTTAATTTCTGCTACAAACTCTTCAATTCTCTCTAATGCGATTTTCAGTTCATCCACTGAATAAGCATAGCTACAACGTATGAATCCTTCTCCTGATTCACCAAATGCTGTTCCGGGTACCACAGCAACTTTTTTTGACTTTAATAATTGGGTGGCAAACTCTTCAGATGTCAATCCGGTACTTTGAATCGATGGAAATACATAAAAAGCCCCTTGAGGTTCAAAGCATTCTAGGCCCATATTATTCAAATATTCAACCATCAATCGTCGCCGTTGATCATATGCCCCTTTCATTTCTTCAATATCTTTATCACCATTTTTTGCCGCTTCTAATGCCGCATATTGACTCGTTGTCGGTGAACACATAATCGCATATTGATGAATAATCTTAAGCACATCAATGAAGTGCGCCGGAGCCACCACATATCCAATTCTCCATCCTGTCATCGCGTATGCTTTAGAAAAACCACTGACGACAATTGTCCGTTCGCGCATGCCAGCTAAAGTTGCAATGCTCACATGCTCTTCTCCATACGTAAGTTCTGCATAAATCTCATCCGAAATAACGATTAAGTCTTTCTCAATAGCTACATCAGCAATAGCTTGCAAGTCCTCTCGCGTCATAATAGCACCTGTTGGATTATTAGGAAATGATAAAATAATTGCTTTTGTTTTTTCTGTCAAATGTTCTTCGACTTCTGCTCGCGTTAATCTGAATTCATTTTCTACCTTTAATGCAATTGGAACCGGTATTCCACCGGATAATGATACACAAGGTTTATAGCATACAAATGAGGGTTCAGGAACTAACACTTCATCTCCTGGATTTAAGATAGTTCTTAATGTAGCATCAATACCTTCACTACCCCCGACGGTAACAGCAATTTCCGTATCATAGTGATAGTCTAAATCAAACCGTCGTTTTAAATATTTACAAATCTCTTGTCGTAATTCAACCAATCCTGCATTGGACGTATAGAACGTTCGTCCCCTCTCGAGACTATAGATTCCCTCTTCACGAATATGCCAAGGCGTATCAAAGTCAGGTTCACCTACCCCTAATGAAATCGCATCTTCCATTGTTGTAACAATATCAAAAAATTTACGTATACCGGATGGCGGTATATTTGCCGCAATTCGATTTAACTCACGATTCATCATGGTGTCACCGCCATTCTTTCATCTTTACGTTCTTCTTCAAATATAACACCGTAGTCTTTATATTTTTTCAAAACAAAGTGTGTCGCTGTACTTAATACCGATTCTAAAGGAGCTAATTTTTGTCCGACAAACAATGCCACTTCTTTCATAGTAGCACCTTCAATAATCACTGTAAGGTCAAAACCACCGGACATAAGATAAACAGATTTTACTTCTTCAAACATATAAATGCGTCGGGCAATTTTATCAAATCCCTCACCACGTTGCGGCGTAACTCGCACTTCAATTAAGGCTGTCACTTTATCTGTATTCGTCTTGTCCCAATTAATCAATGCATGGTAACCACAGATTATACGTTCTTTTTCCATCTGAGTTAGCTCTTCACTAATAACATCTTCAGAGGTACCAAACATTGCGGCTAAATCTTTAACCGTTCTTTTGCTGTGATTTTCTAATGCATATAATAGTTGCTCTTTCATTCATGATCCCTCCATATCTAATTTTTTTCACATCGCTCTAATGCTTTATAGAGTTCGTCCGACTTTGGCGGAACGATAGAACGATATGTTTCTTCAAATTTAATGCGTTTATGATTACCTTCATCGACTTTGCCGATGACCCTTGCCAAGATACCGGCTTCTTTCATTGCATCAACTATCTCATGCCCGTGTTCTGTTACTATAAGTAGTGATCCACTACCTATAAGCATATATGGATTCAAATCAAAATATTCACATATCTCAATAGTTTCTTGTTGTACTGGAATTTTTGATTGATCAACAGTTAGGCCTAGATTTATTTTTTCTCCAAGCTCCCATAATGCACCAAATATTCCACCCTCTGTAACATCATGCATTGCATATACATCAAACTCCATGGCAATTTGGCTTTCTTTAACAATTGATAAATATTGGCTAAATGACTTAGCCTTGTTGACCAAGTCCGGGTGATAGTATGTATTTAATAGCTTTTCACCCTCGTGAGCGATAATGGTTGTTCCTTCAATACCTGCCCACTTTGTCATTACGATATCCATACCGGGTTTAACGTCATCAGATCGCATAACACGATTTTTATCAATTTTGCCTACACCGGTCACGCTAATAATTGGTTGATTAACAGCTCCGGTCACTTCTGAATGTCCGCCAATGATTTGAACGTCGAATTTTTTTGATGCCTCATTGATTTCATACATTAATTCCTTTAATGCATCTTCTGTATATCCATCCGGCAACAACAAGGTCAAGAGTAATCCTATAGGCCTTGCTCCGCTTGCAGCTAAATCATTCAATGTAATATGTACAGCCAGTGTCCCTATCCCATGAGATGCTCCTGTTATGGGATCCGTTGACAATACAATCGCTTCTTCCTGGCCAACTTGTATTATTCCACAGTCCTCTCCAACTCCCGGACCAATAAGAACTTCATCTCTTTTCACTTGTAATTGTTTGAAAATCGATCGTTTCAAAACTGTTTCAGGTACTTTTCCAATGTTCATATATCCCTACCAATCTCTACTATGTCTATATATCAATATTCTAATTTGTTGTTTTTACCAAAAGGGTATCCCATACAATTAAAGCCATCTCACCTCGTGTAACAATATGGGCAGGATCTGTTTGACTATTTGCCGGAATAACACCAATTTCTTTGGCCTTATTAATATAATTCATGGGCCACTCGCCTAGCAATTGTTCTTTATACCCAAGCGTATTCACCATAATGGCAACCACTTCTTGATAACGAATATTGGCTTCGGGCTGAAAACTTTGATCCGGATATCCCTGGATCATATTTAAACGATAAGCATTCTGAACATGTTGATATGCCCAATGAGCATTGGTAATATCTGAAAAAACCTTTGTCTCACCCGATACATTCCGACTCCCGTATCCCTGAATTCTAACCATCATTGTTGCTACTTCTGCTCGCGTTATATTTCGATCAAGACCTAAACTTCCATCTGAATAACCAGTTAGTACACCTAATTGTTGAAGTTGATTACCTGCATAACTTTCATCATTTGTCGCCGCAAAAAGCTCCACTCCATTTATTCCACTCATTAATATTGTCACAACCAACATGTATATAATTTTTTTCTTACTCAATAGCATATATTCCTCCTAATCTACATCTGTACATTATGTGTATTTTACCATAAAGTAAGCAAAAAGCAAATAAGATAAATCAGAGAACCTGATTTATCTTATTTAATGGAAGATTATGTATTGCCTCAACGTTAACATTGAGTGCATCTATGACTAATCAGCCAAAATGATGAATCTACACTGCTATTCAAAAACCTTGGGGTGTTCATGAAAAAGCCTCACTTTGACTGTGCCACACAACTTAGTATTGACGCTTTTTACCATGCTCAAGTAAATAGCGTTCAGCTTCAGCATTCCAGAGTCCATTGCTTTTGTTTACACATTCTGCTAATCCTTTAAATAAGGGATTAGTTTCTCCTAGTTTTTCAAAGTCTTCAATCGCTGTCATTGGCATTTCAATGTCGTTATAAACGATTTTTTTGCCTCCGGGTATCTTGGGTAAATTCAATATAGTATCAATTGCACTATCAATTCCACCAACGTGTGTCAGCATGACTGCCGGATTAATTAATCCTTTGGATGACATCTCCAGCGATTCCTTCATGTCATCATCATTACCACCCGTTGAACCCATGATATGTGTGGGTGTATAATGAATATTATAAAAATTCACCTTTGCGCTAAATGTATTATCCGACGGTCCTGCAAAGAAATTTAAGCAACCGTCTTTTCCTAAAATAGCATCTGCTTGCTCAATTACAGGAACAACCGGTGCATAAGCAAATACATCATCATAGCCAGTTCCTGAAGATAATTCTAAAAGTGTTGCTACTGAATCTTGCTTGGTGGCTGTATTGACAAAATGAAGTTCTACCCCTTGTTTTTTTGCTTCTTCTATAGAAAACAAGCATTTTGCTCGGTCTAGTCGGTCTTCATCGATATCTGTTACAACTAAGAGCGACGGCTTTCGATCACAATGAAGGGCATAATCAATCGCTCCTAATCCCATTGGACCAACACCTGCTAAGAGTGCCATCTTACCCCCTTCTTTAATTCCCATGTGATGTATATATTTACCGGTTTCTGTATGATAATTCGCATGGAATCCGCCAATGACACAACTCATGGGTTCGGATAAGGATGCATCATAATAACTCTCACCATCATAGTGTAATAAAAAGCCTAATTCCATTACTTCTTGAGGAATAACACAGTAATTCGTCAGACCTCCAAAAAATTCAAATGAATACCCCGGTGCATAAGGGCTTCCTTTATAATTTAAGGCCGGTTGTATGGCAAATTTTTCTCCTGCCTTAAACTGGTCTTGCCATTTTTTACCAACTTCGACAATTTCACCGGCAAATTCATGACCCATAATGGTAGGATTTGTAGCTATGTTTTCAGGAACACGTTTATGTTTTGTTCCTTGAATGACAGCCTTGTATGTTGACATACAGATACTGTTACTGACAACTTTAACTAAAATCTCATCGTCTTTAATCGTTGGCAATTCAAAGGCTTCTAATTTTAAGGTGTTTACATCATATAATCTTACTCCACTTGTTTTCATACTCTATCCTTCTTTCTTAAAATGCTTGATTAGTAAATTGTTTATAAACATAGTCCACATCATTGGTACGTCGTAATAATTCAACTTTGTCTTCATCTTCAACGATTTCTGCTAAATTTGATAAAATCATTAAATGTTCATTACCGACACCTGCTATTCCAACAACTAAGTAAACTGGATTCCCTGCAAAATCAACACCTTCCGGAAATTGTAATACGCTTATTCCTGTACGTTTAATATTTTTTTTAGCCTCACTTACGCCATGAGGAATCGCCGTACCATTGCCTATATATGTTGATAATTCACTATCTCGCTGCACCATTGCATCAATATATTCGCTTTCAACATACCCTTCTTCATAAAGAATCTGACCGGCCATTCGAATCGCCTCTTCTTTTGATACAGATGGAAGCCCTAATTTAATATTTTGTTTTTGAAGTGTTTCTTTTTCATTTTGTATATTCATATCTTCACTCGGTTCACTTATTGAACCATTCTCCTTTCTTAACGCTTGAACAAGTTTTTCATATACGGGTGTCATTATAAAATCTGAAATTGACAAATGAATCATATTTGGGCATGTTGTTTTGGCCCTTTCTGTCAATGTTTTATGTGTAATCACTAAATCCGTATCATTTGGGATTTGTTCGATTGGTTTGTTTAAAATCTCAATATCAATATGCTCTTGTTGGAATGCCGTACGAAGTTTACTTGCACCCATTGCCGATGATCCCATCCCGGCATCACAGGCAACCACAATTTTACGAACATATTTTAATACTTCTCTATCATTAGGTAATCTATCAATATTCATCGATTGTACAACCGATGATGGCTTTCCTTTTAATTTCTGCATTTTTTCTTGTGCATGATTGAGTCGATATTCATCTTCTTGTTCTTTACGGTCTATGAGTACTGAAGCAACTAAAAATGTCACCACTGCTGAAATAATAATGCCTAACAAAACCAACAAGGTCTCGCCTCGTGGTGCCATGACCAATAAGGCAACTACACTTCCGGGGGATGGTGTTGCGACTAAACCTGCGCCTGTAATGACAAAAGTCAAAACACCTGACGCTCCACCTACTATAACCGCTAAAATTAATTTAGGCTGCATGAGTATATAGGGAAAATATATTTCATGAATACCACCTAAAAAATGTATGATCATTGCTCCTGGTGCGGACTGTTTTATCATTCCTTTTGAAAATACAAAATATGCACATAAAATGCCTAGTCCCGGTCCTGGATTTGTCTCCAAGAGAAAAAAAACAGATTGGCCCAACTCTGCCGCTTCTTCAATTCCTAATGGTCCAAGCACGCCATGATTTATTGCATTATTCAAAAACAAAACTTTGGCCGGTTCAATAAATACAGATGCAAGTGGCAATGCATTGGCCTGAACCACAGCTTCTACTGCCGTCCCTAATCCTTGACTTAAGCGTTCGACAACTGGCCCTACACCTACAAAAGCAGTCAGTGATAAAAATGCGCCAACAATTCCTGCTGAAAAATTTGAAAATAACATTTCAAATCCAAGGGGAATTTTATCTGCCAATAATTGATCCGTTTTTTTTATGCACCATCCGGCTAGCGGTCCCATAATCATGCCACCGATAAACATGGGTATGGTTGTCCCAATGATAATCCCCATCGTCGCAATAGCACCTAGAACGCCTCCACGAACGTCTGCGACCATCTTCCCACCTGTATATCCAATTAATAGTGGTAATAAATATATAATCATCGGTCCGACGACTGTAGCCAGCTTTTCATTTGGAAACCACCCCGTAGGTATAAATAATGCAGTTATTAATCCCCAAGCTATAAATGCGCCTATATTCGGCATAACCATGCCGCTTAAAAAGCGTCCGAATCTTTGAATTTTTTGGCTATAAGATGCCATCACAATCCTCCAATACACGAAAGATAATCATTCATAATGCACGTTTTACTGTGCATTATGAATCATCTTTTGAATCTATTTTTTCAATTCTTCAACTAACTTATCATATACATCTGTCATAATAAAATCTTCAAGTGAAATATGTCGTGCGTTGGGTACTACAGATCTCGCACGATCTGTTAATTGCTTATGTGTAATGACAATATCAACGTCTTGTGGTAGCTCATCAATTGACGTATTAAGAACTTCAATATCTAAACCTGCTTTTTTAACTTTATTACGTAATTTACTTGCTCCCATTGCTGATGAACCCATACCTGCATCACATGCAACAATTATTTTCTTAACATTTTCAGTTTTAATTTCTTCTGTTTTAATTACTGAAGATTTTTTACCTTTGTATTTTACTGTTTCTTCTTTTGCTTTTGCAAAGGAATCATCGCTTAATTCTTTCTTTTTCTTAATAAGTGGAGCTGCAACTAAGAATGATACGGTTGTTGAAATAACTACCCCAAGTAAAACTGGTAGTAATCCACCTCTTGGCGCCATTGCTGATAGTGCAAATATACTTCCTGGTGATGGTGTCGCAACAAGACCTGCTCCGGTAACTACAAATGCAAACACCCCTGATGCTCCACCGGCTATAGCAGCCAATAATAAAGAAGGTTGCATTAAAATATATGGGAAATATATTTCATGGATTCCACCTAAGAAATGGATGATAATCGCACCCGGTGCAGATTGTTTTACCATACCTTTTGAAAATACCCAATATGCTAACAAAATACCAAGACCTGGTCCCGGATTTGTTTCAAGCAAGAAGAACACAGATTTTCCAAGTTCTGCTGCTTGATCAATTCCTAAAGGACTTAAAACTCCATGATTAATGGCATTGTTTAAGAAAAGAATTTTTGCAGGCTCAATAAATACAGAAGCTACTGGCAATAATCCTGCGCTTACAATAGATTCAACCGCTGTACCTAAGAAGTTACTTAATCCTTCAACAACCGGACCAATTCCTAAGTAAGCAAAGATGGTTAATGCTGCACCAATGATACCTGCTGAGAAGTTATTTACCAACATTTCAAATCCTGTTGGAACTTTACCTTCAACAGCTTGGTCAAATTTCTTGATACACCATCCGGCAAATGGTCCCATAATCATACCACCAATAAACATTGGTATACTTGTTCCGATTATGACACCCATTGTTGCTATTGCTCCAAGTACTCCACCTCGAATATCGGCTACCATTCTACCACCGGTAAAACCAATAAGAAGGGGTAATAAATATGTAATCATCGGCCCAACTAAAGTCGATAAGTTTTCATTCGGTGTCCATCCTGTTGGAATAAAAAGCGCTGTTATAAGTCCCCATGCTATAAATGCCCCAATATTCGGCATAACCATACCGCTTAAAAAACGTCCAAACTTTTGAATCTTTTCTCTTGAACCAACGTTACCTTTAACTGCCTGATCCATAACATACCTCCATTATCTAATATAGAATTAAGTTGTCCACTGATCAATGGTATGATTATATTATGCACCTATATGCACAAAAAATAAAGCTTTAGACCCTCAAGTTTGTCCGTTATGACAAGTGACATAATTTGAGTCTAAAATATGACACAAAAAAAGAAGATCTTAGTCTCCTAAAACCTTCTTTTGATAGAATTTATCTAACAGTTGATATAAGCGCGTTTGAATCAATTCCCGGTTACCATGCTGTATAACATCTGATATCTCTGTTGAAATAATTCCATGGGTAATTTCCGAAAGCACTTCCAAAATTTTCTCATCATATTTGAGGGGTCCAACCATAACCACAACCGTTTGAATATTAATAAGTTTAATGGGTTCTTTTAGTCTTACAATATTAACACAAATCTTTTTTGTGATATCTGCTCGGCAATGTAGAAGTATCATTCCTTTTTTACTTAATATTGTTGCCCCTTTTTCTTCTCTTTCTCGAAAAGCCTTTTCTAATATTTCAATTTCCTGACTATTCGAGGCAATTTGATGGCTAACATAGCGGATTAACTCCGGATAGGTATCAATTGCTATCGAATCATTGCATGCATAATGATTGACAAGATCTAAGATAATCGATGCATAGCGCTTAAGATTGGAATATTTTTCTCGAATATTTATAGCCCTATCCATAGGTTCTTTTGTAGGTTTTGGCTTTGTTTGACGTAGTGCACGACTAATTTTTTGAATATCTTCGTCTTGTAAGATGGATCCAACTACGACATAAGGTGTTTTTGCACCTTTGGGTTCAATGGTCGTTACTAATAAATCAACCGCATCTGCTTGCATTCGTTCATCTATATTATCAAAAACACTCACTACATCAATGATGACAATATTCGGAAAGTTTTTTTCCAATTGGGAAATAAGTAAATGAGATGCCCCAATACCGTACATACATGCAACAATCACTTTATATTTTTTGATAATATCACGGTTTCCCTTTTGAATTGCTGCTCCAATATGTGTGGCTAAATATGCAATTTCATCTTCAGGAACTTTATTTTTTTCTTTTTCCTCAATAACGGCGACACTTTTTTTCACACTATCGTATAATTTAGGATACATAAGATGAATCTCTGAAAGCAATGGATTAATAATATCTAGATTCATTTTCATACGATATAAAGCCGGGCGTAAATGTTTTATTAGCCCAAATAACAATTGATCATTATCCGACAAATAAATTCCCGTCTCTATTTCCACCGACTTTATAAATTCCTTCGCAAGTTGAATGACTTTAAAGTCATCAATCATACTCATTTTAAATTCGGTACCTGTCTCTCGAAGCTTACTTCCTTTGATGTGCATGACCAAATACAAGCGTTCATCGATAGGCAACTTAGCAAAGGGATTATTGGGTGACGCATTAATCCAGTCTTCTAATAAAAGTTTAACCGGATCTTTTTCGAGAGATTTTTTCAGTGTCGCATCTAAACCGTCTTCTTTCCAAAAACGCTCTCTTTTCAAGGTAATGCTAAATCGAATAAAAAGTGCAATATACGCATTATCCGCAAAATAGTAAGATAGTTCTTTTTCTAAACGGGTAATCAATTCCTTAATATAAACCAAGCTATCTAAATGTAACAAATCGAGAATTGAACGATTGATATATTTTTTAAAAATACTAATACTAAGCTGTTTCTGACGACTTTCAGTCATTAATTCAAATAAATCCACAACGTGAAAATGTTCATAGATTAAATTCACTATGGCTTTTCTCTTTGCCTTTTCATCCCCTTCAAGGGTAATACCTAAACCGGGACGTTTTATAATTTGAAGATCATATTGTTGAAACCAAGCTTCAATTTGTTGCAAATCGTTGCTTATCGTTCCTTCTGTAACATCTAACATTGTTGTCAGCGAATAAATTTTTGTAACCTCAGACATTTTTAGCAATTCTGCGCGTAATATGGTTTGCCGTTCCTCTGGCGTATAGATCACATCACTTTTTTCAGAATACAACTTCTCTAACAGTGCTTCTTTTTCTATCATATTCGCATCAACTAACAATCCTCTCCCTTTCTTTTTTCGGAAAAGAACATCCTCTTGAAGGAACCACTCTTCAACTGTATCTAATTCTCGCAATACAGTACGTGAACTGACCTTGATCGCATCTGCAATATTTTGAATCGTGATATAATCTTTGGCCTCAAGTATTTGTGCAATAATCTCTTTCGTTCGTGATGTTATCATGCTTTTCACCTCATGCTTTATATTTACCCAAATCACCTAATTTTTATTATATCACTTTTTTATACTTTCTGAAAAAAATTTAAAAAGAAAAAAGGCACTTACAAGAAGCAACCTTTAAATCAATGTTAATACCATAAAGAAATGACATAAACTTCCGCCCATTACAAACAAATGAAATACCTCATGGAATCCAAACCATTTCCCTTTTAGCCTCGGCCACTTCGTTCCATAAATTAATCCACCTAATGTATAGATGATTCCACCGGCAATAAGAAGTATAAATCCGGCTCGTGTCATGGTATTAAACAATGGATATATGACAAAAATTGCAATCCATCCCATTAAAATATATTGTAATGTTGATAACCACCTTGGTGCATTAATCCAAAATAATTTTAAGAAAACGCCTAATATTGCTGCCATCCACACAACAACTAAAACTGTTAATCCTGTTTGCCCTCCATTCGCCGCTTGGAGAGGAATAAGACAAACGGGTGTATATGTTCCTGCAATCAAGACAAAGATCATCATATGATCAATACGCTTCATAATTCGGCTCATCTTTTTTGGTTGTTCCATAATGTGATAGGTTGTACTTGCAGAATACAAGAGAACTAAACTTAAACCAAAAATACCGAAGCCAATCACATGTAATGAACTTCCTAGATAATATGCTTTTATTACTAAATACGTGACTGCAACTAAGGAAAGCAGTGCCCCTAAAAAATGGGTCAATGCACTAATGGGATCTTGAATTTTAATCGTCATATTAACACCTCTACCTCTACTTGTTATATATATTTGTTAACGTAGTTCACAATACTACTTCTTGTAATATGATAGCACACATCTTATGAAAAAACAATAAAAAAAAGTTGTCATCGACAACTTTTTACATCATGTATGGGGCGATTGTTCCAATAACTAAGGCCATAATTATAACCGCTGAAACAACGACTGCCGTTCTCTTTATTAACTTTCTATTTGTAAAAAACACATAATCACTCCATTTCATTACAAAGTATGCTCGGTGGGCAAATTTAGTTGTTCTAAATCTATATACATAGTATAATATACTCTACATATATTATCAAGCTTGATCTGCATCTTAAGGAGGTAAATAAATGGCTTTTCCATCCATTTTTATTATATTCGTAATATTCGTTATTCTATTTCAATATCATTTGAGAAAAAATATGCGTCAGGAAAACATCAATCGGGAACAATTTTGGAACAATGAGGAGAAATCCCTATCCACTCGGCGAAAAGAGTTTCATGAAGACGATTATATCAAACCAAATTTATCAAAGCTATCTTTTCCAACAGTTCCTTCACTAAATCCGGGACAAACATTGCATTACCAGCAAGTCAAAAATAGTCTCCATGAATTATCTTCAATGGATTTAATGAATTTTTCAAACTTAACCAATACGGAACTTCGGATTCGTTTCGGAACGGCTAATCAAACTGTTATCACTCAAAACGAAGCTAATTATAACAGCTTCTTAAAGTCTTTAGCTAACTATGGGCACTTAATGGTCGAATTTGAAGAAATTAATGAAGCCATTATCGCTTTTGAAGAATGCATTCGCCTTGGAAGTGATTATAGCGATCACTTCATAACCTTAGCCCAATTATATCTGCAAAAAAAACAAAGATATAAACTGACTGATTTAATCGATAAAGCCGAATCTTTAGAATCCTTAAATCGACCTATTATCCTCAAGAAGCTAGCATCCTTTTAAAAAACGTATACGGTCTATATACCGGCTGGCTTCACTTTTTGTCAAATGATTGACTTCAATGTCTTCAAATAATTTATATTTTTTTATCAATGCTTTTAAATACTCTTTTTGTCGCGGGGTAATCGGCGAACTCTTTTTCGGTCGCCAGTGCAAGGGTTTTTCTGAAAAAAGCAAACTATTATTTTCCTGAAAGCTCCTTTTAAGAATTTCATACAATTCATATGTAGCCAGCGCATCGTAATACGCACGATGTGCTTTTTCACGCCGAATGTCAAAATATTTAATAAGATTTGTTAAACTTCGACTTTGAATTGTCGGCAAGCACGTTCTAGCTATAGCTAGAGTGTCAATACCATTACGCTCAAAGGTAAAACCAGATTGTTGGCAATGATATTTCAAGAAAGAATAGTCAAACAAAACATTGTGTCCGACAATCGGAAAATCTTCTAAAAAATCAATGAATTTTTCAATAATTTGATCAAATGTTGGCGCATTGGCAACCATACCATTGTCAATCCCCGTAATCCTAGTTATTTGCTCAGAGATTTGAACTTGTGGATTGATCAGCTGGCTATACTTATCAACAACTTGATCCTCTACAATTTTAACTGCACCGATTTCTGTAATAAAGTGACTGGTTGGTTCTATTCCTGTCGTTTCAATATCTACGACGACATATTTTGGGGGTCCGACGGTCATAATATCTCCTAATTTTAGTATCCTTTATAAATTAAAAAGTTCCAATACACTCTTCTCCTGATTTTCAATATGTTGCAGAGCTATTACCGAAGCATCAAGGCCACGGCGTTCTTTCATTGCATTGACGATTTCATCGTGTTCTTGAACAAGCTGATTATAATCATCCATTTTGTAAATGTATTCTACACGAAAACGATAAATTTGCTCTCGTAAATTATTAATGATTTGAATAAGCTTTTCATTATCCGATGAGTGAAAAATAATATCATGAAATTCAACGTCTTTATTAATAATTGTCTCCACATCTTTTTGAGCTGCTGCTATTCGAAATTCTTCATTGACTTCAACCAGCTCATTCAATTCTGCATCAGACATTTTTTTGCACGCCAATCGAACAGCTAAGGCTTCTAAGGTTGCTCGAACTTCAAGAACATCAATAATGTCCTTGTTCGTAACTTTAGCAACTTCTGCCCCTTTTCGAGGGACCATAATAACGAGACCTTCAAGTTCCAGCTTACGTATAGCTTCTCTTATCGGTGTTCTACTGACACCCATTCGCTCTGCAAGTTGTTTTTCCATCAATCGTTCTCCGGGAGTGAAATCCCCTTTTAAAATCGCTTCTCTAAGCGTATTGAAAACAATATCTCTTAATGGCAAGTATTCGTTTAAATTTACTTTCAATTTTTGTTCCATGACTAATCCCTCTTTCGATTATATATTGTTGTTAGATAGACAAACTGCAATTTATGTTCTTTACGAAGCTTTTTCTTTGCCTGTTCCGCTTCATTTTTATCTGTAAACAAGCCATATACCGTTGGTCCGCTTCCACTCATTAATGAACCTTCTGCTCCGAATCCTAGCATTTTAGCTTTGATTTGTTCAATTTCCGGATACATCTCAATCGTTACAGACTCTAATACATTGCCTAGATTTTGGCAAATCCCTTTTATGTCTTGTGCTTTGATGTAATCTAGAAGCGCTTCTGTATCCGGATGTTCACTATGGGATATCTGATCGTACCGTTGATATACCGCCGGTGTGGAAACACTAAAGCGAGGTTTTGCAATAAGTACATATGTTTTGGGAAAAGGGTCTAATATCTCTAACTCCTCACCTAAGCCAGATGCTAATGCTGTTCCCTGTATGATACAATAGGGGATATCTGCCCCAAATTGCTCACCAATCTTTAACATCTCATCCAATGATAATTTTAATTGGAAAAGCTTGTTCATTCCGATAATCGTTTGGGCTGCATCCGAACTACCACCTGCCATACCTGCAGCCACAGGAATCATCTTATAAAGATCGACATAAACACCATCCTCAATTTGATAAGTCACCTTAAAGTAATGGATAATTTTATATACTAAATTTCGCTCATCTGTTGGCAAATAGTGTAGATTCGTATGAATTGTAATCCGGTCTTCTTTTTGCTTTCGTAACATCAACTTATCATACAAGTTAATCGTTTGCATTATCATCAAGACATCATGATATCCATTATCTCTTCGCCCGATGACATCTAGGGAAATATTAATCTTTGCTCTAGCTTTCAACCTTATTTCTTTCATTATCGTCTCCAATGTATTTTGTATACTTTATATTATATACAAAAAAGAAACACTACGCAATAAAAAAAGCGTCCTATTGGCGCTTTTTCACAAATCTTATAAACTTTTTATGATAATATCTCTTTACACAAGGACAATTCAACTGTGTGTGTCAAAACATCTGTATAACTATAGGATACGACACGTTCCGAACGATGCACTGTATCATATACTTTAACAACAAAAATACTTGGATATGTGTTTTCAATAATTCCTTCTTTAACCACAATTTTCTTTCTACCCTTATTCGCTCGAATCTTAACTCGACTTCCTACGTGATTATTGATTTCTTGTTTGACTTGAAAAATATCATCTCTTCCTATCATATCACACCTCACCTTTGTTAAGCATTTGTTTTTATCTACATTGTATACATTGTACCACAAAACTCAACTTAAGTCAATTTAACTGATTATGATAACAAATTCATTACTATATGTCAACCGTTTTTCAAAGTTTTTTCAAAAGAAAAACCCCTATTTTCTAGGGGTTTCAAAATTCTATAGAATTCTATTATATATTATTAATGGGTCTAATTAACTATTTAGACTGAATAATTTGATCTATATACTGCATAACTTCAGATTCCAACTGTTCTCTTAATTCCTTCGCTTCTTTTTCTGTATTCCCTTTGACCCCAAAATAGAATTTCACCTTAGGCTCAGTTCCGGATGGTCGGACACAGAACCAAACGTCGTCTTCAAGTTCATAATATAATACATTGGATGCGGGCAATCCTGTTGATAACGTTTCACCTGTTTTTTTATGATGAAGGGTTCCCGCCTTATAATCTCTTGCCGCAACAAGGCGTTTTCCGGCAAAACTGTCTGGCATTTTTTCACGTAATTGTGAAAGAATGTATTGAATTGTCTCCACACCTTCGACACCTTTTAAAGTGATACTTTGTAATGATTCCATATAGAAACCATATTTTTCGTATAGCTGCACCAAGGCCTCATAGAGCGTTAATCCTTTTGATTTATAGTAGGCCGCTAATTCTGCGACGCCCATAACAGCAACAACCGCATCTTTGTCTCTTGCGTGTGTTCCAATTAAACAGCCATAACTTTCTTCATATCCAAACAAATATTCATGACTACCTGTCTGTTCAAACTCTTTGATTTTTTCACCGATATATTTAAATCCAGTCAGAACTTCCATGAGATCAACATTATAATCTTTCGCAATCGGATGGGACATATTGGTTGATACAATGGTTCCGATTACCGCGCCATTATCCGGTAATATGCCTTTTTCTTTTTTACGCCTTAAAATATATTCCATTAAAAGTATTCCAATATTATTTCCGGATAAAGGAATATAGCTGCCGTCTTTAGCTTTTGCAAGCACACCTAGGCGGTCCGCATCCGGGTCTGTCGCCATGATCACATCTGCATCTTTTTCTTTTCCAAGCCTAAGTGCCAATTCAAATGCTTTAATGTCTTCAGGATTTGGATAACTCACTGTTGGAAATTCACTATCAGGAAGTTCTTGTTCTTTTACAACATAAACTTTTTTGAACCCGATTTCATCTAAGATTCGTCGCACCGGCACATTTCCTGTTCCGTGAAGCGGTGTAAAAACAATGGTAAAATCATCCGCTTCTTGCATAATGACGTCTTTGTCTATAATTAACTTTTTAAGCTCTTCGATGTAGGCATCATCAATCTCTTTTCCAATCACATGATATAGATCTGCATCTTGCGCTTCTTCACGGCTCATTGTTGCGATGGTTTGATAATCCGTAATCGTATTAACCTCTTTAATGATCTCTTCATCTTTCGGTGATGTGATTTGCGCACCATCTTCCCAATAAACTTTATATCCATTGTATTCCGGAGGATTATGACTCGCTGTAATCACAATCCCTGATATTGCATTTAATTGACGCACCGCATAGGATAATATCGGGGTCGCTCTTAACGACTCAAAGACATATGCCGTAATTTTATTGGCAGCCAAAACACGCGCTGCTTCATCTGCAAATTCCGGAGAAAAACGTCTTGAATCAAAGGCAATGACAACGCCACGTTTCATTGCTTCCTGCCCTTCTCTTTTTATATAATTTGCTAATCCTTGAGTGGCCTTACGAATCGTATAACTATTGATGCGATTTGTTCCTGCACCAATAACACCACGTAATCCACCTGTTCCGAATTCGAGTTCTTTGTAAAAACGATCCTCTATTTCTTTTTCATCACCTTGTATTTGTCGTAATTCTTCTTTTGTACTTTCATCAATACTTGGATTCTCTAACCACTCTTGATACTTATCCATATAACTCATCCATATTCCTCCTTTGATTGAAAAGTTTAACAATTAATCCCCGTAAACATCCTCCACAGGATCTTGAATGTTTGTCTCATCTCCGGGGGGTTCGTTAGGTTCTGTTTCATCAGTGTTTTGATTTGGTTCCGGTACAGGAACAACAGGTATCTCCGTCATAGATGATACCGTATAGTAATAGTCATCTCCTGTATCCTCTATAAACACATTTCTTTCCCATGTATTATAGTTTGTTTTTCGCAGTTGCAGTGTGTGTCCTCCGGGAGTAATCGGAACTCCTAACGGCTTATTCGCTTCAAGTTCACCTTTGAATACATTGTCGATATAAAAGCTTGCACCTGCCGGTCCACTAATATAAATATATAACGGTTCGACTTCCATGTCAATGCGATGGACAATATATGCTTGATCCACTACGACGATTCCTTCCCATGGTACATATCCGGGACTTTCAACACGAACAGAATATTCTCCGTAATTGAGTTGACGTTCTTGTTCAGGATTATCAATTTTTTCTCCATCAATAAACACAGTACTCTCCTCTTGAACAACTTCCAAGCGAACTTTAGAAATACGTGGAGCAAGATCAACAAGATCAATAACAAACTCTTTTCCTTCTTCAATAAACACCGAGGAAGAATAGGGTGTCATTTGATCATTAGATACAACCACTTGGTGTATACCTGCTTTAACAGGTATCTTCATATCGTGAACAACCGTGTGTGATTCACGATTGCCGATTTCTAAACGTCCGTCAATATATGCCTCATGGTTTTTCAGCACTAAAAATCCATGCCCGCTTTCTACCAGAATTGACCAAATTTTTCCTTGATGGGCACGCACGACAATCTCATCAGCCACGCTAATTTGTGATAGTTCCACAGGCCCTTCAGAATTTTTGACAAGTATATTTTGATCATATGCAAAAATATCGCTCCCAATTTGAATAGTACCAAGTTCTTCATTGACAAGAAAATTGTCAATATTTCGAATGGTTTGAACTTGAGCAGCAATTTTTATTGACTCGGTTTCATACTTATTTATATCATATTTTACATTAATCAAATGTCCCGGAATGATTTTATCAAGGACAATGATTGTTCCGTATTCATCTTCAATTGTTGTTGCTCCAGTAACTTTCAAGGTGATTAAAAGGTTACTATCTACATCAACAATCTCAAGCTCTTTATTGATTTTATTCACGCCTTTAACTAATCCTAATCCACGGGTATATTCTTTACCCGCTTCTTCAATCAACGTCATCTCATCAGTTTCTTGGTCTAAACCTGTTGATGTTCGATTATTAACATTTTTGTCCCCTTGATTTAGGGATGTTGCAAGAATAATACTTCCGATTGTAATAACAGCAAGACCGGCAAGACCGGCAATAATCATTTTTGTCAGTATATTTTTCTCAATATTTAGTTTCATCGCATCTCCAAACTTATCTCATGACAACATCATATAATTGATATGCCATGCTAATCGTTCTTGTCATCTTTGGTGTTAAGCTAAACTGAGCTTTATGCTTTATGTTATAGCTATTTGCACGTTCCATTTTGAGCTTTTCTAATTCACTTTGCATTGTAAATAATTCATAAAACAAGTGATCATTGATTGATAACACACCTGCCTCATAGCGTCCATGTAAAATAGCATAGGCGATTTCAACATGGCGTTCATGGTTTTTAATCCACAACGGTGCCAGCTCTTTACAACGATATGAATAAAATAAGCTCTTTTCTAAATCTCCACTATTATAATAGTATTCTCTTAAAAAAGCAAATCCTTCATAATAATATTCATTTTGACGAACAAACCGCTCTAAAGGTTCAATAAAATCTTTTGGATACCCTTTTGTTTCATCTATTCGCCCTGTCATCGCTTTTGTATAGTAAGGATATACCTCTAAAGCTTTCTCGTTATTTCCTTGATACTCATAAACCGATGGAATAAGAAAATAAACAAAAAAACCAAGAAGCAAACTTGCTATATACGGATTCAAACTCCATGCTTTAACAGTTGTAATCTCCTCCTCTTCCTCAACAATCAAAAAGAACAAAAACAGAAAAATCACATAGGCTATAAATTGAAAATCAAAATCCACAAATGAATGCAGGAAATATCCGCTAATAGCTATCCATGCTAACGTCGTTTGAACTTTTCTCATTTGTAAACTTCGAATTATTTTTTTTATCAAAAAGATAAATAATGCAATGAAAAGTCCTCCTGCGAGAATTCCATAATCTAAGCTTGCCTGTAAAATCGAAGAGTGGATAAAACGAACCCGATAGCTTGCCCCTGTTTGAAAAAAACGTTGCACATAATAATAACCCATGTAGCCATAACCACTTAATTTATGGCTAATCATTTTGATACCATCTTCAAAATACAATAATCGCGATTGAAATTCTCCTGCACCTAAACCCAGATCAAACGATCGAAAGGCTTGAAAATCCGGCAACAATAATCGAATGAGAATTTGTCCGAAAAGTATTCCGAAAAGAATACCTATACTATTTTTTCGATTCTCTTTGGAGCTGATCAAAAGAATCCCAGTATACACAATAAGAATAACAAAAACTGTTCGACTTTGACTCAATATAATGACTGAACCTAAAAGAACTAGAAGGCCATTTTTAGCCCTCTGATCTATTCTCATATATACTACAAGGGAGAGAATTCCAAAAAGAAATATTCCAAAGGTGTTTGCATATTGGAAAAAACCACCCATACGATTATTTTGAATAAAAAAAGTAATTATAGGATGACTGCTTGGAAAAATAACAAGTGACAACAAGATAAACAGAGACATTAATACTCCGACAAGAACAAACATGTATGCCATGTGCATATGTAACTCTTCCGGATATGCATGGTGAAAACTATCATAAAGAATAATCGTTAGCAGCGGGGTGAGCATACGTAAAATTCCAAATGCTTGCATGCCCAGATCAACACTTGCATTCAAAGATATCACGCTGAGAATAAACATACCAATAATAATGATGCGAATTCCATCAAGTCGCAACCTTATGTGTTGATTGAATGCGAGGACGATAACAAGGATACTTTGAACAAGGCCGAGTAGCATTACCGCATAATTAAAATAACCGCCTTGAAGGAATGGAAATATAAATAAACTACTTAACCACACTCTATAATTAACTCGAATGATTTTACACATCTTCCTACCTACTTCATTTTATTGATAACAATATCTTTCAGCACAGCTTTTTTGTTATCTTGTGGATATTTCAGAACATGTTCTAACAACTTATGTAAAATTTGCCCAACACGCTGCCCTTGTTGTATCCCCATCTCAATCAAGTCTTTTCCGCTGATATCAAGGGCTTTTATCGATAAGCAATTATTATCCCGGATGATCTCATCGAGTAATTCACGAATTTGTAAAAATTCAGACGATGTGATATATCCCTTTGCCTCTTTAAACATTAACAAATCATAGAGCATTAATGGACCAATTAAACTCGCTTGTTTTCGAATGGAAACTTTATCCACAGAAATTTCATGTTTCGCATGGCTTATCAACACATTCACCTTTTGACTTGTTTTATTGTCAAAGCGTAATTCTTTCAAAATGTGTATAATCATTTCACTTTGTTTCGGATGATGTTCATATGCGGATAGAATTGCAGATAAGTATACCGCCCATCTCAAATGTAAACTGTCAGGAACACGGGTTAACTGTTCATATACAGACGAATCCTCAAGGGTGATAATCCACTCCGGCAAAATGTGCTGAATCAAACCGCATTTGGCCAATTCTTCTATTCGCCAAGGCTCTTTTGATAATAAGGTCTTGGTCATCTCCGTATAAATTCTTTCGGCACTAACATATTCAATAAGATATGCATATTTTTTCATTGCTGCATACGTCGTCTCTTCAATATCAAAATCTAACTTCGCGCTAAAACGAATGGCTCGTAACATACGAAGAGCATCTTCATTAAAACGATCTTCAGGATGCCCTACACAACGCAACAATTTTCTTTTTATATCTTCTTGACCCTTATATAAATCAATAATACCTTCAAACTGATTGTAGGCCATGGCATTAATCGTAAAATCTCGCCGTAACAAATCTTCAGCTAACATACGTGTAAATTTTACTTCGGTTGGTCGGCGATAATCTTCATATTTTCCTTCAATTCGATATGTTGTCACTTCATATCCTTCACCACCCAATAATATCGTAACCGTTCCATGCTCCAGTCCGGTATCAATCGTTTTACGAAAAAGACCTTTTATATGATCCGGTTGTCCGGATGTTGTAATGTCATAGTCCTCGGGCTTCATACCCATTATGGCATCACGAACACAGCCACCTACAATATATGCCTCTTCACCACTTTCGTGAATTTTTTCTAAAATATATTCAACATTTTTGGGTAAATTAAACTGTATCATTTTAAGCCTTCTCTTCTACATATGTACGTACGAGTTTCCCATGACCTTTCAGATAATATTCTTGTAATTTTGCAGGTATCATGAATACATCACCTTTCACCACCGGTAATTTCCCACCCATATAGGTCAAATGCATGGCACCATCTACACACATAAATATTTCAAAATAGTTGCCACGTCCCTCTGATTTAAACATATCTTGAACTTCAATCTCATCCAATATAAAATACGGATTGCGCACAAACTCTTTGATTGTATATCCTTCAAATTTATGGATTAAGGGCTTTGCAAGCTCTGTAGAATGCTTACCTGTGAAGTCAATAACATCAATTGACGACTGAATATGCAAGTCTCTGGGATTTCCATCTAAGCCAACACGCCCCCAGTCATACACCCGATATGTTGTATCTGAGTTTTGCTGTACTTCTGCTAGCAAAATACCATCACCGATTGCATGGATTAAACCTGCCGGTATATCTAGAACATCTCCTGCCTTGACTTCAATCTCATTTAACACTTCTTCTAATTGATTCATATTCAGCATTTGTGTAAATGCTTCTTTGCTGACATCTGATTTCAATCCGGCGATCAGTTTTGAACCCGGATCCGCCTGTAAAACATACCAAGCTTCGCTTTTTCCATATTCTCCGTTTTCATGTTCCCACGCATATGCATCATCTGGATGCACTTGAACGGATAATTTTTCTTTTGCATCGATAAATTTAATAAGAAGGGGGAATTTGTCCCCTTCTACAAAGGGTTTTCCTAGAATTTTTTCTCCGTCTTGAATCAATAGTTCTTCCAATGTCAATCCGGTATATTGGCCAAGTCGAACTATTGATTGACCGTTCTTGTGACAAGCAACTTCCCAACTTTCGCCTGTATGCTTAAAGGGAATAGATTTATTGAGTACAGTGGCAAGTTTCTCGCCTCCCCATACACGTTCTTTAAAATCCGGATTAAAAAATATCGGTTCCATAGTTTACCTCCAATAAGTCCAGTTAGTTCAACATTATTTTTTCATTATTAAACGCAAGGGTAATGAACTTTAATAAAATTAATATTAAGGTTATTGAAATTCCTACCGTTACTCCAAATTCCATATACGATAACTCTCTAAGTAGCAGCTCTTTAATTGCAAAGACATTTCCCAGTACCGGTATAAAATAATTAAACATTTTCACATCGCCGGATGTAAATACCGTTGCAAAAGCTGAAATCATCACCAATATATATATAGGAGAGATATATGTACCTGCTTCTTTTACACTCTTGGCAATGACAGATATTAAGCATATTAATCCAACAAATATACCGACTTGAACAATTAAAATAACTAAGAGCATGATATAGTCCATGGGCGAAAAAGCAAGCCCCGCCAATGATACTTCATTCCCTGCAGCTAATAGATTCGCTGCATTGGGAAGTGACGCAATAATCGCTCCAAAGGTGCATAAAGCACTGATAACAGCAACAATACCTAGGCTCAAAACTTTTCCCATGGCAATCGTTTCCCGATTAACCGGTGTCAGCAACATGGTCGCCATCGTTCCACGCTCTTTTTCTCCTGCAATCACGTCAATTCCAATGCCCATCGCTCCTGCAAACAGCATAATATTTAAAAGCATGGGCATCATAAAGGACAAGCCAAAACCTACCTCTTTGCCGGCTTCAACAATTTTAGCTTCTTGATTTTCTTGATTGATTGTAAAGGCTGTAAAGGCAGCAATTCCACCAAATCGTTCCGTCAATAAGGTCTCTTCATACTCAGGTAAAATCGTATATTCAAGCAAATTTTTTGCGGATTGGGAATATTCCTTCGACGGATTATAAAACAAATCAACATCTGGTTTTGTTGCTACTTCATAGGCTTCAATATTGGCTTCAAATATATCCGGAAAAACAATGAATAATTCTGTATCTCCTTCCAAAATTTCAACCTTTGTCGTATCCATCACTGTAGAATCAATATATTCTACTTGAACAGCTTCAGCCTCAATATGTGTTTTGAACGATTCCGGTGCATTGGCAACTTTGACCAAAGGTACATGTTCGTCAATAGATTCCGCCATATTTCCAATCATTCTTCCCATCAAAGAATATAGGATAAAAATACTGAGTGCCGGTAAGATAAATGCTGAAAATACAAGCCTGCGATCAGTAAAAACACGTAACAGTTCTTTTTTTATAACAACAAGCAACATTTATATGGCCCCTTTCATTACATCTGTATGATGCGTTTGATATAATTTAAAAAAGGCATCTTCCAAATTGGATGCTTCAAGTTCAGCGCAGATTTCTTCAATATGGCCTTTTGCCACAAGCTTTCCTTCAATAATAATACCAATCCGATCACAGAGTTTTTCTGCAACATTCATTATATGCGTCGAAATAATGATAAGTTTGCCACTTGCTTTTAAGTGTTGAAGATAATCTGTCACAGCTTTTGCGGTGATAATATCCAATCCATTGGTGGGTTCATCAAAAATAACCACTTCTGGATCATGGATCAAACTTACTACAAGTGATAGTTTTTGGATCATTCCGGTTGATAATTCGGCAATTTTCTTTTGCTGAAATTCTGTAATATCAAAATAATCAAAGAGTTCTTGACGTCGTTTCTTAATCATTTCTTTTTTCATTCCATGAAGTTGTCCAAAATATTCCACCGTATAGGCGGGTGTAAAATGTTTATCCAACTTCAATTCATTTGTTAAAAATCCAATTTTTCTCCGAACTTCTTTTTCATCTTTGGTAACATCAATCCCTTGAACTATCAATGTGCCTTTTGTTGGCTTGATTAATGTTGATAGGGTTCTTAGGGTTGTTGTTTTACCTGCACCATTGGGTCCTAACAAGCCAAATATCTCTCCATCATGTGCTTTAAAACTAATATGATCCACTGCTTTTTTTGTCTTATCTTGTGTTTTAAGTTCACTGCGTTGTTTTTTTCCTAATCGGTAGACTTTAGAAAAATCAACTACTTCAATCATCAAGACCCTCCTTTGCTAAAATACGCGCCACGTGAATGCCACTCGCCGCAGCTTGAGATAAGGAGTGCGTTACTCCTGAACAATCACCCAAAACATATAAACCTTTTACAGATGTTTCTAAATTTTGGTTCACCTGTACATTCGAATTATAAAACTTTACTTCAACACCATATAATAAGGTATCTTCATTTGCTGTTCCCGGAGCAATCTTATCTAAGGCGTAAATCATCTCGATGATATCGTCTAGCTGACGCTTGGGAATAACCAAGCTTAAATCTCCCGGTGTTGCATCCATTGTAGGACGTGTAAAGCACTTTCGCATACGTCGTTCACTACTGCGACGCCCTTTTATAAGGTCTCCAAATCTTTGCATAAGCACACCACCACCCAGCATATTACTTAATCGTGCTATCGACTCTCCATACTCATTACTATTCTTAAAGGGCTCCGTAAATCGATTTGTAACCAATAGCGCAAAATTCGTATTCTCGGTATGAAGTTTCGGATCTGCATAACTATGACCATTTACTGTAACAATATCCCCATAGTTTTCCGTAACAACTTCTCCATATGGGTTCATACAAAACGTTCGCACCAAGTCATTATATTTTTCTGTTTTATATACAATTTTACTTTCATAAACATCATCCGTGATATGTTTAAAGATCAAAGCCGGTAATTCAACCCGCACCCCAATATCCACACGATTGTTTGTTGTCGCTATATTGAACTTTTCGCAAAGTTTTCCAATCCAGCTAGAACCTGTTCGTCCCGTTGCTACAATTAGTTTTTTACCCTTAAATGTATCTTGATTGGTCTCTACGATGAAGTGATCATCTATCTTTTCCAAATTGACAACTTCGTTGTTGAATCGAATATCCATTTTATCTTTAATGTAATCATACATATTCGATGCAATAACTAAATTTCGGTCAGTTCCTAAGTGACGTACTTTTGCATCCAATAAGTGTAAATCATGTCTTAATGCTTTTCGCTTTAGATCTCCATTCGCTGTTGAATAGAGTTTTGCATCTTCTCCACCCATACTTAAATTAATGCGATCGACTTCCCACATAAGTTCGAGTGCTTCTTCCGCTCCAATGTACTCATATAAATCACCACCAAAATTATTAGTTATATTATACTTTCCATCCGAAAAACCACCTGCACCATAGAATCCTTCCATGATTGAACATGTCTTACACTTACATTCTTTGACTCCATGTGTTTTTTTAGGACAACTTCTTTGATCGAGTGGACGCCCTTTTTCTAACATCAATATTTTCTTGTTTGGTGAATTTTTGACTAACTCATGTGAACAGAACACTCCTGCAGCTCCTGCTCCAACAATTATAATATCATACATCATTCTAGTCCCTTTCTCGCTTCTTGTTTGTATTCGCTTTTATTTGCATACATTCTTTCATCTGCTGCACGTGTTACTGAATCTACGTCCAAACCATCTTCAGGATACAATCCATAGCCTATGGCCGGAGAAATCCGAATGGATTGTTGACCAAACATAAATTCATCCTCAAAAGACTCTTCAATGCGCTTAATAAATTCTTTGATGACCTTATGTGCTGCAATATTTGGTAAAATGATTAAGAACTCATCGCCACCTATTCGAAAAACAACATCTTTACTTCTACAATGTTCATTAAGCACACGTGCCGTTTTTTTCAATACTTCATCGCCAATCAAATGACCATACGTATCATTAATCGCTTTGAAATTATTCAAATCCATAATGACAAAACCGATGTCTTCTTTTGTCCGTCGTGCTTCGCCAATAACAATACTAATATATTCGTCAAAAAAATGTCGGTTATACATGCCTGTTAGAAAATCTCTATTCGCCATCTTTTCAAGTTTTTTAGTCGCTTGAAGATTATACCAAATGCCAACACCTATAGCAACGCTTACCAGCAAACTAATAATAAAACCTGCTAGTAAGGTCAGTGTGTTATCGTTCCACCCTTTCATGGGAACAACATAAATATCTAAAGACATCCGATCCGTTTCCAATTCAAAGACTAAAGGTTTTTCTTCCAATACAGTTAAGTCCTCATATACAATTGAACGATCTAACTTGGAAACAATATGAACGCGAATATCATTTATCATGGCAATGCGTTGAATCTGATCGATATATTCCTCTCGATCAATGACAAGACTTAGTTGGCCCCAGTAGGATTGGTCTTCATGTAAAATAGGTAGTCGTATAATATATCCTTGGCCACCTTGAACCAAATTTACCGGTCCCTGAAAATAATTCCTAGCTTCCTCTTTTACTGTCAGTACGCCTCGTTTTTGTCCATCAACCGTTGCCAAATCAATACCAATGGCACCTTGTTCGGTTTCTACCGGATATGCCCAACGAATCGTTGTATCTTCTAAGATACTTATATTTCGAATGAGTTTTTGTTGTTCCGTGATAAGGGAGTCAATATATCCATATATCTCTTCATCTGAAATTTGCATTTTCTTATAACTTAGTAATGTAATAATTCCTTTCATCAAGGTAACTTCACGATCAAGTATACTCGTTAGCTCATACTGAAAGGCTGAGTATCGACCTGCTACTTTTAGCCGTTCTGAATCTTGATTCTTTGCTATTTGACTATCCGCTACCATGCTTAGTATTAAAAATATGATAAGGCCAATAATATATGGTAATGATTTTCGTATCAATTTATTATTCGTCATATAACCACCAACTTTTCAGTTTATTATGAATCTGCTGAATCTTCTTATGAAATTAATTATAGCATTGCTGTATCACTTGAACAAGTAAAACTCTTTATAAGAAATTGACAAATCAATCTAAAACAAGTATCATATAATAGTTAAAAAAAACAATGACTGCGAAGGAGTTTTTATATGATGGAAGATCAA